>JBASZQ010000080.1:0-33807 GCA_049661025.1 Chitinophagaceae bacterium | reverse complement strand
ATATAACTCATTGATTATCAATTGCTGTCTTCGTCAGGCGGAGCGGTAGGGATTTCCATGTTAGCGTACCAAAATAAGTTAACCGGTTAAACTTCAGAAATAATTATGGCTATTAAGAAAGAAAATCGGCCAAGGTCAAACTTCTCAAAGATCACCATTAGCCTTGCATCTCCGGATTCTATCCTGGAGCGTTCCTTTGGTGAAGTGCTGAAGCCAGAAACCATTAATTACCGGACCTATAAGCCGGAGCGTGATGGTTTGTTCTGCGAGCGAATTTTCGGACCCGTTAAGGATTATGAGTGTGCCTGCGGAAAATACAAGCGTATCCGTTATAAGGGTATCGTGTGTGACCGTTGCGGTGTGGAAGTAACGGAGAAAAAGGTTCGTCGTGAGCGTATGGGCCACATCAAGCTTGTTGTACCAGTGATCCATATTTGGTATTTCAAGAGTCTGCCCAACAAAATCGGTTACCTGCTCGGTATGAGCTCCAAGAAGCTCGAGAGCATTATATATTATGAACGTTATGTGGTGATCCAACCGGGTCTTCGCGTTGACAAGGGTCAGAATACTGGCGATCTGTTGACGGAAGAAGAGTACCTGGACATCCTCGATACTTTACCGAAGGATAACCAGTACCTCCCTGATGAAGATGCTAACAAATTCATCGCGAAGATGGGTGCTGAAGCCGTGCATGACCTGCTGGCCCGCATTGATCTGGATGGCCTGAGCTTCTCCCTGAGGAATGCCGCCGCCACCGAGACTTCCCAACAGCGTAAAGCTGACGCGTTAAAGCGTCTGAGTGTTGTGGAATCTTTCCGTGATGCCAACCTGAGAATTCAGAACCGTCCCGAGTGGATGGTGATGCAATATATCCCGGTGATTCCACCGGAACTTCGCCCGCTCGTTCCTCTGGATGGCGGTCGTTTCGCGTCTTCTGACCTGAACGATCTCTACCGCAGGGTGATCATCCGTAACAACCGTCTGAAGCGTCTGTTGGAGATCAAGGCACCTGAGGTTATCCTTCGTAACGAGAAGCGGATGTTGCAGGAAGCCATCGACTCATTATTCGATAACAGCCGTAAATCAAACGCGGTTAAAGCCGAAGGCGGACGTGCACTGAAATCGCTCTCTGACGTGCTGAAAGGTAAGCAGGGTCGTTTCCGTCAGAACCTTTTGGGTAAGCGTGTTGACTACTCCGGTCGTTCTGTAATCGTGGTAGGTCCTGAGTTGAAACTGCATGAGTGCGGTTTGCCGAAGGACATGGCAGCTGAGCTGTTCAAACCGTTCATTATTCGTAAACTGATTGAAAGGGGTATTGTAAAAACGGTGAAATCAGCCAGGAAACTGGTTGACCGCAAGGAAGCCATCGTTTGGGATATCCTCGAAAATATCCTCAAGGGTCACCCGGTTATGCTTAACCGTGCCCCAACACTGCACCGTTTGTCTATCCAGGCCTTCCAGCCCAAACTGGTTGAAGGCAAGGCGATCCAGCTGCACCCACTCGTTACATCGGCGTTCAACGCTGACTTTGACGGTGACCAGATGGCGGTACACGTACCACTGAGCAACGCGGCTGTGCTGGAAGCACAATTGCTGATGCTTGCGTCACACAACATCCTCAACCCGCAGAATGGTACGCCAATCACCCTGCCTTCACAGGACATGGTATTGGGTCTGTATTATATCACTAAAGGCAAGCGCACTACCGAAACAGAAAAAGTTCGTGGTGAAGGCATGACTTTCTATAGCGCGGATGAGGTGATCATTGCATACAATGAAAACAGGATCGATCTGCATGCGTTCATCAAGGTGAAAACCGATGTGCGTAATGATAAGGACGAACTGGAACATAAACTGATTGAAACAACGGTGGGCCGCATATTGGTGAACCAGGTGGTTCCCAAGAAAGTGGGTTATGTGAATGCGCTCCTCACGAAGAAGAACCTGCGTGAGATCATCGGTGACATCATCAAGATCACTGACGTTCCTACAACCGCTAAGTTCCTTGACAACATCAAAGAACTCGGTTTCCGTATGGCCTTCCGTGGTGGCTTGTCGTTTAACATTGAAGACCTCGTTATTCCTAACCTGAAAGAATCCATGGTGGATCAAGCCGCTGGTGAGGTTCAGGAAGTTTGGGACAACTACAACATGGGTCTGATCACCAACAACGAACGTTACAACCAGATCATTGACATCTGGTCAAGGGTGGATACCAAGGTAACCGAAACCCTGATCAGGGAGATGGCTATTGACAGGCAAGGTTTCAACTCTGTATACATGATGTTGGATTCCGGTGCCCGTGGTTCCAAGCAGCAGGTAAAACAGCTCGCTGGTATCAGGGGTCTGATGGCCAAGCCAAGGAAGAGTGGTTCTTCAGGTTCCGAGATCATCGAGAACCCGATCCTCTCCAACTTCAAGGATGGTCTGAGTGTATTGGAATACTTCATCTCTACGCACGGTGCGCGTAAAGGTCTTGCGGATACGGCCCTTAAGACGGCCGATGCCGGTTATCTGACCCGTCGTCTTGTTGACGTTGCACAGGATGTGGTGATCATGGAAGAAGATTGCGGAACACTGCGTGGTATTGCCACCAGTGCACTGAAAGATAATGAGGACATCGTAGAACCATTGTACGACAGGATCGTGGGTCGTACTTCATTGCATAATGTGTATGATCCATTGTCTGATGAGATCATCTGCGAAGCAGGTGATGCCATTGACGAGCAAGTGGCGAAGCGCATTGAAGATGCAGGTATTGAAACCGTTGAGATCCGCTCTGTACTGACTTGCGAGAGCAAGCGTGGTGTGTGTGTGAAGTGCTATGGTGTGAACCTGGCAACAGGTGCGCTGGCACAACGTGGTGATGCTGTTGGTATCATCGCTGCCCAGTCCATCGGTGAACCTGGTACACAGCTGACCTTGCGGACCTTCCACGTGGGTGGTGTTGCCGGATCTGCTGCTGTAGATTCACAACTCATTGCGAAGTTTGACGGTACCATCCAGTTCGATGGTCTGCGTACGGTTAAATCAAAGAACAACGACGGCACTGAAGTAGATATCGTTATTGGTCGTACCGGTGAGGTAAGGATCATGGATGTGAAGAACGACAGGCTGCTGATCACCAACAACGTACCTTATGGTGCAACCTTGAAGGTGAGCGATGGCCAGAAAGTAGCGAAAGGCGATGTGATCTGCTCATGGGATCCGTTCAACAACGTTATCCTGGCGGAAATTCCTGGTGTGATCAAACTCGAGAACGTAATTGAAGGTGTAACCTTCCGTGAAGAGTCTGATGAGCAAACAGGTCACCGTGAGAAAGTGGTGATCGATACCAAGGACAAGACCAAGATTCCTGCGATCATCGTTGAAGGCAAGAAAGATTCGAAGAACTATAACACACCGGTTGGTGCACACCTGATCATCGATGACGGTGATGAAGTGAAAGCCGGCCAGGTATTGGTGAAGATCCCGAGGGTGTTGGGTAAACTCCGAGACATC
The DNA here is from genome assembly GCA_049661025.1 of Chitinophagaceae bacterium. GTDB lineage: Bacteria > Bacteroidota > Bacteroidia > Chitinophagales > Chitinophagaceae > Pollutibacter. Next base: position 30,306 of record JBASZQ010000080.1, on the reverse strand, counting down.
ACGGGTGGTCTGCCAAGGGTAACCGAATTGTTTGAAGCCCGTAACCCAGGTAATCCTGCGATCGTTTCTGAGATCGATGGTGTGGTAACCTTTGGTGCCATCAAGCGTGGTAACCGTGAGATCGTGGTGGAAGCGAAAGATGGTGTGGTGAAGAAATACCTCGTTCCGTTGACCCGTCAGATCCTGGCACAGGATGGCGACTTCGTGAAGGCAGGTACATCTATGTCTGACGGACAAACTGCACCAAGCGATATCCTCTCTATCAAAGGTCCATTTGCGGTACAAGAGTACGTGGTGAATGAGATCCAGGAGGTTTATCGTTTGCAGGGTGTGAAGATCAACGACAAACACATCGAGGTAATCGTACGCCAGATGATGAAGAAAGTGGAGATCGTTGATCCTGGAGATACAAGGTTCCTTGAGGAGGATCTGGAAGACAGGTTTGCATTCAATGAAGAAAACGACTGGATCTTTGATAAGAAGATCGTTACCGAAGCTGGTGAGTCTTCCAAGTTGAAAGCAGGTCAAATTGTAAGCTTGCGTGAGGTGCGTGAAGAAAATTCTGTACTGCGCAGGAACGATAAGAAGTTGGTTGAGTTCCGCGATGCAAGGGCCGCTACATCAAGGCCTGTGTTGCTCGGTATCACTAAGGCTTCACTCGGTACGCAAAGCTGGATCTCGGCTGCTTCGTTCCAGGAAACAACCAAAGTATTGTCTTCTGCCGCTATCCAGGGTAAGACGGATGATATGATGGGTCTGAAAGAAAACGTTATCACAGGTCACCATATCCCTGCCGGTACCGGTATGAGGGAATTCGAGAACATGATCGTAGGTAGCAAGGAAGAATATGAACTTCTCCAGACTACTCGCGAAGCGATGACCTTTGATGAAGAAGAATAATTAATCATTCAAAAGTCAACATTCAAAAGTCAGAAACTGATTTTTTGAATGTTGACTTTTGGCTTTTGAATGTAAACTGAAATGAAAAATATTTTACCTGCCATTACCGCAATTCTTGCCGTATTAGTTGGCGTACTGTTTTATCTGCATTTTAAGAATCATTCTCAGATCACCAAGATCAACACGAAAGTGGCTGGCAATGATACTGCAGCAAATAGGCCCTTGAAGATCGCTTATGTTGATCTCGATAGCATTCAGGAAAAGTATGACTACTATCGTGAGAAAATGACTGAGTTCGAGAAAAAGAAAGAAGGTGCGGATCGGGATCTCAACAATTCATTTCAGCGTATTGAAAATGAGCGCGTCGCTTTTGTACAAAGAGGCAATGCGATCACACAGGTAGAGGCAGAAGCTTTTCAGCGTGATTATGCTCGTAAGATGCAGAATCTCGAGCAGCAGAAAGCCAATATGGAAAGGCAGATCCAGGAAGAAGGAATCAAGACGATGGAAGAGTTGAAGAAAAAGATCAACGCATTTCTGACAGACTACAACACTACCAAGAGTTACTCTTATATCTTCTCTTATAGCAGCGGCATCAATGTGTTGTTCTATAAGGATACAGCCTACAACATCACCAATGAAGTGGTAGATGGATTGAACCAGGCGTATAAGGCGTCAAAGCCTGCTAAGTAGGCATTGGGCATTAGGCATTAAGGCATTAAGGGAGGGCGCAGACGTTGCGCCCTTTTTTTATGACCTTTAGTGCAATAGTTCTGCTGCAGCGCTAATCATTGCCGCTGTAGGCGGCATATCTGATCCTTGCAACATATCAAATACCCGTTCTGACCTGCTGAGTTTAGCGGCGTGCTGACGTTTTTCTTCTTCTGACACAGGCCGTTGACTAAGGAGCAACTTTCTATGCTCATAGACAGCCAGGGAAAGATCATGCTGCGCTTGCAGATCCTTCAATGAGGTTTTCACCCGCGGATCCATCTTTACCACAAAAGTTTGTGTTTGCATTTTGCCATCTACTGTAAGCCTTGCCGTATATGCGCCCGGCATCACCCACGGTGAAGTTGGATCTGGTGGCGTGTTTTTGTACACGGCACTGATGGGAAAAGTAGGCTCTATATCCAATGGATCGTAATGCATGTCCCAGGAGAATCGATGCGCTCCGGCTTTAGCAGACAGGATCTGCTGCGGCCTTACCCAATAGTCCGGCACATTATCCTGCTGTTTCGTGTAGGGCTTATCGTTAGACGTATATGTTCTCACCAATTTTCCTTTGCTGTCAAGGATCTCCAATTTCACCTGGCTCGCATTAGCATTTAAGTGATAGTTGATCACGGCGCCGTCTGGCGGATTTTCTCCTGCTGGTTCTTCTTGTGGAACGGGTGTGTCTGTATAAGTGCTCCACCGCACACGCCAGGCCTGCTGCGGTTTATAGAGGATCACAGGTTGGCCGCTCAGCGCGGAACTGATTTGCCTCAGCGGTGTGATGTCATCGAGAATCCAGAAGCTTCTTCCGTGTGTACCCACCACGATGTCATCGTCCTTGATCACCAGATCACGGATAGAGGTAGCAGGCATATTCAAACGCAAAGACTGCCAGTGTTCCCCATCGTCAAAAGATACATACACGGCGCGTTCAGAACCCGCATACAACAAGCCCTTGCGAACGGGATCTTCCCGAACGGTATTGATCGGATCATCCGGCAAGCCCTGTACGATCTCTTTCCATGTTTTTCCACCGTCATGGGTTTTGTAAATATGCGGTTTCATGTCATCGAGCCTGATCCGGTTAACAGCAGCATAGGCAGTGTTTACATCAAAATGACTTGCTTCCGTCAAGGACACTTTACTCCATGAAGTGATTGCAGGCGGGGTTACATCCATCCACTGTTTACCACCATTGCGTGTAACATGGATCAGTCCATCGTCTGTTCCACACCAGATGGTGTTGGAGTCTTTGAATGAAGGCGCTACCGTGTAGATGACACCGCGGCGTGGCATGGTTTTCATTTGTGTATTGGTGAACACACCCACGGATGCCGGGATGTCCCATGCGCTTCTGCTGAGGTCCGGGCTGATGACGGACCAATTCAAACCACCGTCCCGAGTTTTGAACAACACATTGCCTGCGAAGAATAGTGTTTTGGGATCGATGGGGGAGAAGAGCACCGGCGCGGTTCTGATGAAACGAAATTTACCAGAGCGCACCGCTTCAGGAGCGATGTTCTGCGTTTGTCCGGTTCTTTTATCGTGCTTGGTTATTTTACCGCCATAGATGATGTTATGATCCAGTGGATCCGCGGCTACGTATCCGTATTCTTCCACACCAACAGGATGCCATTCGCGATAAGTGATGAAACCATCATTGCCTCTTGACACAATACCCACTGATCCGCTTTCCTGCTGGCCACCGTAAACATTGTAGGGAAAAGCATTGTCTGTGCTTACGTGATAAAACTGTGCGGTGGGTTGGTTATACCAGGAAGAAAATGTTTCACCACCATTAACGGTGATGATGGCGCCCTGATCAGAGGCAAAGAGAATGATCTTGTTATTATTGGGGTTAATCCAGATGCGATGGTAATCATCGCCGCCAGGTGCACCCCTAAAGGCAGTCCAGTTCATACCGCCATCTGTTGATTTCCATGTCACCACATTGGCACTATAAACGATGTCTTTATTGATGGGGTCTACTTTCACTTCTGCGAAGTCTGCTCCGCGGCCCCAGTAGCGAGGATCGGATTGGATGAGCTGCCAGCTGGCACCGGCATCATCACTTCGGTAGATGCCTGGTTTCTCGCCTGCGTCAACGGTGGCGTATAACCGATTTGGATCAGAGGGAGCGATACAGAAGCCGATCCTTCCCAACCCTTGGGCAGTTGTGGGAAGACCCTTCTCAAGTTTCACCCATGTATCACCACCATCTGTTGATTTGAATAGGCCGCTTTCCGGCCCGTTCCAGGCGCCGTTTTCCCAGGGTCCCTGCCGGCCTGCCCAGAGGTCTGCGTAAATGATGTTTGCATTTTTGGGATCGATGGTTACCTGGATGGCGCCGGTATTTTCATCTTTATAAAGAACTTGTTTCCAGGTTTTTCCGCCGTCCAATGTACGATATACCCCTCGTTCTTTATTAGGGCCATAAGGATGACCGAGTACCGCAACAAACAGTCGGTTCTCATTCTCCGGATCGAGTGCCATGCCGCCGATTTGCTGGCCTTCCTTAAGGCCAAGGTGCAGCCAGGTTTTACCGCCATCGTTGGATTTGTATACGCCGTCACCAACGGAGAGATCAGGACGTTGAAGCCCCTCGCCACTACCCACATAGATGACATTGGGATTGGATGGTGACACAACGATGTCGCCAATAGACCCGGTGGGTTGGTCATCGAAAATGGGTATCCACGTCCTGCCGAAATCCGTTGTTTTCCAGACCCCGCCATTGTTCACACCAATGTAGAATACGTTAGGCTGAGACGGCACGCCGGTGGCACCAACCGTTCTACCCGCGCGATGCGGACCAATCATCCGCCATTTCATGGCGGTGAAATATTCAGGAGCAAATGGTTGCGAAAAAGCATGTAAGCTGGATATCAGTACCAACAGGCAGAACAATTTTTTCATAACAAGGAGTTCTGATTAAATGTAAGACCTAAAAACTATAACCTAATGGCTATATCCTATTTTTCCTATCTTTCGAAATAAATCCTTTGCATGACGGAACAGTCGAATTTTAAACCCAGCCTGGGACTATTAGATGCTACAATGGTTGTGGCGGGATCCATGATTGGTTCGGGAATTTTCATTGTGAGTGCAGACATCGTGAGAAACGTAGGCAGTGCTGGCTGGCTGATTGGCGTATGGGTGATCACGGCGGTGATGACTATCATCGCTGCGGTAAGCTATGGAGAGCTGAGCGGGATGTTCCCGAAAGCGGGAGGACAATATGTATACCTCAAAGAGGCGTACAACCCGCTGGTAGGCTTTTTGTATGGCTGGAGTTTCTTTTCCGTGATCCAGACCGGAACCATTGCAGCAGTGGCCGTAGCCTTCGCCAAGTTTACCGGATATTTTATACCTGCCTTCCGGGCCACGCCGGAAAACGTGTTGTTCACCGTTGGACCGTTTGCCGTGAATAAAGCGCAGTTGCTGGGGATCATGATCATCATCGTACTAACGTATATCAATACCCGAGGAATCAAGGAGGGGAAGATGATCCAGACCACCTTTACGATATCTAAATTATTGTCACTTTTCGGGCTGATTATTTTCGGCTTTCTGTTGGCGAAAGAAAGTTTCTGGAGTGCCAACTGGGAAACAGGTATGCACGCACAGGAAGTCATAGACAAGGCGGCTACTGCTGCAACGGTGAGCTGGCGGGATATTGGTGGGGTTGCGCTGATGGGAGCCATTGCTGCATCCATGGTGGGTTCCGTTTTTAGTAGTGATGCCTGGAACAATGTGACGTTTATCGCCAGTGAGATTAAGAATCCGAAAAGAAATATCGGGTTGAGTCTGTTCCTGGGTACCTTGCTCGTGTCTATCATCTATATTTCCACCAACCTGATGTATTTGCACGTGTTGCCGTTAAACCAAATCGCGTTTCCTGAGGAAGACAGGCTGGCGGTGGCTGCAGCCAATGTGATCATGGGAAATACCGGTAAGGCGATCATTGCCATTCTCATCATGATCTCCACATTTGGTTGTATCAACGGCCTGGTACTGGCTGGTGCAAGGGTGTATTATACCATGGCGCAGGATCGCCTCTTCTTTAAAAAAGCGGCATCCCTGAACGGAAATGCGGTGCCGCAATGGGCGCTTTGGGCACAAGCCGTGGTGGCCTGCCTACTCTGTTTGAGTGGCCGGTATGGTGACCTGCTGGATATGGTGTCTTTTGTAGTGGTGATTTTCTATGTACTGACGATTATCGGAATATTCATTCTTCGGGCCAAGCGTCCGGAAGCAGAGCGGCCCTACAAAGCGTTTGGATACCCTTTCCTGCCAGCAATCTACATTCTCATGGGCATTACCTTCTGCAGCTTGTTGATCGCCTTTAAACCCCAGTATACCTGGCCAGGCATGATCATCACTTTATTAGGTATCCCGATTTATTACATTGCTGTGGCTACCCGTAAATCATAATTTTATCTAAGTCTTGCATATGCGATTTCAGGAACTGTTTGAGGCGTTTGGAAAAATGAAGGTAGGCGTCATTGGAGACGTAATGCTGGATACATATATGTGGGGGCATGTGGATAGGATCTCCCCGGAAGCACCTGTACCAATTGTTGCGCTGGATAAAAAAGAATACCGTATTGGTGGCGCAGGGAATGTGGCGCTGAATCTTTGCTCCCTGGGTGCAAGAACCTCTGTGATCAGTTTCACCGGTGGTGATGAAGATGGAAAGCAATTGATCCAGATGTTCGGCCAGCATGGCATCGATACAAAGTATATTCTCGAAAGCAAAGACCGCATCACCACCAATAAAATGCGTATCATCAGCAGGAACCAGCAGATGATGCGTCTTGATAGCGAAATCTCAAGGGATTTGTCTGCCGTAGAGGAAGATCGGATGATAGACGCCGCTACAGCATATATCACTCGAGAAAGACCTTCTGTAGTAATCTTTGAAGATTATAACAAAGGTGTTCTCACCGAGAAAGTGATTCGCACGCTGATCCCCATTTGTAAAGAGCATGGCGTGATCACCACGGTTGACCCTAAGCGAAAGAATTTTTTCAGCTATAAAGGCGTTGATATTTTTAAGCCCAATCTCAAAGAAGCCAAAGAAGCGCTGAACATTATTGACGATGGCGTGAACCAGGCTTTGCTGGACAGGATCCATGCCGAGCTGGCTACCATCCTCGGTCATCATATTTCATTCATTACCCTTTCTGAGAAAGGGGCGTACTATAGCGACAGCACTACTACCAAGATCATTCCTTCTCATCTTCGCAGCATAGCAGACGTGAGTGGTGCCGGCGATACGGTCATTGCCGTGGCATCCATGGTCTATGCGGTAACGAAAGATATTGCGATGATGGCAGAGGCTGCTAATATTGCCGGTGGATTGGTTTGTGAAGAGGTAGGGACGGCGGCGGTTAATCGGGAGAAGCTGCTTCGGGAGTGCGAGCGACTGTTATAGCAGGTGGAAGGTGGAAGGTTGAAGGTGGAAGGTTGAAGGTGGAAGTGAGCAACCTGCAATCTACGACGTGCTTATTGCATAACAATTTGAATGCGCGAATACCCAAGTGATCGCAGGAAATTCTCCATCACCACTTTGCTTCGTTGATTCGCTTTCTCGAGGATGCCATTTTCCAAGGCACGTTGCAATACTTTGTTACGTGCTTTTTGTTTGACCAGCGTAACCGCTTCCGGTGTCCATTCCCCGCTTTCTGCAAACGTGGTGAAGTCTGAAGGGTTGGTGATCACATCAAAGATTCTGGCCGGAGGAATGGCCATGCTCACGGAGTCTTTATCGATATAAAAATCATCGGGCATTAAAGCACTGAGGTCTGTTCCGGCCATCACTTTGCCGCGGGAAACGAGAACCAGCCTGTCCGGAGTTGGTGAAAGGGTAGGTACAGAAAAGCCAGTGATCTTATTGACGATATCGTATTTGCTGGGTTTGATGGAATCCACCACTACTTCATCAAATGCGGTGATCGTGATCATTTCAGATAACTCTTTGATCTCGGAGATCAACACAGGTGTTTCTTCAATCACCACAGGCTTTGCACTGAAAAGACTGCCCCAGGAAGGGAATACGTTGAATTTCTGTAAAAGAAAGATCACCAGGAAAATCCCTGCCACCACTAAGATGTAATTTCTAAAAAACTTCATTTTAAGGGTGAGGTTGTAGGGTTAGAGGTGTACCGGATATTGATCTTTTGATAGCCGAGACTTTTAAGATAATTACTCATGACAAGCGTGGCATTGGTTTCTGCAGTTTGCAATACGCCCAGTGCTTCGGTTGAATTCCGGATCTGCGTTTCTCCCTGTTTCATCAAATCATCCCGTTCTTCTGTGGCAAACTTATCCCTGAAGAATCCAGTTTCCTGGTATTCAACGCGAATGTCTTCGAGCTTCATGTTCAGGCTGATGATGTGCGCGCGAGGTAAGACCATCTCGATCGACTTCCCATCGATCTTTACATTGGCTTCCGTTATCTGCGATAAGTCTATACCCGCTTTGATGCTTGCCTTACAACTCATCAGGATCTTCCGGTCCCCGAATTTATACCAGGTCTGGTCGTCGCTTGCTTTTACAATTTTTGTTACGGTGTATTCCACGGTTGCCAGTTCACTCATTTCACGAAGCGCAAACACTTCGTTTAACTGTTTCTCCTTTTTTTGGCATGAGGAAAGGAGAATGATCAATACTATCCAACGGAACATCCGGTACATGCGGCAATTTATCAATTATTTTAGCGAAAATTGCGGGATGAAGACTTATGCTGTAATTGTTGCTGGTGGGTCAGGCGCCCGAATGGGTTCGGAACTGCCGAAACAGTTTCTGTCGATCCACGGGGTGCCGGTATTAATTCATACCGTCAAGGCTTTTCTTGCCGCTATTGAAGATATCCATATGGTGGTGGTTTTGCCTGACCTCCACATGCAAGCAGGCAGAGGATATTTACAACAATTTCTCCCCGGGCAAGAAGTTACGCTTGTTTCAGGTGGCCCTACCCGTTTTGATTCAGTACGCAATGGACTTGCGGTAACGGATGATGATGCGATGGTCTTCGTTCATGACGCCGTCAGGTGTATGGTTTCCCCAACCTTGATCCGGCAGTGTTACAAGGATGCACTACAGTTTGGTTCGTCGATACCTGTAGTGCCCGTCAAAGACAGCATCAGAAAGATTGAAGGTGAACATTCCGTGGTGGTTGACCGGTCGGCTTTGCGGGCTATCCAAACGCCTCAGACTTTTCCTGCAGGCGAATTGAAGAAAGCCTTTGAACAACCCAGTCAGCCTGCATTTACGGATGAGGCAACGGTTTGGGAAAGCTATGGCAAAAAGGTTCATCTCACGGAAGGAGAGGAGCGTAATATCAAGATCACTTATCCTACTGATCTTTTACTCGCTGAGCAATTATTGATGAAGAAATAAGAGATCGTTATTTCTTGAACCAGCGGATGGGTAATGGAAGATGGTTCCATTTTACAATGCTGTAGGGCTGCAACACTGCACCAAATCCCTCGTAGTATTCTGCTACTCCGGGAAGATCAGAACCCTCAAAATCAATCAGCAGCTCATGACCCGCAAATTCCCTGATCAGCCTGTCTAGCAGAAAACGATTCGCTGCTGATTTTTTGCCCCGCTCAGTAGTAGCAGAGGCTAATGTGTAGAGGCGTTTATTGTCTTTCAACACAAAAATGGCCGATGATAGTTTTCCATTTTCCCTGGCTTCCCTGACAATTACCTGTTCGGGTCTGTCTTGCGCGAACTGGATCAAATGTTCAAAACTCTGCAGTGGTACGTGTTGAAATTTATGATGGTACAATTCCCGATACAAATGAATGGTCTCCGCTACAGCTTCGGTTTTTCGATATTCCAAATGCCGAATCCTGTCCCATTGTAAATTTCTTCGGTGGTCATTCCTGTATCCTTTTGCAATGGTTTGGTAGTCTGGTCTAAGATCAAGGATATAGTTTTTAGCAACCGCTGATACTCCAATAGTATTCAAATAATTAAAGGCATAGTTGCCATACCGGAATGTCTCCTGCATAAGGTTCAGGCACTCCAAAAGTTCGTTGTTCTCATATGTGCCAATAAGGCCCAACTGCTGAATAAACGGCACCTGATAGACATATTGAATTCCCCATTTTTTTCGAAATGGAATGGGCATTGCCGCGCGATAGTTGTCTATAACGATGCCCTCCCATTGATCCGTCATCAGGTCAAGATACCCAGTTGTCGTGTAGATAAGACCGTTAGTGGACGCCTGAGCAATGGTATCCCACTGTTCTGCATCTATATCTTTCCTTTTCAGTATGCGGATGCTCATTTTGCAAACTGTTGACTGATCTGCCGGAAATTCAGGTCCAGAATATTGATTGAAAAACTTACCCGTTGGAAAAAATTATTTCCCGGTGTTGATTTGAAATAATCGCGGTATACACTGCTGTATACCAGCGGGAAATAGAAGTTTACCAGGCTGTTCAGCATGCTGATCTGTATACCCGCATCATACAAAAGTCTGGATCCGCCATCCTGGTTCCAGGTAGTACTTGAAGTGCCGAAATCGGCGAATAATTTAAGCGGAATCTTGATTGGAAGTACCTGAAGTGGATTCAGGTGATCTGGTACATCCACTGTGAGGTTGGCCGCTGTGAGCCAGTTATCGCTCACGCCTGGTTTGGTGGCAAGCAGATCCGTCCGTACTTTAAAAAATCCATCCCTAGGCATGATCTGTTGGCTCCACAGTCCGGAGTTTTCGTTTCTTCCGATGAATGGCGCACTATACGTGTAGTCTTCGTCACCTTTCGGACCACTCATCGTGAGATGATAACGTTGCAATTCAAACTGTGTGTTGATATCTTTGGTGGCCAGGTAAATAAATTTTCCTGCAAATACTCTCAGGTTAACACCACCTTTTTTTCTGAAGTTAAAGAAGTAATTTCCAGTGACGCTTAAACGCATGAATTCCTTATTGAGTTCTGCAAGAAATTCGCCGCGATAGGGATACAGTTTCCTGTAGTTGTTGATCACGGTCCTGAGCTGAGTAATGTTGTATCGATTCTTTATTTTTTCAACGATCTCTTCATTGTTGATAGGGTCTTTGAGGAAATTGATCTGGTCTTCTGCAATCCGGAAGAAACGGAGCTGAACAAATCGTTCCATTGTACTCCTTGCATAGGGTTCCTTAAGCGTGAACTTAATGGAAGGAGCCAGTTTGCTGGTGCCGAGGTTAAAGGTTTGGCCGGCAGAATCTTTAAACAGTTGCTGACTGAAACCCGCTGCGATAACTGCAGCTTCAATATGGGAAAAAGCACCATTCGGATACCATTGATAGGCAAAGCGACTCCAGCCGTTGAATCGTTTGCTCTTGAGCCCAAACATCGGCGCCATCACAAAATTGAAACGGGGCAAGGGCAATGAATAGTTGTGAACAGCAATGCCCGGCATCAATCCATTAAATGCATTGTACAGTGCGATGGGCATGACAAAAATGGGCTTGCTGGTAAATGATTCCCGTAGCTGGTATAGCGGTACAATTTTCACTGGTCTTCTTGGCTCAGGATTGATGTTCCCTTTTCTGCCCAGCATCTGGAACAGGGTGTCTGCCTGGTTTCCGCTTGCACTGCGAATGGTGGACTCAAAGTCTTCCGGATAAGGATGTTTGAACTTCCACTGTTCGTAATACGTTTGCATTGCTGCATCAAATTTCTCTGTACCCAAAGTGGTTTCCAGCCTTTTCATCCACAGCGCAGACTTGTTGTATGCGATCATGTTGTAATTGCCTGTGGTAAAGGAGTCTGACGGCGTCATCATCGGCTGGTCCTTATTCATCCTGACCTGGTTGGTTAACAATAGCTCAGGCAATCTAGGATCTGCGAAGAGTGCGTTGAAACTTCTTCTGCCCTGTTTGAATGGATACTTAATGGCTTCATACCGATGATCATAATACGTATTCATCCCTTCATCCATCCAGGGGTATTTTCTTTCATTGCTGGCAAGGGTGGCCTGAAACCAGTTGTGACCTATTTCATGAAAGATCAGTAAGTCGAGTTCTTTTGGTGTCTCTACACCAGTAAGCAAAGTAATGGTAGGATATTCCATACCACCGGTAAATCCCTGTTGGCCATCAACGATGGTAACACTGGAGTAAGGATATTCACCTATCCATGCAGAATGATAAGTGATGGCATCCTTCATGAAATTGATGGCGTTGGCCCAGGTCTCGAGGTTCTGCAAATGGAAGTAGCACCTCAGTTGCACCTCTTTGCCCGAGGGCAGTTTTACAACACCTTTCTGTAAGGTGAATGTAGTATCTGCAAACCATGCAAAGTCAACCGCATTTTCCTGCACATATGCATAGGTTTTGGTGGGCATCTTTTGCCAATCCGTTACAGGAACGGGTAGTTTTTTCTTTGTACCGGGTTTCTGCTTTGGTGCTCTTTTTGCAATGAACAAAGCATCTTCAACTAAGAACTGAGGTTCTCCGGTTGCGGCAACTACAAATTTCTCCGGAACGGTAATGGTTACATCGTATTTCCCGAAATCGGCATAGAATTCCCCCTGGTCAAGGTATGGCATGGGGTGCCAGCCCTTTTCATCATACACCGCAGCTTTTGGATACCATTGCGTGATCTGGTAAGTTTTTCCATTGTATCCCCCCCGTGAAAAATTGTATGGCAGCTTCACATGAAAGGGTGTGGTGATGATGACGGAGTCTCCAGGGTGGAGGGCGGCGGGCAGAATCAATTTCACAATGTCTATATGTTCCGGATGGTCTTCGGTTTGCACCGGTTTTTCATTGATGCGGAAATCCAGCCGGTTGATATAACCCCGCTGTTCGTTGTCTGAAAAATAAAAATCTGTTCGCCCATTCTCCAGCAGTTGATCACTGAAAGCCGTCTTATCGTTCTTGAACGCATTGGGCCAGAGATGAAACCAAATGAAACGCAGCGTATCCGGAGAGTGATTCACATAAACGATCCTTGCATTGGCTTGCAGGCTGTTGTCTGTTGGATCCAGCTTTACATTCATGGTGTAGTTTACCTCCTGTTGCCAGTATGTTTGCTGTGCCGAAACTGAGGTAGTAAGGCTGATCAAAAAAAGCAATATGACGATACGAATTCGATTCATTGGGTTTTATTTTCCTTTTCCAAGCAGCACGATGCGGATGGTATGGATCATGATCTTAAAATCCAATGCCAGCGAAAGATTTTCCATGTATACCAGATCATAAGTCATCCTTTGCGTCATCTGTTCAAGGTTTTCTGCATAGCCAAATTTAACCATCCCCCAGCTGGTCAAACCGGGTTTTACTTTCAACAAGTGAATATAATGCGGATGGGTAAGCAGGATTTTATCGATATAAAATTTCCGTTCGGGCCTGGGACCGACAAGACTCATATCCCCGATGAGGATGTTCCAAAACTGAGGAAGCTCATCCAGTCGCCATTTGCGCATGATTTTTCCCCAGGTAGTAATCCTGCTGTCGTCCCTTGACGAAAGCCTTGGCCCTTCCGCTTCGGCATTGAGGAACATTGACCTGAATTTATAGATGATAAATGGCTTTCCTTTTCTGCCGATGCGTTCCTGGCTATAGATGATCCCTCCCGGAGAAGAGTTTTTGACCCTGATGGCGATATACAAAAGCAATGGCGAAAGCAAGGCAAGTCCCAGCAATGAGAACAGTATATCCAGTACCCGTTTGATGTTCTGCTGCCATTGGGGCATGGGTGCCGTATTGATATCTATCAACGCCGGCGCAAGAACGTTTGAGGTTTGTACAGAGCCGGCAAGGATATCGATGGTGTCTGGCATCAACTTGATCTCCATGGTATACTTGCTGAGCGTATTGATCAAGGCCTCTACCATGGGACTGTGATTCTTATCCAGTGCAATGATGACCTGATCAACGGGATGCTGTGAAAGATAGTCATCCAGTTTGTCCATCGTGCCTAAAAAAGGAAGAAAAGACTGCAGGCCGTTGGGATACTGGTCTGGTGTGAAGTAGCCTGCAAATCGGTATCCCAACCATCTGCTGTTGTGCCTCAGTTCCCCAATCAGTTTTTCTGCTGATTTCTCATTACCCACGAGTAAGGTGTTGAACCACACTCTTCCTTTAAGTACTTGTGATTTAGTGATTCCCAGCAACAATATCCGGCCAATGGCTTGCAGCGAGAATGTCAGGACCCACAAAGACAAAAAAGCCTTGTAAAAATAATTGTGGTCCAAAGTGGTATCATCCAATACAAATACAAAAAAGAGAATGGCTGTACCCAGGAGGCTGAGTAAAAATGTTGCCATCAATTCATTGAGACGGGATTTTTTATAAAGGGTCCGATAAGAACCCGCAATAGCATAGAGCAGCACCCAGCCCAGCGGTATCAGGATGATCCCCCACCAGAATTTGGGATCACCCGCAATATCTTCTTTCCAATGATGCGGTTGTTCAAGGAGTCTTTTCCTGAATGCAAAAAAGAGCGCCCATGCCAATCCTGACATCAGCAGATCTACTGCTGCATACCAGAATGAATGGATCCTCTTTGGATGTTTCATATCACGGGTTGGCTGGAAGGGAAATTGGAGACGATCTTTTTCAGGATCTCATGCGCCACTTCCATGGCCATATAGCCGTCAATCTCATTCACAGGAGGCCTTGTATCGTTAACGATGGCATCTCTGAACGCTTTCAATTCCGCTTCAATGGCATTGATGTCTTTGCTTTCCGGATTATTGATGGCCAGGGTTTTTGTTCCCTTCGGTGTTTCGATGTCAAAATGAAACAGAGCGTCATCGCCTTCGTCTTTGAGTTTGATGATCTCCGTTTTCTTTTCCAGAAAATCAATACCGATGTATGCATCTTTCTGGAACAAGCGGATCTTCCGCATTTTCTTCATAGAGATGCGTGAAGAGGTAAGGTTGGCTACGCAGCCATTGTTGAATTCAATCCTTACGTTGGCGATGTCCGGGGTATCAGTCATCACAGCAACGCCGTTGGCATAGATATTTTTGACATCACTCTTCACCAGGTGTAGTATGATATCGATGTCGTGGATCATCAGGTCAAGGATCACACTTACTTCGGTTCCCCGCGGGTTGAATTGTGCCAGGCGGTGAACCTCAATGAACATGGGATTCAGTTGGTGACCCTGCAGGGCAAGAAAAGCCGGGTTGAATCTTTCCACATGTCCCACCTGAAATTTTACCTTGGATTCTTTGACGAGGCTAAGGATTTCTTTGGCCTGCTCCATTGTATCGGCCATCGGTTTCTCAACAAACACATGCCTGCCATTGCGGAGCGCCAGTTTACAAAGCTCATGATGAAAAGTGGTGGGTGCAACAATATCTGCCGCATCAACCAAGCGGATAAGATCTTCCGCTTGCGTAAACCTTTTCAGTCCATATTTCTCTTCAACTTCAGCTGCATTTTTGTCACTGGGGTCATAAAATCCTACAATATCTACCCCTTCGATGTTTTTCCAGTTGTTGAGGTGAAATTTGCCGAGATGGCCTACGCCGAATACTCCAAGTTTAAGCATGGGGCAAATTTAAGGGTTAGGCGTAAGGGTGAGGGTTTAGATCTTGCTCATTTTGCATAATTTTTGTTACTTGTATGCATATTCAAGAGATATGGCAAAATATGAGGCCAAGACGAAGCAAGAATCCACTTCAGTAGCTGATTTTCTCAACGCTATAGAAGATGCCCAGGTAAAGGCAGATTGCAAGGCTTTGGTAAAGCTGATGAAGGAAGTTTCAGGTTTTGAGCCAGCCATGTGGGGCGGGTCCATTGTGGGATTTGGGAAGTATCATTATAAGTACGAGAGTGGCCATGAGGGCGACTCCTGCCTTACGGGTTTTTCTCCCCGCAAAGGAAATATCTCCATTTATACCAACATGTACCTCCAGGACGATAGCCCCCTAATGAAGAAATTGGGAAAGTTCAAGAACGGGAAAAGCTGTATCTACATCAAAAAGATGGAAGATATTGATCAAAGCATACTGGCTAAAATCATCGACAAGGGCATCAAGGGTCTCCAACTAAAATACCCCGATTCCTAGTTGTCTCCACGCAGGATCTCCAACGGAGACCGATTGACGATCTGCCGGATATTGATGAGTCCTATCAAAACCGTCAAACCACAGATTGCAATAAACACATAGAGAATAGGCAGCCAATTGGGTGTGAATGATGTTTCAAATATCAGGCTGGCCAGTAAAGCGCCCGCGATCCAGGCCAGTAAAATTCCTGTAAACGCAGCCATCGCCCCAATCAAAAAATATTCAATGGCATTGATGATATAGATCTGTCTTCTGCTTGCACCAAGCGTGCGCAACAAAACACTTTCCTGGATGCGCTGGTATTTGCTGATCAGCACCGATGCGATCAGCACAATCAATCCGGTGATGATGCAAAAGCCTGCCATAAAGCGAATCACAAACCCGATTTTTCCAAGGATGTCATCCAGAATAGAGAGTACTAAGTTGAGATCGATCACAGAAATATTGGGATAGGTTCTCACCAGCTGTTGCTGGAATTTTGCAGAAGTGGCCACATCCGGCACATGGGTCATCAACACATGGAACTGTGGTGCTTTCTCCAAAACCCCAGCCGGGAACACGATCAGAAAATTGGTTTGTACGCGGTTCCAGTCCACTTTACGGTAACTGCCTACAATGGTTTTGATCAGACTGCCCTGCACATTGAAGGTGACGGTATCGCCTATGTTGATCTTGTTCCGCGTAGCGAAATTGTCGTCCATCGACACATAGATCGTTCCGTTTTCCACCTGGCTATGCCATTTTCCTTTGGTAATCTTTTCTGAGTTGATCAGCGAGTCCCGGAAAGTAACCCGATACTCGCGATTAAAGACCCAGGGCTGTATGGGAATGGTGCTGTCTTTTCGGACGGTTTCAATGTTGATGTTGTTGATTTTTTCCAGACGCATATTCACAATGGGCACCATGGAAATCACGGGCAATCCTTGCGCCAGTGTGAGTTGTTTCACTGAATCCTTCTGTGTGGTTTGGATGTCAAACAGCACCATATTGGGCTGTGAACCCGAGGATGAAAGGGTCACTCGTTTTAAAAGAATCGATTCAATAAATAACAATGTACAGATCAGTGCCGTACCCAAGCCAATCGAAACAATCAGGAGCGTTGTCTGGTTGTTTGGCCGATATAAATTTGACAGACCCTGTCGCCACATATAACTCCAGGAAGTTGGAAAGAATTGTCTGATGCTCCACATGAGTCCTTTAGCCATGAGTGTCAGCATTCCAAATGCTACTGCCACTCCAATCGTAAATACCCAGGCCTGACTCCAGGAACGAAGCTGAAGCCTTGTGAACACAAGAATGAACATGGCTATGATCAGGTAGATCAATATGTTTACCGGATCCCATCTGTTGGTGGGTTGCACGCTCATCCGGATGGTTTGCAGGGGCGAAACTTTGCGGATAGACATCAGTGGCGCCAATGCAAAAAGCACGGAGATGATGACCCCGAGTACAAGTCCCTGGCTCATCGCGCGCCAACTTAGCACCGGATGAATTTTAACTGGCAACAGATCCTGTACTACGATGGGAAGGAGTTGCTGGATAGCCGTTCCCAACAACACACCCAGGATGGAACCGATGAAACCGATGACGATGATCTGGATGAGATAGATGATAAAAGCCTGTCTTGATGTGGTGCCGAGGCATCGCAGCAAAGCGATGCTATTGATCTTCTCACGGATATAAATATGAATGGCACTGGCCACACCAATGCAACCCAGTAGTAACGCGATGAATCCGATCAAGGATAAAAAACGGGCAAGATCCTGAAAACTTCGGGCCGTCTCTTCTTTTTTGGAAGTGATGGTATCATAATTGAGGCCAGACTGCCGAAGCCTGGGTCCCATCGATTCCATCATTGTATTTACACTAAGGGTGGAAGGCGTTTTAAAAAAATAGTTGGTACTGATCCTGCTTCCTTTCTGTTCAAGCCCTGTAGCGGAAAGGGTTTCCAGGGGAATAAACACAACGGGTGCAACGGACGCGCTGAGACCGGTTTGTCCGGGTACACCTGTCACCTCGCCTTCAATGATATAGGCTGTATTACCCAGCCTTACAGAGTCGCCAACCTTTACATTGAATTGTAACATCAGCGAACGGTCAACCAGTGCAGTGCGTTTTTGCTGGAACTGTCTTGACGCTGTTTGCGGAATGGTTTCGATGGCGCCGTAAAAAGGAAAATTTCCTTCCAGTGCGCGCACTTGTATCAGTCGGGTTCCATTGGTCCTTGGGAAATAAACCATTGACGCAAAGGATCTTTGCTCGGCCCGTTCACCAGGTATGGAATCGATGAGTTGCTGAATATTTTTCGGGATCGGTTTATTGGTACTGATCTCCAAATCCGCACCAATCAATGCCGCTGCCTGGTTGTCTATTTCTGCACTGAGGGAATCTCCCAGGGCGAAGATAGAAACCAGCGCGGCGATGCCGAGGATGATGGAAGAGACAAACAGCACGAGCCTTGAGAGGTTCTTGCGACTGTCTCGCCAGGCCATTTTAAGTAACCAGGGAAAGTTCATCATCAATTAGGGATTAACGAGTTTACCACCTTTGATGCGAACGATGTGGTTGGTTTTTGCGGCCAGTTCATTATTATGGGTAACGATGATCAGCGTGGTGCCAGCTTCCCTGTTGAGGGAAAACAGCAGTTGTTCAACACGTTCTGCCGTTTCTGCATCAAGGTTTCCCGTGGGCTCATCGGCAAATAAGATCTTAGGGGTGTTCGCAAAAGCACGTGCAAGCGAAATACGTTGTTGCTCACCACCACTCAATTGCACAGGGTAATGATGCGCCCGATCTTTAAGACCCACACGGTCCAGCAGTTCCATGGCTTTTGCACGCACATTGCTTTGTTTACGCAGTTCCATGGGCACCATCACATTCTCCAATGCAGTTAGCGTTGGGAGCAATTGAAAATTCTGGAAGATAAATCCGACGTACTGGTTTCTTACCTCAGCCCGTTTGTCTTCTGAAAGGGTTTCCAGACGGATGCCATTCAGGAGAACGGAGCCGGAGGTTGCACTGTCCAGGCCTGCACACAAACCCAGCAAGGTTGTTTTCCCTGAACCGGAAGGTCCAACGATGGCCATGGTAGATCCTGCTTCCACCTGCATATTCACATGATCAAGCACGGTCAGCTGCTTGCCAGCGCTGTTATAAGACTTCGTGAGATTTTCTGTCTGAAGGATGTTTGAGGCATTTGTCATTGGGCGTTTGGCATTTGGACTTTGAAATTAGGGTAAAAAACGGTGTGAAAGTGTGGAGGAATGGAAGTGTGGTTAGTTGCGTAACTTTAAAGCATTAATGTAATGTATGCACTTGAAGTATTTGTTGTTGATCTGCATGATTTGTATTTCATTTTCCTGCAACGAAGATAAAAAAGCTGAAAAGCAGGCGGCAGCTAACTCCGCGGAAGAAGCAGCGCCCGCAGCAAAGAAGAAGACCATCATCTTTTTTGGCGACAGCCTTTCAGCGGGGTATGGTCTGGACGAACCCACGCTGGCTTTTCCGGGATTGATCCAACGGCGGTTGGATTCTTTGAAGATGGACTATCAGGTGGTGAATGCGGGCGTGAGCGGCGAAACCAGTTCTGGTGGCGTGGGAAGGATAGAATGGATCCTCAGCCAGCCGGTGGATGTGTTTGTGCTTGAACTTGGCGCCAATGATGGGCTTCGCGGCATACCGGTGGAAACAACAGAAAAGAATCTACAGACCATTATCGATAGTGTTCGGGCGAAAAATCCTGCGGTAAAGATTGTGTTAGCAGGTATGCAGGTACCTCCGAATATGGGGGCGAAATACACCAATGCCTTTAAAGCTATTTTTCCTTCGCTTGCAGAGAAAAACAAAGTAGCGCTTATTCCTTTTTTACTGGAAGGAGTGGGAGGGGAGCCGGGATTAAATCAGGGTGATGGGATTCATCCTAATGAAGAAGGACATCGGAAAGTGGCGGAGGTGGTGTGGCAATCGCTTAGAGAATTACTTTAGAATCCTGGAATCTTGGAATCCTGAATTCCAGAATCCAGAATTCCAGGCTTCCAGAATTCCAGGCTTCTAGGATTCCAATAGGATATGTTCATTCAGTTTATCCAAATCAATCACGGTTTTTTTCCCATCAGCCGACGTGTGGAACATCGGAACAAATTTTGCATTGTGAACCAGTTCGTGAAAAGTATAAGAGGTGCGCGCCATTACGGTATTGGAATACACGGTGTCAAATCCAGAGACATGTACAAAGATTTCCACATCGGCGGCTTCCATTTCTTGTTTCGATAAATGTTGTAAAGGACTATCCTGATCTATGGGATGCACGATGGTCCAATTCATCGCAAATGAATCTACTTTGTCGCGCTCCAGTTTTAATGTGTAAAATTCGTACTCTTTTTTTTCCAGGTTGATCAATGAAAGATTCACCACTGCTGTGGCATTCGTCAGATAGTGATCGTCCTTGTAGGGAACCACGCGGAACATCAATCCCATTCCACCCCGGTACGGAGCAAACAAAGCTTGTTGACTGAACTTTAGAAAAGCCTTGGGCCTTGTGGCTCTTCCATAAAACAATCCTGTAACGAGTGCAAAGAACAACCAGCCCAGCATGGTTTCCAATGAAGCAAGTATGTTTGCGCCGGTTCCATGTGGATTGATCCTTCCATATCCAACGGTGGTAAAGCTCTGGGTACTGAAGTAAAAAGACTCTTCGATGTTGTGCCAGAAATTTTTGTCTTCAAATCCATCTAATTGTTCAACACCAATCAATACGTAACCGAGGGTGAAAAGGACATTGATGGTAAAATAACTTACCAGAATGATCAGTAGAAATTTCGCCCAATGCACCCGTTGCATGTAAGAGTAAAGGCTTAGGGTTTCCCACCTCGGAAGCCCGGTTCTGGTGATATTAAATGTGCCGTCTTTATTGATGAATCGTTCCCCAATCTGATTGGCTTGTACGCCGAAGCCGCTGTTGGGATTTTTTTCCAATTTTGGATTGATCCTCGCCATTGTCAAAAGTTAATTCATTTTTGGAATACAGGCAATCAGTAATACGGTAATACAGGAGTTCAGGAGTGGTATCCGGAAGTTTGGAAGTCCGGTTGTCAACTTCAATTTTACTGAATGTTTGTATTCCTGTATGTCTGTATTCCACTCAGGCTACCCGAAGAAAAAAGTTGATCAATTCGTTTTTCAACTGCAGGATCTAGTTTCAGCGCCGGCGCATGATGAGCCTTTACGCGGGCATCAATGATGAGTGGTCCTTTGCATCCCCAGTGCTTGTTCGCATAAAATGCACCAATGCCATGGATGTCATGCGAGGGATTGCAACGGGTGAATGCTACCCATAGGAAGTTGCGAAGGTTAGCGGCCGTGAAAGTAGCATCATCACACCAAATGAGCAGCGGTGGGAGGTTGTGGGTTGTGGGTTGGAGTTGGTCATTCCACGCGGCCACTTCTTTTTCAGCCTCTGTATGGTTTGTAAAGGAATTGGTCTGGATGGCTACTACACCGGGTATGATGAGTTGAATGTCTTTCACACCGGGCAGGGTACGGAGGGATTCAGGAATTTCGGCAGACAGTTCACGGATTTTTTCGCCATATGCGGCAAACACCACCTTACTTCCGGTATTCAATCCCGTGCCTGAATAATCCAACGTGTCAATGGTGGTGTTGGTATGGAAATGCACATCCCTGTCGAGGTGGATCCTTTCCAGGATATACGCAAAGAATTCAGCCTCATGGTGAGTGCTCAACTGGTTGGTGTCATCTGCTGTGATGAACAGAAATTTAGCCAGGCTAAGTTGTCCTGTTCCAAGAATATGGTTGGCGATGGTCAACAGTTCTGCAGGTTGTTTAGTAGGGGCATAAGGTGTATAACGCTCACTGCCGATGGCCAGCAACAAGGGGTGTACACCTGCAGCATCTACGGCGTGTACTTCTTTCACACCGGGAATCTCCTTAGGTATGGCAGAGCCCGTCATTTCATGTATGAGTTGCCCGAAACTGGTATCTTCTTGCGGAGGCCGTCCTACAACGGTGAATGGCCAGATGGCGTTCTTGCGTGCATACACTTTATGAACGCGCATCAATGGGAAATCATGACGCAGACTGTAGTAGCCGAGATGATCGCCAAACGGTCCTTCAGGTTTGTTCTCACCGGGATATACTTCACCTGTAATCACAAAATCAGCATCCGTACTTACGCAAAATCCATCGGCATAAGTATACCTGAATCTTCTTCCGCCCAACACGCCGGCAAAAGTCATTTCACTGAGTCCTTCCGGCAGGGGCATTACGGCCGCAACGGTATGCGAGGGAGGGCCACCCGCAAAGACGCTGACTTTCAACGGTTGCCCTTTACCGTTAGCCTTGGTCTGGTGAACGCCAATGCCGCGATGTAGTTGGTAATGAAGGCCGATTTCCTTGTTGGGTATATAATCATTGCCGGACAATTGAATCCGGTACATACCGAGGTTAGCCTGCATGATACCGGGTTGATCTATGTCTTCGCTGTACACCTGCGGCAGGGTCACAAATGCGCCGCCATCATTTGGCCAGTGTTGGATCTGGGGAATATCTTCAATGCGAATCTCCTCGGCCATCACCGGCTTGTATGCCGGATTTTTAAGCGGCAAGGCTTTGAGGGCGGCAAAAGCGGCGGAAGCATTTTGAATGGGGTGCTTCAGCGCTTCCACAGGATTGTTTTTGAGATCGATGAGTTTCCGTACCTGTTCCAGGCTATTCCGGAAAATGAACCGGCTCCGGTCCAGCGTACCAAATATATTGGAAGCTGCCCTGAAGCGGGAGCCTTTAACGCGTTCAAACAGCAGCGCCGGACCACCAGCCTCGTGAACCCGAAGATGAATGGCTGCCATCTCCAGGTGAGGATCTACTTCTTCCCTGATCCTGACGAGTTGCCCATTCTTTTCCAGGTCCAATAAACACGCTTCCATTGAGGAGTACGCCATGCCAATGATTGAATTGCAAATATAACACAGGGGAGGCCCGTAGGTTCAGGTATTTTTAACGTTTACGATGGAGGGAATAACCGCAGAGGAACAATAACATCGTCCTATCTTTGAATAGCATGAACCAAAACTTATTCCATCAGATTTACGGAAAGCTGCAACAACTGGAAGCGGTACCGCCCAATGAGGAAATCGCAGGCTGGGCCACCAGGGTCACTGCTCTTTTGTATCCGGAGTTATCAGATCATATTGATAAGAGTGTGGAGGAGATGGAAACGCATGCCGATGTGTTGCGGCATGAACTCACCCTATTGCTCAATGCCACCAAGGCTTGCAGGGACTGTGATAATGCTGCTGTGGCGGTGAAATTTTTCCTGCAGTTGCCAGAGATTTATCGCTTATTGAATACCGATATTGAAGCCATTCTTCACGGCGACCCCGCTGCAAAAAGTGAGTTTGAGGTAATCCGGGCCTATCCCGGATTTTACGCTCTTTGTTTTTATCGCATCGCGCATGCGCTGCTGAAACTGGAAGTGCCGCTGATTCCTCGCATACTCACGGAGTGTGCGCATTCCAAAACAGGTATCGATATCCATCCCGGAGCAATCATTGGAGAGTATTTCCATGTGGATCACGGCACTGGTATAGTGATCGGCGAAACCACCATAATCGGCAAGCATGTGAAAATCTACCAGGGTGTGACGCTGGGTGCATTGAGTGTAGCTAAATCCATGGCTAATACCAAGCGCCATCCAACGATTGAGGACCATGTGATCCTGTATTCAAATGCTACCATACTTGGTGGGGAAACTGTTATAGGGCATCATAGTGTGATTGGTGGCAACGTATGGCTCACCAGTTCTGTTGCACCGGGTTCTCTGGTATATCATGTGCCGGATGTTACCGTATTGGAAGGAAAAAACTTAAACGCAGCAAATGGCAGGAGTCGCTGATATCATAGGCAATACGCCGATGGTGGAGTTGTTAAGAATCAACCCCAATCCGGCAGTGAAAATTTTTGCGAAGCTGGAGGGAAATAATCCCGGGGGAAGTGTGAAAGACAGGCCTGCCTACAATATGATCCGTTCTGCCCTGGAGCGAGGTTCCATCACAAAGAACACCCAGTTGATTGAAGCTACGAGTGGTAACACCGGCATTGGCATGGCCTTGGTGGCAAACTTGTTTGGCCTGAAAATAGAGTTGGTGATGCCTGCCAATTCAACACGTGAACGTGTGTTGACAATGGAAGCCTATGGGGCCAAAGTGACGCTTCTCGAAAACATAGAAGTATGCAGGGACTACGCGGAAGAGAAGGCAGCCAGTGGTGGATTTTACCTGCTGAATCAATTTGCCAACCCTGATAATTATATGGCCCACTATAAGACCACGGGTCCGGAGATCTGGCGGGACTCAGATGGTGCAATTACTCATTTTGTTTCATCGATGGGCACCACCGGAACCATTATGGGTTGCTCCCGGTATTTCAAGGAAGTGAACCCATCGATCCAAATCATCGGGTGCCAACCAACGGAGGAATCCTCGATACCTGGTATCCGCCGCTGGAGCCCAGAGTATCTCCCTAAAATTTTTGAACCCGAGCGTGTTGACAGAGTAATGGATGTGAGTCAACAGGAGGCAACGGCCTTTGCACGAAGACTCGCCAGGGAAGAAGGGATCTTCGCGGGCATGAGCAGTGGGGGCGGTGCGGCAGTTGCCATTCGGCTGGCACAGGAACTAGTGAGCGGTTGTATCGTGTTTATTTGTTGCGACCGTGGCGACCGGTACCTGAGCTCTGATCTTTTCGGATAGTTATTCTTCACCGGGCAATCGGTCTTTTACATAAGTGATCTCTGTTTTTCCATGCGGGGCTGGCTTTCCATCAGGCCCCAGGTTCACGAATACGAGTTTATCGATGGTCAGGATTGGCGCCCTGGTTAGTTTGTTGCGCACTTCGCAACGCATGGTCAGGGAACTGGATCCAAAATGTGTGGCGATGATCCCCAGCTCAATAATGTCTCCTTGTTTGGGTGCGTTGATGAAATTGATCTCTGAAATGTATTTGGTAACCACATGATGATTCTCCAGTTGGATGATGGCATAGATCACCGCTTCCTCATCGATCCATTGCAATAGCCGTCCACCGAAGAGTGTGTGGTTAGGATTCAGGTCCTCGGGCTTCACCCATTTCCGGGTGTGAAAATTCATGATTTGTTGTGATGGCATCTGTAAATGTAAAATATAGCAATGTATGAATCAAAACACATATATTGAGTCTAAATAACCCAATAATAAATAACCTAATTATTGATCATGGAACGTAGAACATTTGTCAGGATGGCTGGCCTTGGTGTGATGGCTGGTTTGGTAAGGCCTTCGGCATTTACAGAATCGTTTGCTAAACTGCCGGCACCGGGTTTACAGTTGTTTACTTTTTTCGGGAAGATCGATAGTGACGTGAAGGGTACCCTAGAGCAGGTGAGGGCCGCAGGGTATATAAATATTGAGTCTGCATTTTCAAGGTTGGGGGGATTTTATGGTATGAAGCCGAAAGACTTTAACAATACCCTGAAGGATATGGGTATGAAATGGCGGTCCCACCATGTGCTGGGTACACCATTTAAGATGCCTGCAGGTGCCAAACCCCCTACCGATGCAAACGGCAATCCGATACAGATTCCACCGATGTTAAATCTTAAAGACAATACGCAGGAGTTGGTGGATATGGCTGCTGAAGGGGGCGTGGAGTATCTCGTGTGTGCAAATATTTCTTTAGGTAATGCTACTGAGATCAGGGAAGCTGTAGATATTCTCAATAAAGCAAACGAAGTATCAAAGAAAGCGAAACTGAAATTGGTGTACCACAATCACGAATGGGAGTTTAAACCTGTTGACGGTGTCATTCCTTATGATGTGCTGTTGAAAGATACCGGTATCAAAATGGAGTTGGATCTTGCCTGGGCCGTTAAGGGGGGCATGGATCCTGTGGAGATGTTCAAGCTGCATCCTGGCAGGTTCCCACTCTGGCATGTGAAGGATCTTGACGCAGGCAGAAATGATGTTTTGCCGGTTGGAAAGGGAACAATTGATTTCAGGCGCATTTTCCAATCAGCTACTGCTTCCGGGCTTGAATACTATTTCGTGGAGCATGATATGCCAAAAGATGCATCGGCCAGTATAAAAGACAGTATGCTGTTTTTGAAGACGCTGTGAGTAAAAAAGCCATCCTCCCGATAAGGAGGATGGCTGGTTGGTTACCGGATATAGCAAGAACTATTTAACTACGATGTTTTTCATTGCCAACGGTTTCTTTGCTTCATCTTTTTTTGGAAGCATTAAGTGCAGAACACCGTCTTTGTAGTTGGCTTCAATTTTTTCCATTTTAACATCGTCTGGCACGGTGAAGGTTCTTGTGAAAGAAGTGAAGTTGTACTCATTGCGAGTCAATTGCTCCATTTTTTCTTCTTTCTTTTCTTCTTTCTCACACATAATGGTGAGCATGTTGCCATTGAGGTCAATTTGGAAGTCTTCTTTGGCCAAGCCTGGTGCAGCCAGATCAATCAGGAAATTCTCTTTTGTCTCCCTGATGTTTACTGCAGGAGTGGTAAGCATTTTACCCCAGATATTACCATTGAATCTTTCGTTCCATGGTTTCAGAAAGTCGTCAAACATTTCAGGTAAAAAATCATTTACCCTTGTCATTGCCTTTGTCATAACACCTCCTCTTTAGAAGTGAACACTGAGATGGTTGGGTGGGCAAATTAGTAAGGCATTGGAGTTAAATTTTGAATGATAAAAATACAAGGATAGACATCTGAAAACAATGACGCTGGTCAGCTATAGCATAAAAAAAGCGCTTCTTGTATGAAGCGCTTTTTTGTAGCTTGATCGATGAACTATTTTTTCTTAGCGGCTTTTTTTACGGCCTTCTTGGGAGCTGCTTTTTTGGCTGCTTTTTTAGGGGCTGCTTTTTTCGCTGCTTTTTTGGGAGCTGCTTTTTTCGCTGCTTTTTTGGGGGCTGCTTTTTTTGCTACTTTTTTCTTTGGGGCTTCTGCTTTCGCTTTCTTTTTCAGATCAGCACCGTGTGCTTTTTTGTAAGTTTGGATGTCTTTGAACGTGCCATCTTCATTTCTTACTGCATAGAGTTTTTTGCCAGCCGAACTCCTTAAAACGGTCCTTTTTGTTGCCATAATAGAAAAAATTGGGTTAGTAAATGTGTCCATAAGGTAGGTAAATTGTCAACATAAATATGCACATGTTATTCAGTGTTAAAACAATGAAACAAAACTTGCTGCATTGATCTGGAATTTTTCTATTTTGGGGAAGCAAGCTTTGCTAAATACATGCAGCAGTTTACACCCATCCCGAGGATTCTGATTGAGCAGGAGTTGGATAAAATCCTATCCAGCAAGGGTTTTGTCAATTCTCCCATCCTCTGCCGTTTTCTGCGGTACATCGTATCCAAGACACTTGATGGGCGTCAACGGGAGATCAAAGAGTACACCATTGGCACGGAAGTGCTGGATAAGGCCCCTGATTTTAACCGAACCACGGACCCTTCTGTCAGGATTCATGCGATTCGTTTGAGAAAACAGTTGGAGGAGTATTATGGGCTAAGGGCCAATGACGCTGTGGTCAGGATTGAGATACCCAAAGGAACCTATATCCCGGAGTTCTCCCTTTTTCAGATGGTGGACGCACCTGCAGACCGCAACGGATATTATTCTGCGCAGTCCAGGGAAAAAGGATGGCGGAAGAAGATCTGTTTTTTCCCATTTGACCTTCTGCAGCAGACGGAGCAGTTTGGCTTTTCTGCGGATCAGCTGGGGATATGTATGTCTGCCACCCTTGGTCACTTTCAGGAAGTTGAAGTGATTCCGTATTTACCTGTTCTTGCCTTGCTTGAAGCCGGCCATTCTCATGATACGGTGGTGAAGGATCTTTCAGTCAACTACTATTTTCACGGAAGCATCTCCGTAGAAGCAGATACAGTTCATATAGGTTTACGGCTGTATGAAAGTGCTGAGGACATGCTGATATGGTCACATACATACCAATTCAATACCATGGGATCTGCGCCAGATCTTGAATTGGAGAAGATTTCTTCACGTGTTGCATCAACCATTTGTGGATACTCGGGCCTGCTCTTTGCCCGTCATGGGGAGCAGAGCATTGAGGCCGGATACGGAAGCATCCAGGAGGAAGCACTTCATCTCTATTACCGAAACCAGATCCACAATAACGCAGATACTTTTCACCCGGCTTTGCAAAGGATAGAATGGCTCGTGAAAACCTATGGTGATTGTGCCTGGTGTTATGCGATCCTGGCTTCCATGTATGCAGATGGTGTGGTATATGGTTATTTGCAGGATGCTGATTCCATTGAACATTCGAGGATTTATACCGCCCGTGCCCTTGAATTAGATCCGGATCACCAACATGCCCTGTTTGCCCGGGCATGGTTGATCGTGATGAGTGGGGACCGTGAAGCTGCCCTGGTAGCAATAGACCGTATGCATCGGGCAAATCCACATGCTGCTTTTTTTAATATGACCATTGCGATAGGGCTATGTTTCATCGGGGAGTATGAGAAAAGTACAAAACTGGTAAAGGATCTTTTGGAAGTGATTCCGGTACCATCCTGGTGGATCCATGTTCCGCATACGATAGCCAGTATTAAAAAGAGGGATTTTCGTGCGGCGTTGTTCCATGCGAAGAAGATTGGAAGACTAAATACGATATTCGATTCCGTTTTTGAGATCATTGCGGTTTATCACCTGGGAGATTTTCACGAGCTTCGCGAATTGGTCAGTAAATATCACAACAAATTTCCCTCTGGATTGAAGTATCTTCAGCGTGCCTTTACATTGATTTTCCACGATGATGACCTGAAGATGCTGATGAATGAAACCATCGCGGGAATTTTATTTCAGGTTGGGTACAGAAAGTCTGCCGTGTAAGGCATCCACAAGACAATGGAAACTTATCTATCTTGTAGTATACGCTTCACATTGTTATTCATGTGCACGATCATCTACAGCGTAGCCCATGCACAGCAGCAGCCTAACATCATACTGATGGTAGCCGATGACCTTGGGTACGGAGACATTGGATGTTACGGGAACACATCGATCCCCACACCAAACCTTGATGCATTAGCGGCACGAAGCATTAAGTATACGCAGGGATATGCATCAGCGCCGGTATGCACACCCAGCAGGACGGGCCTGATGACGGGCCGGTATCCTGCAAGGACGCCGGTGGGTTTGCGGGAACCACTTGATTGGAATCATGAAGACAGTTTGATGGGTTTGGATCCATCGATTCCCAATCTTGCGAAAGGACTGCATGATGCAGGTTATGACACCTATCTGGTGGGTAAATGGCACTTGGGATTTACGCCGGCATTTCATCCGATGAAGATGGGGTTCGATCATTTTTATGGTATCAAAGGAGGCGCCAATGACTACCAAACGCACCAGTCACCTGATGGTAGTATGGATTTGTACGATGGCTATGAAGTGAGCAGTGACAAAGGATATATGACCGATCTCTTACTCCGGCGATCAGTGGACCTCATTCAACGCCCGCATCAAAAGCCGTTTTTCCTGAGTCTACAGTTTACAGCACCGCACTGGCCCTGGCAGGCACCGGGAGATGCAGCCTATCCATTGGATGATGCAGCCTGGAAGGAAAATGGGTCGGCAGAAAAATTTGCATCGATGGTCAGGAGGATGGACTCTGCTGTGGGTGTGATCATCCAAACCCTGCAGGCCAACGGAATGATGAACAAAACCATCATTGTTTTTACGAGCGACAATGGAGGAGAGCGATTTTCTGATATGGGTATACTCACGGAGAAAAAGATGACCTTGTGGGAAGGAGGGATCCGGGTACCGATGCTGGTATGCTGGCCGGCGGTGGTGAAGCCACAGGCAGTGAATGAAGCCGTGAGTCATCTGGACCTGACGGCGAGTTTTCTGGATATTGCAGGCGTTAAGGGTAAGTGGGAATTGGACGGAATGAGTTTATGGTCACATTGGAAAGGAGCCGCATTGCCCACGGACCGAGTGTTTTTC
Organism: Chitinophagaceae bacterium; assembly: GCA_049661025.1. GTDB lineage: Bacteria > Bacteroidota > Bacteroidia > Chitinophagales > Chitinophagaceae > Pollutibacter. The sequence goes on along the minus strand of JBASZQ010000080.1, from coordinate 626 downwards.
TGGAGGCTGTTTCAACGGGCCCAATACAAAGCCATACGGAAAGGGACCTGGAAGTATCTGGAGAAAGGAGCGGAAGCTTTTCTCTTCAGAATTGACGATGATCCTTCGGAGAAGAACAACCTTATTTTGACCGAACCGGGTAAGCAGAAAGAGCTCAAAAAACTGCTGGAGGCCTGGGAAGCGAAAATGCTGGTACCTGTGCCGCTAGCCACCAGACAGTGATCGTTGGTTTTTGAACCGATTGATATAATTTGTGTTTAAACATTGAAAAAACATAACCATGATGTATAAACTATTCTTTACAGCCTTCACGGTTTTATTGGTGGTGACCGGACGGTTGCTGGCACCTGTACAGGAAACCCGTACCAGGGAAGCCATTCTTTGCCATCCTGCAGATATGGCAGCGCCGGATGACATGGCTGCGTTTGCGAGTGATCCTGCCTTTCAGGCATTGCATTTGTCTCCTTTACCCATCGTATATGCTGCGCAAGGCGAAATGGTGAAAATTAAAACAGCCGACGGCACAGATGCTAATGCTTATTTAGTAAAAGCAAAAAAGAAGTCAGATAAATGGCTGTTTGTGTATCAGGAGTGGTGGGGACTGAATGATTACATTAAAATGGAGT
>JBASZQ010000079.1:0-17276 GCA_049661025.1 Chitinophagaceae bacterium | reverse complement strand
GGCTTCTTCCGGTAGAAGAAGTATTGGCTGTTTTAGACAATATGATCCATCGGCTTTTTATGTTCAATCCCGGCATTAGAATCATGTTTACGATTAGTCCGGTCAGGCATCTGCGGGACGGATTTGTGGAAAATAACAGAAGCAAGGCGATTTTGATCCAGGCAGTTCATCATCTTGTAGAAAAGTTTGAAGGCTTGTTTTATTTTCCTGCGTATGAACTCATCATTGATGACCTGCGTGATTATCGTTTTTATGCGGAAGACATGGTGCATCCTAATTACCTTGCCACAAGCTATGTCTGGGAGAAATTTATGGAATCGTGCATTGATGAAGAGAGCAGGAAGTTCATCAAAGAAATCGCTCCTATCAATGCGGCACTTGCGCACAAGCCTTTTCAACCGGATTCAAATGCGCACAAGCTTTTCAGGCAAAAACAAGCTGAGAAACTGCAGCAGCTTCAGGCATCTTATCCGTTCCTGAATTTTGAACCAGAAATTTCTTTCTTTAAAGATTAGTGTACACGATCTCCGCGCACTTCAAGTTCATGCATAAGGCCTGCTTCATAGGCGAGCCACTCTTGCCAACGTTTGCGCACTGTTTCCCGGGGAATATAATGTTCAGCAAGTTCAATAAAAAGGGTATAATGCCCTGCTTCACTTTCCATGAATTTGCGATAAAAATTTCGCATATACGGATCCTCAAGTCCCTCACTTAATCGCTTGAATCGTTCACAACTCCTGGCTTCAATCAGGGCCGATATCAGTAGTTTATCGAGTAGCCGGTTATCCGGATGGCCACCCTTTCGTTCAAAATCAAGGAGCTTATTTACATATTGGTCCTTCCGCTGTTTACCCAACTGCAACCCGCGCTTGTGCAATTCTGCCAACACTTGCCGGAAATGCCCCCATTCCTCAGTAACAATAGGGGAGAGCTCTGTAACCAGCTTTTCCAGGGTGGAGAACTTCTGGATCAGCGAAATACAAGTGGTAGCAGCTTTTTGCTCGCAGAATGCATGGTCCGTGAGAATCTCCTCCATTGACTTTTCAGCCAGATTAACCCAACGGGGGTCCGTGGGCAACTTGAGACCGAGTATGTTTTTTACGTCGGCATCGTTCATACAGCGTCTTTTTGCAAAGATAGCAACCCGGGTCAGTATTGTTTTTCCTTATCTTGGTGCACTAATTTTTGGCTCGGATGCGAATAGTTGTTTTTACCCTTTCCCTGCTTGTCTCCATATTGATATTGGTATTGCTGGACGGCACCCTTGCTACTCCTGTTCCCCTTGGCAGGCTCTTGAGCCCGCAGGAGGGCATTTGGCAGAATGCCGAACCCGTTGGGGAGTCTTTTAATGGCAACCTGAAATTTCCTGGTTTGAAGGGGAAGACCGATGTCTACTTTGATGAACGCATGGTCCCCCACATTTTTGCAGACAATGACGAGGACGCCTATTTTGTTCAGGGATACCTGCACGCGAGGGACAGGTTATGGCAAATGGACTTCCAGACTCGTGCAACAGCAGGTAGACTAAGTGAGTTGTTTGGCGACAAAGCTTTGGAATTTGACCGCAGACAGAGACGTTTAGGTATACCCTGGGCGGCAGAAAAAACGTTGGAAGCCTGGGAGAGTGACGAAGCCACCAAATCCATGTGCGATGCTTATACCGCTGGCATTAACGCTTATATCAGTGAATTGCCATCATCAAAGCTGCCACTTGAATATAAACTGCTGGGTTATCAGCCGGAGAAATGGAGCAACCTGCGTTCTGTCATTTTCTTTAAAGCAATGACCTATGATCTTGCGGGGTATGATACGGATTTTGAGCAGACCAATTTGTTGAAGGTCCTGGGTGAAAAAGATTTTAATGCCCTGTTTCCGGAAGTGCAGGATTCATTGCTTCCCATCATTCCAAAAGGAACAGTTTTTAGTAAGTCGGCAGAGATACCTATCGCACCATCCAATGCAGATTCGGTATATTTCCACCGGAAAGATTCCCTCTGGTTTAGTGAGGCGTTTAAACCGGATCCGGACAATGGTAGTAATAATTGGGCTGTGTCAGGATCCAAAACCCGCAGCGGGAAACCCATTCTTTGTAATGATCCGCATCTGGGAATCAATCTTCCTTCCATCTGGTATGAAGTACAGATACACACGCCGGCGTTCAATGCTTATGGGGTGAGTTTTCCCGGGCTACCAGGTGTGGTGATCGGTTTCAACAACAATATTGCTTTCGGTTTCACCAATGCCGGAAGAGATATGAAAGACTATTATGAAATCAAATTCAAAGACAATACTAAACAGTCGTATTGGTTCAATAATGGTTGGAAGGATGCTGAGCAGAGGGTAGAGAAAATTGAGGTGAAGGGTAAGGAAACTTTCCTTGATACCGTTGCATATACTGTTTTTGGACCCGTGATGTACGATAGAAGTTTTCAGGATAAGCTCAGGCAAAACAAAGCATATGCACTTCGTTGGATCGCACATTTTCCATCAAATCCAATGCGGATGTGGTATGATCTCAACCGTGCCAGCAATTACCAGGATTATCTTCAGGCCATCAGCCACTTCAATGAACCTGCGCAAAACATGTTGTTTGCGTCCAAAGACGGGGACATCGCGATCTGGCAGCAGGGTAATTTCCCCTTACGCTGGCCCGGACAAGGTAGATTTGTGATGCCAGGAACAGACAGTACGTACATGTGGAAGCAATTCATTCCAAAAGATGACAATCCCCACATCAAGAATCCTGATCAAGGATACATCAGCAGTGCCAACCAGCGTCCTGTGGATTCCACCTATCCTTATTTTATCCCCGGGAGATATGACCTTTACCGCGGTATTTCGATCAACAGAAGGCTTGAACAGATGACCGATGTGACGGTTGATGACATGAAGAAACTGCAGACAGATAACTACGATGTGTTTGCTGAACAAACCCGCCCCATCCTTCTGAAATATGTGGACCGAAACAAACTTTCTGCCGATGGAAGGAAATATGTTGACATGCTTGCAAAATGGAACCTGGTCAGTAATGCAGATCAAACAGGGCCTACCATTCTGGAACATTGGTATGACTCTCTCATGAATCTCGTTTTCAGGGATGAGCTTGTGAGAAATGACCTTCCGGTGACTATGCCCAGTGATTATATATTGGCTCAATATTTATTGAAGGATAGTACATCATTCACCTATATTGATAACATAAATACACCACAGAAAGAGACCCTTAATGATCTCATAACCCAGGCATTGACCAGGGCAACAGAACCTTTGCAAAAACTGGAGGCAGAAGAGAAACTTGAATGGGGGAAGTATAAGAACACAACGCTCTATCATCTGCTGAAGACCAATATGATGCCATTTGCAAGACCGGGATTGAACGTTGGGGGTGGAGAGCATATCATTAATGCCACCAAGCACGCTCATGGTCCAAGTTGGCGTATGATTGTGTCAATGACTACTCCGGTGGAAGCCTATGGAGTATACCCTGGCGGACAAAGCGGAAATCCCGGGAGTCCGTATTACGATGACCTGGTAGGGAACTGGTCCAAAGGCGAATACTATCGATTGTGGATCATGGAGAAAAAGGACGCGTCAGACAAGCGAATCAAAGGAAAACTACATTTCAGTTTATAGTTTATATATGAAATTCATTGTGAGCACAGTTGTTACGGCTTTATTGGCATATGCATTGGGATTGTACTTCCCCTGGTGGAGTTTGGCCATTGCAGCGTTTACCGTGGCCTTTTTTGTGCCACAAAAACCAGTGTGGGCCATGGTGTCAGCCTTTGTTGCCTTGTTTATGCTTTGGGGCTTGATGGCATGGCTGATCAGTATCAGCAATGGGCATATCCTGGCCCATCGGATGTCTGTATTGATCGTCAAAAATGACTCACCTGCTATGCTTATCTTATTGACTGCGCTTTTGGGTGCTTTGCCCGCGGCCTCTGCAGGCCTTGCAGGAAGTATGTTGCGTAAGATCTTACATCGTTAAGGTTGAGTTTGTATCTTTGCCTCGCTTTAGGAATTTTGCCCGGCATGCAACCGGGGTTCCTCAGGAATTAAAATTTCAGACATGGCAAACTTACACAACCGCGTCTCCCGAAAGGAGCTGAAAGCGCGTATGGCCAATGACCCTACGCCAAGGACTACCATCTCATTTTACAATTATCAGCACATTCCTGATCCCAGGGCATTCCGGGATATGTTATATGCCAACCTCAATACATTGGGCGTCATGGGCCGGATCTATGTAGCCAATGAAGGGATCAATGCACAAATTTCATTACCAACGGAGAACTTGGATGCTTTCAGGAACTTTCTGTATGCGCTGGAAGGTTTCAACAACCTGCGACTCAATATGGCCGTTGACGATAATGGCAAATCGTTTTTTGTACTGGATATCAAAGTGAGGCATAAGATTGTTGCAGATGGTATTGAAGATGCTGGTTTTGATATGCGGAACAAAGGGAAGTATGTTGACGCAGAAGGATTCAACGCATTATTTGCGCAACCCGGCACAATCATTATTGATATGCGCAACCATTATGAGTATGAAGTAGGACATTTTCAATCTGCCTTAGAAGTGCCCTCTGATACTTTCCGGGAGCAGTTGCCAATGGCAGTTGACATGATGAAAGAACATCGTGATGCCAACATCATCATGTATTGTACGGGTGGGATCCGCTGCGAAAAAGCAAGCGCATTCATGCTTCACGAAGGGTTTAAAAACGTGTACCATCTGGAAGGCGGCATCATCAACTATACCAGGCAGGTTAAGGAGAAAGGATTGGAAAATAAATTCATCGGTAAAAATTTTGTATTTGACGATAGACTAGGGGAAAGGATATCCGGAGATATCATCGCCAAATGTCACCAATGCGGTCAACCATGTGACACCCATGTGAATTGCAAGAACGAAGGATGTCATTTACTCTTTATCCAATGTGATGCCTGTGCGGAAAAATATGAACACTGTTGCAGTACGGCTTGCCAGGAAGTGATACACTTGCCGGAAGAAGAACAAAAAGCATTACGGAAAGGGCATAATAAGGGACAGTATATCTTCAATAAATCCAAACAACGTTTGCAGCAATTCAACCCTAACCCTTAAGCGTAGTCCTCTTACTTAGCGATCCATTTCAAACAAACAGGAGTTGGCACTGAAATTCGTTTACCCGTATCCGTTAGTTTTCCTGTAGTCTTGTTTCTCGAGAACACCACGATCTCATCTGATTTCATATTGGCAACTAGGAGGAAATTTTCAGAGGGATCGAGGGTGAAATTCCTGGGGGCTATGCCCAGCACAGGTTGGTTGCCCACTTTTGTCAACGTTCCTTTTTTAGGATCTACACTGAAAATCGCAATATCATTGGCACTTCCGCGGTTACTGGCGTACACAAACTTCCCATCGGAACTGATGTGAATATCTGCCGAACCCATATCCCCGGTAAATCCTTCTGCTGCAGCCGAGATGGTTTGCAGAGGAGTGAAATTTCCATTTGTACGATCAATGCTGAAAACGCTGACATTACCCTTCAGCTCTTCCATTACATATGCATATCTTCCATTGGGGTGAATATCGATATGTCTTGGTCCGGCCCCGGGTTTCAAGGACACTGTAGATTTTCGGGTCAATTGGCCGCTGTAACTGTCGAAACGATAAATGACAACCTGATCAATACCCAGGTCCGGAACATATAGGTTCTTATTGTCCGGAGAAAGATATGTAGCGTGCACATGCGGTTTTTCCTGGCGGTCAGGATTGAAGCCCTTACCCTCATGCAGGATCGCTTTGTTCTCGTCAAATAAATGACCACCTGAACTTCTCAATGCTTTCAGGGAACCGGAACTATAATTGCCCGCAATAACCCATTTCCCATTTTTACTGACAGACACATAACAAGGATCATCTCCACCGGAAGGTTGTTTATTGATAAAGGTCAATTCACCGTTAGCCTTGTTGTAAGCATATGCATATACCTGCCCCGCATTTCCGCCGCCATTCTGTTCAGAGACCGCATAAACAAATTTTTGATCCGGCGATACGGCCAGGTAAGAGGGATTCACGATATTCCTGGCAACAGATACACGCGTAGCTTCTCCTGTTTTCAGGTTGAAGTCATATACGTAAATGCCTTCGCTTTTCCCTGAGGTATAGGTGCCAATGACCAGACGAGTGTTTTCCTGGGACAGTGAACTCAGTACGGTAAGACAGAGCAATAGCGAGGATAAGTACTTCATGTATTTATCTTTTAGGGGACGATGGTCAGATGTTTAAAGTCCTGATCCAGGACTCAATTCGGTTTTTAACCTCTTCATCGGAAATCGGTTCAGGATGAAAAGACTGTCCAATTACTTTTTCATACAGCTCAATGTAACGTTGCGAGATGGTATAGATCCAGTCCTCGTCCATAGCCGGTACCGTTTGGCCTTCTTTACCCATGAAATGGTGAGCGATCAGCCATTCCCTGACAAACTCCTTACTTAGTTGTTTTTGTTTCTGACCGGCCTGTTGTCTTTCATCAAAACCATCGGCATAAAAATAACGGGAGGAATCTGGTGTATGTACTTCGTCCATCAGGCAGATCTCGTTATTCAGCAGTCCAAACTCATATTTGGTATCTGCCAGGATCAGACCGCGTGAAGACGCAATTTGGCGTCCCCGCTCAAACAATGCCAGTGCGTAATGACATAGTTGATCCCATTCTTCGGGGGTTGCGAGACCCTGTGAAATGATCTCTTCTGCAGAAATATCCTCATCATGGCCGGCTGCTGCCTTGGTGGAGGGGGTGATGATGGGGTGGGGGAAAAAGTCATTTTCTTTCAGACCGGCTGGCATTTTGACCCCGCAAAGGATGTTCGTCTGCTGGTAAGTTCTCCATGCATGACCTACGAGGTTTCCCCTGACCACCATTTCAATTTTAAATGGTTTGCATTTCAGGCCGGCAGAAACGTTGGGTGCTGGCGTAGCCATCAGCCAGTTTGGACATATATCGCGGGTAGCTCCAAGCATGTACGCGGCAATCTGGTTTAAAACCTGCCCTTTAAACGGGATCGGTTTGGGGAGGATAACATCAAAAGCCGAGATTCTATTACTGGCTATCATCACCAGGTGTTCAGGGCCGATGCCATAGACATCCCTTACTTTTCCCCTGTAGAATGAAGTTTGATGCGGAAATTCAAATGCGCTCATGCCGCTAAAGTAAATCCAACCCGGCACTCAACCAATTTCTAAACTTGCTGTTGTTTAATTTTTTTTGGCATAAGGTTAACTATTCCTATTTTGCCCAATAATTTTCAACCCAACTGAATTAAAAAGACTGCGTATGAAACGACTTGGCAACATGCTGGTTCTGCTGGTGTTGGTCATGTACTCTTCGGTTGCTTTTGCTCAATCCAATGTAATTAATGGTAAAGTCAGGACGGGTTCCACTGCGACTCTTGGAAAACTTTCCGTTACTATTAAAGGTACCCAAATAGGTACTACTACTGATGACAATGGCAATTTTGCACTGAGTGTACCCTCCAACACAAAGTATCCATTCACGCTGGTAATCTCCGGCGTAGGTATCGCTACCCAAGAGGTGGCGGTTAAATCCATAACAGATGTAATTGATGTAGATGTGGTAGGCACATCCACTTTATCAGAGGAGATTGTGGTTTCTGCCACCAGGACCCAAACGAGGGCACTGGAGTCTCCAGTGACTATTGAAAGGATAGGGATCAATGCCCTCCGCCAGGCACCTGCAGCCAGTTATTATGATGTAATTGGTAACGTAAAGGGGGTAGATCTGGTAGCATCGAGCCTTACTTTCAAAACAGTTACAACCCGTGGTTTTGCCGGTTCAGGTAATACCCGCTTCAACCAGCTTGTTGATGGTATGGATAACCAGGCTCCTGGTCTCAACTTTTCCGTAGGTGCTATTGTAGGTATTACCGAATTGGATGTGGAGAGTATGGAACTGCTTCCTGGCGCATCTTCGGCGCTTTATGGCCCTGGAGGAATGAACGGAACCCTGCTGATCAACAGCAAGAATCCATTCAAATATGAAGGATTTTCTTTCCAATCCAAAGTGGGGATCATGCACGTTGACAATAAGCATCGTGCGGCCTCTCCATATTATAACTTTGCAGCCCGTTGGGGTCAGAAGATCTCTGAAAGGTTTGCATTCAAAGTTACCGGTGAATTCATCCAGGCACAAGACTGGCTGGCTGATGATCAGCGTAACTATACCCGTCCATCTGCAGCGAATGGTTTAACCGTAGGGCAGATCGTTCCCGGAACCCGTGACACGGATCCTGCTTACAATGGAGCGAATGCTTATGGCGATGAGACTCTGCTGGATCCAGGTACCAACACGTTTATCCTGAATTCTATTAAGGCACAGGCACCATTTTTGGGAAATACAATTGATGGCATCATTGCAGCAGGTGTACCAGGCTTATCAAGGACAGGTTTCAGGGAAGGACAGGTGGTAGATCCAAATACGATCAACTTCAAGGTTACCGGTTCTCTGCATTATAAAGTTTCCAGCAACACAGAATTGATTGTGGCTGGCTATTGGGGAACAGGTAATACGGTGTATACTGGTTCAGACAGGTACTCTTTGAAAGACCTGAAAATGGGTCAGTACAAAATAGAGCTGAACAGTAAAAATTGGCTGATCAGGGCTTATACAACCCAGGAGAATGCGGGTCAGTCTTATAACCTGACTGCTGCCTCCAGGATTTTCAACGAAACAGTTAAAGGAACTGCAACCTGGGCACCGCAATACTGGCAGGCATATATTAATGGTACATTGAACGGCCTTGCTTCCAATGATGCCCACAATGCCGCCAGAGCCATCGCGGATGCAGGTACGCCTCAACCCGGCACTGCAGCCTATAATGCGATCTATGACAAGATCAGAAGTACACCTATTAGCCAGGGCGGAGCGTTGTTCCTTGATAAGTCTGATCTCTATGCTATAGAAGGTCAGTATAACCTGAGCCAGTGGACAGGTAAAGTGGCCGATGTGCTGATTGGCGGTAACTTCCGCCGTTTTGTGCTTAACTCTCAGGGTACGCTATTCATTGATACTGCGGGCACCATTCCCATTGATGAGTGGGGTGCGTACGTACAATTGGGTCGGAATATCGGAGACAGGATAAGGCTGAACGTTTCCGGACGTTATGATAAAAACCAAAACTTTGAAGGTCGTTTTACGCCAAGGGCAACAGCCGTTATCAAGGTAGCGAAGAACAACAACATACGGGTATCTTATCAGACAGCCTATCGTTTCCCATCAACACAACAACAATATATCCGTCTGGGTGTAGGTGGTGGTGAGACCTTGTTGGGTGGTTTACCAGTATTTGGCCAGATCTATAATTTCAGTGGAAACCCGCCATATGATCTGCCACTTGGTTCAACTCCTAAACAGTCAACTTTTGAAACGTTCAAACCTGAAAGCGTTCAATCCATTGAAGTGGGATACAAGGGTCTGTTGTCAAAAGACAGGTTGTTGATTGATGCCTACGGCTACTTTGGTCAGTATACCAATTTCATTGTAAGAAGGGCAGTTGGTCAGAAGATTGTTCCATCAGGTCCTGTAACGGCTTCAAACCTTCGCACACTTTCCATTCCTGTGAATACTACAGCGAAGGTTAAGACTTATGGTGCGGGATTAACGATTGAGTATAGGCTAAACAGAGGTTTCTTTGTAAACTTCAATGCTTCTACAGATGTGTTACAGGATGTGCCTGAAAACTTTGTGGCATTCTTCAATGCTCCAAGATATAGGTACAATGTGATTTTTGGTAATAATTCCATCGGACCTAAAAAACGCGTCTCTTTCAATATAGCTTACAGGTGGCAGGATGCTTTTGATTATGAAAGTGATTTCGTTTCCGGAACGGTACCTGCTTTCCATAACCTGGATGCTCAGGTAAGTTATAAACTGCCGGCGATACGTTCACTGATTGGCATTGGTGCAAACAATTTGTTGAATCAATACTATATCACAGCAATGGGTAACCCATCCATTGGTGGTTTGTACTACGTTCGTTTTGCGTATAACATTTTCTAAACCGGAGTGAAAACAGAAATGATCATGAAAAAATTTCATATAAAGAATATCATGCTGGCCACCATGGCCACAGGGTTATTAATGACATCTTGTAATAAAGACGTTCCGGATCCGGAACCACTGCCAACACCGGAGATTCCCACAGGAAACTCTATTGGACAGGTGATCACTAATGACACCACTTATTCATACTTGTTAGCTGCTGTCAACCGTGCTGGTATGGCGGATGCATTGTTTACCCAAACACAGACCTTTACTGTTTTTGCGCCAAACAATGCGGCTTTTCGGGCATCGGGTATCCCAAGTATCGCGGTGATCAATTCGCTGCCCGTCAGCACCCTGACTCCCTTAATCCAGTACCACGTATTGGGTGGCAAGGTGCCAGCTGCTGGCATTCCTGAGGCTTTTCCAAACTTGCAGGCGTTAACCTTGTTTTCTCCCCCCGGTTCACCTGCACCTTTTGTCAGGTTGTCTAACTTCCCTTCAAGAAGGGGCAGTCAGGCATGGGTGAATAACATACCGGTGACACAGGCAGACATCCAGGCTTCCAATGGAGTGATCCATAGTGTAGCAAGGGTTGTTTCTCCTCCATCACAAACACTGTCCGCTCTGATCAATGCAGATACCACCCTTACTTTTTTAAGGGCAGCAATTACCCGTGCTGACTCTGGTCAAACCGGTCTGAACAAACTGGATTCAGTGATGAATCTACCTATCGGTCCAAACCTGACCATTTTTGCACCAACGAATGCTGCATTCAGGGCTTTGTTACCTGCACTGGGTTTACCCCCAACTACTGCTGCATTTAACTTTCTGCCAGTGCAGACCGTAAGGGCAATTGTAAGCTATCATGGACTGGGTACAAGAGTATTCTCACCCAATATTCCTGCATCCAACCTTGCTGTGCCAACGCTCTTGACGGCAGCTGTTCCAGGTACTACTTTAACCCTGAATTCCACTACAGGTGTGAAGGGATTGGCCAATGCCACACCTGCCGGTTTCGTTGCTGTTGATAGGCATGCGATTAACGGTACATTGCACGTGGTTAACCAGGTACTTCGTTTTCAATAATAGCTATTAGCACAAAAAAGCCGATCAGTTGATCGGCTTTTTTTTATACGTTAAATCTGAAGTGCATGATGTCCCCGTCTTCCACAAGGTAATCTTTACCTTGCACCGCGAGTTTGCCATTATCCCTGCAACCTGCTTCTGATCCATATTGAACAAAGTCTGTGTACTTGATCACTTCTGCGCGAATGAATCCTTTTTCAAAATCAGTATGAATAACACCTGCTGCCTGTGGAGCAAGCATACCCTTTGTTATCGTCCAGGCTCTTACTTCCTGAACGCCAGCAGTAAAGTAGGTAGCCAGGTTTAGTAGTTTATACGTGGATTTGATCAATCTGGCCACACCGCTTTCAGACAGACCCATATCTTCAAGGAACATCTGCCGGTCATCAAAACTTTCCATCACCGCAATCTCACTTTCAATTTCAGCTGAAATAAAGATGATCTCCGCTTTTTCATTTTTCACTGACTCCATCACTGCCTGTGTATGAACGTTTCCCTTCACCACACTTTTCTCATCTACATTACACACATAGAGTACAGGTTTCAACGTTAGTAAAAACAAATCAGCAAGATGCTTCTCCTTATCTTCTGGGGTCACCTCGAATGCCCGTGCATTTTTTCCTTGCTCCAGATGGGCCTTTAATCCTTTCAACACTTCGTGCCCGTGCTGGATATCTCTGTCGCCCGTCTTTAACATCTTCTCCAGCTTCTGCAGTTTCTTATCAACACTATCCAGATCTTTCAATTGAAGCTCGGTGTCAATCACTTCCTTATCACGTACAGGGTTAACATTGCCGTCCACATGGATCACATTGTCATCTTCAAAACAGCGCAGCACATGGATGATGGCGTCTGTGGCCCGGATATTACCCAGGAACTGGTTACCCAGCCCTTCGCCCTTGCTTGCACCCTTCACCAGACCAGCAATGTCAACGATCTCTACAGTTGTTGGCACCACCTTATTGGGCTTTACCAGCTTTTCCAGAACAATCAGTCGCTCATCAGGAACGGTGATCACACCGATATTGGGTTCGATGGTGCAGAAGGGGAAGTTTGCTGCCTGCGCCTTTGCGTTGCTAAGCGCGTTGAAGAGGGTAGACTTACCAACATTCGGCAAACCAACGATACCAGCCTGTAATGCCATATTGCTTGCTATTTTTTTGAGGGTGCAAAGATAGGCTATTATGATTCAATTGCCGAGTGAAGGCGGGATTATGTAACTTGGGCCCAATCCGGTTATTATGACGCTTAGTTATATCTGGCTTGCATTTTTTCTCATCGGCTTCCTGATCGCCTTCATCAAATGGGCGTTTCTGAATGATCCCTTGATCTTAAAAGTAGTGGTTGATGGTATATTCAAGTCGGCCAGCGATAGTGTAGATATTTCATTGAAGCTTGTTGGGATCATGGCTTTGTTTCTGGGATTCATGCGAATAGGGGAGAAGGCTGGAGCGATCCGTTTTCTGTCCAGAATCGTAGGACCTTTTTTTTCCCGGTTGTTTCCGGAAGTGCCGAAGAACCACCCGGCGATGGGCCAGATGATGATGAATTTTTCTGCGAATTTGCTGGGCCTTGATAATGCCGCAACGCCATTTGGTATAAGAGCGATGGAAAGCCTTCAGGAACTTAATCCCAAGCAAGACACTGCGAGTAACGCCCAGATCATGTTCCTGGTACTGCATGCATCCGGACTTACCTTAATTCCGATCAGCATCATTGCCATGCGGGCTGCCGTTAAACCTCCTGCACTGAACCCCACAGACATCTTTATACCTTGCATGATCGCCACCTTTTCAGCTACAATGGCTGCCCTCCTCATCGTTTCATTCAAACAAAAGATCAACCTGTTGCAACCCGTGATCTTGGGGTGGATCCTGAGTATTTCCGGCATCATAGCCGCACTAATCGCCTATATGACGAGATACCTTGACCGTGCCGGTATGGAACAGTTTTCTGCCATTTTGAGTAGTGGATTAATACTGCTCATCTTTCTGGTGTTTTTGATTGGTGCATGGTGGAAGAAGATCAATATTTTTGAAGCGTTTGTAGAAGGTGCAAAGGGAGGATTTGACGTCGCGATTCGAATCATTCCGTATCTGGTAGCTATGCTGGTGGCCATAAGTGTTTTGCGTACATCAGGCGCTTTTGACTATGTGACAAACGCATTGGCCATGTTCTTTTCATGGTTGGGTTTAAATACCGATTTTGTTCCTGCATTACCTACTGCCTTGATGAAGCCCCTCAGCGGTAGCGGCTCCCGGGGCATGATGCTGGACACAATGACCAAGTATGGTGCAGATTCCTTCCCGGGCAGGCTTTCTGCAGTATTCCAGGGCTCCAGCGATACCACTTTTTATGTAATTGCGGTTTATTTTGGGGCTGTAAGTGTAAAAAACACCCGCTATTCAATCCCGGCAATGCTGCTGGCTGATCTGGTGGGAATCATTACAGCGGTGATCGTGGCTTATATGTTTTTTGGAACCCCCTGAGACATGCACAAAACAAGCTTTTTAGTACTCATCATCTTGATCATCTGTGTCACGGCTTGCAACAACCGGGATAAGTCTGCAGACGGATCAACCGTCATCAGTGAGAAAAAACTTGATGCATACAAAGAGAATGATACCCTTTCTCAGGGGGATGTCCCTGATGGATTGAAACAGTGGCTGACGTATTACCAGCGGTCAGACCAACAATTCACCCTAGGTAATTTTCGATATTCAGGTGTCAGCCTGCATTTCGACCAACTGCCCGATGCAACTGCAAAAGAGGATTCTGCGGTGTTTACCAGATACATTCGTTTTTCACCTGATCGTAACCGTTATATAGATTTGTTCAGCTATGATCATTTCCTTGACAATGGTGTTTTGGTAGGAGGGGATGCTGACCAGGAAGTGATTCTAGGAGACAAAGTAAAACGGACAAGAAAGCAACTCATGTTCAATACACCAGGCCGGCAGGCGGAATGGGCAGATTGGCTCAATAACGACAGTTTCCTGGTTGGCCTTACCAGCATCAGTGAAGATGGGAAACGATGGGGTGCCCAGATCCTGTTGTTTCGGATCAATGACTCCAGTTACAGCAATTTTGATCTCACCCATACCTTGGCAATAGATTCAGTGTCTTTTTCTCCGAAGAATTTTTCAGAACTGTATATAGAAAAACTGAAAGAAAAATGAGTTTGTTTACGATCAGCCTTGACCATATCCGGATGTTTGCATTTCATGGCATTCACAAAGAAGAGAGGATTGCCGGCGGTGAGTTCGATATTGATATGCAGGTAGTTTACAGGGCCGAGGGAGAAATCATTTCCATTGACCAAACGGTAGACTATACGGCCCTCTATGCGTTAGTGAAAGAGATCATGCAAGAACCCACACCCCTGCTTGAAACCGTTTGCTTAAAGATTGGAAGCCGGGCCAAGACCAGTTTCCCAAAGATTACAGAAATTAACATATCCATAAGCAAAGTAAATCCTCCGGTTGGTAACTTTCAGGGTCAGTTAAAAGTGTCATGGCACAAGCAATTTGAATCATGAAGAAAATCTTTACCCTCATCGTCATTTGTTCTGTCTGCTTCAATACCCAGGCGCAGGATGTCAACTATCTTTTGGCAGAAGGTGCACAGTTGGAAAAGGAAATGAAAGATGCTGAAGCACTGAAAAAATACCAGGAAGCCTTACAGTTATCGCCCACAGATATTAAAGCACTGACCAAAGCCAGTGAATTAAACACAATTATTGGGAACCGTCTCACAGACAAGAAATCAAGACAGGAATATTTTGACGCGGCTACAACATTTGCGCAAACCGCGTTAAAGGTCAATGACCAGGATGCGGATGCAAACTATGTGATGGCTCTTGCTTTATCCCGTTCTTCGGTAAATAGCGGGCTAAAGGAACGCATGGATGCAATCAAGGATATCCGGAAATACCTCGACAAATCACTGGCCACAGACTCATTATATCATAAGTCGCTGCACTTACTTGGAAAATGGAATGCAGATGTAACCGGCTATAGTGTGCCGGAAAAAGCAGCACTCAAGGTGGCTTTTGGCGGACTGCCATCTACCAGTTATGCATCGGCCATTGAATGGATGGAAAAATGCCGGAGAAAAAATCCCAATTACCTGATCAATTATCTGGATCTGGCTAAAGCATATAAAGCTAACGGCCAGAGCGACAAGGCCATAGAGATCCTGAACAGGCTGATCAAGCTTCCACCCAAAACAGCAGACGATAATGGCTACAAAGCCGATGGTAAAAAATTACTGGAAAGCCTGTTGTAATTTGATAAATTGCGGATGTCTATTAAAACAATCGAGATGAAAAAACTGATTGCAGGAACCTTCCTGCTTTTCTTTTATGTGACGGTTACGGCACAATCTACTTACAATCCCTATGATCTTTTCGCTCCTTCAACCTATCCGTATGGATCCAATATGATCCGTAATGGAGCAGGCGAGCCGGGGCCAGCTTATTGGCAAAACAGGGCAGACTATAAGATATCTGCTTCGCTGGACGAAAGTAAAAATGAAGTGAAAGGTTCGGTGGTCATGACCTATAGCAATAACAGTCCCCAGGCGCTATCATATCTGTGGCTGATACTGGAACAGAATCTGTTCAACCCATCCTCTCGCGGTTTCGCTAAGCTACCCGCAAGTGGCAGGAGCCGTTATGGCAATAGCCAAAGTGAATTTCCGGGTGGTTTCAAACTTGAACTGGTAAAGGTGATGGATGAGGCCGGAAAAGAACTTCCGCTGGATACGGTTGTAAATGACACCCGTATGCAGGTCCGTTTGGCCAAGGCACTGGCCTCAAAGGCTAAGATGCAGGTTAGGATCGATTACAGTTATGTGGTACCGGAACATGGCGCAGATCGTACCGGCTGGGTGAATACCGCTAAGGGACGAATCTTTTCAATGGCGCAATGGTATCCCCGCATGTGTGTATATGACGATATAAGAGGCTGGAATTCAGATCCGTATCTCGGACCATCTGAATTTTATCTTGAATATGGGGATTTCGATGTCAGCATCACGGCTCCTTCTGATCACGTGGTGGTGGCTTCGGGAGAATTAACCAATCCCCAGGAAGTGCTGACGGCGGATCAATTGAAGCGTTACCAGGAAGCCAAGGCGAGCACTAAGACGGTGGTGATTAAGAAACAGGAGGAGATCGGAAACCCAGCTGCAACGGTAAAAAAGCCTAGTCTCACCTGGAAATACAAGATCCTAAATGCCCGTGATTTTGCCTGGGCCAGTTCAAAAGCTTTTATTTGGGATGGTGCAAAGATCAGCCTTCCCAGTGGTAAAGCTGCATTTGCGCAGTCAGCCTATCCCGTAGAATCTGCCACACCCAATGGATGGACGAGGAGCACCGAGTTTACACGTACCTCCATCGAGAATTATTCAAAGCGTTGGTTTGAGTTTCCTTATCCTGCTGCGGTGAATGTAGCCTCCAATGTGAGTGGAATGGAGTATCCCGGTATTGTTTTTTGTGGCTGGAAAGACACGGGAGAGGATCTTTGGGGCGTTACGGACCATGAGTTTGGCCATACCTGGTTTCCGATGATTGTGGGAAGTAATGAGCGCAGATATGGATGGATGGACGAGGGGTTCAACACCTTTATAAATGAGATTTCTTCTGGCGACTTCAACAAGGGGGAGTTTCAGCAAGCTCCGATGAACGGACTGATGGCGGGACGGAGAATGACGGGTCAGGAGGCCGAGAAGGTGTTTTTGACGCCTGATGGAATGCAGGAAGGCAATATCGGGATCAACCTTTATGCAAAACCTGGTTATGCGCTGTATCTGCTGAGAAGTCATATCCTGGGAGCAAAAAGGTTTGACTATGCTTTTAGGAAATATGTGGCGGATTGGGCTTATAAACACCCAACACCCTGGGATTTCTTCCGCAGCATTGAAAGCAGTACTGGTGAGGATCTCTACTGGTTTTGGAAGGGCATGATCCTCGAAAATTACAAACTGGACCAGGCCATTACCAATGTAGAGACTACTGAGGGCGGGGTAGTAGTCAGTTTAATGAATAAAGAGCAGATGGCGATGCCGGTGATCCTCGAGGTAACAACGGCGTCCGGAAAGGTTATCCAAAAGATACTCCCGATAGAGATCTGGCAA
>JBASZQ010000078.1:0-4077 GCA_049661025.1 Chitinophagaceae bacterium | reverse complement strand
CCTTTCCAGGGAACCAGGCTTTGAGCCCGCTGCAGTGGGTATTTCAGTCCGGTTTGTGATGAAGTAGATCATCCGGCTATTCGGAATTGCTTCCCCATATACGTAAGGTAATTGCTCCGAGCACCACGGCGGCGAGACTGGCCAGCAGCACCCCAATTTTTGCCGCATCCTGTGCAGAAGGATCCGAAAAAGCAAGCATGGATATAAATATAGACATGGTAAAGCCTATGCCTGCCAACATGCCTACTCCAGCCATTTCCATCCAGTTCACATTGGATGGTAGTTTTCCCCAGCCCAGCCGAACAAGTACATAGCAAAACAACAGAATCCCAAGCGGTTTACCGATCACCAGTCCCGCAAGGATTCCGTAGTTGAGCGTGGATTGCAGGGCACCCATCATATCCTCTGGTAACACAATCGCAGTATTGGCCAGTGCAAAGATGGGCAATACAAGAAAGTTAACGGGCACGTGTAGCCGATGTTCCAGATGAACCAATTCTTTTAAGGGTATGGTAAATGCAAACAATACCCCCGCCACCGTGGCATGCACCCCGGAATTGAACACACAATACCATAACACAAATGCAATTACAACACGGATAAACAGTGGCCACTGTTTCTTCCCCATAAAATAAATCACGGTCAGCAAAGCAAGTGAAGCACCGAGGTATCCCCATTGGATATGACCACCATAAAAGATCGCGATCATGGCAATGGCACCGAGATCATCAATGATGGCAAGTGCCGTCAGGAATATCTTCAGGGATACAGGAACCCGTTTTCCCAATAAGGATGCAATGCCCAATGAAAATGCAATGTCAGTAGCCATCGGGATTCCCCAGCCACCAACATAGGCCGTGCCCTTGTTGAAAAGATTATAAAGCATTGCAGGAACAATCATTCCGCCAATGGCGCCAAAGATGGGCAACAACGCACGCTTCATTTCTTTCAACTCGCCATCCAGCAATTCCCGTTTGATCTCCATACCCACCAGGAAGAAAAAGATGGCCATCAAAAGATCATTGATCCAATGCAGTACACTATGGGGCAAATGCAGACCTTCCGGAAAATGGGTCTCGGCAAGCCATAGGCCCAGGTATTGCTGGCCCCAGTTGCCGTTGGCGAGCCACAAGGAAAGCAAGGTGCAGAGTGTTAAAATGATACCCAGGGAGCGACTGTCATGGATAATTTTTTGCAGCGGTGTGAGTAAGCGACCTTTGATTCTCTTCAGCATCCACAAATATACTTACTCAAACAGTTCCAACCTGCTCTTTGGCCGCTTGCCATCAACCCATCGGAATGATCGAAGTTGTTTTTTGTCTTCCGGAATTTGATTCATCGGAAAGTTGGTTCCCTCAACAGCATTCACCCAACTCACCCGTTTAAGTCCTTCCTTACCAAACAACATGGTGATGGCATCTGCTTTAGCATAGTTCATGCCGATGTATGCACTGTCATCATCCTGCAGATAATATACACTCTCAGCATTGCCTTTGGCCCGCATGAATTCTATTTCCCCATTCGCAAAACCACCATTGATCCTATTCCCCCTGATCTGGTTGTAAAAATTTTCGCGTGTTCTACTGATCGCAAAACCATTTTCAAAAACATACAATTGATCCGGTTTCTTATTGCGCGTGGTCATGTAAATCGTATCCCCGAACAACTGGTTATTGGTAGACCAAACAATAGGGTCTGTGTACATCCTGAATGTAGAGTCTTCAGCAGAATAGTACAAACTATCGCAAACACCTTGTAAGGAGTCAGAAAAAATTCTAACGTGATGATATGCCTGAAAGAAACGTATACTGTCTGCTTCTTTCACGTCCATTTTCTTAACAGTTTGCAAGGTGTCCTTAATTTTTACGGCAGCAGAATCAACCAAGGTTTTTTGATTGTTGATTCTTTTTGAAGAGAGCAAAGTATCCGCTGCAATATAGATTGAGTCATTTTCCTGTTTGATGATCATCACAGGTTTGCGGGTGGCCAATACTTTACTGGTCTTGTTGTTAAAGGCAGTTGTTCCTGCCACAATCGTAACGCCCTGCGCAGTGTCTCTGTATATGACGTTTCCTTCTGCTGATCCTTCCCCTGATTTTTTATCGAACCGTATTCGATCTGCCGTGATCTCCTGCGTGCTATCAAGTATCGTGGTTCTCTCGGAAAAATCCGCAAGCCCATTTTTAGCATCATAGATTCCCGCCCGGGTTCGGATCACGGATTTTCCATCATTGATGGTAGTAGGGGAGACGATGGTGAATACATCCTTTTGCATGTCATACAAAAGCGTGTCCGTTGCTACGGTTCTGTCTGGACTAACCAGTTTCACATCGTTGATAAAATAAGCTTCCTTGGTATCGGAATAGTAGTATCCCTCTTTACTGGTCAAAACATTTTCTCCGTTCACCAGTTTGCCGGGTGTCTTATAGATACCGATCCCTGAACTGACATCGTATTCCAGCTCTTCCGTTGTGAGGGTTCCCTTACCATCTGTAAGCCTTACCTTTTTTTTGAGATAAGCCATCTTGGTATTCCCCAGGTATTTCGCATACTGTGAATAGGTATGCACACTGTCTGCGTCGTTGATGTGTACATTTCCGAATGCTTCAATCTGGTTCAGTCGTTCATCCTGAACAGCGCTATCGCAGTAAAAAGTTGTATTTCCCTGCACCAATACAACGTTTCCGATCAATTGGGTCAGACTGTTGACACTGTCCACTTTAACCAATCGGAAAGTTTTGGCACGTATCAAGCGGATGACCCTCCCGGTATCCGCAGTGTTAAGCGGCAATGTGTCCGTATTGGTTTGGGAAAAACCATTCAGGGAGAATACAATAAACAGTGTTGCTAGAAAAACTCTGGTCATTTCTTTTCGGTACTGGGAGTAGGCGCTTGCAGTGAATCTTCAAGCGGTTTGGTCAGTGGTTCGCTTTTGTCTTTCTTGCCGAACACGGAGAAGCTGACATACCTTTTGGGGTGCAACCTGAAATCTTGCAGCAACACATTCATGCTGTTGGCTGTTGCATTAAGGTTGTTGTATAATTTTTTATCGTTCATCAGTAAGCCCAGGCTGCCCTCATTAGAATTGATCTTTGCTAAGGTAGTATTCAATTGGTCAGCTGTCTGCTCAAGCTTTGTTAAAGTAGGATTGATATCGATGGCCGCAAAATTGGCCGTTGCTTTCTCCACATTGCCGAGGATCCGGTTGATGGTATCCTTATCATTGCTGAGGTTTGCTGTGATGGCATTCATGTTCGCCATCGTTTTGCCGATGGCACCGTTTACAGCCATCAGGGTATTGAGGGCCTTGGTTGACGCTTCGAGGTTAGCGATCATGGCCTGAAGGTGTTTACGTGTGGCAGGATCCATGGTTCCGCCCACTACTTCTACCAGTGAATCTAATGAGGTAAGGGTGCCATTCACACTGTTCAACGTTGGATTGAGGCTGGATTTCAAATCATCCAGTAATCCTGCACTGGCAATGGTCCGAAGGGTATCCCCTTCTTTGATCAGGTTGGCGCTTTTCCCTTTTACCACATTCACTACCGAAGAACCCAGCGGGCTGGAGTTGATCACGGCATATGAATCGTCTGGGATGGCCACATCTTTTGTGAGGTTGATGGTTATGACAATGCCGGTCATTTCGGGATCCACTTCTGTGATCTCATATACTTTTCCCACATCCAGACCATTGATCTTAACCGCATCTGAGGTAACCAGGCCGTCTACTTTTTTGAAGACTGCATATATTTCGTGCTTTCGGTTGAACATGTTTTTCCCTTTCAGGAAATTGAAGCCCAACACAAGCAGGGTGATGGCTACGGCAGCAAGCGCACCTATCTTAGTTTCATTGGAAATGGTCATCCGCAATTTTTTAGACCGGAACAAGGTCCCTGTCAGGAACGAAAATATAAAAACTTTACCGAGCCTTCGAATTCTCTTACTTGCGCTTGTCCGCTCCGGTATTAGCCGCCGGCGATTTGGTGGTTGTTGCAGGTGCGGGAGTAGCTGGTTTTTTTGGCGTTGCTGCCCCGGAACCGGTTGATTCACCAGACTTTGGAGCATCTACCATGGCCT
>JBASZQ010000077.1:0-20373 GCA_049661025.1 Chitinophagaceae bacterium | reverse complement strand
GATTAAAGCAACCCTTATGGTGTCTGAAGGGTTTGGGGAATGTGTCCTAGGGTTTAGGGCAAACGCACCGGCGGCGAGGGAAGTGTTGCGGATGAAGGTTCTTCTGGTAGTCATGATCATTTATTTGAAATCCTGGAATCCTGGAATTTTGAAATCCTGAATGCTGGAGTCTGGAATCCTGGATTCCGAAGTTCAGGATTCCCGGTTTTCGGGCTTTCCAGATTCCAGGATTCCAATACTGCATCAAAACAATGGCTGAAGAAAATCCCTCGCCTTCAGCATCCCTTCAACTACCTTTTCCTTACTCGTCTCATACATCTTATCCTCAAACTCAATCACTACCGGTCCCGTATAACCGCTTTCCCGGACGCCATCTAGGAATTTCTTCCAGTCCACATCACCCAGCCCGGGCAGCTTGGGTGAATGATATTCAAGTGGTGTCGCCATTATCCCCACGCGGTCCAGCTTGTCTTTAAAAACTTTCGCGTCTTTCAGATGAATATGAAAAAGCTTATGCTTGAATTCCAGCAAGGGCTTCAGATAATCCATCTGTTGCCAGATCATATGTGATGGATCATAGTTGAGCCCGAAATGCGCACTAGGTATGATCTCAAACATCTGCTCCCAGACGGCCGGACTGATCGCCAAGTTTTTCCCACCGGGCCACTCATCATACGTGAATAACATCGGACAGTTTTCGATCCCGATTTTCACCCCATGCTGCTCCGCGTGTGCAATAACTGGCGGCCAGTACGCCTTAAATTGTTCCAGGTTCTCCTGGAGATTTAAACGCGGATCCCTGCCAATAAATGTGTTCACCACAGGCACGCCTAACCGAGCAGCTGCCGTGATCACTTTCTTAATATGTCCGAAATAAAAATCCCTTTTCTCATGATCGGGATCCAGTGCATTGGGATAGTATCCGAGTCCTGAGATGTAGACGCCTTTCTTTTTCAGCAAGACCTGGATCTCTTTAACAGCATCGTCATCCAGCTGATCCACATCAATATGCGTAACGCCGGCATAGCGCCTTTCTGCCAGCCCCTTCGGCCAACACATCACTTCCACGCAAGCGAATCCATTGTTGGACGCAAAATCCAACACGGTCTCAAAATTATCGTCCGCAAAAATCGCGGTTACAAATCCAAGGTCGAGCATAATTATTTTTTCATGGTTTGATATAACCAGTTCAACTGTGCAGCATCCGTCATCACGGTAGCTTCCGGCTTCAGGTCTAACAACATCACCTTCTTGCTGTCATTATGAAACACTGGCCACTGCGGCATCCCCTTGGCATTGGGATCTCCATGTTTTACAAAATTCACCCAGTAGCTGCTCATGAGATCTGCTAACGCCTGGTCAGACGGCTCATACGGTCTGTCGCCAGATTTCAGGTTGTTGTACGCATACGGTACCTCCCCCGTATGAAAAGCGCCATATTTCGCATACTCACCCGTGGCGGGCACTTTCCGGGTAAACCGGTACACATACACTTTTCGATTTTTTCCTGCTTGCGTGCTGGCCCAGATATAGTTGGGCATACCAAATATTTGGTCGCGGGATAAATAAAGTGCTGAACGGGCTGCTTCTTCATCCGTGGATCCTGGATAGTAACGGAGTGCCATAACCGAATCTTTACCGAACTGCTTTCCGATGCCCGCGCGATAGCTCGCCGCGTTTTGTGCCGGACCAAATATCATTCCTTCGTCCTGGTTCCAGCCTGTCATCAGGATTATATCGTTCTCTTTGTTTTGCGCAAAGATGTCTGCAATTTGTTGTGGAAGTACATAGCCATCAATAATGGGTCTGCTGAATGCACCATTCTTCTTCATCAATACCTCGGCTGGCAATGCACGAAGTTGCGCCAATGTTGCACCTGCGGCTATTCGCTCCCCGTCTTTTTCCGCCTCTTTCAAAGACGCATTCTCACGGGTCATGCTGGCACCACTTTGTGCAATCGCTTTATGGAACAACCCTTTGGTCAACGGAGTAGCCACCATGGCATGCACACTCATAGAACCTGCAGACTGACCCGCAATAGTGATGTTACCGGGATCTCCTCCAAAGGCAGCGATGTTGTTCTTCACCCACAGCAGTGCCGCAGCCTGGTCCATCAGTCCGTAATTGCCGGAAGCATTATGGCCCGACTCCTTCGTTAGTTCCGGATGAGCAAAGAATCCGAAGATGCCCACACGATAATTGATGCTGACAAATATAATACCCTGCTTTGCCATCGCTTCGCCGTCATAGATGGCGCAGCCACTACCGCCGGAACTGAACCCACCTCCATAGATCCAGACCAGCACGGGGCGTTTTTCTTTGCTACTCTTCGCACCGCTCCAAATATTTAGGTAAAGACAATCCTCGCTGATGGGCTCTTTGGGAATCAGGTATCCCCAGGTCCATGGACCAAAAGGTGCTGGCTTACCTTGCATAGGACTGGCGCCATAAGCCGTACATGCCCTCACGTCTGTCCACGGTTTCGCCGGCTGCGGAGCCTTCCATCGCAGTTCGCCAACAGGCGCTGCTGCAAAGGGAATGCCTTTATATACCTGGATCCCGTCAGACAACATCGTCCCGGAAATTTTTCCCGATTGGGTTTGCACGATGGGCTGCGAAAAAATTGGCGAACAAGCAAAAAAGAAAAATATGGAAAGCAGTTTTCTCATTGCAAAAAGATACAACATATTAGCTATTTGCTATTAGCTAATAGCTATTTTTAAGTGCCATGAGTAAAGCGTTAATCTTTGATCTCGATAATACCATCTACCCTGTTCATAGTATCGGGGCGGCCTTGTTTGCGCCTCTATTTTCAATGCTTGAAGATAGCGGTGAATTACAAGAACAGATGGACGCAGTGAAAGATGCCATCCAGCGCAAACCTTTTCAGGTGGTGGCCGCTGAGTTCGGGTTCAATGATGCCTTGACGCAAGGCGGTATTCAGTTGCTTAAAAATCTCAGTTATAACGGGCCTATCGAGCCCTTCCCTGATTTTCAGCTTGTACTAACCCTACCTCAAACGAAATTTCTGGTAACCACCGGCTTTACGAAGCTACAGGAAAGCAAGATCGATGGCATGCGGATTCGTGAACTGTTCCAGGAGACCCATATCGTGGATCCGATGCAGGACGCCCGAACCAAAAAAGACGTGTTTTCGGATATCCTTACCCGTTATGCATTTCAACCGCATGAAGTAATGGTCATCGGCGATGATCCCGATTCAGAAATTAAGGCTGCGCATGCTTTAGGTATACCAACCATCCTATTTGACGCCCTGGGACGGTATTCGGAATGGAATTTGTCCAAAAGAATCGAATCCTACGGAGCTTTACCACTAGCCATTAGCTACTAGCATTTATAGCTTAATAATCTTCCGGGTTTCAATCCTGTTCCTGAATCTCGCCTGCACAATGTACATACCTGCCGCCCAACCAGAAATATCATATCGATAATAATTCAATCCTGTACTACCTGTAACTTGAGTCAGCACGGGTTGTCCAAAGCTGTTGAACACCTGAATAGATTCCAGATCAACAGGATTCGGAAAGAATTGCACTTCAATGTAACTGCTTGCCGGATTGGGTGTCACCAAGAATCCCTTTGCTTTCAGGTTGGGATTGATACTGATGGTACGCAGCCGTACATCATCGATATAAATATTATTTTCAAACCCAGTGGTATTGCGGAAAGCCATGATCAGGTCGCCCTGGTTAATATACGACGTAAGGTCAATCGAATCCTTCCGCCACTCATCAGTTGCTGGGGTGTAGGGATCAACCACTTCTGTGCGTTTGGTGACAAGGGTGCTTCCCCATTTCTTGTACAAGGAAGTGTAACTAACCCCGCAATCCTTGCTGATCAATACTTCCAGCGTATCCCAATTGTTGTTGGGTGTACTTAGTGGCGAATAAGCCGCTGCAGCTACCCAAAAACTCAGGAATGCAGAGTCTACATTGGTGAAACGGAACTGCGGCATACGCAGATCGTCCCTGCGCCCGATCCTACTGCTGCTGAAATTATTAAAATACACAGACGAAGCACCGGACTTTGACGCCAATGTAGAACGCGACCATGCGAAATCCTGGTTAGGATTTACGATATCCCAATTGAGAGGCGGATATCCTGCTTCAAATCCCTCGGAAAAAACTGATACTGGAGCGTTATAGGTCACAAGCTGGCTGAGGCTATCATTATCTGCCCGTCCATCGGTTCCGCCATTGGGCGCAAATGCTACAGCTGAAATGGAGGACCTGCCAGATGGAAGTTGCAATGCATTGACAGATACCGATGTTTGCGCGCCTGGCGGCAGCGAACCCTGCCATTGAAATACACTAACAGTATTGCCTAACCGAAACCGAATGCTCGCAGAGGTCACTGTTTGTCGGCCCTTGTTGGCAAGGATCACCACGGGGGTTACTGTATTCTGGCATTCCCGGGCGGAAGGCCTAAGGATAGAAGTTACTGCGAGGTCAAGATCATTTATAATAGGCGGCGTACAGCCATCAGACTGGAAAAGTCCGGGCCGGAACTGTTCTGCAGCGGCAACCATCCGGCTGGCCTGTCCGGTCGTAAACAACAATAGGCAGTTATCAAAACTATAGTCCATATAATTTTGATACATGATACCTGTGCCGCTTGTCGTACAATTGTCTGTACGGATGCCGGTAAAACATCCTTCAGTGGCATCGCCCTGATTCGGCGTATCATCTACAAAATCAGATCCTGTGCATCGGCCATCGTCATCGCCCCAAATATGATAAAGGTTAAAATAGTGTCCTGTTTCGTGCACAAGCGTTTTTCCCTGGTTGTACTGGGTATAGGCGCCGCCGGGTAATGAACGATAATCGATCACTACACCTTGTTCAACCGCCAAACCTTCGCCAGGAAAACTGGCGTATCCAAGGATATTATCAGCCAACAAGCAAATCCAGATATTGAAATATTTTTCGGTGTTCCATGCGTCGGTACCACCGGCATCGCTGTACTTGATATCCTCGGTGAGATAATTAAAGGAAGACCTGGTAGTGGTCTTCCGAAGAATACCATTGGTGGCATCGCCATTGGGTGCACGTTGCGCAAGGCAGAACTGAATGCCGGTGTTGCCCAAAAGTCCGGCGAAATAAGAAGGGATGTTTCCTGCATCTGATTGTGTACCGTTGAAAGTAGCGTTGAGGATCTGCATCTGCTGATTGATCTGCGCATCGGTCACCACAGACGGATCAGGCAATACAATGTGAATGACAACAGGCACTGACGTGTTGACGAGGTTGAGCCTGAGCCGCTGCTGTTGCGATGTCTGCTGTTTTACTTTTGTATTAAACGCAGCTAGTCTTGACGCATACCTTTGCTTAGCCACCGGATCGGCGTCCAGATGCCGGTTGAGTACTTCCATGGAAGCGCATTTGCCGGGGTTCGACAAATTATTTTTTTTCTGTGCAAATGAAGTGATCGCAAAACACAATACAAAAGCAGGTACTAAAAAAATCCTCATGCCATTCAATTTCGATGAACACAACTGTTAAAAAGGATAGTTGAATCTTGATGTAAGCAGGCCGTCAAAGGGGAGATGAATACAAATTAAAACAGTTGGGCCAAGCGGCCAAAGAACGTTTAAGGTATTTCTCATCCCTAATCTAGATCAGGCGGACTCAATAAAGGCCCCGATAGACAGCGGGGCCGACTGACGTTGAATGAAAATAGACTTGAAACACACTGGTCACAATTTCTGTAGAAGATGAACCGGCAAACCGTTAAAAAGACTAAAACGGACAACAAGTCTCTTTTAACGGGCGAAAAAAAGCCTGAAATCAATTCTGCGCAGTGAAATGGCAACTTCTTTGTACTTTGACAGACAATTTTTTTTCGATGAAGAAAATACTCCTTGCAGTCCTGCTCCTGGTATCTATTGCAACGCATGCACAAAAAGCCCAGTCGATATTTAACGGCAAGAACTTGAAAGGCTGGACCGCCCATGGCACCGAAAAATGGTATGTGGAAAATGGCGAACTGGTTTGCGAGAGTGGGCCGGATAAGCAATATGGATATTTATCTACAGATAAGGCATATAAAAATTTCGAACTCACGCTGAAGTTCAAGCAAGAAGCCAATGGTAACAGTGGAGTGTTTTTTCGCTCCTCCATTGAAGGCACAAAGATCAGTGGCTGGCAGTGCGAGGTAGCACCGTTGAACAGCCATACCGGCGGCATCTATGAATCCTATGGCAGGGGCTGGCTGATCCAACCCAAGGCCGAAGACGAAAAATGGCTGAAGGTGGATGAATGGAATGAATTAAAACTTGTAGTGAAGGGCGATGAAGTAACCACTTATCTCAATGGTCATCAGATGATCTATATCAAAGATGAAAAGATCGGGAAGGGTGATGGATTTATTGCACTGCAGATCCATGATGGCGGTGGGATTAAAGTAAGATGGAAAGACATCAAAGTGAGGTTGCAGTAAGAAGGTTGGAGGTTGCAGGTTCCCTTAGTACTACCATGCCAACAAATCACCACCTTCAAAAGGCATGGATATGATCTGTTTGCTATCCGGCCTCCAGGCAAGGGCCCAGAGATGATATTTGGTTGGCATTGCACGAAGCAGTTTACCCTCTTTATCCCAAACGCGCAATCCATCCGCCGCGGTGGCGAGTTTGCTCCCATCATGGTTCCAACGCATATTGCGAATCTCGGCATGATGCCCTGCAATTGTTTTGATCAAGGTGCCATCGGCCTTCCAAAACTGAAGCACTGTAGGCATGCCTTCTTTTTCATGGCCGTAGTCACCCACCGCGAAGAAATTTCCAGAAGGATGCCATCTTACTGAAAGGATACCTGTAAACTCATTTCGGTGCCTGAAAATGTTTAGTGCATGACCTGCGGTATCCCAGATCCGTAGATCATCGCCTCCGGTAAGAATCAGGTTTTTGAAGGGATGCCAGTGCATAGTCAGATAGCTGTTGCGATCCTCTTTAGGTATTGAGCGGATCACCTTACCATCGGCGTCAGCAACTTGAATAACCCCATTCCCATCTGCTAAAGCAAGCAAACTGCCATCATAGTTCCAACCTATCCCGCGCCCGCCTGAACTGAAACCTATAGCTGTTGTTAGAATTCCCGTATCCGGATTCCAGAACTGAACACCAGTTCTGGTAGCAATAGCAAGCAGCGGTTTTCTGGGATGCCATGCAAGGCTAAGAACCATCGCATTGACACTAACGGTTTTGGACAAACGAAGATCATTACCATTATATATCCACAGCGTACTATCGTCTCCACCAAGTGTCAATATGGATCCATCAGGCTTCCACTCCGCCGTCCATACGCCTTCAGGCTTAGGTCCGGATGTAAACAAATAAATACAAACCAGCATCAGGATCATTCGTCAACGAGTTTTATTTCTTTCTTACTTTCTTCTTGCTGGACTTTGCAATTGCATTGTATTCAATACATAGTGAAATCCAGTAATCGAAGTCTTTCTTTCGCTTCAAACCGTCTTCACTAATAAACACATAACCTCGCATTGGGCGTCCTGTAAAATCCATAGGACGGCATCCATTTCTAGAAAGAGCTTCTTCTTCCTTTGAAGGATCAATCCTGCACATCATTTCATCTCCTGATACCCCAACACACATTTTATCATTTACCATAAAACAAACGCCTCCAAACATAAATTTCTCTTCCACTCTACTATAATCAGCGAGGGCCTCTCGTATTTTGTTCGATATCGTTTCATTGTATCCCACAATTTCTATTTCATAGAATGCAGTGCTACAAGATTACCTTCCGTATCGATGAACCTTGCCATAAACCCATTTCCACCAATGGATGTTTTCGGTAATAAGACCTTCCCTCCGGCATCTTCAATTCTTGACAAAGGCAGAGCCAAGTCCTCGCCTCCATTCAGGTAAATCAGCGCGCCTTTTGTTGATGGCTCAAATCCTTCTTCCTCCATGAGCCCGCCACCAACATTTCCGGAGGCTGAATCAGCCGGAAACATCGCATATTTCATGCCCGGAAACGGCATCATCATCTGAATATTAAGTACAGTTTCATAAAACTTCTTTGCCCGGTCAAAATCCGATGCTGGGATCTCAAACCAATTAATTGCATTACTCATGTAGATTGTTTGATCTGAATGTACAAAAATTGCATTTAACGTCAATCTCATTCATCACAACAACAAGTGCATTTGCAGCATACTAACGGTCTGCAGAGACGGGATATATAATAAAAACCAAAAAGGAGACTAAACAAAAAGCCCTCCTATGGTCATCGGAGGGCTTGTGGAGAATATCGGAGTCGAACCGACGACCTCTTGCATGCCATGCAAGCGCTCTAGCCAGCTGAGCTAATTCCCCATTGGGGGAGCAAAAATAAGGGAAATAACAATATAAAATTTGCGATTTAAATTCGAATTTACCGAACCGGCAAATACCTCAATGCCCAGTGCCTACTGGCTAAGAAACGGCGCCAAACTTGCCCAAACCGCTGGAAAATTTGTCAAAAACACAGGATGCGACGCGCCGGGAATGATGGATAACTGATGCCTGGGAATATGTTCATATGCGGAAAGTATTGTAGGTAAAGGTGAGTTCATATCCAGCTCTCCGGCCATCACTAACACAGGACATTTAATAGTTGAAAGCAGCTCTTTGCCCACCGTAACCGAATTGTAAAATGCCTCCATTTTTGTCCAAAACGCCTGCAACCGTTGTGGTTCAGGCATCAATGATTGTTGCTGTTTGAAATAAGGACTGTCGAGACTCATGGCATAAGGCAGATCAAAAGTGAATTTTCGCTTTCCCGCCTCGAGCTCACCTGCACCGATAGCCACTAATTTTTTTACGCGTGCGGGATACATCGAAGCCAACTTATAACCCGCATATCCGCCGTCACTAAACCCAACAACCATCACGCTATCCTTCGTTACATCATTGATCACCGCCAATACATCATTGGCTTTTTGTTCAAACGTGTAAGGACTATGACCGATCTCGGATTTACCGTGCCCTCGTGTAGAT
The DNA here is from genome assembly GCA_049661025.1 of Chitinophagaceae bacterium. GTDB lineage: Bacteria > Bacteroidota > Bacteroidia > Chitinophagales > Chitinophagaceae > Pollutibacter. The sequence goes on along the minus strand of JBASZQ010000077.1, from coordinate 11,354 downwards.
ACTGCAATGACCCGATAATACTTCGATAAACTATCGACCAATTGATACATCTCATACGTTGATCCATAAACACCCCCGTGTAACAATACCAAGACCTCCCCTTTTCCATAGGCCTCGTAATAGATTCTGGCATCATCAGCTTTCACATAATGACCGGCAGATGGATTGTTGCCGTAAGGAACAGCTCCAGCAGGAGAAGGTTGCTGCTGCATAAAATGCCGTAGCGTGTTTTGGCCGAAACACTGCAATCCAACACATATAAAGAAGACCAAAAGAATTCTAGTCATGCGGTACAATTTTGAGATCCTTAAAATAGGCGGTAGTCCCAATATCCACCCAAAGTCCAATTGCGCCGCGGTTAACAACACCTTTCAATTTCTCTACCACAAACACCGCATGTCTGTCATCATTGATGAACATCTCCACCTGGCTGCCCTTCACTACAAGCCGTATAGTAATCCACTCGCCCAGTCCAACCGGCGCCCATGATTCATATTCACCGGGATGATCACGCCGAAGTTTATCAAACTTAAAATGCGGATAAGAAAAATACTGCACCGTGTGATTACGGGCAAACTGCGACTTTGCTCTACCATTTTGCGGCCGTAAATAAATAGATTCAAACGCAGAATCTTGATCGGCAATTCTAAATGCAATACCAATAAATCCCCGCGCCTGTCGGAAGGGCGATGGATCCTGAATCTGACTCCACATTTTTACCTCGATGGTGCCATTCTCAAAAAGCTGATTGTTCAACTTAACAAATGTGGCCTCGTCTACGGTGGCACCCATCCTCGTGGAATCAAAGGGCAGCGCAATCAGATCACGTTCCACTTTCATGACCTCGGCACCTTGAAACTTCACGACAGAAGCCTTGACATTCTTACTTACAAAACTCTTCCCACTAAAAACAAAGGCCTGGGAAAAGGCCGGAATACATGTGGCGAGTGAAGCAAAAAACACTCCAAAAGCGCTGGTGATGAATGCAATTTTCATTGTACAAAGTTCTGTCAGGATCAATCGGAAACCATTGATCTGGTTTAAGATTTTGACCTGGAAGAAATGACCGACCTGTTTCGCAGCCGGCTTAGAAACTCCGGCGTTATGCCAAGGTAAGAAGCGATCTGAATTTGCGAAAGCCGATTGACGAGTTGCGGATATCCATTCAGAAATCGTTGGTAACGCGCTTCGGCGGTAGAGCTGATGGTTTGCAAGAGCCGCTCCTGTAGGCGCACGTAGCTGTTTTCTAATAGCACTCTGAAGATGCGATCAAATTTAGGTGCACGCAGATAAAGAGCAATCAGATCATCCCGGTTGATTTGCAAGGCTACCGTGTTTTCAAGGGCATCGATAATCAACTCCGATGGCTGTACGCTGTGAAAACTGCCCAGGTCAAGAATCCATTGGTTCTCGGCAGCAAACTGAAGCACGTGTGTAGATCCTTTTTCATCGATTTTATACATACGTAAACAGCCCTCGGCTACAAAATAAAAATACGTGCAGACTTCCCCTTCCTGTAATACCGTTTGCTTTTTGCGGAAATTGCGGGGAACAAAGGATGACCGAACGAGATCCACTTCAGTTGCGTTCAAAGGAATCATCTTGTTGAAAAAATCCAACAGTAATGCCATGGGATCGATGTCCTTCTTTTGCGCCATGATTCAATTTAGATCAGGATTCCCCCTTCTTCTCTCCCACAAACCAGTCTTCCTTGTCTTTGAACAACACATTAAAGGTAGTAAGCGAGCCGTAGCAACGCGTGATGTATTGCTGCATGTTAACCTTCTCCTCATCAGAAAGATTCTTGCTGCTATTTATATTTTGCTCCAATACGCGAAGCCTGTCCCGCAGCATCACGATCTTATGAAAAAAGTCCTCTATCGGAATATCCTTTCCCTTCAGGGTTTTATCTGCAGGCTGCAGGATCATTGTACCATTCTGCCAGCGGTCACCCAGGGCCACCGGTTCCGTGATACCGCCCCAGAGGCGCAGGATCCGTAGCAGGGAGCTTTCCACCTCACTCACTGTTTCCACTTCCGCGGTGACATTCTCCGGCTGGATCTCATCCAAATCGGGATCCGTTTTTTCTACCTCCTTGATACCTACATTCAAAAAAGAGATCAGGTAGCAGGCGTAGCGCACGCCAACGATTACGCCTGGTCCCATCCGGGTGTGTTGAAGACGGGTACCTATGCCTAGTTTGGTTTGGTCCATGCCCCAAATTACAAATTCCTCTACAATGCCGAGTGCCGAATGCCTAATGACAAAGTTCACTAGGAAATTCGCAATTTTGGCGTATCGTTGTTGCCTAAACGACCCCACCATGACGCGCCGCTTTTTGCTTGCATTACTGATATTCTGCACGGTATCCGCCTCCGCCCAAACCGATGCAAAAATGAATACGTTCATCAATGAGCTGATGAAAAAAATGACCCTCGATGAAAAGATCGGTCAGCTCAATCTCATCACTCCGGGATTTGGTGTGCCAACAGGATCCGTGGTGTCCACCGATGTTGACAAGAAGATCAAGGAAGGAAATGTTGGCGGTATGTTCGGTATCTCCGGCGTGGAAAATATCCGCAAGGCCCAGGACCTGGTGATGCAAAACAGCAGGCTCAAAATCCCGATGATCTTCGGTTCAGATATCATTCATGGTTATCGGACTACCTTCCCTCTGCCCATCGCATTGGCCAGCAGCTGGGATATGTCGATGATCGAGAAAACGGCAAGAACGGCTGCATTGGAAGCTACTGCCGATGGTATGAACTGGACCTTTTCGCCGATGGTGGACATCGCCCGCGATCCGCGCTGGGGCCGTGTTTCCGAAGGTTCTGGTGAAGATCCTTTCCTTGGTTCCGCTATTGCCCGTGCGATGGTGAAAGGATATCAAGGTAAGAGCCTGGCAGATAAAACTACATTGATGGCCTGCGTGAAACATTTCGCTCTCTATGGCGCTGCTGAAGCAGGACGAGACTACAACACCACAGATATGAGTAGGCTCCGTATGTATGAAACCTACCTCCCGCCATACAAAGCAGCACTGGATGCAGGCGCCGGTAGTATCATGACTTCTTTTAATGAGATCGATGGGGTACCCGCTACCGTGAACCGCTGGCTGTTGAACGACGTGCTGCGTAAAGAATGGGGCTTCAAAGGATTTGTGGTGACGGATTATACTTCCATCAATGAAGTGATTGACCATGGCGTGGGCGATCTTAAGACCGTTTCTGCCCTTGCCCTGAAAGCCGGTGTGGACATGGATATGGTGGGCGAAGGATTTTTGACCACCCTCAAGAAATCGCTCGCTGAAGGGAAGGTTACACAAAAGGAAATTGACGATGCCTGCAGGCGCATCCTTGAAGCAAAATATAAACTCGGTCTTTTTGAAGATCCGTATCGATACCTCGATGCTACACGTGCAAAAAATGAAGTGCATAGTGCAGATAAAGTTGCTGCTGCGCGTGAATTTGCCCAGCGTTCTATGGTATTGTTGAAAAACAACAACAACCTTTTGCCGTTGAAAAAATCCGGCACCATCGCTGTAGTAGGTCCATTAGCCAACTATGGCAAGGATATGATGGGTACCTGGTCCGTAGGTGGTGTGGCTGATCATGGCGTGTCTGTAGTGAAAGGCATTACCGATGCCGCCGGTAGCAGTGCATCCATCTTGTATGCCCGTGGCGCCAATCTTACAGAAGATACCAACCTGCTGAAAAACGTTAGCGTGTTCGGTAAACAATATGAAAAAGGAGATCCCCAGCAATTGCTGAACGAAGCCCTTGCCGCGGCAGCCAAAGCCGATGTAGTGGTTGCGGTACTCGGTGAAAGCTCTGAGTTCACTGGAGAAGCCGCCAGTCGTTCAGACATCAGCATTCCTGAAAGCCAGCGCACACTTCTGGAAGCACTGGTGAAAACAGGTAAGCCAGTGGTGGTGGTGCTGCTAACCGGAAGACCACTCACCATTGAGAGAGAATCACAAATCGCCAATTCAATCTTGCTCGCATGGTTTGGTGGCGATGAAACCGGCAATGCGGTGGCTGATCTGCTTTTTGGTGCGTATAATCCATCCGGCAAACTACCCATGAGCTTCCCACGGAATGTGGGGCAAATTCCGATCTACTATTCTGTGAAGCGCACGGGCAGGCCCCAAGGCGATGGACCAACGGCGAAATTTCGTTCCAACTATCTTGATGTGCCCAATACACCGCTTTATGCATTTGGCTATGGCCTGAGCTATACGCAGTTTAATTATGGCGATGTGAGTCTGAGCAATAGCACCATCACCAAAGGACAATCCACAAAAGCAAGGGTAACGGTAACGAATAGTGGTAATTATGATGGAGAAGAAGTGGTTCAATTGTATATCCACGATGTGTATGCTTCTGTGACGCAGCCGGTGAAGAAAATGATCGGGTTTCAGAAGATTTTCTTGAAAAAAGGAGAAAGTAAGGTGGTGGAATTCACGATCACGGAAGATGATTTGAAGTTTTATAACAACAATCTGCAAAGGGTGTCTGAGGCAGGCGAGTTTACGGTGTTTATTGGGACGAGCTCGGATAATGTGAAGAGCAGCAAGTTGATGCTTAAATAGAAGCCTGGAATCTTGGAATCTGGGAAACCAGAAATTCTGGAGTTTGGAATCCTGAAATCCAAGAGTGGAATCCTGAAAAGCGGAGATTACTCCTGTTTTCAGGATTCCGGATTTTCAGGATTCCAGGATTCCAATCAAAGCTCCTCAGAACTCTGCGGAATATGATCATACTCCCCCTTATACGCATAATACCCAAAAATCATTAACCCAATGGCGATGGGAATGAATACCACCACAAACACGCCCCATTGAATCTTTGTGTCTATGACCGGCTTTTTAGCGATCTCTGCAAGTGCGGTACTCACCAGGAAAAATATGGCCACGGGCCCCAACAGCATCCATACGACGCCCATGTATCTTTTTATCGTATTCATATCGGTTAATCGTTGACGTTAGGATCAATCTTGTTGTTGATATACAATGTACCAATCACGAGGCTCACAGCCGCAATGATAATGGGATACCAGAGCCCCACGAGTTTGTCGTTTGTATAGATAGTAGTCAGTAACGTAGCTATGAATGGCGTGAGTCCGCCGAAAACGCCATTACCCACGTGATATGGGAGAGACATGCTCGTGTACCGGATCTTGGTCGGGAACATCTCCACGAGGAAAGCCGCAATGGGTCCGTATACCATCGTCACAAAAACAATTTGCATGAAGACCAGAAAGACGAATTTCCAATAGACTGATCCGAACAATTTTTTCTCCATGATTTTTGCCTCGCCTATATGAACAGGGCCGTTTTTAAATACCGTATCAGTCCGCACCTGTTTGAATTGCAACTGCTCTGGGTAAACATACAGCGCGGAGGTGGTCACTAGTGAATCCATGGATCCTGGAAGGAGCACTACTTTACGTTCTGCAAGCCCTTCGGAAGCTGGTGCATTCATTTGTTGCGCTGGCAGATTGCTAAGAGATAAAATCAGAAACTGATTATAAATCGGCCGGTAAAACAAAATCCCCGCCAGCATTCCCACCAGCATGATCCACTTGCGCCCCACCCTATCGCTCCAGGAACCAAACACCACAAATAATGGGGTTGCAAACAAGATGGCCCAGATGATGATGGTGCGGCTCTGATCAAAATCAATCTTACAAACATTCTCGATGAAACTCTGCGCGTAGAACTGCCCCGTGTACCAGATCACGCCCTGGCCCATTGTGGCGCCAAACAGTGCAAGCAATACCATCTTTAGGTTAGCCTTGTGCGTGAAACTCTCCTTCAACGGATTCACGGATATCTTGCCTTCAGATTTCAGTTTGGTGAAAAGTGGCGACTCTTTCATTCGCATCCTGATATAAATAGACACGATGACCAAAAGAATGGATACAAGGAAGGGAATGCGCCAGCCCCAATCGTTGAACTTCGCGATAGACAGCTGCGGATCGGGATCCAATGCATGCCGCGTCAGCAGGATCACACCTAATGAAACAAATAGTCCGAGTGTTGCTGTGGTCTGTATCCATGAAGTAAAATATCCCCGCCGGTTGGGTGGCGCGTGTTCGGCTACATAAGTGGCAGCACCGCCGTATTCACCCCCCAGGGCAAGTCCTTGTAAGAGTCGCAGGATCAACACAATAATGGGTGCGGCAAAGCCGATGCTTTCGTAAGAAGGCACTAGACCAATTGCAAAGGTTGACCCACCCATAAGGATGAGGGTGAGCAGGAAGGTATATTTTCTGCCGATCAGGTCACCGAGCCTTCCAAACACCAGTGCACCGAAAGGCCTTACGATAAAGCCTGCGGCGAAGGTGGCCAGCGTACTCAGCAAAGCCGCTGTGGGATTGGTTTTCGGGAAAAACTGGTTGGCAATCACCGTGGCCAGGGACCCGAAAATGTAGAAGTCGTACCATTCAATTAAAGTACCCACGGAAGATGCACCGATGACCTTCCATATATTTTGTGTTTCCTTATCTTTAGCGTGCATTCTCTAAGATAAGGGAGAAGATGAAGGTAGAAGGTGGAAGAGGCCCTGTTTTTTTGACTTTTGAATTTTAATTGCCATATGCATTATCCTTACCAGATCACGAGTTACGATCAGTACAAACAAGCCTATAAAAAGAGCGTTGAAGATCCGGAAGGATTTTGGTCTGATATCGCCAGTCATTTTTACTGGCGCAAGCGCTGGGATAAATTACTCGAGTGGGACTTTAAGGATTATAATGTAAAATGGTTCCAGGGGGGCAAGCTGAACATCACGGAGAACTGTCTGGACAGACATCTCGGCATGTTAGGTAATAAGCCTGCGATCATTTGGGAGCCCAACGATCCTGAGGAACATCATCGAATCCTAACCTATCGGGAGTTACATACTAAGGTGGTACAGTTTTGTAATGTGTTGAAGAATAACGGTGTGAAGAAAGGCGACCGCGTGTGTATTTACATGGGCATGGTGCCTGAGCTGGCGATTGCAGTGCTGGCCTGTGCAAGGATGGGCGCGATTCATTCCGTGATCTTCGGAGGATTCAGTGCACAGAGTATTGCAGACCGGTTGTGGGATGCGAATGCAGAATTTGTGGTGACCTGTGATGGCGCGTTTCGTGGCAACAAAGAAATTCCTTTGAAGAGTGTAATCGATGACGCGCTGGTGCAGTGCAGATTCGTGAAAAAATGCATCGTACTCACGCGTACGCGTACCCCGGTATCCATGATCAAAGGCCGCGATGTGTGGTGGGAAGATGAAATCAAGAAAGTGGAAACCCATGGCCATCCTGATTTCCCCGCGGAAGAAATGGATGCCGAAGATCCGTTGTTTATTTTGTACACCTCCGGCTCCACGGGTAAACCAAAAGGTGTGGTACACAGCTGTGCGGGCTATATGGTGTATACCAACTATACTTTCGTGAATGTTTTTCAATATACACCTGGTGATATTCATTTTTGCACGGCAGACATCGGCTGGATCACGGGCCATAGTTATATTGTATATGGACCGTTGAGTGCGGGTGCAACCACATTGATGTTTGAAGGCGTACCTACATGGCCTGATGCGGGAAGATTCTGGGAGATCGTAGACAAGTATAAGGTTAACATCTTATATACTGCGCCTACGGCTATCCGCAGCCTGATGGGATTTGGATTGGGCCCGGTGCATGGCAAACATTTAGACTCATTGAAGGTGTTGGGCACTGTGGGAGAGCCCATCAATGAAGAAGCATGGAACTGGTATGATGAAAACATCGGCAAAGGCAAATGCCCTATCGTGGATACCTGGTGGCAGACAGAAACGGGCGGTTGCCTGATTTCTAATATGGCGGGCGTGACGCCTTCTAAGTCAACCTATGCTACCCTGCCCATGCCTGGTGTGCAACCCGTGTTGCTGGATGAACATGGAAAAGAGATTGAAGGCAACAATGTGAGCGGCAATCTTTGCATGCGCTTTCCCTGGCCGTCTATCCTGCGCACCACTTATGGTGATCATGAGAGATGCAAAACAAATTACTTCGCTACTTATCCGGGATATTATTTTACGGGCGATGGTTGTCACCGTGATGAAAACGGATTCTATCGTATTACCGGTAGGGTTGATGACGTACTCAACGTGAGTGGCCACCGTATTGGTACCGCTGAAGTGGAAAATGCGATCAATATGCACGCCGGTGTAGTAGAAAGTGCGGTGGTTGGTTATCCGCATGATATCAAGGGCCAGGGTATTTATGCCTTTGTGATCTATACCGGAACGCATGGTGATGAAGGACTCGCGCGGCAGGATATTACGTTAACGGTGAGCCGGATCATCGGTCCTATTGCCAAGCCAGATAAAATTCAATTTGTCAGCGGCCTGCCTAAAACGAGAAGTGGTAAGATCATGCGCCGCATCCTTCGCAAGATTGCTGAAGGTGAAACGGAGAATCTTGGTGATACTTCGACCTTGTTAGATCCGGGAGTTGTGGAGGAAATCAAGAACGGAAAGATCTGATGTAAAGGAAGAAGATAAAGGGAGAAGTGCGAAGAGCGGCCGCTTCGCACTTCTCCCTTTATCTTCTTCCTTGAAATATACCACGCTCCCCCTGAAATCCCCCTTCCCCACCGAACAACCCGGCCGTACCTTTGTCATTCAATTTTGAATGTTGAATTATGAAACTAATTAACGGCTTGCACCACGTCACCGCAATGGCCAATGATCCGCAGCAGAATATTGATTTCTATGCGGGTATCCTGGGGTTGCGGCTGGTAAAAAAGACGGTAAACTTTGACGCTCCGGATGTATATCATTTCTACTATGGCAATGAGATTGGGGCACCAGGCACCATACTCACATTCTTCCCATATGGGTATCTTGTAAAAGGCAGGCATGGCAAGGGGCAATTGACTACTACAGCCTTTTCTATTCCTGAGGGATCATTGGGGTATTGGATGGAACGGTTGAAAAAATTCAGGGTGCCGTTCCAGCAGCCACAGGAGCGGTTCAGCGAGGCCTTCATTTATTTTGAGGACCAGGATGGACTGGGTATTGAATTGATCGAAAACAATAAGGACAGCAGGCCAGGCTTCACCTATGGCAACGTAGAAGAAAAATACAGTGTTCGTGGATTTCATAGTGTTACACTATCAGAAGATGGCTATGAAAAAACGGCCGGACTGCTTTCCACTTATATGGATCACCAAAAGATCGAAGAAGCAGGTAACCGTTTCCGTTACTCTGCCAGTGGAAAGATCGGGGATCTGGTAGACATTGTATGTGAGCCGGAAAGGCTTCGAGGATTGCAAGGATCCGGTACCGTACACCATGTTGCTTTCAGTACGAATGATGACGATACCATCGTGCAAATGCAGCAAAAATTGTTGCAGGCGAAAGCAAATGTAACACCGGTCTTAGACAGGCAGTATTTCCACAGTATCTATTTCCGAGAGCCGGGCGGTATCCTCTTTGAAGTGGCCACCAATCCACCGGGATTTGCGATTGATGAAGATGTTGCCCACCTTGGAGAAGCATTGAAACTTCCCGAATGGCAGGAGCCGAATCGCGCGGAAATAGAACTCGGACTGAAACCCATTGAGATCAACTGGCAAAACTACCGGTAATGCACAGTCGAAATATACTGGAAGCTGGTCTGCGAATTGAAGAGGCGAAGAAGGCGATCATCCTCATTCATGGCAGGGGTGGCGATGCTCGCGGGATGGTAGATCTTAAAGAGTATCTGCCATTGAAAGACTTCGCCATTCTTGCGCCACAGGCCACCAACAATACCTGGTATCCCTACAGTTTTATGGCACCTGCATCGGCAAACGAACCCCGGCTCAGTTCTGCCATTGACACCGTACATGGATTGATCGATGAAGTGACCAATGCCGGTATCCCTGCTGAAAATATTTATCTCGCAGGGTTCTCGCAAGGAGCCTGTCTAACACTTGAGTCGGCCGCACGTAAGGCGCAACGCTACGGGGGAATCATTGCTTTCACAGGCGGTCTCATCGGCGAGACCATCGATCTTAAAAACTACCAGGGAGATTTTTCCGGAACGCCGATATTGATCAGCTCAGGTGATCCGGATCCGCATGTGCCTGTGTCAAGGGTGCATGAGAGTGAAGCCATCCTAAAGGAAATGGGTGCACAATTAATCGTGAAACTCTACCCTGGCAGACAGCATACAATTACCAGTGTGGAGGTGCAGGAGGCGGCGACGCTAATAGCTACTAGCTATTAGCTATTAGCGGGCTTCGCGCATTTGGCAAACTATTTGAACCGCTTGGTTGTTCAAATATTTATATGAGAAACCTAATCGCTATTCTCCTGATCATCAGCGTATTCGCCTGCAAGAAAGAAGAAGAGGAAACGGTGCCGCCGCCGGATCCGAACCCATGGCCCACAGAAAACCTGAGAATTGTGAAGACCGGATTGAGTTTTCCCTGGGAAATTCTTTGGGGAAAAGACGACCATATCTGGATGACGGAACGTGGTGGAAGGATCAGCAAGGTCAATCCGCTGGATGGTACCACCGTGTTCACCACAACACTTAGTGACGTGGTTTCACAAGGCGAAGGTGGATTATTAGGTATGGTACAACACCCCGACTTCCTGACCAACGGATTCTTGTATGTAGTGTACAACTACCAGAAATCAAGCACCTACACAGAAAAAGTGGTGCGCTTCACTTTCCGCAACAATGCGCTCTCTGATGCGCTGACAATCCTGGACAATATACCTGCGGCGAACATTCACAATGGCTCACGGTTATGGATAACCGCAGATAACAAATTGCTTATCACCACAGGAGACGCGGCCAACACCGGGCTGGCACAGAACAGTAATTCGCTGGCTGGAAAAGTTCTGCGCGTCAATTTGGATGGTAGTATTCCGGCCGACAATCCAATTGCAAATAATCCTGTCTGGAGCCTGGGTCATCGTAATCCGCAAGGATTGGTGGTGATCAACGGCCGCGTGTTCACATCAGAACATGGACCCAGTATTGAGGACGAGGTGAACTTGATTGAGAAAGGAAGAAATTATGGATGGCCCAATGTGAATGGCCCCTGTGATGGCAGTGAAACAAGTTTTTGCACAACAAATAATATTGCACAACCCATCTGGAGTTCAGGTGGTTCAACGGTAGCCACTGCCGGAATGGATTATTACAATAACAGCAGGATACCTGCATGGAATAACTCCATCCTGATGACCACATTGAAAGATGCAACCTTGTACCAACTGAAATTAAACAGCGCGGGTACCGGCGTTGAATCTGTCACACAATTTTACCGTGGTAATTGGGGCCGTTTACGAGACATCTGTATTTCTCCTGAGGGAAGGGTGTATATC
>JBASZQ010000076.1:0-35103 GCA_049661025.1 Chitinophagaceae bacterium | reverse complement strand
ACCAGATGGATGCTATTAAAGAGCAATTCCAGGGTAGAGAGTACAATGTATATCTCTTGCGTAAAGTTCAGTTGTACCCACTACAGGCAGGGACCTTTGAATTGGAGTCTTTGGAAGTGACAAATGATATTCGTTTCATCAGGGCCTCGGCACTGGATGGGGGCTATGCTCCTTCGGAACTGCTGCGGGAACTGGCACTTGGTCTGAACAACAGCGGTGCCATTGTCACCGAATCGGTAGCCTTGAAGAATCCTCCGGTATCTGTGGTGGTTAAAGCGTTGCCCCCTGCTGACGACTCATCGGCCTCAGGTGCGGTGGGTCATTTTACCATTCGTTCTTTCATAGATGCACCTGAAGTGCATAAAGGGGATGTGGTGAATCTTGAAGTGCAGGTGGCAGGCAAGGGAAATTTCCCGATGATCCCAGCGCCCAAGGTAAACTGGCCTTCCGGCGTAGATGCTTTTGAAGCAAACAGTACAGATCAGGTCAATAAATTTGTTGCTCCCCTTTCCGGTTCAAAATTGTTTTCCATTCCCTTCACCGTAAATAGAGAAGGGTCATTGGATATCCCACCGGTTGAATTTGTTTATTACGATGTGGATGCCAGGAAGTATGTGACGGTAAAATCTGAACCCTTGTTGATCCAGGTATTGGCTGCAAGACCTTCGGCAAATAAACCGACTGTTTTGCAGGAAGCAAAGCCTGCGAATGCATGGAAATATATTCTGACCATCCTTGCCCTGTTCCTTGTGGGCGGAGGCGTCTATATCCTCCTGAAGCGAAGCAGCAGTCCCGAAAAGTTGGTGCAACCAATTCAGGAGCCTGTTGTGGTTAAGGACGAAATAGAAAGACCGAAGGATCCGCTGGAAGAGATCAGAACAGCCTTTGAACACAAAGATGTGCGTGCCTTTTATCGGCAACTCAGCCTGGTGATCGATCAATGCATGATGAACAAATACAAAGTAGATGGCACAGGTGCCTGGGAGGATCAGCTGCTGGCAAAAGGAGTGGAAACTTCCATGATCATGGAGATCAAACAGCTGAAAGAAGATGCGGAACTGGCGATGTATACCCCGTTCATCCAGGAATCCAAAATGGTAGAGGACCTCGCCAGGATTGAGCGCGTGGTTTGTTGATTATTCTGTATACTTATAGCCAACGCCCCGCACGGAGTGAAAGTAGACAGGATTCCGCGAGTCTGTTTCAAAATACTTACGGAAGTTCAGGATGAAGTTGTCAATGGTACGGGTAGTAGGATATACCTGGTAACCCCAAACAGTTTGCAGGATCTTCTCGCGGGAGACTACTTCATTTTTGTTTTCGATCAGAAGTTTCAAGAGCATAGATTCTTTCTTACTGAGTTCAATGGATTCTCCTTTGAAATTAATTGCGGTTTGTCCCTTGAAATCGATGGTGTTTTTGCCGAAACTGTATTGGTCATCCATGCCCGGACGTTGCGCAAGTCTTTTGTTTTTCTGGATCAGCTTTTGCACCCTTAACAGAAGTTCTTCCAGGTTGAAGGGTTTGTTGAGATAGTCGTCTGCCCCTTTTTTTAATCCGAGTACACGATCAGCGCTGCTGCTTTTTGCGCTGACGATCAATATGGGTACATCATTTTGTTTGAGCCGAAGGGTCTCTGTAACACCGATGCCGTCTATTTCCGGGAGCATGATGTCAAGGATGATCAGGTCAAAAAATTCATGTTCGGTTTTTTGCAAGGCCTCGGCGCCATCGCTGGCACAGATGACTTCATAACCTTCCAGTTCAAGGTTTAGCTTCAGCGCTTCCTGAAGGTTCTCTTCGTCTTCTACAAGTAGTATGGTTGTTTTATTTTCCATCGATCAAAAATCTATACTGAATATACTTCCAATGGGCCTGTTATTGCTTATTTCAATCCGGGTGCCATGGTCTTCTGCAATTTTTTGGGATAGATAGAGACCGAGACCTGTGCCCTTGGTGGTTCTTGTGGATTCACTGCCTACCCGGTAGAACTTTTCAAATATCTTCTTTTTTTCTGCATCCGGGACGCCGTTCCCTTCATCGGCTACTTCCAATCGATGGCCATATTTGGATGCGGTTAATGAGACCGAAACCACGGATGATGCAGGAGAGTATTTAACGGCATTTTCAATCAGGTTGTTGAACAGCAGGTGTAGCAGTAATGGATCTCCTGAATAAGCGGCTTGTTCAGGCGCGTGCAAGGCGATTTTTCTTTTAGGGAACCTTGCGGCAAGGTCGTTCACTGAAGAGCGAAGCAGGCTGGTGAGGTCAACGGTTTCGCGGGAGATGAGGTAACGGCCGGAATCAATTTTGGTAGACAACAGGATGTTTTCACAGAGGTCATTGAGCCTGCCTGTTTCCTGCAGGGCGTTTCCGATTAGTTTACCCTGTTGTTCCGGATCCAGTTTTCGCTTCAACATGGTCTCCAGGTTCAGCTTGGTGATGGCAATGGGGGTCTTCAACTCATGCGTTACTGCCATCATGAAGTTCTGTTGCTGTTCTCTTAAGTTGATTTGCCTTCGAACGGCGCGGTAAACAAAAACGGCACCCAGCAAGGTAAGGATGAGAAAGGTCAGCCCTTCGCCGAGGTATTGGGTGATATTGGTGGAATGTTCTTTTTCCAGGAAGGCAAGTTTGGCCTGGTAGTTTGGATCCTGGTAGTCCAAAAGGTTCCTTTTAAAAAGGTACATCTCAGTATTCTGTTGCAGCAATTCAATGAACCACCAAACCAAAGCGGCAACGATGTAACACAGCAAGATCCAGTAAACCCAGGTGGCGATGGTAAGTTTATTCTTTGTATACCATGCACTCAGCGTCATAACCTGTCTGCTTTTTCAAGGCGGATCCCGATGTTGAGGATATCAGGCAAGGGATTCTCCCGCATGACCTGTTCAATAGTGATGTTCAGTTCACCTGGTTTCGCAAACTTTACCGGCTGGCGATAGAGGAGAATGCGGTGTTCAAAAACATCGTCCATTCCAGTACCTGTCCAACGGTTTTGTGTAGCCAGGGGCAGGTCAAACTGCTGTGTCACCACGGCGGAATCGCCGGGCGCAGAACTCTTCAGGCGCACCCACAGATTATTGTACCTGAAAGCATCGGTATGCCTCACTACAACAAAGATGTTGTAAGACGATGCCGTATCCTGCACGTCAAACTTGATCTGAGGTTTAAATGAATAAGCCCAGGCATGTCCGGGGATGGCTACATTCTTTTCAAACAGGTCTGTTTTGATACAGGCTGTCAGGCCACACACAGCCAGCAGACAGAGAACGATATATTTCAAGTGAAATGGTTTTGGCTACAAAGGTAAGCTAGAGGACGTTCAGAACCTGCTCTTTGGCTTTCTCCAGTTCGTCTTTCATCAGTACCACCAGTTTTTGAATGGTGGAGTCATATGCCTTAGCGCCGGTGGTATTGATCTCCCTTCCGATCTCTTGCAATACGAAAGACAATTTTTTGCCTTTGGCGTCGTCCTTTTCCGCAAGAATATCCCTGAAGTACTGGCAATGATTGGCCAGGCGAACCTGTTCTTCGGAGATATCAATTTTTTCGATGTAGTAGACCAGTTCCTGCTCCATCCGGTTGGTGTCAAAATTGTCTTTCCCTGCATGTTCCTCCAGGAGTTTGTTCATATTGTCCCTGATCTTCTGTTTACGAAGGGGTTCCAGGTTTTTTACTTTATCCTGTAGTTCACTGATGTTGTTGATACGAAGGAGCAGATCTTCTTCAAGCACCTTTCCTTCTTCAAGACGATGATAGTTGATGTTTTCCATAGCAGAGAAAAGTACCTGCTGGAATACCGTCCACTCTTCTTCTGAAAGCACGTCAGTTGATGGCGTTACCACTTCTGGTAATTTAACGAGTGTGCCGAGGATGGCGGATGTATCCAATCCAAGTTCCTTTGATAAATCCGCGAGGGGTTGATAATAAGCCCTTACCAGATCCGTGTTGATGGTTACCGGACGGGCCGCTCCGTTTTGCTTCAGCGTGATCATGCATTCAATACTACCGCGCACCAGGTTGGCAGACAACATATTGCGGATCTCGAATTCATAGGGCTTCAGTAATTGTGGGATCTTCAGTGTTACTTCAAATTGTTTGCCGTTCAGGGAACGAATTTCAATCAGGAAGATCTTGTCTTTCACTGCCTGTTCTGCTCTGCCATAGCCCGTCATCGATTTCAACATACCCGCATTATTTTTTTGAAAAGTAAGAAGTTAAATTGAGAGAGGGATAAAAATAAGAAAGCTCAGATTGCTCCGAGCTTTATTATATGGATGGGTTAGTAAGTACGGGAACATAAATTCCCTCCACAATATTAAAAATAATTTTCTCTAAGGAAAAAAATTTTTAGACAATTTTTATGCACATTTTTTATAATGATGTGAATTACCCAAGTTGAACATGGCGGTTGCCATCGTGATTGTACCTTTGTTCACACAAAAAAGACGACATGAATTTTCCTTCTCCGGTTTCCATTCAATGGATCGCAGATCTCATCGGTGCACAATTAATTGGTGAAACAACTGCGTTTGCAACAGGCATCAATGAGATCCACAAAGTAGAAGAAGGAGATCTTGTGTTTGTGGATCATCCCAAGTATTACGACAAATGTCTTCAATCAAAGGCGAGTTTTATTATCATCAACAGTGTGGTGGAATGCCCGCCAGGCAAGGCTTTGCTGGTGGTTGGCCAACCCTTTGAATCATATCTCACCATTGTAAGGCATTTCAGACCATTCACACCTGCAACACAATCCGTGAGTGATACGGCGAAGATTGGTGAAGGTTCATACATCGCACCCGGTGCCTACATCGGGCATGAAGTTGTGATCGGAAAAAACTGTGTGATTCATCCAAACGTGACCATTCTGGATCATTGTGTGATAGGAGACAATGTGGTGATCCAGGCAGGCACGGTCATCGGGTCAGACGCATTTTACTACAATACCAAAAAAGACAGGGAAGTGTGGTATAAGCGCATGGAAAGTTGCGGAAGGGTCGTAATTGAGGACGATGTGGAGATTGGCGCGTCCTGCACCATAGACAGGGGAGTGACCCATGATACCCGAATTGGCAAGGGTACGAAGATGGATAACATGGTGCATATCGGCCATGATTCTGTCATTGGCAGAAACTGTCTGTTTGCTGCACAGGTAGGCATTGCCGGTGCTGTATTGATTGAAGACGGGGTGATCTTGTGGGGTCAGGTGGGCATCAGTAAAACACTTACCATTGGTGCTAATGCTGTTGTACTGGCCCAAAGCGGTGTGCCTTCTTCACTGGCTGGCGGTAAAACATATTTCGGTTATCCGGCAGAAGATGCGGCAGATAAAAAACGGGAACTCGTTTGGATCAAACGTATTCCTAAGTTGTGGGAAAAAGTGATGAAGTAACAGGTTGGAGGTTGTAGGTTGAAGGTTGCAGTGCAGCTCTCCAACCTGCAACCTAGTAATCATAAGGCATGAGGTCCGCGATCTTCTCCCATGCCCAATAGCCTATCGATAAAATATCTTTCTGGTCATAGCAGTAACCGTTTCGTTCCACGAGGATGGCGTCCCTGAAGGTCAGTTGTGAAATCTGAACAGTGTTGGTAAGCGCCAGTTTATTCTTCACGAGGTAATCCTGTTCCGGTGTTTCGTTGAGATAGATGATGCGTAAAATGGTGGGGGGATGCAGTTCCAGTTCATCATCCGCAAGCGTTGCAAAAGCCGTGTCATACGGATCATTCAGCGCACGGAACTTCTTGGTTTTCTCATCCAGCAATTCAATCTTATAGCCATCCTGACCGAGGGTTTTGTGATAGTAACCCTTCATGAAATGCGTCATGGAACCCAGATAGGCTTCTTCTCTTTTCTCTTTCCATTTTTCCACTTCCTCTGCGCTGCCCACAAGAGGTTCAAACAATGGATATCCGGTGAACTGGGTGAGCCCACTGGCATATTCGTATGTAAATGAATCAAGGGTGTACCTGATCTTATAGCCAAGGGCCTTGTTGGTGACAATCAGGTCTTCACTCGCCAAAACTTTCAATCGGTTTCTTTTCTTGCTGAAAAAGAAACGAAGGGCCGATGGATTTTCGATGGTGCAAAGCTTGCTGTTTTCCGTTATGCCGATGAACTGCTCGCGGAAAAATTCACCATATTTTTCCCATCCATTCTTGACTTCCGTGGTAGCCACCACAGAAACCTCTTCCATGCTCTTGCTTTTTTCCTTGAGTACAAACCGAAGCTGGCTGAGGTTCTCGGATTGCGCTGTCACGGACGCACTTTGGGTTTCATAGCCTGTAAAACTTACAATGATATCATAGCCACCTGCCGGCACCGTCATGCTGAATTCGCCATTGCTGTTGGTTAGTGTGCCGATGGTGGTGTTCTGGCAAAATACAGAAGCACCTGCCAGGGGCTGCTGGGTTTGCGCGTCTATAACGGTACCGCTCACCCGATATCCTTGTGCAAAGAGGCTGGCGGGTAGTAAACAGAGTATGAGGATGAGGATCTTTTGCATAGCGTTTGTTATTAACCTGTAGGCTATGCAAATATTGTACGCTATTTGTTAAGCCGACGCAAATATTCTGCGCAGCTATCCGCAATGCATTGTTCCACAGGTCTATAACGGAAACCAGGAAGGATATTCAACAGTTTGCTGTTGTCGAAATACACTTTCATCCTTGCCGTTTCAGCCGTCTCCCTGGTGAGCAAGGGATCCTTGCCGGTGATCCTGCCTTTTAGGGCTTCCAGCCGCCAGACCAGGCCCGCCAGCAAAGGCGTTACACGGCGATGGGGTGGTTTCTTTCCGAAGGATTTCGCCATCATATTGAAGATCTCGCGGTAGGGAAGGTTCTCCGCCGAGATGATAAATTTCTCTTCGGAAATCCCGGATGCCATCAATGCTATCATCGCCCTGGCCACATCATCTGCGGCAACAAAACCACTGATCCCTTCTGTATACCAGGGGAACTCCTTAAACGCGTTCTTGAATGTAGCTGCCGAACTCTCGTCCCAATCACCAACACCCAGAATGATCACAGGATTCACGATGACGGCATTCAGGCCTTCGCTGATCCCACGCCATACTTCCAGTTCTGCGAGGTATTTGCTGCGGCCATAGTTAGAGAGATTGCTTTCTTCTGACCATTTGGATGCTTCCGTCACCGTCATCCCATCACGTTTCCTGCCGAGTGCAGAAACAGAACTCACGTGCACCAGTTTGCGCACGCCGCCCTGCAGGCAGGCGTTCACCACATTGGCTGTTCCCTGCACGTTCACATGCATCAGTTCGTTCCTTTTCGAAGGGTTGAAGGATACCAGTCCAGCGCAGTGATACACTTCCTGCACAGACGCACAGATCTCATCCAACAGAACGGTATCAAACAGGCCGCCCTTGACCCACTCAATGGTATCAATTTCTTCCTTTGTGAGCAGGGAGGGATAGCGGGACCTGTAAAGCGCCTTTACTTTTTCTCCTTTTTGAAGCAACTGCCTGAGCAGGTAGCCCCCAACCAATCCTGTACCACCGGTTACAAATACCATATGTTGATTAATAGGTGTAATAGCCTTCGCCTGTTTTTCTGCCCAGCTTACCCTTCGCCACTTTTTCTTCCTGCAGTGGGGAAGGCCTGAATCTTTCAGGCTTTCCACAAGCTTCATACAATGACTTGGTCACGGCAAGATTAATGTCATTGCCGATGAGATCCATAAGTTTAAAAGGACCCATCCTGAAACCGGCATTCTCCATCACCTGATCCAGCAGGGCATAGTCCATGGTGCCGCGTGCCGCGATGCGCAAAGGCTCCAGGTAAAAATGTCTTGCAACCCTGTTCACGATAAAGCCGGGTGCATCCTTGCAAACAACGGCTGTTTTCCCCATCCGCTCCACCACTTCACTGGCGGCTTGCAATACTGTTTCACTGGTCCAAGGGGTATACACCACTTCCACCAGTTTCATCACCTGTGCCGGGT
The DNA here is from genome assembly GCA_049661025.1 of Chitinophagaceae bacterium. Classification (GTDB taxonomy): domain Bacteria; phylum Bacteroidota; class Bacteroidia; order Chitinophagales; family Chitinophagaceae; genus Pollutibacter. The sequence continues at coordinate 27,140 of JBASZQ010000076.1, read as the reverse complement.
TGAAAAAATGAAGTCCACAAACCCTTTCCATGTGATCTACGTTCGCAGCAATTTCTGTTAATGATAGCGATGAAGTGTTGGATGCAAGGATCGTATGCGGGCCGTTGAGTGCAGCGAGCTGTGCAAATAAAGTCTGTTTCACATCGGTCTTCTCAACAATCGCTTCTATCACCAGGTCCGCTTTGCAGGCCTCTATCTGATCATGAAACTGCAACCGGGATAAGGTGGCCGTTTTCTCTTCCGCAGTGATCTTTTCTTTGCTTACCAGCTGCGTCAGGTTGTTTGCGATGGCCTCTTTTGCGCGGGTTAGCGCAGCTGCTGCCGGATCATACAGAATGGTCTCAAAACCTGCACGTGCCGCTGTTTCAGCAATGCCGGATCCCATGGTGCCCGCACCACAAACCAGGATCCTTTGTATGGAATTTTGCTGCATGCCTATGTGGCCGAAGTGAACTGTTGGAGAAAACGAACATCGTTCTCACTGAACAAACGGATATCATTGATACCATACTTCAACAAGGCCGGCCTTTCCACACCCATGCCAAATGCGAAGCCTGTATATTTTGTGCTATCGATTCCGCAGTTCTCCAATACATTTGGATGTACCATGCCGCAGCCCAGGATCTCCAGCCAGCCGGTACGTTTACAAACGGAGCATCCGCTGCCATTGCAAAGCATACAGCTGATGTCCATCTCCGCACTGGGTTCCGTGAATGGGAAATAACTGGGTCTGAACCGCACTTTCACATCCTTGCCAAACATCTCCTGCACAAAAAAGTAAAGAGTCTGTTTGAGGTCCGCGAAAGAAACGTTCTCATCGATATATAATCCTTCCACTTGGTGGAAGAAGCAATGGCTGCGGGAGCTGATGGTTTCATTGCGGTACACGCGGCCGGGACAGATGATCCTGATGGGCAGCTGCCCTTTTTGCATCTCGCGGATCTGGATATTTGAGGTGTGTGTACGCAACAGCCAGTCGGGGTTCTGCGACAAATAAAAAGTATCCTGCATATCCCTGGCCGGGTGGTTCTCTGCAATATTCAGTGCAGTGAAATTGTGCCAGTCGTCCTCAATCTCCGGACCTTCCGCTACGGCAAAACCAAGCTTCTGGAAGATCGACACAATTCGGTTACGCATGAGCGTTACCGGATGCCTGCTACCGGTTTGCAATGGGTCGCCGGGGAGGGTGAGATCGATGTGGTGCGCCGCGTTGGCGTCAGCATCACCGATGCCGGCTTTGAGGGTTTCAAACTTTTCTTCTGCAAATTGCTTGAAGCCGTTCATCACCTGACCAAAGGCTTTTTTCTCATCAACCGGAACATTTTTCATTTCCCCCATGAGGGATTTGACCAGGCCTTTGGAGCCCAGGTATTTTGTCCGGAATTGTTCCACTTCATCGGCAGTAGCGGCTACTGCTTCGGCAATTTCTTTTTTGTATTGCTCGATCTGTTGAATAATGCTGTCCATCCCGGCAAAGGTAAGCGAATCAAACCTACACTTCATACTTCCATACATCCACAGTTTCTTTACATTTGCCTATGCTCGATCTCACTGATTTTCTTGATCCTGTTGATCCCTACCTGTTGTCTGAAGACATGGGCTACAAAGAAGGCCAGATCGGCCGGTCCGTGCATGCCTACATCGATGAATTCCCTGATCTTACGCATCATGAGCTGGTGATCCTGGGTTGCGGGGAGCAACGTGGCGCGGGACAGGGAGGTGGCAGCAATGCCGCTCCGGACGCCATCCGGCATGAGTTTTACAGCCTGTATTTCTGGCACAAAGACATTGCTATTGCGGACCTTGGCAATATCCGTTATGGCGCTACTCTCGGCGATGTGTATGCCGCCCTTCGTATGGTAGTACGCGAGTTGATGGACAAGGGCAAGACGGTGGTGATCCTCGGGGGCTCGCATGATCTTACCCTTGCGCAGTATGATGCCTATCGGGACCAAAAACGGATCATCGAGGCGGTGAGCGTAGATGCCCTCATCGATCTCACCATTGAGAGCCCATTACGTTCAGATAATTTCCTGATGGAAATGCTGACGGGTGAACCCAATTATATCAGGCATTACAACCACCTTGCCTTCCAGAGCTATCTCGTGCATCCGCATATGCTGGAAACGATGGACAAACTGCGCTTTGATTGTTTCCGTGTGGGTCATATCAAAGAACATCTGGAAGAGATGGAGCCCGTGTTCCGCAATTCACAGTTGTTGAGTTTCGATATTTCAGCGCTGCAACATGCAGCGGCGCCTGCTAACTGGATTTCACCGAACGGACTGAACGGTGAAGAAGCCTGTACACTTACGCGATTTGCAGGGATGAGTCCTTCCATCAACAGCATTGGCATTTACGGATATCGGATGGAACTGGATGAGCATGCGCTCACGGCCAAACAGATCGCGCAGATGCTTTGGTATTTTGTAGACGGGAGGTATAAGGGCTTGCAGGAAGCATCCTTGCAGGAGAAAGATCATTTTAACGAGTTCCATACCAGTTTTTCAGAAGTGGAGACTTCCTTCCTGCAGAGCAAAAAAACCGGCAGGTGGTGGATGCAGTTGCCCAATAAACAGTACATCGCCTGTTCCTATAACGATTACATGCTGGCCAGTCACAATGAGATTCCTGAGCGGTGGCTGCGTGCACAAGAGAGAGAATAATATGAAATCATTTCCTGGTCTATTGTTGCTGACATTGTTTCTGTTTATGATCTCCTGCACCACGGGGCAGCATATCCGGAAACAAGCACCTGAATTGCTGGCGGGTGATTCCGTTTTTGCCAATGCACACCTCGGCGTGTCTGTGTATGATCCGGCAGCGGGCAAGTTTATTTTCAGTTACCAGGACAACAAATATTTTGTGCCTGCCAGTAACACGAAGATCATCAGTTGCTACGCGGGGATGAAATACCTGGATTCTGTTTTGGTGGGATTGAAGTATGTGCAGCTGGATACCGCGTTGGTACTGATTCCTACAGGGGATCCCACCTTCCTTCACCGGGATTTTCCCAGGCAACCCGTTGCAGATTTCATCAAGGGTCTGCAGGGGAAAATCTATATGGCCACCAATCATTGGAGTGACGAGGCTTTGGGCCGAGGTTGGAGCTGGGATGATTATTCCGATTATTATATGGCGGAGCGAAGTGCATTTCCGGTGTATGGGAACCTGATCCGATGGTTTCAGGAAAAGGGCAAGAAAGACAATCCCTCTTATGCCGGAGATACAGTTGATCTTTTTGTGTATTCCGAGCCTGAAGTAAATGGAAAGGTGAGTTTCGGTAAGGCAGAAAAAGGTGCGGCATTTAATGTGATCAGGGACCGGGATAAAAATGATTTTACGATTTACGAGGGCCGGGAGCAACATGCTGAAATCGATATACCTTATGTAACCTACGGCATTGAAACGGGCTTGCAATTGATGAAAGATTCCCTGCGTACAACGGTGTTGCCACTGGGCGGGAACCTTCAGAAATATTGGTTTGACGCAGCAAAGCCAGTGTACAGCCAGGAGTTGGATTCCGTGTTGAAGCCGATGATGTACAATAGTGACAATTTTTTTGCTGATCAGATCCTGCTGATGGCGGGAATGAAACTCACGGGCGAACTGCGCACGGCAAAGGCTATTGATACTTTGCTGAAGACAGATTTAATTGGTTTCCCGGATAAGCCTAAATGGGTGGATGGCAGTGGTCTCAGCAGGTTTAATTTGTTTACGCCGCGTGATATGATTTGGGTGCTGGACAAGATGAAAAAAGAGTTCAGCTGGAACCGCATTACAGCCATCTTCCCCACGGGAGGTAAAGGGACACTGCGTAGTTATGTAGGAGAGAACGGAAGACTGTATGCCAAAACGGGCACGCTCACCGGAGTGTTGGCTTTGAGTGGGTATGTGATCACAAAGAAAAATCGCACCCTGATCTTCTCCGTGATGGTAAACAATCACACCCAACCTACCCGCGTGATCAGGGAAAAGATCAGCAGCTTCCTCAAATACCTCATCGAAAATTACTGATGAAACATCCTGGCCAGTTGTTCCTGCCTGAACTCAATATAGGTAGGTGCACCGTCAATGGTAGTATTAGTGGTGGCGCATGCGAAGAGCGATGATATGAGCGCGTGCATCTCTTTACTGGTCAGCACTTTTCCGGCTTTGATGCTTTGTTGTGATACCATGGAGCGCACTAGTTTCTCCCGCTTGGAGAATTTGAAGTTGCTGGTAAAATGCTTGAATTGTTCCAGCAGTTGCTCGATCACTTGTTTTTCATTGCCTTGTTCCACATCTGCCGGTGTGCCCTGGATCACAAAGCTATTTGTGCCGAAGGGTTCCAGCGCGTAGCCCAGCTGCTGGAGGTCAGGAAGCAGATCATTCACGAGTACTGCATCGGCGGGTGTGCAGGAGATGCTGATGGGAAATAGGCTTCTTTGTGTGGCCATCGGTTTTCCATGTGCCGCATCTGCCAGACGCTCATACAATACCCTTTCATGTGCCAGTTGTTGGTTCACCACCAGAAATCCGCGGTTGGTGGGCACCAGGATGAATTGTTGCCGGATCTGCGTGAAGTCCATCGTCCAATCGATCTCCATTGCAGCCCCTGCGCGGGGCGCGGGTTGCAGGCCGATTGACACATCTTGTTGGGTATCCTGTATCAGATCCTTCCAGTTCTTGAGACCTGAATTCTTATCAATGAAATGGGCCTGGTGTTTTTGCGTAAATGTCTGAAACAGGGAAGAAGAAGTAGCATGTTGTTGCTTGTCTTCCGTAAATGGTTTGTTGATGGCATCCAGTTGCTGCACATGCGGATCCAGATCAAAATCAAGGGTTGGCGTGATGCTGTATTGGGCGAGCGCGTGTTTCACTGCGGCCTGCACAAAGGCGTACATGATCTTTTCATCATCAAACTTGATCTCCTGTTTGGTGGGATGCACGTTGATGTCAATATGTGCGGGATCCAGATCTAAGAACAACACATACATCGGGTATGCATCTGTAGGGATCAGGTCCTGGTAGGCATTCATGATGGCATGATGCAGATACGCGCTTCTGATATATCTGTTGTTGACAAAAAGGTATTGGTCCCCGCGGGTTTTTTTGGCCGTTTCCGGCTTGCCTACAAACCCGGTGATGTCAAGGTAATCTGTATGTTCCTGAACGCTGACCAGTCTTGCGTTATAGGGTGTGCCGAGCAGTTGTACGATGCGTTGCTTGAGGTTGCCCCGTTCCAGATGAAACACCTGCTGGCCGTTGCTCGTCATCGAAAAAAATACCTGGGGGAAGGCGAGGGCAACGTGCATGAATTCATCAACGATGTGACGCATCTCTGCGGCATTGCTCTTGAGGAAATTCCTGCGTGCCGGCACGTTGAAGAAAAGGTTCTTCATGGCGATGCTGGTGCCGTTGTTTGCGGAGCAGGGTTCCTGCAGTTTCACCACGCTGTTATCAATCTCGATGTAGGTGCCCAGTTCATCTTCTGCGCGTTTTGTTCTCAGTTCCACCTGTGATACGGCGGCGATGGATGCCAGCGCTTCACCGCGGAAACCCATGGTGCGGATCTGGAAGAGATCATCAATGTTCCGGATTTTGGAGGTGGCATGGCGCTCAAAGCTCATGCGTGCATCGGTGCCGCTCATGCCTTTGCCATTGTCTACTACCTGCACCAGTTGCTTGCCCGCATCCTGGATGATGAGCCGCACTTCAGTTGCACCTGCATCCACGGCATTTTCAAGCAATTCCTTCACTGCACTGGCGGGCCTTTGGATCACCTCGCCGGCAGCAATTTGGTTTGCAATATTATCCGGAAGCAGTTGAATGATGTCGCTCAAATCCACTAATTTTAAAAGCCCTAAAATTACGACAATTTAAAGCCTGATGCAGAAGTTTATCGGAGTTCTTCTCTGTCTTTTCCTGATTTTTCCCGCATATGCCCAGAAGACGAGTTCCTTATCCAGAAAGGATTGGGTGGACTCTGTTTTCAAGACCCTGAGTCCCGAAGAAAAGATCGCGCAATTGATTGTGGTGCGCAGTTCTTCTATTGATTCGCGCACGGGTAAAGTGAGTTTTTATGACGAGAAAGTTGCGGATGCCATTCGCAAGTACAATGTAGGTGGTGTTTGTCTGTTTCAGGGCGGCCCGGTGCGGCAAGCGCTGATGCTGAACCAGTTTCAGATGATGGCGAAAATGCCGTTGTATGTTTCCATTGATGCGGAAACGGGTCTGGGGATGCGGATGGACAGTGTGCGGGCCTTACCAAGGCAAATGATGCTGGGCGCGGTCAGTGATCCCGGGATCATTTACGAGTATGGCCGATGGGTAGGAAAGCAATGCAAGCGCATAGGGATCCATATGAATTATGCGCCTTGTGTTGATGTGAACAACAATCCTGATAATCCCGTGATCAATGATCGTTCCTTCGGCGAGAATAAAGAAAAGGTAGCGGAGTATGCGATCATGTACATGAAGGGAATGCAGGCCGAAGGAATCCATACCTGTGCCAAACATTTCCCGGGTCATGGTGATGTGGCGGTGGATTCACATTTGGATCTTCCCGTGATCAACAAAACGCGTCAGCAGTTGGATTCATTGGAACTATATCCTTTCCGCAAACTGATTGCGGCGGGTGTGGATGCGGTGATGGTAGGTCATTTGTTTATTCCGGTGATCGACAATAGAGAGCACAGGGCTTCATCGATCTCAAAAAATAATGTCACTACTTTATTGAAAGAAGAACTTGGGTTCAAAGGGATGATCTTTACCGATGCGCTGGAGATGAAAGGGGTTACCAAGTATTTCCCTGGTGGTGAGATCTCTTCTGAAGCGCTGGCTGCAGGTAATGATCTCTTGTGTTTGCCCGAAGATATTGCAGGGACCATCGAGTCCACAAAGCAAAAGATCAAAAAGAAACAACTCAGTTGGGATGATATTGACAGGAGTTTGATGAAACTCCTGCAGGCAAAGTATGATGCGGGCCTGGCCAATTGGAAGCCAACAGATACGGCGCATTTAGCAGAGGATCTCAATAGGTCATCAAGCTCCATTCGCAAGCGGGTGGCGGAGCAGGCCATTACCATGCTACGGTATGATGATAAGGCTGCGTTCCCATTGCATCGCAGCAGGACGGGCCGGATCGCTTACCTCGCGTTTGGGATCGGTAATGATAACGTTATGGCTAAACGCATGCGTAGTGATTACAATGCCGATGTGTACTACTACAATTATACGAGGGATTCTTTGCGCAATGCATCCTTACTGCAGCTGCTGACCAGTCGCTATGATGCAGTAGTCATCGGCCTTCACCAACTCAGGCGTTTTCCTGCCGGGAAGTTTGGCATCAGTGAAGGTGCGTTGCAGCTCATCGAGTCTTTACAAAATCGGGTACCCAACACCGTTATGGTGTTCGGAAATCCTTATGCTGCGAGGTATGTGTTGTCTGCAAAAAATATCATCACTTGTTATGAAGATGAATCCATCATACAGGAGACGGCAGCAGATATGTTGTTGGGATTTCAGGTGATGCGTGGTACACTTCCTGTATCGGTTACATCGGCCTTTCCTTCCGGATCAGGTATTCAGCGCAGTATTCTCCCCGTGGCTACGGAGATCATTGGGATGGACATCAACGCGCTGGGTAGTATTGATTCCATTGCCAACGATGCAATCCGTCAGCATGCCACGCCGGGTGCTGTTGTTCTGGTGGCCAAGGATGGTAAGATTGCCTATTATAAAAGTTTCGGGCACTATACGTACGATAGTACGGAAAGAGCTACGCTGGAGAGTATTTACGATATGGCTTCAGTGACCAAGATTGCTGCCACCACGGTTTCCATCATGAAACTGTATGACCAGGGCAGGTTGGATCTGGAGAGCCATCTCGGGGATTTTATTCCCTGGGTGAAGGGAACCGATAAGGAGAAGATCGTGATCCGGGATGTGTTGTTGCACGAGGCTAGATTGAAAAGTTTTATTCCCTTTTACCGTGAAACAATGGATACAGCCACGGGCGTTCCCTCTTCCAGGCTCTATGCAAGAACGATGTCTGCTGGTTTCCCCTACCGCGTGGCAGACAGCATGTTTATGCAGGCCAGTTACCGGGACACCTTGTATAAGCGTATTGCGGACAGTAAACTGGAGAAGCCCAATACGTATATCTATAGTGATAATGATTTTATTTTCCTGGGATTGGTTGTGGAGGCCATATCCGGCATGAAGCTGGAGGATTATGTACGGAAGGAATTTTATGAGCCGATGGGTCTCGTTACCACCGGCTTCAAACCGCGCGAGCGGTTTCCGTTGTCCAGGATTTCGCCAACGGAAAATGAAACATTTTTCCGCAGGCAATTGATCCGTGGCGATGTACATGATCCCGGTGCCGCAATGTTTGGAGGTGTGGCGGGTCATGCGGGTTTGTTCAGCAATGCGTATGATCTTGCAGTGATTCTTCAGATGTTGCTCAATAAGGGCGTGATCAACGGGCATCGGTTTTTATCAGACACAACCGTGATGCGGTTCACTGCTTATGGCAGCAGCATCAGCAGACGCGGACTAGGCTTTGATAAACCTGAAAAAGACAATGCCACCCGTAAGGAACCATATCCTACGCTCAGTGCGTCACCATTGACTTTTGGTCATACCGGTTTCACGGGTATTGGTGCCTGGGCAGATCCAAAACACAATTTGATTTACATTTTCTTATCTAACCGTGTTCATCCAAATGGCAGCAATAAGTTATTGCAGATGAATGTGCGTCCGAAGATTCATGAGGCGGTGTATCGCGCTTTGCGAGACTAAACATTGGGCAATAGGCAATAGGCAATTGGCATTGGTCTGCAACCTGCTTATTTCGACATTTCAACTAACACACCAGTGATCTCCTTCTGGTGGCTCCAGGGAATGAAATGGGTGCCTTTGGGAATCATGCGGATCTCTACTTTTGAGGCATTGGTCAGCTTAGATTTAGCATAATCAACATTGCCCGGCGGAACCCAGGTATCCTGGTCACCGTGAACGAGGTAAACCTTTGTAGTCACTTTCGGAAAATCATTTGCCAGCGATTTTACTTCTTCTTTAAAGTTCACGAGTTCTGTGTTGCTGGGTTTGAAAGAACCGGGCAGAAAATGATTGAGTGGGAAGGTTTCCATTACAAAGCGCCAGCTTTCTTTGGGTTCAAGTGCGGGATCAACGGAGCCGGAGATCAGCATAATGCCGCTGAACATTTGCGGCGCATCAGCAGCCATTTTTACTACCAGCGGACCGCCAAGTGAATGCCCAGCCAGGTACACCGGTTTGCCATTGTCCAGGTGTTTAATGACCGCCAGCAATTGCATACTCTGTTCAGCAAGGGGCATTGCGGAACCAAATTCAGAATAGCCGAAACCAGGTCTGTCAACCGCTACAATCCGGTAGTGAAAAAGGAGTGCAGGCTCTTCCATGTATTTAGTAAAAGCACTCCAGGCGCTGGGTGATCCATGGATCAGCACAAGGGTAGGCAAGGTATCGTTTCCTACAGAGACATAGTGGATTTGGTGTTGGTTAACGTTAACATATCCAGGCTTGAGGTCAAGCCCTTTACGGGCAAAATTCCGGACGGCACGTTCATCGGAGATTCTGAATGTCATGCATCCGGGTGCAATGAGTACCCAAAGGATAAGTATGGCTATGACGATGAACACGGTTTTCTTCAGAAACAACATACCCTCCCGTTTTTACAGGTTCAGCAGTGCATATCATCAACAACGCATTCCGGGCGGATTAGTTCTTTTTCTTCGGCCGGAGATCGCGCGGTTCTCTTTTTTGCTGGTTTTGGGGGTTGCCCTGGTTTTTAGGTTGACCAGGATTATTTTTCTGGGAATTAGCCTGCTGGCCCTTGTTGGGTTGGGGGCGATTTTTATCCCTTTGTTCTCTTTCTTTCTGGCGTTTTTTCTGACTGTTCCGCTCTAAAGTGCGCAGGCTGATCTGGCCCACCACATCTACGAACTGTGGCTCAACTTCTTTCTTAACACCACCTGTAGTTACATCTGCCACTTCCAGTTCTTCCACCCTTGTTCCTTTCATATTCAGCGCCTTGATGCGCTTTACCGCTTCAATATTCAGCGGATACTGCCGGCTGCTGTCTGGCAATACATACCACATCAGGTTTTTGAAAATATCTTTTTTAACCAGCATCGCATTTCCCTTCTGTGTTTCCAGGATATCGCAATGATCAGGGAATTGTTGAAGTGCATCCAGGTAGGTATCCAGTTCATAATTGAGACAGCATTTCAACCTGCCGCATTGTCCGCTCAATTTGGTTTGGTTGATACTCAGGTTCTGGTAACGGGCGATGGTTGTGGTAACACTTTTGAAATCACTCAACCAGGTACTGCAGCAAAGTTCCCTGCCGCAGCTGCCGATGCCGCCTACTTTTGCAGACTCCTGCCTTGCACCGATCTGCTTCATTTCCACTTTTACCTTGAATTCTGAAGCATATATTTTAATGAGCTCACGAAAGTCAACCCTGTCATCTGCAGTGTAGAAAAATGTAGCCTTCCTGCCGTCAGCCTGGATCTCCACTTCACAAAGCTTCATCTCCAGCTTGAACTGCCTTGAGATGGCCCTTGCTCGAATCAGCGCCTGTGGTTCGCGGGCTTTGTTTTCCTTCCATTTCTGGATGTCCATGTCATTGGCCCGGCGGAGAATTTTTTTCAGTTCCGGAGACGACTCATCCACACCTCTTTTTTTCATCTGGAGGCGTACCATTTCACCGGTGACATTGATCTCACCTATATCAAAACCACTCACGCCTTCTACGGCCACGAGGTCACCTTTGGTATATGTTTGAAGGGAAGTATTGCGATAGAACTCTTTCCTGCTGCCCTGGTTGAAGGAAATCTCAATCACTTTACATGAGCTTTCAGGATCATGAAAGGGAAGGTTCGCCAACCAGTCGTGCACATTGAGTCTGTTGCATCCCCCGCTGCTACATCCGCCGTTGCTCTTGCACCCAGACGGTTTTCCATTGCTATTTGTTCCACATGAGCTACAGCCCATAAAATCGTATGTATAATTTATAAAGAAACCCCTTTCGGGGGTTGATGATTACGAAGATAGCATTTTTAGTTCGCAGTTCGCAGTTCGCAGGTCGCAGGTTGACACTGCGACCTGCGAACTGCGAACTAGGTTATCGTTACCAAGGAATTATCTTTAATAATATGATAGATCCTGATTGTCAGTGCCTGGAACAGGATCTTGGCATTGGCATTTCGTTCAATATGATACACTGCATCGTCCAACACCTGCAGAATAGCCTGCTGCTGGTCAAGCGTCGCAATTTTATTGATCCGCTCTGCGAAGTCGGATTCTGCTTGGGGCAACTGCATATGATCCTTGCCGAGGATCTGGAGGTGAATGCTTTGTTCCAACAAGTGATTAAAGTAGCGAAGTAGCTGCTTTTGTTTTTCCCTGCCCAGGGCTGCGGCTTCTGCTACCCATTTCACCTGATCCGCAGGTCCCGTCCTCAGCGTGGCATTCAGCCAGCTTCGCACCATCTCCTGCCAGTCGGCCCCCGCATGCTGCATGCTCAACATGGCTTCACGGTAGCTTCCTTCGGCGGTGGATGCTGCCTGGTTGGCTGCCTCTGGTGATGCACCTGCTCTTGAAATGAGCGCCTGCGTTAACTCCTTCACGCTCAGCATCGGAATACGTACCAACTGTGTGCGGGAAAGAATGGTGGGAAGGATCTTAGATTCATCCCTCGCTATTAAAATGAACAGGGTGTTTGCCGGAGGTTCTTCAATGAGTTTCAGGAGTTTGTTGCCTTCGTTTCCCAAATACTCAGGCATCCACATCAACAGGATCTTATAAGTGCTTTCAAAACTTTTCAGGTTCAGTTTGCGAATGATGTCATTGCATTCATGCGCAGTAATATTTCCCTGTTTGTTTTCCGCGCCGATGAACTGCAACCAGTCATATACATCACCATAAGGGTGGATCGGAACAAATTCACGCCATTCTTTAATGTAATCTGTAGCCACGGGCTTATCACCTGATTTGCGCGGGATTACCGGATAGGAATAGTGAATATCCGGATGAACCATATCTGCAGCCTTTAAGCAAGCCGGACATTGACCACAGGCATCATCAGGGATCACCACTGGTTCTGCATCCCCAAACAACGAAGATCCGGGAGTAGCATTATTGTTAACTTTTTCGCAGACGAGGTATTGCGCCATAGCCAGTGCTAGCGGCAATCCACCCGTACCATCCTTAGCCAGGAAAATTAAGGCATGGCTCAGACGATTTGTCTTAACCATGCCTGTCAGGCTTTCTTTTACTGCAGCCTGCCCGATCACATCACTGAATCTCACCCTATTTCAAATGTTTGGTAATTTCTTCGCTCGTTGGGTTTACAGCACTGGGAAATACTGCGATCAGTTTTCCGTTTTTGTCAAGCAGGAATTTGGTAAAGTTCCATTTGATCTCAGCATCCTGTACTCCATTTTTTTCTTTGCTGGTGAGGTACTGGAATAATGGATGGATATCGCTTCCTTTCACAGAAACTTTTTCTGCCATCGGGAAAGTAACGCCATAGTTTTTCTGGCAGAATTCCTTGATCTCAGCATTGGATCCAGGCTCTTGTCCGCCGAAGTTATTTGCGGGAAATCCTACGATCACGAGTTTGTCTTTGTTTCCTTCATACAGTTTTTCCAGGTCAGCATACTGCTTGGTGTAACCACACTGTGAAGCCGTATTTACGATCAGGAGATACTTGCCTTTGTACTTAGAAAAATCGATGGTGTCTCCGCTGAGCGAGGGCACTTTGAAATCATACACTGAAGCTGCCGCAAAAAGGGTGAGGGCCAGTGTTGCTGTTATTAACTTGATCATCATGTTATTGTTTGGTAATGAAACAATGAGACACTGCTTTTGGTTGAGCGAGTATGAATAAAGGTAGCATTTCTATTGCTTTTCAAAGCTGCCCATGTCTGGTTCTGCGTCCCTGGGTAGCCCGTCCCGGTCAACCGTAACACCTGCGGCCTTGCCTTTGTTGATAGCAGGCGATCTGCCCTTATTGATCCTGAAATCAAAATATCGGGAATTGTCGCCAATAGAATCAAACAAAGGCGGTTGGTTCACGAGGTTGTTCAACAGGGTGGCATTGGTGAGCGGGTTGGCTGCTTTGTAGAGGTTATTTTCCATCGTCACATTAAATATGTTGTTTCCTCTTTTGGAGATCAGGATCTCGTCGTCCACATTTCCATTCTCTCCCCAGAAAATATTGTTGGTCAGGGTTGCAGACAGATCAAAGCTGTTGATCTGCGTAGTGGAATCCCAGTTGCTGAGAATGCAAACAGGTTTTTTATGGGGGATGAATACATTGGCGTAGCTGGCAACGGTACAATGTGTGAACTCATACCTGCCGCCACGCGCAACTAGGATGTTTATGCCGCTATTGCTGATCAGGCAGTTGACGGCGCGTATCTGGGAGTTGATGCCATAGACGCCTGCATCATAAATATTATCCAATGTGCACTGGTTCAGGCTGAGTTTCGGAAATGAAGTGGATGGACCGATGGCCACCACGCCCTGGAATGCATTCTTGATGATCACATTTGTCAGCTGGTTCTGTTGGCTGGTTTCCCGGAAATAGATGCCGGGCCAGCTTGCAGGCAGGTCTCTATATTCTTTATCCAGACGGTCGCCCTGAAATACGATGGAATCTGTTTTGGTGCCGATAGCACGGAGGGTTCCGTCAACAATAAATGGCGCATCGGCGTGCAGGTAGATCCTTGTTCCGGGGTTGATGGTAAGGGTATTGCCCTGAGCAACTTGCACACCGCCGATGATCACGTAAGGCAGGGTATTGTCCCAGGTAGTTGGTGTATTGATCTGTTCTCCCCTGATATAGCGCGCATTCTGACCATAGGCAGTCAGTTGCACTTGCGAGGTGTTTCCGTTGAATTGAACCTGGATGCTGTCAGTGATCAGGAAGGGGGCCGTGTTGGCGTTCGGGTTTACATTTACCGTTACAAATACATATATACTATCACCCCCTGCTATTTCCAGGTCCCGTACCTGGGGGCCGGCTGTACCATCTGCATTGATGCGGAATGCTGAATTGCTGCCGCCACCCAGCGCAATGCTGCTGATCTTCAATCGGGACTCGTTGAGGTTGAAGATCTTAAATGAGGCGGTCACAGAACCTGCCGTAGTGAAAACGGTGTCAAAGCGGACGGTGTCTGCAGAAATGAATATCCGGGCATCCGGACTGGTGATCACGGACTCTTTCTTACATGCCTGAAGGTAGGTAAGGGCGCAGATGAAGATGAAAAAGGCTTTTTTCATGGATGGGTAAAAATACAACGAAGGAATCACTTCATGGCTATGGCCAGGGTGGCAATGGATGTTTTTACACCGGGGATGGCATTAAGGATGCTTGCACAGGCATCCAGGGTGGCACCTGTAGTGATCACATCGTCAATCAGCAGAATATGTCGGCCGGCAACAGCGTCAGGTATCGGGCAGACAAATTGCCGGTGCATTTGGAGCCATCGTTCTTCCCTCGACTTATGCGTTTGGGTGCCCTGGCTGGAGATTCTTTGGAGGGCTGTGGTTTTCACGGGAACCTGGAGGACGGAAGAAATGCCTTCTGCGAGCAGGGTACTTTGGTTATAACCTCGCTGTTTTTCCCTTCCGCGGGTGAGCGGGAGGGGTAAAATCAGGTCAACCGCGCCAAATCGCGCCTCGTTCAACATTGCGCGACCCATCATTTTTCCCATGAAAATGGCCAGGTCTTTAGCCCCTTCATACTTGATCTGATGTACCAGTGATTGTACCAAAGATTCTTTCGTGAAATACAAAAGTCCCATCGCTGCAAAAATGTTTGTTCGCCCGAAGAACATCTTCTCTGCGGGATTGTCTGCATGTTTTTCAAAGCGAGTGAAAGGGAGTGATGATAAACAGGCAGCGCAGAGTTGTTGCTCTTGTTGTGGAATGTCAACGGCACATCCTTTACAAAGATGAGGATAGAACATGTGCAACAAGGCCTCGGCATACCTGGTGATGGGGCGCAGCATCAAAACAGGAGTTGATACACTTCATCCACTCTTCCGGCAGTGAGGATCTCAATACCCGGGTGATGGTCAGGACTTCTCTTGTTGTGTTTGCTGATGATGATTTTATCAAACCCGAGTTTTTCAGCTTCTGCTATTCTTTGTTCAATCCTGTTCACTGCTCTGATTTCTCCACTGAGACCTACTTCACCCGCAAACACAATTTTCTGTGAAATGGGAACATCTTCAAAAGAGCTGAGGAGTGCGCACACCATGGCAAGGTCAAGTGCAGGATCTTCAATTTTCAAACCACCGGCAATATTGATGAAGACGTCACGCGTACCAAAATGAAATCCTCCACGCTTTTCCAACACAGCAAGTAAAAGTTGCAATCGTCTGCTGTCAAATCCACTGACTGTTCTTTGTGGTGTACCATAAACAGATGGAGTGACTAATGCCTGTACTTCAACGAGCAGAGGACGAAGTCCTTCCATTGTTGCTGCAATAGAGACACCACTCAGTTGGTCTTCTTTTTGTGTGATGAGAATATCTGACGGATTATTGACGGGCTTCATTCCGCCCGATGTCATTTCATATATACCCAGCTCAGATGTAGACCCGAAGCGGTTTTTCGTGGTTCTTAGGATTCGATATGCATAGTGTTGATCACCTTCAAACTGCAGAACAGTATCCACCATATGTTCCAATAATTTTGGTCCGGCGATGGTACCATCTTTGGTGATGTGACCGATGATGATCACTGGTGTTTGTGTTTCTTTCGCGTATCGTTGAAATTCTGCTGCCGTTTCACGAATCTGTGAAATGCTGCCAGGCGATGAGTCAATAAAGGGAGATTGAAGTGTTTGGATTGAATCGATGATGACAAGCTCCGGCTTTAATTTTTTTATCTCCTGAAATATAATTTGTGTAGAGGTTTCCGTCAGCAAATAAAAATCCGGATGTTTAATCTGAAGTCTGTCTGCCCGCATCTTGATCTGTTGTTCGCTTTCTTCACCACTTACATAGAGTGTG
The DNA here is from genome assembly GCA_049661025.1 of Chitinophagaceae bacterium. Classification (GTDB taxonomy): domain Bacteria; phylum Bacteroidota; class Bacteroidia; order Chitinophagales; family Chitinophagaceae; genus Pollutibacter. Next base: position 11,082 of record JBASZQ010000076.1, on the reverse strand, counting down.
GTGAGTGAAGACATCTGCAATGCGTTTTGGAGGAAGAGGGTAGATTTTCCGATCCCAGGTTCTCCGGCAACGAGCACAAGTGATCCGGGAATGATGCCGCCACCGAGTACACGATTCAGTTCACCGTCATGTGTGACGATTCTTTTTTCTTCGCTGCTTTCAATATCCTGGATGAGCGTTACTTTATTTCCTTTCTTTTCTTCTTTCCAGTCTTGTTTCGTTTTCGAGGGTTCTTTAGAGACCAATTCTTCGATAAAACTGTTCCATTGTTGGCAGGATGGACATTTACCCAACCATTTTGCTGATTCATAACCACAGTTGCTGCAAAAAAAACTTGTTTTCACTTTGCTCATGGTGTAAAGGTATGGTAGTGAAGTTGCGCTGACATGAGAAAAACACCTGTTAAAAAGGAAAAAATCAGCGAGCGGAAGAGAGAAAAAAATCGGGAAGGAGGTATATGTAAAAAGGGCCAACTTTCGCTGACCCTTGATACTTACTAACCCATTAAATTCTTGCACTAAATTACAATTTGCTCTCAGATTACAAAATAAATTTTTGGTGTTGTGAATAACTTAAGGCAGGGGGTGAGTGCGCCCTAAATGCTATATAAGTTATTGATAATCAGTTATTTATTATTTTATTTATCGCAGGAAAATTTGTGAAGTTTGTCAAATTGACCTCTAAAAAACGTCATTCAAAATAGCTCTGTCAAAACGGCGCTATTTTTTGGAAATCTGGGAGTTGGACATCAATTTGCAGGGTATTCCATATTATATAAAACCGTAGAATCATGGGTTCAATTTATTTGGTTTCGATCATTTTTGTTGTCATCAGCATGTTGGTCTCCTGGGTGCTGAAATCTAAGTTCAACCAGTACAGCAAGGTTGGGCTGGCTTCGGGGCTTACGGGTAAGGAAGTTGCGGAGCGGATGCTTAAAGAGAATGGGATCTACGATGTTCAGGTTGTTTCTGTGGAGGGTTTTCTGAGTGATCACTATAATCCATTAAACAAAACGGTTAACCTGAGTCCGGAGGTTTATGCCAGCAGCAGCATTGCCTCTGCGGCGGTGGCGGCTCACGAGTGCGGCCATGCGGTTCAGCATGCCACGGCCTATCCCTGGCTGATGATGCGCAGCAAGCTGGTACCTGTGGTACAATATAGCTCGATGTTTGTGCAGTGGATATTGATTGCGGGCATCTTAATGATCAAGGTATTTCCTTCCTTACTACTGGTAGGAATAGTTCTCTTCGCGTTGACCACTATTTTCAGTGTAATTACCCTTCCGGTAGAATTTGACGCCAGCAATAGGGCGCTAGCCTGGTTAAAAAATACGGGTGTTGCAACGCCTACGGAGTTCCCCAAGGCCAAGGATGCCCTAAAATGGGCCGCAACTACATACGTTGTTGCAGCTTTAGCTTCCATTGCCACGCTTGTTCAATATATACTCATATATATGGGCGGAAGTAGGAGAAATTAGGAAAAAAGTGATTTTATTTTTTAGAAAGCCCTGTTTTAAAGCAGGGCTTTTCTTTTTTTATTCATATTTTAAAAATAATAATGTGTGTTTTTATCTTAGCGGCAAAATGGCTGGTTAAACCATTTAGCGTATTCTCCACAGCCTTATACATTATAATAATTTATATATGAATTATTTCGGCGGCAATGGCAGAAATATATCAGAGGTTGTGCAGCAGGTTGAGCGGTGGTTTTGTCTCCTTTTTTGGCGTTTACATTCTGTTAACATATTTTCGTCATCTTCAAAAACCAAAAACTGAACTACTACATGAGAAAATTACTCTCTCTGTTATGTGCCATGATGCTCATGGTGCATTTCGCTGTAGGTCAAACACTGGAAGTGTCAGGAAAGGTATCTGATGAGAACGGCAACCCCGTCTCAGGTGCTTCTGTGGTAGACAAAGCCACAAAGGTGGGTACTACTACTGATGCGCAGGGTAACTTTAAGTTGACCGCCAGGCGTGGGGCCACGCTGGTTATTTCTTACGTGGGCTTTGACTCTCGTGAGATTCTCGCAAACACAACTGATTTCCAGGGAATCCAACTGAAGAGTGCCAACCAGGCGCTTTCTGAAGTTGTTGTAACGGCCCAGGGTATCAGGCGTGAAAAGAAAGCACTCGGTTATGCCGTGGCTTCTGTAGACAAGAAGCAATTGGAACTTCGCCCTGAAAACGACGTTGTTCGTCTGTTGAATGGTAAAGCTCCTGGTGTGAACATTCTTCCTCCCTCCGGTATGTCTGGCTCGGGTACAAACATCATCATCCGTGGTGTAAACACCATCACTGGTGGTTCTACACCGCTGTTTATTGTGGATGGTGTGCCTTTTGATGCCTCTACCAATGCTCAGGCAGGTTTCCAGTATGGAAACACAACTTCTTCCCGCTTCCTTGACCTCGATCCAAACAACATCGAGAACATCAGTGTGTTGAAAGGTTTGAGTGCAACTACCTTATATGGTGAGTTGGGACGGAATGGTGTGGTGATGGTAACTACTAAGAATGGTGCCAACAGGCGTACAGCCAAGAAAACGGAGATCACCCTCAGCCAGTCTATTTTCGTAAACAAAGTAGCCAACCTTCCCGAGTATCAGAACACTTATGGTTCTGGTTTCGATATGTCTTCTGGTCTGGCTTTCTTCTCTAACTGGGGTGCTCCTTTCAAGACACCTGCGGATTCAGTAGCTCACCCATATTCTGCTGCACAGTATAATGGTGCTTTGCCACAGTACATTGGTGCGAAGTATGCGTTGGAACCTAAGAACAGTGTTGAGAAATTCTTCCGCACTGGTCTGATCCGCACAACTTCAGTAAACCTCGCTACCTCATTGGGTAACGGTTCTTCACTGAGTGCCAACTATGGTTACACAGATGATGAAGGTTTTACTCCTGGTAACAGGCTGATCAAAAATAACTTTGGTATTGGTGGTACCGCTAAGTTGTCTAACAAGTTCACCTTCATGGGAACTTTCAACTATGCCATCACTGATTTCAAATCTCCTCCAACATCAACTTCATTTGGTTCTAACCCAACAACATCTTCTGTGTTCGGTAACCTGATGTATACGCCTCGTGCGGTTGATATCCAGGGTCTGGAGTATGAAAATCCTGCAACAAAAGGTTCAATCTACTATCGTCCCGGTAACGATATCCAACACCCACTCTGGACTGTAAACAATTCATTTGTTGGCCAGAAGGTGAACAGGTTGTTTGGTAACATGTCTTTACGTTATGACATCTCCAGCAACTGGAACGTAATGTATCGTGTAGGTTATGACAACTATTCTGACTACAACTATCTTTCTCAAAACAAAGGTGGTGTAGTAGGTGGTAACGATTACCAACTCGGTATTCACAGGACAGTAACAGGTATCAACCAGATCTGGGATCACTCACTGATCACACAATACAACACCAAGTTTGGAAGTGATTTCAGGTTGGGTGTTACTGCGGGTGCAAACTCTCAAGAGCGTTTGTACAGCCAGCAGGGTCAGCGTTCAACGCAACAGTTGGTGTATGGCCTGTTTGATCATGACAACTTTATTGTACATGATAACAATACAGAAGACGGTAGCCGTATTGATTTCCAATCCAAGACTTTGTCACTCGGTTTGTTTGCGCAGGCTGAACTGGCTTTCAAGGAGTGGATGTATGTAACTGTAGGTGGTCGTCAGGGTTGGTCTTCCAACCTGGAGCAAGCCAACAGGAGCCTCTTCTATCCTTCTGTAAACGCTTCATTTATTCCTACAGCAGCATTTGAAGGTCTGAAAGGTAACTCTACACTGAACTTCCTGAAGTTCCGTGCTGGTTATTCTACTTCAGCCAACTTCGGTGCTCCTTATAATACAAGGCCTATCCTTTCTATCAATACCAACGCTTTCGCACTTAGGGATGGTACGATCATCAATACCAACACCATCTCTAACCTGCTCCCCAACCCAGATCTTAAGCCTGAGTTGCAGCAAGAAGTTGAATTTGGTACAGAAGGTAGGATGTTCAACAACAGGTTTAGTTTTGATGTGACCTGGTATAACAGGGTATCATCTGACCAGATCCTGCGTCGTGACCTCGATCCTTCTACTGGTTTCACGGCTACCTTCATCAACGCTGGTAACCTTCGCAACCGTGGTTGGGAAATTCAGCTCGGCATCACACCTGTACGCACCCGTAACTTCCAGTGGGAAATCACTGCGAACTACACGCGTAACAGGAACCTGGTGTACGACCTGCCTGATGAGGTTAAGCAGATCGTTGTGGATGGTTTCACCAACGAAGGTCTGTTTGCCCTGAACAACTATCCTTTGGGTGTTATCCAGGGTTCTTACTCTCTGCGTGACTCCGGTACTACAGCGGTTTCTTCAAAACCAACCGGCGAGCGTATTGTAGACAACAACGGTAACTATATCTCTTCCAATGCATTGGGAATCATCGGTGATCCAAACCCTGATTTCGTATCATCTTTGATCAACACATTGACTTGGAAAGGGCTGTCTCTTCGCTTCCAGTTTGACTACACACAAGGCGGTGACATGATGGCTTATACGCCTGGTACACTGACTGGTCGTGGTTTGACGAAAGACGTAGGTCCTGAAGCTGGTCTTGATCGTTATGATGGTGTTATTCTTCCTGGTGTTAAGCAGGATGGTACGCCTAACGATATCCAGATCACTTCTTCAGAAGCCTATTTCAACAACCTTTCTGGTTTCTTCGGAATGGGTGACCTGATCGTATACGATGCAACTGTAGTTAGGTTGAGAGAAGCTTCATTGTCTTACAACTTCCCACAAGAGTGGTTCAGGAAGCTGCCTTTCGGCGGTGCTTCTATCACTTTCAGTGGTCAGAACCTTTGGTATAACGCGCCTAATTTCCCCAAGTTTGTGAATTTCGATCCTGAAACTTCATCCCTGGGTGTATCTAACGTGCGTGGTCTGGAATATCTTTCTGGTCCTACTTCCAAGCGTTATGGTGTGAGTGTAAGAGTTTCCTTCTAATCTTTTCTAAACAAGAATATAACATGAAAAGAAATAAATTAATCATTCTCGGTCTCGCTGCTGCGGTTACCCTGGGATCCTGCGCCAAGAAGCTGGATGAATACCTGGTAAACCCTAACACACCAAGTGTGGATGCAGCTGATGCGGGCCTTTACCTGAATGCAGCGCAGTTGAGTTACGCAGGTTTCTTTAATACAGCTAAGAACCTTGGCTCTGAAGTAACGCGCCAGATTCATATGTACGGTCCTACCTACCGGAACGCCTATGCCCCAACAACCTTTGATGGTATGTGGAGCACTGCGTATACCGGCGTTTTCAAACATGTAGACGCTTTGATCCCTATTGCCACTACCAATAAACAGTGGGTTAACGTTGCCATGGCTAAGATCATGAGGGCACATGTTATGATGACTCTCGTGGATTTCTTTGGTAATATCCCCGCAACGGAAGCCAACCTTGGTGTTGATAATACCAATCCGGTGGCGGACAACGGTAAGGATGTATACGCTAAGGCGATCGCCCTCCTGGATGAAGCTATAGCGGACCTGGCTAAAACACCCGGATCCTATCCTGGTGTTCAGGATATGTTCTTTAGCGCTTCCAATGCTACTGGTGTCACCAACTGGAGGACAACTGCAAAGTTGCTGAAGTTGAGGGCTTATGTTAATACAAGGCTCGTTGATGCTACAGTGAAAGACAAGATCAACACGCTGTTGGCTGATGCGGATGTGATTGCATCTACTACAACAACAGCTCGCGATTTTGAATTTAAGTATGCAAACAAACTGGCCAATCCTCCAAGCCGTCACCCTTCTTACGGAGGCAACTACACGGCTAACGGATCTGCCGGTGACTACATCAATACATACTTTATGTGGTCTCTGGTGCAGGACAAGGGTACCGGTGATGCCAACAATGATCCTCGTACCAGGTATTATCTCTATCGCCAGCGTACTAACTATGCTGCTGCTTCTTCTGAGACTTATCCTTGTACTGTTCAGGCTAAACCAGCACATTATACTGCTAGCATGCCTTACTGCCAGACCCTTCAGGGTTATTGGGGACGTGATCATGGCGACAATTCTGGTATCCCACCAGATGGTCCGCTCCGTACTACTGTAGGTATCTATCCTGCAGGTGGGCAGTTTGATGCCAACCAAGGTGCTTCTGTTGCACTGAACGTAGGTGGTCAGGGTGCTGGTATCCAGCCCATCTGGCAGTCTGCTTATACCCAGTTCATTGCTGCTGAGGCTGCATTGACTCTTGGTACCAATGGTAACCCTAAGACGCTTCTTGAAGCAGCTATCCGCAGGAGCATGGCCAAGGTTGGTGGATTCCCCGCTGCCATTGGTGCATCTGGTGCCGTAGTTTCAGGCTTTGAAATGACGCAGACCAAAATTGATAACTATGTTACCAAAGTTTTGGCTCGTTATGATGCAGCAGCAACTACAGATGACAAACTTGGTGTGATAGGAAAAGAATACTGGCTCGCACTTTGGGGTAATGGTATCGATGCGTACAACTTGTATCGCAGAACAGGTAAGCCTTCTGATATGCAGTTTACGATCTCGCCAAACCCAGGTGCTTATACCAGGTCAATGTATTACCCTGCTAACTACGTAAACCTTAACAAGAACGCTACACAAAAAGGTGATGTGAACGTGCAAGTGTTCTGGGATAACAATCCTGCAGGTTTCATTCAATAAAAACAAATAACAATGAGAAGAATATTTTCATCCATACTTGTGCTGGCTACCGGAGCGGTTCTTTTCCCTGCCTGTCAAAAGGGCGATGTGATCCAGGATCCTGCATCACTGGGACGCGGTTCCTATGTCACACTGGTTAAATCTACAAATACCCTGCTGGACGTGGGCAACCTCGCCAATAGTACGGTATCCATCGATGTCCAGGAGTTTGGTCTGGAACAGGAAAAGCTTACCATCTATGTAGCGCCTGGTACGCCAACCCGCGACAAGTCAAAGTGGAAAAAGATCAAGGAAATTCCAAACAGCAATGGCGGTTTGTATACTGTGGCTGTAAAGGGTAGCGAAATTGCAACAGCAATTGCACCTACTCTTGTAGCTCCTGGTAATACCTATACGATCTACAACTCTATTACCACTAAAGATGGAGCCATTTTTGATTTTGCAAATACGTCTCCAACGCTCGCTGGTAACGCCAACTACAACGCGGCACTCGCTTGGGGCGCCATCGCTGTATGTCCTTTTACTGGAATTGGTACTGATGTGAACTACCGTGTGGTTCAGGATGACTGGGTTGACTGGTCTCCTGGCGACATCATCAAACTCTCCGATGGTCCAAGGGCAAATAGCGTGGACATGAGGAATCTCTGGCCAAACCCGGCCTTTGGTGATCCTGTGAATCCTTTCATCGTAGACGTAGTTCAGGCTACAGGTGCAGCAACTACACCATCAGGTGTCACCATTGCGAACAATTATCCAGGGGTATTTGCTACAACTGGTTCTGGCGCAACTGCCACCAACGGTTATGTGTTTACTTGTACCGGCCTGGTAGATATCAGGTTCCGTATGTCATATAACGGTGCAGATCAGGGCTTCCTGCGCGTGATCCTGCAGAAACAGTAATAACTGATTCCGCTATACAAATAAAAAGCCCCGCATTATGCGGGGCTTTTTATTTGTAATTAACAATTAACAATTGGCACTAGTTTCTGGTAACTAGTGCCAATTGTTAATTGCTAATTATTATTTGTTAATTGTCAAAGCTTGATCTCATCTCCATTTCCATCAAAAAAATGGAACTCAGTAAGGTGGCTCTGGTTGTTAGAAGTAATGTCCAGTTTGATACTATATTTTCTCTTCCACTTCCGAGCAATGGATGAGAAGAACAGCCCCTTGGTCAAGTAGGCGTGAAGAATGGGATGCACGGTGATGGTCAATACCCTGTGCTTTTGCATCGCCAGGTAGCTGATATTTTTTTCGATCTCATCCTCCAGGATCAGTGCAGAAGATATCTTGCCGGTGCCATGACAGGATGGACACACCTCTTGGGTGTTGATGTTCACTTCAGGCTTCATCCGCTGCCTGGTGATCTGCATCAGTCCGAATTTTGAAATAGGAAGTACTGCATGCTTGGAGCGATCTGTGCGCATAAAGCCCTCCATTGCGTCAGCAAGCTTTTTCTTGTTCTCGGGGTTCTTCATGTCAATGAAGTCTACCACGATGATACCGCCGATGTCCCGCAGGCGCAATTGCCTGGCGATCTCTTCTGCAGCTTCCATATTGGTCTGGATCGCATTTTCTTCCTGGTTGTTGCCTACGCTTTTGTATCCACTGTTCACGTCAATCACGTGGAGGGCTTCCGTGTGTTCAATGATCAGGTAAGCACCGCTGGGTAGGTTGACTGTTTTTCCAAACGCAGCTTTCACTTGTTTGGTGATGCCGAAATGATCAAAGATGGGTGCACCATTGTGGTGATAGGAAACAATGTCCAGTTTCTCGGGTGCGATCTTCTGGATATAATTACGGGTATCGTTATAAATGCTCTTATCATTGATGATGATCTTGTTGAAATCCTCATTCAACAGATCACGCAACATACTGGTGGTTTTGGTTTGCTCACTCAGGATTTTTGCCGGAGCGGCCGCGCCTTTGAGGTTTTTTTGGATCAGGGCCCAGTTGTTCACCAGGTTGTTCAGATCCTCGTGTAACTCGGCGGTGTTCTTGCCTTCCGCTGCAGTTCTGACGATGACACCAAAGTTTTTAGGCTTGATGGATTCAACGATTTTCTGCAACCTGCGCCGCTCTTCCGAAGAATGGATCTTCCGGGAAACGGCGATGATATCATTGAAGGGGGTAACAACCACAAAGCGTCCGGGAAGGGAAATTTCGCAGCTCAGCCTTGGGCCTTTTGCAGCGATGGGTTCCTTAAGGATCTGCACCAGGACATTGGGTTTCTGGCCCAATACCTCGTTGATCTTTCCGGTCTTGATGATTTCTGGCTCTACGGTGAATTTTGAAAAATCAAGTCCCTCGGGCGTTTTATCATTGATCGCCATATTGGTGAACTTGAGCAGGGAGCGCGCGTAAGGGCTGAGGTCTGTATAGTGTAGGAAGGCATCTTTTTCAAAGCCAACATCCACAAATGCAGCATTCAACCCGGGAATAAGCTTTTTCACTTTTCCCAGATATAGGTCTCCCACAGCGAAACTGGCGTCTGCTTTTTCATTGTGCATCTCTACCAGTCGCTTATCCTCGAGCAGGGCGATTTCAACACCCTGGGGAGCCGCGTTTATGATCAATTCTTTATTCAAAGCGTGAAAACACTTGGACCATCAATAATTCCAATTTCCGAACAGCGGCAAGCAACCATGACTATGGGCATAAAGCTGTATACGGTATTGGGTGTTTCTCCGGGCGGAGAGGAACCAGGGATTACTTGTTCCTTTTCTTATGACGGTTCTTCCTTAGACGTTTCTTCCGCTTGTGCGTGGCGATTTTATGACGTTTTCTTTTCTTACCACAAGGCATCGTACAAAAATTTATTAGTGAATAATCTATTGCAATGTTTTGATCTTCTCTTCGATGGCTTTCAGCAGTTCCGGATTTTTAACCGATTTTTTTCCTGTTGTATACCACCTGACCGCTTCTGTTTTATTTCCTGACCGCTCATAGGCTTCTGCCAGTAAAAAAACCGCTTCCATATTCTCCGGTTCTGCTTTCACCACTTTCAGCAGTCGTTCCGCTGCTTTATCAAACTGGCCGGTCATCATTCCGCCGTATCCCAGCATGAACTGCGCGTACATAAATGTGCTGTCCCGCTCTGCCACTTCCCTGATCTTCATAATACCTTCCATCGGTGCACCACCTGCGCCAAAAATGAAGGTACTTCCCCATCCCACTTTCGCAGAATCACTGGCTGGGTTTATCTTCAGGACCCTATCAAACAGGGATTGTGCTTCGTTGGCCATCCAGGTTTTTGTGGAAGGCTCTGATACAGACTTCAACGCGTCCAGGTAGGATTGGGCGGCAAAGTTGAGATTTTTCTCGCTATTTTCCAATTTAGCCTTTTCGCCACTATAATATAAATAGGGGAGGCGGTTGCCTACGCTATCCCGCCAGTAGGTGGCCAATTGAACGTTCATGGCGATCCGCTGGGTCACCAGGTCCCCCCGGGTGATGGCGTTTTCCATGCCCAGAATCGTGGCTAACTGATTGGGTTTGAGTTCTTTCTTTGCCCGTTCCAACATTTGGGCAGGGCCGGAAATGGAAGAAGCCGTATCCGAAGTGGTTTGGGTAACCCCTTTAGGATTCGGCTTCGTTCTTCCAAAAAAATATAGTCCGAATAACAGGATAATACTGCCAATCGCAACAAGCCATTGCTGCTTCATCGAATTGATTTAGCTGCGAAATTAACGCAGTTAAACCATTTCTTCCGCACCATCATCTTTAATGGCGGTGTCAAGCTGCAATTTCTTTACTTCCTGAACAAACTCCTTGGCGGGTTTGAAGGCAGGAATAAAATGGGCTGGGATGTGTACAGCCGTGTTTTTCTTGATGTTACGGCCAATTTTGGCAGCCCTCTTCTTGGTGATGAAGGAGCCAAAACCCCTGATGTAGATATTTTCTCCTTTTGCAAGAGATTCCTTTACTTCCTTGAACATCGTTTCAAGGGCTACAAGGACATCCACCTTAGGAATTCCGGTTTTCTCGGAAATGTTGTTGATCAGATCGGCTTTTCTCATTTTCTGAGTTTTTTAAAATGGGATATTAAAAATTTTAACGCCCCACTGTACAGGATACCAGGATTTTGTTGGCACGTACAGGGTCTAAAATTAACGAATTCAATTCATTAAGTGACCCGGATGGCATTGTAAAGAAACGCATCATTTTCACAAAAATTGTATTGGTAACCAATACATGTGTAATTTTCGTGGGTGTATGGGCTTGAAAAAGGCTAGTGGGCGGGCGTTTGCCGCCCGTTTGATGCAATGGCACCATTCCGTGAATCAACGGAAAATGCCTTGGAAAGGGGTGAAAGACCCCTACCGCGTATGGCTCAGCGAGGTCATCCTCCAGCAAACCCGCGTAGAGCAGGGA
>JBASZQ010000075.1:0-22320 GCA_049661025.1 Chitinophagaceae bacterium | reverse complement strand
TCAATAACCACCATCAGCTTACCATTGTCTTCAGACATCGCTTCGATGGCATTGATCATGATGTTTAAAAATGCCATGGTTAAACTGTCTTTGTCTGCAAGGATGGTTGCCGGTTGATCAATGTATCTGATCACCGGCTTGATTTTCTTCAAATGCATGCGGTCCATGGCTGCGTGTACACTTGCATCCAGTATGTCTTGCAGATTGACGCGCTGCAGGCTGGTATGTCCGGCCTTTCCTGCAGCAAGCAGCTCACTGAGAATATCATTCACGCGAATACTGTTGCGGCGAATGATGTTAAAATATCCGCGCTGTTCCTCATCGGAAGCCAACTCACTCAGATAGTCAAGGGATAGATTGATATTGGTCAGCGGATCGCGGATCTCATGGGCCAGCGTCCGCGCAAGTCTGCCGGTGGCGGCGAGTTTCTCAGACATCAGGGCCGACTTCTCGGCTTTTCTCAATTTAGTAATGTCATGTAGAATACCCTGCACATAATTGCTTCCATCCGGATTTGCGATGATGATCGCAGAAAAAATACAACTCAGTTCATCGCCGGCCTGGTCATGAAAATTGATTTCAAGATCATTCACTTCGCCCTGTTCATTCATCATGTCCCTGACTTTCTGCAGGTCCTTTTCGTCTGCCATCATATCATACACGGAACTGCCGATCAGTGTTTCCGCACTGCCGCCCATGAGGTTGACCATGGCCGTGTTGATATCACGAAGTACCAGGTCTGTATCAGACAAAAAGATGGCGTCCCGGGTCTTTTCAAAAATGTTTCTAAACTTCTGCTCATTGTCCCTCAACTGCTTAAGGGCCTGTGATTTTTCAACAGTATAACGGATGCAGCGTTCCAGTTTCTCAGCCGTCAGTTCAGATTTCACCAGGTAGTCGGCCGCTCCCGCATTCAAGGCCTGCATCGCAATATCCCGGTTACCCTGCCCCGTTAGTAACACCCTCGGTGTGTCAGGATTAAGGGCAATGCTGTTGATCAGCAGTTCCAAACCCGTTATTCCGGGAAGAAAATAATCGATGAAATAAATATCGTGACGAGCCTCGCGGATCAGGCTCAGTCCTTCTTTGTGGGAACGGCACCATTGCACATCGAATTTACCCGATGGGATCTTGCGGATCATCTGTTCAGTCAGGTAGAAATCATCTTCATCGTCTTCAATGATCAGAATCTTTATATTGGCACGATCCGGCATGAGATGGAAGGGTTAATTTATTTTTCGAGCAATCGGTTGTTCAGTTCCTGGTACAATTTGATTTTGTTGTACAAAGTCTTTCTGTCTATGTTCAATAACCGCGCCGCCTTACTTTTGTTGAAATTAACTTCCTTCAATGTCTTCAGGATAAGTTCATATTCCAGATCGATAGACGCTTCTTTGAGGGTGTTTCCATCCGTGAGTGATTTTGAAATGGTCACCACATCTTTTTTATCATTCATGCCCGGCTGTGCGAAATTGGCCGGCGCATCGGTACCTGTGTCAAACAAAAATTTCTGGTAGTTGACGATTTCGAAAGGCAGGCTCCTGGCCTCGATGGTGTCTCCATCTGTCAGCAATGCAGCACGCTTCACCACATTACGGAGTTCGCGCAGGTTGCCATGCCACACATAGGTGAGGAAGATATGCTCCACTTCCTTTGAGAAGCCGGTGATCTTTTTCCCAAGGCTTTCGTTCGCAAGTTCGAGGAAATGGCTGGCGAAGGTCATGATATCTTCTTTGCGATCCCGCAGTGGAGGTACATCTATGGTAAACTCATTGAAACGATGGTAGAGATCTTCGCGGAACTTCCCTTTCTGCGCGGCATCCCAGAGTTTCTCATTGCTGGCTATAATGATCCGTACGTCAATAGGAATATCTTTCAACCCTCCTACCCTTCTTAGTTTTCTCTCCTGCACTACGCGGAGCAGAGATACCTGTATTTCGTAGGAAAGGTTGGCGATCTCGTCCAGAAAAATGGTTCCGGTATTGGCCATTTCAAAACTGCCAATCTTCTGGTTGATGGCACCGGTAAATGATCCTTTCTCGTGGCCAAACAATTCACTTCCGGCCAGTTCTTTGGACAAGGCCCCGCAATCAATGGCCACAAATGGTTTTCCTGCACGCTTGCTTTTTTTATGGATCTCCTGCGCAATCACCTCTTTGCCTGATCCACTCTCCCCGTAAAGAATAACGCTGTAGTCTGTGGGCCCAACCAAAGAGATCTGCTTGATCAGTTGCTGAAAGACCTGGCTATTCCCGAAAATATATTGCTCAGTTTGGGAAGCTTGAACTGGCTTCCCTAAAGCGGGTTGAGATGTTGTGGATTTTTGTGATGGCTTGTACTCATTTTTCTGCTGCAACGCCGTTTGAATGGTATTCAATATTTCTTCGGGAAATAAGGGCTTGAGCATATAGTCATATGCGCCCATCTTCATCACTTCAACAGCGGTCTTCAAGTCATTATATCCCGTGATGATGATCACTGGAAGCTGGGGATATCGCTCCTTGATTTTAATGAGCATGGCTTTCCCATCGGTTCCATCCAACTTGTAGTCACACAGCACAACATGAAGGTCAGTCACCTGGTCAATGATCTCCAATGCTTTTCGGCTTGTCAGTGCCTCATGCACCACAAATCCGTGTTTGGTGAGAAACTTGTTCAGCAAAAAGCAGATGTCGTGATCATCATCTATGATCAAAGCATTTGGCATCCTGGGTTATTTAGTTGGGTTAGATTTCCAAAGTGCCCGCAGCTTGGCTGCAGGAATTTTCAGCATATCACGGTATTTGGCAATGGTGCGCCTCGCGATTCGGAAACCCTTGTTGTTCAAAATATCCACCAATTCATGATCTGTAAAGGGTTGATGTTTATCTTCTTTATCCACCACTTCCCGAAGGGTCTCCTGGATAACCCTGCTGGAGATAGATTCCCCGCTGGATGACTCCAGGCCTTCCGTGAAAAGATTTTTCAGGAGGATATTGCCAAATGGCGTTGCTGCATATTTGTTGGAGGTGATCCTGGAAATGGTAGACATATCCAGGCCCGTTTTCTCTGCGATGTTTTTTAGGATCATCGGTTTCAGCATCAATGGATCCCCTTCCTGAAAATAATCTTTTTGCCAGTTTACGATGGCATGCATGATCGCGAGCATGGAATGCTCCCTTTGTTGAAGTGAACTGATGAACCATTCAGCGGACTGCAATTTGGATTTGAGATAGGTATTGGTTGCGCGGTCTTTCTCATGACACTGCTGCCGCACCGTATCCATCCATCCGCGGTTGATCTGTAAAGATTTCTGGCGGGTCAGTGAAACCTTGATATGTTCATCTTCCCAGCTGATGATGAATTCAGGATTGATCTGCTGGCTTCCCGCTACAAATCCCTGGTCATCTTCCAAAGGACGCAACTGTAAGCTCGCAATACAGTGTAAAGCGTCATGAAATGCCTGCTCATCTATATCAAGCGCCTGCATGATCTTCTCAATCTGTCGGTTGTTCAATGCGTCATAATGATCCCTGATCATTCGGGTGGCTATTGCCACATGTATATCCTGTGAAGGCTTTCTTTCCAATTGCAGGAGCAGGCATTCCCTGATGTTGCGTGCGCCAAGACCGGGCGGGTCAAGGGACTGAACCACTTTGAGCACCGCTTCCAGTTCCTCGGTTTCCACCCAGCTACCCTGGCTAAAGGAAAAGTCTTCCGCAACGGAAGAGAGATCCTGATCCAACATACCCGCATCATTCAAGGAATCCACGATGAAGGCGGCAAGCTTTTGCTCCTTCTCGGTTTGCAGCAACATTTGTAGCTGGATCTTTAGTTGTGCGCGGAAATCAGCACTCTGCGCCAACGGGCGATCGGGTATCTGCTGATCAGAAAAAAAGTTCGCGTATTCGGTTTTATAATCGGGAATATCATCGTACCCATATTCTTCCCAATCGGCAAAATCCTGTGGGCCATCAGTCTGCAGTTCATCCTTGTCTTCTTCATTGAGTTCTTCCAACAAGGGATTCTCTTCCAACTCCTGCTGGATGCGTTGCTCCAGTTCCATGGAGGTGAGATGGAATATATTCAGCAACTGGATCTGCTGCGGAAGGATCCTTGCCTGCTGCTTTTGTACCGCCTGTTGTTTCATCATGATCCCTGCACTTTAAGTTTACACTGGTATCGTATTTATTAATACCAAGTTCAGGTCCAAAAAACCACCAGGCTGCAATTAATCATGAAACCCCGATGGGATGCGGGTTCCCTTCTAAAGGCTTCATCTTGATGACAGTGTGCTTACCAGTCAATGGGGAAATCTGTAGAAATATTTCCCCAAAATGGGGAGAAACCGATCCCCATTTCCACAACATCGCCTCCACATCACTCTAGTGATGAGCATCCTTAAACAATTCGGTCAATTAATGGTTAAACACTAATTTTCACAGCAGATGGACGAAGGAAGAAATATCATGATCATTGACGACGAAGCAGACCTGTGTATGCTGATGAAAAATTATTTGCAGCACCGTCAATACAATGTTCATTACGCACTGACCCTCACAGATGGATTGGAGCAACTAAAAACCTTCCAGCCGGATTTTCTGTTTCTAGATAATAACCTACCGGACGGTCCGGGTTGGACTAAAGCGAGAGAGCTAACGGATGCTTATCCGAATATGCGGCTTTACCTGATGAGCGGGTATCAGCCTTCACCACCGCATGACATTCCTGAGGAGCGTTACCGTTTGCTCCACAAACCCATTTCTTTTAATGATCTTGATTTTTTGCGCCCCCCCGAAAGCTAGATCAGGATTTCTGTAAGTTGGTCAGCCTTGCGGACAGTTTCTTCGCATTGGGCAGCACTTCCTGTTCAAGAATCGTATTCATTGGAATGGCAGGCACATTCAAAGCACCCATCACTTCCACGGGCGCATCCAACCAACGGAAGCAGGCATAGGAGATCCTTGCCGCCAGCGCTTCCGCAAAAGAATTGTTTTGCTGCTCTTCTGTTAACACAAGGCATTTGCCATGTTTCTTTACTACACGCATCACCAGCTCTTCATCCAGCGGATAAAGGGTGCGGAGATCCACCACTTCAATACGGCCCGGATGTTCAGCAGCAGCAGCCAGCGCCCAATACACACCCATACCATAGGTGATCACGCAACAGCTGTTACCCTCGTTCACCGCAACATCGTTTGCGTTTAAAACAATATTGCCTTTGCCGAGCGGAAGAATATAATCCCTGGAGGGCTCCGGACGCTTGGCACCTTCCGTTCCCGGCACCTTGCTCCAATAAAGACCTTTGTGCTCCAGCATCAGCACTGGATTTGGATCGAGGAAGGCCGCTTTCATCAAGCCTTTCATGTCTGCCGCATTGGAAGGATAAACGATCTTGATCCCTTTGATGCTGAGCAATGTAGTTTCCACACTGCCGCTATGGTAAGGTCCGCCACCGCCGTATGCGCCGATGGGTACACGGATGAGTGACTGTACCGGAAACTTTCCGCAAGAGAGATATGATGATTTAGAGATCTCCGAAACCAATTGGTTGATCCCGGGATAGATGTAATCTGCAAATTGAACTTCTACAATGGGCTTGATTCCCGTTGCACTAAGACCTGCCGTTGAACCAATGATATAGGCTTCCTGGATAGCCGTGTTGAACACACGATGATCCCCAAACTGCTCCGCCAGGGTAGCCGCCTCTCTGAACACACCGCCTAATCTACGGCCCACATCCTGTCCAAACAGAATAGCCTCCGGATGATCTTCCATGATCTCTCGAATGGCATACAATGCCGCATCAACCATGATGATCTTATCCGCACCTGCTGGTTCCCGGTTACCCGTTTCCGTTAGTATAGGCGTGGGTGCAAAAATATGATCCGTCACTGTTGCGGGATCTGGTTCTTTAGCAGCCATAGCTGCTGCGAAATCAGCGCGCACCAATTCCCTTGCTGCTGCTTCTATGGCTTCAGCTTCATCGGATGTAATCCCAAACTGCGGCAGCTGGTTGCGCAGGATTTCAAAAGGATCCCTTTCTGCATGCTGAGCAAGGTCCTCGGCTGTACGATAAAATTCTTTTCTCACTCCACTTGTATGATGACCGAGCAGCGGCACGCTGGCCTGTACCAATACCGGTCCTCGTTGTTCCCGCACATAGCGAAACACTTCTTCCATTTTTTCATAAGCCGTTACAAAATCGGCTCCATCGATCCGTATTCTTTCCATGCCGGGGAAACCTCCTGCATAATCATAAGCATCCATGACCCTGGCCTCTTCGGCGGTAACACTGATGCCCCAGCGATTGTCCTGTACCAGGTAAATGATGGGCAGTCTTTTCAATACCGCAAACTGGAATGCTTCACTCACTTCGCCTTCTGTAATACTGGCATCGCCCAATGAACAGAGAACGAGGGGCCATTGTCCTTCCGGACCTTTGCGTAAATCCTGATGCAAATATTTTTCGATGTACTGCAGGCCTTGTGCAATCCCCGTTGTTGGAATGGCCTGCATACCCGTGGCACTGCTTTGCTGGATGATGCGAGGTTTATCTGAAGCGTTGGACGATGGGTGGTTATAATACGCCCGGCCGCCGGTGAAGGGATCATCGGCCTTGGCCAACAGTTGCAGCATCAATTCATATGGGCGATAGCCGATACCCAGCAACAGACTTTCATCGCGATAATATGGGCTTACATAATCGCAGGGCAGCAAATGAAATGCCGTGGCTAATTGAATAGCTTCATGACCACGTGAAGTGGAATGCACATACTTACATGCCTGGCGATTGGCTTCGTAGGTTTCCGCCATGAAGCGCGCCTGGCACATCCATTCAAACGCTTTAAGTACCTTCTCTTTGTGCAAAGCTGGATCGCTTATTTAATATTCAGCTCAAACAGGCTCTCGTCTTCAATGAAGCCGGCGAGATCGTCCCCTACCACACATTCTCCAACACCAGCGGGTGTGCCGGTGAATACCAGGTCCCCGATGTTCAGGGAGAAATAATTGGAGATGTGGGCAATGATGGAATCAAAACTGAAGATCATGTTTCCGGAATTTCCCTGCTGAACCAACTCTTTGTTTTTATACAGACTGAAGTTGATGTCTTTCTTATTCATATCGGGTTTGATATCGATCCATTTCCCGATCACGGCAGAATTATCCCAAGCCTTGGCCTTCTCCCAGGGGAGACCTTTTGATTTCAGGTCGTTCTGTATATCCCTTGCTGTAAAATCAATACCTACTGTAACACCATTATAATACTTGGAGGCATATTTTTCCTGTATATACTTGCCATTTTTAGCGATCCGAAGTACCAGTTCACATTCATAATGTAACTCGTTAGTGAATTCCGGATAATAGAAAGGTGTATGGGATTGCAGAAGAGCGCTTTTGGGTTTCATAAAGATCACCGGCTCTTCCGGCACATCGTTACCAAGTTCTTTTGCGTGAGCCACATAGTTTCTCCCTACGCAGAAAATTTTCATTGTTCAATAAGGTTTAAAGATTGGAAAATGGTATAAACGTCTTGAACGATTGGGTGATTCATAGATTATAGGTTCTGCATGGAGACTGGACAGTTCAAGATACAGTGCTAAAATAATCAATCATTCGTGATTTATATCATATCAGGGCCGAAGTCCAGCTTATTTGCTTCGTTCATAGCCATCGGCAAACCCCTAACTACAAAGGACTCAATGACTTCTGCAGAAGCCTGAACCTTGCGCCTGACGATGGGAAGTTCAGAATCGGCCCATTTTCCCAGTACAAACTCCACCTGGTGGCCTTTGGGGTACTCCCCGCCAATGCCAAACCGGAGCCTGGGATAGGCCGTGGTGCCGATGCTTTCCTGGATGCTTTTAAGGCCGTTGTGCCCGCCGTCACTACCGGAGGCGCGCAACCGAAGTTTGGCCAGGGGGATCGCGATATCGTCCATGATCACCAGGATATGGTCCGCATCAATACGCTCCTTATCCATCCAATACTTTACCGCTCGCCCACTCAGGTTCATATAGGTAGTGGGTTTGATGACGACGAGCAACTTGCCCCGGTAGCGAATTTCTGCGATGTCTGCCAGCCTGCCCGACTGAAAAGGCACGCCGTGCTTAGCGGCAAATACATCGGCCACATCAAATCCGGCATTGTGCCTCGTGCCTTGATACTCTGCACCAATGTTGCCCAATGCTGCGATCAGAAATTTCTCCATACCCCGCAAAATTAGGGCATCGTGGAAATTGATTTTCGAAATTGCCAATAAAAGCAAATAATCTTACTTTTAATTCAGCATATTGTTGAATACATTTGATTATTATGACCGAACTGAGGTTCCAGGCTATCAAACAGAAAGTGCTCACCACACTTGAACAACAACTGGACCCCAGGCTTACCTACCATAACCTGGCCCACACCAAGGACGTAATGGCCCAGGTAGAAAGGATTGCCCACGGTGAGCAGATCACCCACGCCAATGATATCATGCTCTTGCGCATTGCGGCCCTGTTTCATGACACTGGTTTCCTCTATACGTACAAGCACCATGAAGACAAAAGTTGCGAGATTTTAATGGATACCCTTGAAGCGGGCGATCTCAAACCATGGGAGCTCGACAAAGTGAAGGGAATGATCATGGCCACTAAAATTCCGCAAACACCGCATAATCACCTGGAGCAGATCATATGCGATGCGGACCTGGACTATCTCGGCAGAAACGATTTTGAACCGATCAGCGAGGGATTGAAGAAGGAGTTCCTTGTTTATGGCGTCATCAGCCAGGAGGCTGACTGGGACCCACTGCAGATCCGCTTTTTTGAGAGCCATAATTATTTTACCCTTACTTGTAAACAAGACCGGAACCCCAAAAAACAACTACATCTACAACAGTTGAAACAGCGCCTGCCATAGCGTAAAAGATAAAGGATGGACAGAAGAAAATACTGGCTGCGACTGTTGAATGTGGACCAGGGTGAATGGTGGCTGGTCCGGAATCTGATGACCCTGCAGTTTTTGCAGGGCGCGGGTATTGCCTTCTTCTTTACCGCAGCTTTTGCCAGCTTCCTCGAGAATTTTGAAATGACCTCCCTTCCATGGGTAATGATCCTTTCGGCAGTATTGCTCTGGGGAACGGGCTATCTTTATTCCAAACTTGAACACCGGATCCCGATGACCCGGCTCACCATTGTGGTGACGGGACTGATGGTGGCCAGTGCCTTGTTCTTTCGGTTTGCCGATTATTTTTCACATGGCGGCATTATGTTGTTTGTAATGCTGGCCTGGTTCCATGTATTGTATTTATTGAACAACCTTCAGTTCTGGGGCGTGGCCACGCTCTTGTTTGACCTTCGGCAAAGCAAACGCTTGTTCGGGCTGATCAGTTCAGGCGATATCCCGGCCAAATTCATCGGTTACTCGCTGGCGTTAGTAGCGGCTAAGTCTATCGGCACCATGAATATGCTGTATGCCGCAGCGGTGTGCATGGCATTATCTATCCCCTTTCTTCTGGCCATCAACCGGAGCGGAAAGCTTACCGTTGAACACGAGCACAAGGCCCACGAACATGAACACGTGCACCATGGCAGCACTAAAGTGAAGGCCCTGTTGCGTAATTTTTTGCAGAACACATTCATCAGGGACATTGCACTCATCTCTGTGCTGGCCTTCTGTTGCCTACTGCTGATTGATTATGGTTTTTATTCCGAGATCAAGCACAGGAGCCATAGTGATGTTGACCTCGCTACTTTCATCAGTGCCTTCCAGGCCGTTGTTCGGTTACTCGCGCTGGTGGCTAAAATGATCTTCACGGGACGAGTAATGAGCAGTATGGGATTACGGCAAACCCTGATGATCACGCCCGTTGTCATGATGATTTTAGTAGGAATCATTGCTGCCACAGAATTCATCAATGCATCAGACAAAATGGTATTCTACCTTTTTGGTGCAACCTTCATCCTGGTAGACGTATGCAGAACGGTCTTTAATGCACCGAGCCTGATCACCCTGATGCAACCCTTGCCCACGCATGAGCGCCTGCGGGCACATAATATTGTAAAAGGCATCATGGATCCATTTGCCTACCTGATCACGGGGTTGTTGTTGCTGCTGCTGGTAAGGATCCAGCACGAAGTTTCCCTGTATACCATCAGTGATATTGTGTTGGCATTGGGCATCGTGTGGCTGGTGGGTATTATCCTGGTTAACCGTCAATACCTGTTGATCCTCGTCAAAACCATTACTTCCCGCTATTTCAGCCAGGAGGAATTTTCTTTGAACGATGAAACCATTCAACAGGCCATCCGTCAGAAGATCTCCACCGGTAATGAATTGGAAGTAATCAGTATCCTCAAGATGCTGAATAGTAAAACAGATCCGATCGCGAATGAGATGGCGCTGAGTCTTATCAACCATCCATCGCCCCAAGTCAAATTGGAGACCCTGAAACTGATCAATGGTGAAGTAAATGAAGAAATCAGCGCACAACTGTTCCGGCTAGCCGAAGATGATACACAGCCCGAAATCAGGGATGAAGCGGTGCGGACCATTGCCAAGAATTTCCCGATACAGGAAAACTTCACTGCCTATTTGCAACAACCCGCCTCTACCATTCAAAAAGCAGCCATTGCAGGCATGGTGATGAATGCGGACCCTGCGGTCAGTGGTATTGCGGATGAAAAACTAGCTGTGCTCATTAACAGCACCGCACGCATGGATAGATTATATGCTGCAGATATTCTCACGCAGATCCGTGATCAGTATTGTCACAAAAATCTCAAGACCTTGCTGGAAGATGAAGACAAACATGTTCAGGCGGTGGGCATCCGGGCCGTTGGTCGTACGGCAGATATGCAAACCTTAGAGACCTTGTCTGCCTTGTTACCGGACCATGGAAAACATGTTTTGACAGCGTTCCAGGAGGTGGGAGAAAAAACAGTACCGATCCTTGAAAAAATGCTGAAAGACCCTGCGAATGAGGCATGGGAAGAGAAAATCATCATTCTGCTGGGACGTATAGGCGGAGCCGTTTCGCAACAGTTGCTGACGCAGATGCTGTCTGAAAAACACAAGCTCACGCCCGTCATCATCAAGTCTCTGTACCGCACCAAATACCGCGCAAACGATGTGACGCTTCGGCAGATGGAGCAGATTGCCCGTGAGTATATTATCTATGGTGTTGAACTGATGCACATGCAACGCATCATTCATGAACGGGATGAGCACAAGATCTTAAAAAGCGCACTGCATTTAGAAATACAAGAGATCAGGGATGTGTTACTGGCATTGTTTGCCTGTATGTTTGACCGCGTGAAGATGAACCAGGCTAAACACGGGCTTGAAAGCAACCTGAACGAAAACGTGGCCAATGCCATGGAGATCATAGAGCTCACGGTGAAAAAAGATATCGGACGGTATTTCAATACCATGTTTGAAACCACCAGCCTTGATCACAGATGTGATGCACTAAGGGCATTGCTGAAAGACATAGATTTTGAAGGGATCGATGATATCATTTCGAAAGTACTCCGTGAAAAGCCGATTCAATACCTGGACTGGACCAAGGCATGTTCAATGTACATCACAAAAAAATACCTGCATAATATTGACATGGAATTAATCCATCCATATGTAGGTGCCAACAGCAGACTGGTCAGGGAAACTGCTGCATATGCAATGGTAAAACCCATAAATTTGACAGATGTCGTCAACCGGTCTTGAAAGATTACTGCTCATCGAAAAAGTGCTGATCCTTAAATCCCTCAGTATTTTCAGGGATACGCCGGAGAATATCCTCGCGGAGCTGGCGCCGCTAATGCACGAGATTGAATATGAAAAAGGGATCCTCATTTTTGGCGAGGGCCAGATCGGGGATTGTATGTATATCATCCACCAGGGATCGGTAAGGATTCACAAGGGACATATCACCCTTGCCGTACTGAAAGAGAAAGAAGTGTTTGGTGAACTTTCCCTATTAGATGCGGAAACCAGATCCGCCAGTGCCACTACTGCAGAGAATGCCATTCTCTTCCGGATTGACCAGGAACCGTTCTATGAATTGATTGAATCCAGGCCGGAAGTGGCAAGAGGCTTTATTAAAATGTTATGTAAACGCCTAAGGGCCCAGAATGAGAAGGCCGTAGCGGAAAAATAACCGATTGATATTGAGAGATTAAGAAATTAGGATATTTTATATCATTGCTGATAACCCTTCATATTACCGTTGAATTACCCGCTTTGAGGTATAGACAAGATTATCATTTTACAAAAGAAAACTATACTTTCACCCCGACTTACTCACTCTGACACCTTTCCCTTCCATCATCCCGTGCAAACAAACCTAACGTAGTAGTTAAAAGGTTCACCCAAAACTGTTCATTACACCTAAGCCGGTATGAGAAAAAAATTATACTCCCTCCAGCTGTGCGCAGCATTGTTGTGTATGGCCGTTCTTGCTTCATTTAAACTGCAGGCGCAGCAACTCAAGATCAACGAATTTTTCATTTACGGTACGCGCGGCGTACACATAGGCTCATCAGTTACCTTGCAAGGAGGTGGTAAATTGGGCAGTAACCTTCAGATCAACTCCAGTAGTGGCGGTGCGCTGGGATCCGCGTTGCATAGTGGTGGCACCATCACCCTTCCCAACGGAAGCATCATTGCTGGTCCCGTTACCGCGGCCAATTCAGCAAACGCAACAACAGGTTTTACAGCAGGCAGTGGAACAAATATTGGAGGCGATGTACTGGTCGCTAAAAACGCCAGAATCACCTCTGGTACAGTAACAGGTGCTGTGAAGACAACAGGAACATATACCGGACCCAATCCTGCGGGTGGGCTTTTCCAAAACCAGACGCTTGCACAACTCGGATTACCCATTCTTCCAGCATTGCCATCATTGTCTAATTTAGGTTGCAATAGCTCTCATGCCAAAACAACCAATCTTTTTCCTGGCAACAAGTATGGCGATATCTACGGTAAAAATCTGACCATTAAATTCAACGGCCCTGGTATTTACGAAATCAGTTCTATCGATCTGTCGCAGACCAATGCCTTTGTTTTTGATTTCAAAGGCAATACTTCAGGCAGATTTTATATCCGTGTGAAAGATGATATGGAACTGGGTAAGGTATCCGCATCATTTGTGAACCTGCCCAATGGTACCAACACGATGGCTGCCGCGAGGATCTTCACAGAAGTACAGGGCTCAGGTACAGCATTTGAATGTTACAATGGCTCCAGCCAATCCACGACCAGGTGGCTGGGCACGGTGTATGCACCCAACGGTGCGATTCTGATTGGTGCAGGCACGGGCAATACAGAATTCGTGGGTGCGCTGTGGAGCGGTCGCGGTGCCGGTTTTACCGGAAATACCTATGCCACCGTTACCCTCAACAGTGGTGTGAACGCAAGATTTGTTCCATTCCAACCAGACGTGGACTGCAGTGGATCTGCTGTGAGCATCGTTTCTGTTGAAAATGCAACGCCTACAACTGTGAATGGCAAGCTGACGGCGCCATTGCCTTGTGATGATCCGGATCAACAATCTACCATTAGTTCCAGCACCACTATCAGCAATCCCATATACAGCTGGACCACTACAAACGGAAACATCGTTTCAGGAGCAAACACGGCAACGCCTGTTATTGCTTCTCCAGGCATTTATAAAGTGACCGTCACCAATGCAGACGGTTGTACGGCCACCGTGGAGATTACAATAACATCCTGCGTCAATCTGGCGGGCAACACCGTCAAGCAGCCTGCAGGTCAGGTGGTAGATCCCACACTTACCCAATTCTATACGGGTAATGCCAATCCATTCGGAACCTTTGCGGGTGAAGACTCGCTGATCAATGCCGCCGGACCCAATGGTACCATCCTTGTGGAAGTAATCCTTCAGCAAGGCATCGATACCACGCTCGGTGGTGCAGCACGTTCAACACTTGCGGCAAATGGTTTCCAGCAGGTTTCCTATAATTCAACGCTGACTTCATTGGTGGTGACCGGATTTATTCCCTCACAAAATCTGGCACCGCTTAACCTAAGGACAGACCTTTACAATTATATCCGCGTAGTATTGCTGCCACAGAGTGCGAGAACGAAGCAGGTGTTTGACGGAGATACGATTCGGACGGGTGGCGACAGCACGATGGGTGCGCACCTAATCAGAAGTGGTTATGGCGTAACAGGTGCCGGCATTAAGATCGGTGTGATCTCAGACAGTTATAATACATTGAGCAATCCGGCTTTGGCGGATGACATCGCGAGAGGCAATCTTCCATCAGATGTGGAAGTATTGAAAGAGTATCCGTATGGTCCCAAAACGGATGAAGGGCGCGCCATGATGCAGATCGTGCACAATGTGGCCCCAGGTGCAAAGAAATTCTTCCGTACCGGATTTGTTTCCGAAACGGATATGGCCCAGGGCATTATTGAATTGGGTGAGAAAACCGATATCATTGTTGATGACATCACTTATGTGACTTCGCCTTTCTTTAGCGATGGCGTGATCACCAAGGCCATTGATAAAGTGACTACGGAAAAAGGTGTGCGTTATTTCACCTCTGCAGGAAACTTTGGTGAGAAAGCGTATGAGGCCAATTTCACCAACGCTGGTGCTCCCTTGCCTGTTGGATTAACCGGAAATCTTCATGCATTCAATTCAGGTGGAGCGGGTGTTCCAGCATTCATCCAGCAAATCAAATTAAACAATACCAATCCTTCCAGCTACCTGTTGGTGCTGCAGTGGGATGATCCGTTCTACTCATTGGAAAATCCAACGGGTACACAAACGGACCTCGATATCTACCTTACCGATATCACTGGCAAACCAATCCTCGGATACAATCGGGTTAACCTCGGTTCTGATCCACTGGAGATCCTTCCGTTCAGTGTGAATGGAGCCACTACGGTGAACGTGGTGGTGGTGAATGCAGGTGGTACCAAGCCAAATGTGCGTTTCAAGTTTGTATTGTTCAAGGGAGACAACGCACAATTCCTCGGCAACAGTGGTGCAAATACATCAACCATTGTAGGTCATTCAAATGCGTTGAATGCCATAACCGTTGGTGCAACAAGGTATAGCCTCGCCAACAGGGCTTATGATGCTGCCAGCAATGGGTTGTCAAGCACTACCCTGCCTATTGGTGTAGAATCCTTCTCTTCTAAAGGAGGAATGTTCATTGGCGGTAGCCCAAGGAACAAACCAGATATTACAGGACCCAATGGCGTAAATACATCAATCTTCCTCGGCAATACACCGGATCTTGAGTTCGATGGCATTCCGAATTTCTTTGGTACCTCCGCAGCTGCTCCACACGTAGCGGCGCTTGCAGCGCTGCTTCTGGAAGGACAGCAAAAGTTTGTGGCGCCTACGGCTACACTGAATACAGCTGCATTGAAGGATCTGTTTACGAGCACAGCAACAGATATCGGTAATGGAGGATTTGATCTGTTTTCTGGTGCGGGTCTCGTGAATGGTTGGAGGGCGATGCGAACATTTGCCAATCCAACGCCTACGCTTACTGGCGTGGAGTTTGACCAGACGAAACTGACAACGGCTTTGAACGAACCGTTGACCATCAAAGTATTGGGTACCAACCTCACAGAGCAAACAGAAATAGTGTATCGTGGCGAAGTGAAACCCACTCAGTTTATTTCACCGGAGGCCGTAAGCTTCCAGATCAATAGTTATGATGGCGGTAACCCTGCTCTCCTCGCACAGTCGATCAGCCTCGCACCCATAACTACACCTAAAGACGATGGCGGGCAATCAAACAGCATCACTTTGCTGGACATCCAGAAGAAAGATATCAGCATCGTTGCCAATAGTGATACCATCCGATACGGCGAAGCCATCCCTGCATTTACTTACAGGATATTTGTGAACGATGCCGATTCAACAGGCGTTTCAGACCCGCTGAATTTCGGTTTGGTGAATCTTCAACTCACAACAACGGCAGTGAATGGTTCCAACGTAGGTAAATACCTCGTTAAAGTTGAGTTGGGTGAAATTGAACTGAAGTTCCGTGAGCTGTATAATTTCAGTACCACGGGTGCCAACCTGGTGATCAACAAGATGCCGTTGGTGATTGAGCCAAAGGCTGCTGAAGTAACCTATGGTGAGGACATTCCGGCATTTGAATACAAATTCACCTTGCCTGATGATGCACCTGCGGACCTCTTACAAAAAGTGAAAGACCAATATTTACCATATGTATCACCAAAGGTTGCTGTCTTTGATAGCATGCTGGTGAATGGCGTGGCAGTGGCCAACGGCGTGACCATTGCCAATGGAGTAGCTACAGTGAATGGTGTGACGGTGGCCAATGGGGTTACCGTAGCCAATGGCGTTGTTGTGGCCAATGGTGTGGTTGTGGCCAATGGGGTGGCGGTTGCAAATGCGAGCTCATCGATCTCAAATATTGCGATGTTGGTTACCAACCAGGCGCTCCAAAATGGATTGGCCGTGGTGAATGGTGTGGCGGTTGCCAATGGACTGGCGGTTGCCAATACTGCGTTCACAGAAAACTCAACCACCAATGGATTAACGGTAGCGAATGGTCTTACTGTTGCCAATGGCGTGGCAGTTGTGAATGGGCTGGCCGTAGTGAACGGTGTAGCAGTGGTGAATGGTGTGGCCGTGGTAAACGGGGTAGCAGTGGCTAACGGACTTGCAGTAGCCAACGGACTTGCGGTGGCCAACGGTGTAGCCGTAGTGAATGGTGTGGCCGTAGCCAACGGTGTTGCGGTTGCCAACGGCGTGACCGTAGCCAATGGCCTCGCGGTAGTGAACAGCGAGATCACCGCTGGCGGACAACCAAGCGGTTTCAGTCTGCAAAATGGTGTGGTGGTTGCCAATGGCGAACCAGGATATTCCATTGAGAATGGTGTAGTGGTTGCTAACGGTGTAGCAGTAACAAATGCTGAGATCACTGCTACCAATAATCCGGAACTGGTAATCATCCTTCATGAGAACGATGCACTCGCAGGTTCTATTCAGGGTGGATACTTTGCGGTGAATGCATTATCTGGCAGCAAGCCCGGACAAACACATCTTGTGTTCCCGGCAGCATTCTTTACAACCAATTTCGATGTAACATACGGTGTAGGTACAATCAAGATCAATAAGGCTACGCCAGTGATTACGATCACCGACTCTGTTGCCAATTTTGACAGCACGGCTAAAGAGATCCCAGCCACCATCAAAGGTGCACTGGATAAACCGATCACGGGTGCAACACTGACAGTTGAATATGAAGGCCAGAACGGTACGGTCTACACCAGGCAGACCAATGCTCCAACGGAAGGCGGATCGTATAAAGTGACGGCAAGCTTTGCAGGTGATGCAAACTATAATGAAGCAACTGCCACAGCAAACCTGACGATCAACAAAGCCAATTTGGTGATCAACATCAGGGATTCCGTTACCACTTATGACAGAACTGCCAAGACGGTTGTTGCAACCATTACAGGCATAGATGGACAAGTAATTCCTGGTGTAACACTCACCACTGAATACGAAGGCCAGAATGGCACCAGCTATGTGAAACAAACAAATGCGCCTTCGCAGGCAGGTTCATACAAGGTGACGGCAAGCTTCGCTGGTGATGCCAATTACAATGCAGCATCTTCCAGTGCAAACCTGACGATCAATAAAGCAAACCTCACGGTGAAGGCCAACAACCTTGTAACCTTCAACGGCCAAACACCATTGTTCACGTCAACGATCACTGGATTGATCTCCGGAGATATGGCAACCATTTCCTATTCTGTGAGAAACAGCAAAGGACAGATATATACAAACTGTGGTAGTCTGCCTCCAGGTGACTATACCATCATCCCTGCGGTATCTGGAACCTTAAGCAACAACTACAATGTCACGATTCAAAACGGCACCTTGTATGTTAATCCTTACGGATACTTCACAAGTCCTGTCTCCGTGAGTCTGGATTGCGTCACTAAAAATGCTGATGGTAGCTTCACCGCCAACTTCAGTTATAACAACTGTAATATTTATGATGTGGTAGTGCCTGCGGGAAGCCCAGACAACTATTTCATCCTGAGTACAGGCGCTGTCATCTTATCCAATGGTACACCACCAGAGCGATTCAAGTCGGGCTCAGGCAAGTTTAGTGTCCGATTCAATGGCGTGAGAATTACCTATTCACTCACAACATCTAATTGGTACTATAAATCAACATGCACTGCCAGTGCCAGCTCTTCATCCAGAAGGTGTTGGACCAGTTCCAGCAATACTACAGCAACGTCTGAAGCAATGGGTGCTGAACTGATAGGTCAGGCGGTGATGGAGAAAGTTTATCCGAATCCGTTCATGAGTGTGATCAGGATCGATTCCAAAGCCCAGGTGCTGAATGAAAAAGACGTGCGGATCATTGACCTGATGGGCAGGGAGATCAAGCCGGCATCTGTACGGAAGACAGGTGTTGCAAGCCTTGAGATCCAGACCGGTGACCTGCCGAAAGGACAGTACTATATCCGTATCAACACGGTTGAGGGTACAAGGATCTACCAGATGACCAAACAATAATGTTTCAACTTTAAATCCACATGAAAGGGAGCTTCGGCTCCCTTTTTTTATCTTGAGAATGAAAGCATTATCTTTAGGAATGTCTCGCCCCAACCCTCTACACCTTTGCCTTTTTCTGTGTTGTTTATTGACAGCCGGGCTCTGCTTTGGGCAGGGTAAAAAAGACAGTTTAACCGCTATTGTGAACGGCAGCGCTGCAGACTCGGTGAAAGTGAAAACATATATCGAGCTGGCGAAACTATACAGGGTAGAACAGCCTGCTCTTGCATACAAGTATAGCCTTACCGCTCTGGATCTGGCTACGAAGTCGAACTACGCACCGGGTATTGCGCTTGCTAATAAATGGTCGGGATTCTATTATTACGACCGCAGTGTGCTGGACACAGCAACAGTATATTGGGAAAAAAGTCTGCAATCATATATCGCCCTGAATGATTTTGACGGAATGTCGAACATGTACAACAACCTCGGCTCCATCAATTTCAACGGCGGCAACAGTGCGAAGGCACTGGATT
Source organism: Chitinophagaceae bacterium (assembly GCA_049661025.1). Taxonomy (GTDB): domain Bacteria; phylum Bacteroidota; class Bacteroidia; order Chitinophagales; family Chitinophagaceae; genus Pollutibacter. The sequence continues at coordinate 3,285 of JBASZQ010000075.1, read as the reverse complement.
ATTTTATGGAAGCGCTTAACGCGGGGGAAAAAAGCGGAAACAATATCAGGGTCATTACTTCAACTAATAATATCGGCCTTATTTACATGAGTAAACCTGGCACCTATGAGCAGGCACTGGTTTACCTCAATAAATCCCTGTTAGCAGCAAAGAAAATTGAAGATGCAGATAATATTGGTGCGGCACATGCCAATATTGGAGAGGTATATATGAATATGGGCAAAGACAGTTTGGCCATGTTCCATTTTCTTGAGGCGAAGAAAGCCCTTGAACCCAATGGTTCTGCATTGCCATATATCTATCTGAGTATGGGAAGAATATACCAGAAAAAGAAAGAGTATCCAAAGGCTCTAAGCTGGTTTGAACAATCCACCAATACTGCCCAAAAAGTAGAAAACACTTTTTACTTATCTGATGCTGCCCTCGGTGCTGCAGAAACATATCGATTGATGGGTGATCAACAGAAAGCCCTGGAATATTTTGACCGCTCCCGAAGGCTTGCTGAAGAAGCGCATACTTCCCAACAAATCAAAATGTCTTACAAGGGTCTTGCCAACACTTATGCAGACATGAAAGATTACCGGCAAGCGTATTTCAACCAGTATTTGTATTCAAAAATATCAGACTCTTTATACTCATTTAATATCGATAGCTCCATCAATAGAATGGAAATGTCGCTAAAAGACAAAGACATCGCACTGCTCACGGCGGACAAGGCATTGAAAGAACAAACCATCCAAAGAGCAAAGTTGGTGCGCAATGCAATCCTGGTTGGTCTTGGATTGGTATTGACCCTCATCGGCATTTTGTATCGTGATTATCGGAACAAGATTAAGACCAATATATTATTAGATCAGCGCAAGGCAGAAATCGAAAATCTTCTGTTGAATATCCTGCCATACGAGGTGGCGTCGGAATTACAAAAAGAGGGCCATGCCACGCCGCGTTTTTATGATTCGGTGTCTGTGATGTTTACGGATTTCGTGAGCTTCAGCAAAATCGCAGAGTCTATGAGTCCGCAACAAATTGTATCAGAGTTGAACGAGTTCTTCACCGAGATGGATGAGATCATTGATAAGTATGGTCTCGAGAAGATCAAGACCATTGGAGATTCCTATATGTGTGCGGGTGGTATTCCAACGGCCAACACCACTCACCCGATAGATATGGTGCGTGCGGGGCTGGATATTGTGGAGTACCTGCGCCAGAAAAACAAACTACGTGAACAGGCTGGGATGGCTAAATGGGAGATCCGCATCGGTATCAACACGGGATCCATTGTTGCCGGTGTGGTGGGCAAGAAAAAGTATGCATACGACATCTGGGGCAATACGGTCAACATTGCGAGCCGGATGGAGTCCAACGGTGAACCCGGCCTGCTGAATATTTCGGCTGATACTTATGCACTCATCAAAGATCGCTTTGATTGCACCCATCGGGGCAAGATCTATGCGAAAAATGTAGGGGAGATCGATATGTATTTTGTGGACAGGGAGAAACCTGTTTCAAAGGAGCCCCTCCTCGGCAAAACTGAAAAACCCTTCATGGCTGACGATGATATGATCCAGGACCAGGATGTCAAAGTATCTCGCGGCCTCTCTGATCTTTAGGGTAAGTTCACGATCCGCATGACTCGGGCGCAGATTCCCAGACGGATGATTATGGCAGAGGATGATGCCTACGGCTTTTTCTTCCAGGGCACGACGAAGAATTACCCTCGGATCCGCAACGGTTCCGCTCATGCCTCCGGAACTGACGATTTCATAATGATTGATCTTATTGGCTCGATTGAGATACAGAACGATGAACACTTCATGGTCGTGGTCCTGCAGCAGCGTCTGCAGGAACGAAGCCACTGAGGCGGCCCCATTCACAACCGGCTTCTCCAGGTTTTGTGCAGCCTGTCTTCGACGACCCAGCTCCAGCGCAGCCAGGATAATCATCGCTTTGGCCTCCCCTATTCCGTTGATCTTCAGCAGGTCTGCCATGGACAGTCGGCCGAGTTCTTTCAGGTTCTGCTTGCTGGCGGAAAGAACATCTCTGGCCAAATCCACGGCGGTTCGGTTGCGGGTGCCCTGTTGGATTAGGATGGCCAGCAACTCTGTGTCGCTCAGTATTTTTACGCCTTTGGCCCGTAGTTTTTCGCGCGGCCTATCGTCAATTGCCCATTCCAAAATCGGGCGGTTTTTCGCTTGTGCAGGCTTCATATGATCCCTATTTTCGATGTACTATCCAATTCTATTAAAAACGCAAATCCAGATCCAATGGCTAACTCCAGAAGGCAACTCATCATCGGCTCCCTGCAGCCCCTCCTTTTCTGTGTAGGCATGTATTTTGTGGTGTTGATATTCTCTGTTTTCATCTGCACTTCCATTTACAGAACATTGAATCCCAGGAAGTTCCCGACGGTGAGTACAGAAACGCCCAAACAGGCTACACCACTGCCTTCCAATACCGTGGCGAGCTTGTAAAAAGGGACCAAACCTGATTTTGTTCCATACCCCTGAATGGCTATCTTCGCGGCACATTCACCTTTATGGAACGTAACTCTCCTTATGCCAAGATTTTCTCCGGCACCAATTCACAGTATTTGGCGGAAAAGATCTCGCTACGCTTTGGTAATAACCTAGGCAAGATCAACATCCAGCGGTTTAGTGACGGGGAATTTCAACCAGTCTTCCTCGAAAGTATTCGAGGCGATTATGTTTTCCTCGTGCAAAGCACCTTTTCTCCGGCAGATAATCTACTGGAATTACTGATGATGATCGACGCGGCGAAGCGTGCTTCCGCCTACAAAATCATCGCTGTTATCCCCTATTTCGGCTTCGCCAGGCAAGACCGGAAAGACAAACCCCGGGTAGCCATCGGTGCAAAACTCATCGCCAACCTACTCACAGCGGCTGGCGCGGATCGTGTGATCACGATGGACCTCCACGCGCCTCAGATCCAGGGGTATTTCGACATCCCGGTGGATCACTTGGACAGCTCGGCCATTTTTATCCCTTATATCGAGAATCTTAAGCTGGAAAACCTTACCTTTGCGGCCCCTGACGTGGGTTCGGCCAACCGGATCCGGGAAGTAGCGAGCTATTTCAATGTGGAAATGGTGATCTGCGATAAGCACCGGAAAAGGGCCAATGAGATCTCCAGTATGGTGGTCATTGGTGATGTAACAGACAGGGACGTGGTGTTGATCGATGACATTTGCGATACCGCAGGCACCCTTACCAAAGCGGCCAAGTTGTTGAAAGACAAAGGCGCCCGTAGTGTAAGAGCCCTTTGTAC
>JBASZQ010000074.1:0-24286 GCA_049661025.1 Chitinophagaceae bacterium | reverse complement strand
AAATATGGCAACCGCTATATCTGGCCTTTGTATAAATCGATGGACATCTTCATGGCTGACACTTCCGGAAAGATCGTGAAGCAAATGACCAACACACCGGGCTATGATGCGGAAGCTACCATTTCACCCGATGGTAAGAAGATGGTATTTACGAGTGTGCGTGACGGTGACCTTGAGTTATACATCATGGACCTGAAGAGTTATAAAGTTTCGCGCGTAACCAATACCCTTGGCTACGACGGCGGTGCGTGGTTTAGTCCAGACGGAAAGAAACTGATCTGGCGCGCATCCAGGCCCGAGACGCCCGAAGAGATCAAGGAGTACAAAGAATTGTTGGCGGAAGGACTGGTGGCCCCCACCAAGATGGAAGTCTACAGTTCAGACCTCGATGGAAAGAATATGGTGAAGCATACGGCGCTGGGCCAGGCCAACTGGGCACCCAACTATATGCCCGATGGCAAGCGGATCATCTTCGCCTCCAATCATGAATACAAGCGTGGCTTTCCGTTTAATATGTATATCCTGAATCCGGATGGAAAGCTGGACAAAATCAGCCGGGATAAAGGATTCGATGCCTTCCCGATGTTCTCCTATGATGGGAAGAAGCTGGTGTTCTGCAGCAACAGGAACAATGGCGGCACGCGTGATACTAACATCTTTCTGGCTGATTGGTCTGAGTAAGGTGGAAGTTGGAAGGTGGAAGTTGGAAGAATTACCCTTATTTTAGTTGTTCATTAAATTGAATTACATGCAAACAGGACTTGTACATCTGCATAGCGTTCTTCGTTGGGTGATCCTGATTCTGTTGATCATCTCCATCATCAAGGCTTACAAAGGATTCAAGAGTGGCCAGCCCTTTAAGGACGGCGACCGCAAGACCTGGTTGTTTACGATGATCGCGGCGCATGTGACTTTGCTGATCGGTCTGTACCAGTGGCTGTTGGGACGTTACGGTCTGATCTCCATGCATCTTCCGGAAGGCACAGCTGTACCGGAAGGAAGGTTTCTCCGTTTTTACCAGATTGAACATCCGGTGACCATGATCTTAGCCATCATACTAATTACCCTGGGTTATGGCATGGCAAAAAAACCACTGGAGGATAAAGTCAAATACCGCAAGGCGCTGAGTCTTTTCATTTATGCGCTGGTGTTGATACTGCTTGGTATTCCCTGGCCGTTCCGTGAAGTGGTTGGACGAGCTTTGTTCCCGGGTATGTAAGGAATGCCCCTTGCCCAATGCCTTTAATATATTTTCAACTGCATAACCATAGCCATACTCATCGCTCTTTGCTTTGCCAGCTCCGCCTTTTCTCCTGTAAACATTTCATCAACTGTTGATGTGAAAATGGCCAGCCATGTTTTGAAATGTTCTGCGGTGAGATGGGCTATCTGGTGAAGTTTTCTGTGTGTGATCATCGGGTTGCCCGTGTAGGTGCCGGTAAAAAAGATCACACTTTCCCAGAAATCATACATGACGGGAAGATGTGTTTCCCAGTTAACCTTTACAAGATCGTTAAAGATGTAGCCGATGGTAGTATCAGATTTCACCTTGTCATAAAACCGATTCACAAGCTGCTCCACATCTGCCCGGGACTGAATATCTGTTTTTACGATGGTCATAGATCCTTGTGTTTAAAGGTACGCAAAGAGAAAAGGAGAGGAACAACCGCCCAAGCAATCATGGCTGACATGGCAACAGTAGACCCCCACTGGCTTCCAAAGAATTTTTTGAAGATGGCACTGGTAACACCCATCAATGCCGAGACATCCATTTGAAGGAGTATGAGTATCCTGGAAAGGTCAACCGGATTGGTCATGGTCACAGCCACCAGTCCTTTTTCTACCGGGTAGTCCATCAACTGGAACAAGAGGAACAGGACAAGTCCGTCGTACAGTAGTGTAAAGAACAACCAGACCATGATAGCCAACCCTATTCCTTTTGCTTTATCTCGCGTGAGAACTGCAGCCAGAGAGGCGACCAATACAAAAATTATGGTTAGCAAACTGCCAGTTATGATAATCATGATGCCTCCGGCGCTTCTATCGAACAACAAAATCGGCAAGCCTGCGCCAAAAAGAAATGCTGCCATCAGAGACAGGCATAAGCCACCACATAAGCTGAGCCAGATTTGGCTGCGGCGAAGGGGTTGAGCCACCAGTAGTTCCACAAATTCAGCTGAGTTATAGAAGTACATGGTTGAGAAAATAATGCTTACAAGGGGAACGATGATGAGCACTACATTCAACATACTCAATAGGCCCTTACTGCTGGAAGTCTCCATATTAAAAACGGTCATACTCAGGAGGAAAAGCAGAAACGCATATCCGATCACCATTCGGTTTTTCAGGATATCCAGAAACACATATTTCAGAATCTTTTGCATGGTAAACTAGTTTTTCATGACTTGTGCAATAGCACTCGAGAGTTTGTCCTGTCCCGTTTCTCTTTTTAAATCCTCAATTGTTTTATGGAATTGCAATTTCCCATCCTGCAGGTAGACGATTTCACTGATGATGTCATCCAGATCGCTCAGGATGTGCGACGTGATCAGGATCAGTTTGCCCTTATTTTTCTCCTTCAGTATTTTTTGCTTTAGTATTTCCGAGGCCAGCGGGTCCAGCCCTGCTGTTGGTTCGTCAAGGATCAGCACATCTGGGGTAAACAAAAAGGCCAGGGTAGCACTGACTTTCTGCCTTGTGCCACCTGAAAGGGTGCGCATTCTTTTGTCCTGGATCTTGTCGAGCCCGAATGCATAAAACAATTCATCATCCGTAACATTATTCATCCTTTTCCGGAGGTCTTTCATCATGCCAATGGTTTGTCCGATCGTCATATTATCCGGATATCTGCCTATTTGGGGCATATAGCCGATCTGGCTGCGGTAGCGCCAGTCTTTTAAAATGTTTTGCAGGTTGAAAGTGATAAATCCGGCATCAGGAACAACCATACCCAGGAGGCACTTGATGAATGTGGTTTTTCCAGAGCCATTGGGTCCGATGAGGGAAATAGCTTGTCCCTTGTTAAGGGTGAGACTGACATTGTCCAGTACCTTAATTTTTCCAAATGATTTATTTACATTGGTAGCAATGATCATTTTGTTGAGGATTTGAGGGGTTTCATCATGGGCTTGTTGTCTGTGAGATCTACAGGTGTAATACCGGGCAGGATGCGTTCTGCTTTGTCCATCAGGGTGGTCACAAAACTGTGGAACATCATCAGGACGGGTGGATTTCTTTCAACGATCACAGAGAACATGCTTACAGGCCGATAGGGTACGTCACCAATACCATTTTTGTCCAGATCATAGCCTTCGTACTTATCCCAATAGTTGCCGGAGAAATGATTGAGTTGCAGGGATCCGTTGGTGGCCACGTCAAAACTGTTTCCCTGAAAGTTGTTGGCATGGATTTCGTTTTCCGTGCTGCTGGCCTGCATTTTTACGGCCCAGCCATTTGAAATGAATTGGTTGTTTAGAATATTGATGCGGCTGCTTCCTTCCAGGTATATGGCGGTTGTGTTACTTGTAAATTCGTTTTCCTCAACTCTGGAATCTGTAATCTCTTTTAACAGAATTCCGTACGCCGCATCACCCCAGTTGTTTGCAAAATGATTTCCTTTCATATGGATTCCTTTGCTGTACATGACGGCTACACCGGAACCGTTGTTACTAAAGGTGTTTGACAGGTATCGGTTCTGACTGGAGAACATAAAGTGAAGTCCGTAACGAAGATTGGATTCGCTTTTGTTTTTTGCGATCGTAGAATTGGTGACAAACTCAAAATAAATACCATCACGATGACCAGTGATATAGTTGTTGACGATGACCATGTGATCACTTTTCCAGCAATGGATTCCATTTGCGGAGCCCTGTTCATTTATGCCGGCAGATTTAAAGTAGTTATTGGCAATGGTGGTATAGTAAGCATGTTGGCTATACACGCCAAAGAAGGTGTTCTCAAATCTGTTGTTGGCGATATAAATATGTCCTTTGTTCAGGATTCGCAACGCCGCAATATCTTCATATCCTGAAGTGCCGCTGTTCTGAAACGTGATGCCCTCAATGGTTACGTAATCAGACTCAATCACTGCAATCTCATGTTTCATCTCGCCGTCGATGACCGGGTTCCCTTGCCCGATCAGGTAGATTGCAGACTTAATTTGTAACGGTCCTCCTTCCTTGTAGGTTCCTGCATGCAGGATGACGGAATCTCCATTCCGGGCTGACTGAATTGCCTGCCTGAGCGGGCTGCCTTTGCCTGGGTAAACATGTATGCTTCTTGCAGAAACATACTGCAGTGAGATTAGCGATAATATGATAAGCAGGCTTTTCATGGTTGTACATCTTTCCATCGCAGGATTTGACCGCCTAATTTCTGCTGCATCATTTGTGCATCTGATGCGGATCCAAATGCGGCTGTGTTGCCTCCCATCGGACTACGCAGATTGTCAGATTGTAGGAGCCACGCATCTTGTGCAAGGTGGAAGGTGGAAGCTTGAAGGTGTGATGCGAGCCATACTTCGCCTTGTTCTTCTTCGTCATTTATCTTCAGGTATTCTGTAAGACAGTGGATATCATCAAATTTGTACAGTTTCCCTTTAGCGGTAATCCATTCTGCAGCAAAATTGGGCTGGGAAATGGTCATCTTGCAGAAATAGCAGGCATCGGTTCCCGCGGCGATGGGCTCAGGTTTGGTAGTACAGGAGGCAAAACACAGGAGGGCAAATGCAAACATTGGTGTTGCGGCTGGTGTAAACTTTAGTTCCCTTACCTTATTTCTCCATTCGGTGAACAGGCCAAACAGCATGACGGCACCAACGGTCAGGAATATCCAGCCTCCTATGTCCGGATAGGAGTATGCCCCAAAATTCAATAGTTGTTTAAAGCCAAGCAGTGGAGGCTGGTAGGCCATGCCAGGAACCTGGATAGGAGCTGTGGGATCAAGGTTATGCCCATAGTTGTATTCCCATCGATAGAAATCCACCATTGCTAAAATTCCGAAAGAGATATACAATATTGCCCAGATCGTGAAGAACCATCTCCGTCGGATGATGTAGGTTAAGAAACCGAAAACGGCGAATGCGCCGATTATATATGGAAGAACCTTAAACTCTACAAAGTCTTCGGTATGAAGGGTGCGCATTCCGATGTAGTGGTTGAGGCCATTTACAACGTCAACATCTCCCGCCAAACCATTGGGGCGGATGATAAGGCCCAGGCCTTCAGGATATTGCGGTGCAGTGAGATCTATTCGCCAAAGTGGAAGAAAGATCACTGCTGCGAGCGCAATCGCTGAAATAATACTCAATGCTCTTGTGAGGGGTTTGAGCAGATGATTCATGATGAGAAATTTATCACCGTATTGTACCGGCTGCCACCATCTTCACTGGCAGCCGGCTACGGTGTGGGTTTATTTTGTACCTGAAGTATCTGCTGCTGGATTTTTTCCCAGACTGAATGTCAGCGGTACATTGGCGCCTGCAGGAGATACCCTGATGTATCCTTGCATTTCCTGATGTAATGCAGAACAGAAATCGGTACAATACATAGGGAATACGCCGGTCCTGTCAGGAACCCATTTCAGGGTCTGGGTTTCACCAGGCATGATCAGCAGCTCGGCATTGTTGGCGCCTTTCACAGCAAATCCATGTGGTACATCCCAGTCTTGTTCCAGATTGGTGACGTGGAAGTACACTTCGTCGCCCAGTTTCACCCCTTCAATATTATCCGGAGAGAAATGCGAACGAATAGACGTCATATATACATGCACCCTGTTTCCTTCTCGCACAACCTTGGCTTCTTTCTCGCCTTTGGCTACATATGGATTACTATTCTCTTCTATCTTATAAATCTTGGTAGAATTTTTGGAGATCAGTTCCGCTGGTGCAGCCTGACCATAGTGCGGCTCGCCAATAGTGGGAAAATCCAGGATCAGCTGCATCTTATCGCCACTGATATCATAGATTTGGGCACTTTGTGTCAGCTCAGGACCAGTAGGCAGGTAACGGTCCTTAGTAATCTTGTTATAAGCAATGACGTATTTGGGGCTTGGCTTTTTGGTATCACCACCTGGGATACACAGGTGACCAATAGAGTAGTAGGTGGGTACACGGTCAACAACGGTCAGATCCTTGATGTTCCACTTCACAATTTCTGACGATACAAAGAAGGAAGTATACGCATTACCTTTTCCATCAAACTCTGTGTGCAAGGGGCCGAGGCCAGGCTTTTTCACTTCTCCGTGCAGGGCGGCTTCATATTTGATCACCGGAATTCCTCCGAATTCACCGTCAAAGGCTTTGTCGGCAATCGCTTTCTGCATTTTGGTGAATGAGAAAACGGGGATCAGAGCGGCGAGTTTACCCGAACCAACGATATACTCTCCGGTAGGATCTACGTCTGTCCCGTGCGGCGATTTAGGGCAGGGGATGAAATAGCAGATCTCTTTTAGTTCGATAGGATCCAGAACGGTTACTTCTGTACGTATTTCTGATTTGGCAGTATGTGTTTTCTCATCATACACATTGTGTGCGTATTTGACGTTTCTTTTCACACCCTTGCCTGCTTTCAGATACTCTTCTGCTTTTTTCCAGTTTACGGCGAGAATAAAGTCTTTATCGCGCTGTGATGCGTTCACTTCTAACAATGAATTGGCCTGTTCTGAATTATAGCAGCTGAAGAAAAACCATCCATGGCTGGGCCCCTTGCCAGCATGGCTCAGGTCAAAATTCACACCTGGAAGCAAGAGCTGGAAAGCAATGTCCATTGCACCTTCCTTACTTACTGAAATGAAGCTGATGGTACCTTTGAAATTCTTCTTATAACTTTCGATGGGCACGTCCGTATTGTCTCCGATGGGAACACTGAAACGAGTACCCGCTACTACATATTCGGTGTTTTCTGTAATAAACGGTGAGGAGTGATTGCCCGCACTATTCGGCAATTCAATAATTTCTGCCGTACGGAAAGTTTTGAGGTCAATGCGGGCTACACGTGGCGTATTATTGGCATTACCAAATACCCATCGGCCATCTAATTCACCGTTGGTTTGTGATAGTTCCGGATGGTGTAAATCGTCCCAGGGTACAAAGCCGTGTGAAGTGTTCAGCATCGGTTTCGTTTCCTCACTGTATCCATAACCTTTTTCCGGATCCACAGAGAAAACGGGGATCACGCGAAACAGCCTGCCAGACGGAAGACCGTAAACAGACATTTGTCCGCTGAAACCACCGGAAACAAAATTGTAGAATTCGTCGTATTTGCCTGGTGGCACATATGCTTTTGCTGCAGCATCGCCGCTAACGGCGGAGGTAGCATTCTTGGGCTTACAAGCCTGCCAGCTAAGACCCAGGGTAATAGCGGCGAGCAGTAGTATTCTTGTTTGTATCATATGGAAAGTTTAGGTTTAATGATTAGTCATTATTTCACGCCATCCACCTGGCGCATGAATTCATACACATTACGGGCGTCATCATCAGTGAGGTTCTGATTAGGCATGCGAACCAGACAAACTTCCAACTGCGCTTGTGCCTTCGGATCCTTATTCAACATCTCGTCCACATTGGTTACGAAGTTCATGATCCACTCAGGTTTATGTCGTGCGGTTACACCTTTCCAACCCGGACCTACCAACCTTTCATCGGTAACCTTGTGGCAAGAGCTGCATTTTACGTCATATACGTTCTGCCCTTTGGTAGCCATATCCTTGTTGAGTGCTGCGTCAATTTTGACATCCGTGAATTTTCCAATGCCTTTATCTGAACTGCCAGTGGGATTTGATTCAGTTGCGGTAGAAGTGGCAGGGCTATTGTCTGCTGCCGGCTTGTTTTCCTGTTGACCGGCATTCCCGCCGCATGAATAAAGGGCACTGAGGATGAGGGATGCAATGAAGAACTTTTTCATACTGGAATCATTTTTTTTGTGAATCGGATACAATGTTAGCCTCGGTCTCAGGCAGAAAATATGCGTGGAGTCATAATGTGTTAAACTCAGCCAATGTCATGTAAAAACATGATGGGGATCATGTCATCTGTTTATGACTGAAGTCATGCTTTGGCTAGATTTGAGCCGGATGAAACCAATGATCGATATTGATACGCTATTATGCTGGGGCGCAACATACAAGCGGCTTAAAGCGGGGGAAATTATCTTCGAGGAAGGTAGTCAGGGTCGGTATTTTCATCAGCTTGTAGAAGGTAGGGTGCGGTGGATCAATGTTGATGATGATGGCAGGGAGTTTATCCAGAAAGTGATTGAGGAAGGGGAGAGTTTTGGCGAATTGCCATTGCTGGATGACGGCCCGTATGTTGCTACGGCGGTGGCCGACAAAGAATCAATGGTTATTCGTTTACCCAAAGAGGCTTTTTTGCAGCTATTGCGTGAGAATTCCCAGTTAATGTTTGCTTTTACGCGGCTCATGACGCAACGCCTTCGCCATAAATTTGTGATCCTTAAAGAAGTGGCTTGTCAGGATCCGGAAAGAAAAGTGATTACGGTGTTGAATATATATAAAGAAGATCACCCCGGTGCAGACTGTCCCAAATGCAAAAAAGGCATCAGGGTGGGTTTAACGCGGCAGGAGATTGCCGATATGGTAGGATTGAGGGTTGAGACCGTCATCCGCACCATCCGAAGGCTTCAGGAGAAGGGAGCGGTAGAGATTTTGCGGGGAAAGGTCTATGTCCGCATGAGTTAGTATAGTTTTTCCCGTTGTGACCAAACGCATATTTTCTTTGGATTTTCGCCGTCATTTTTGCGCTCAATGTTTGCCATTATGGGATATGGGCGCTGGTTAAAGATCATCCTTTTTAATTTTTTATTGGTTGCTATCGCCGGTTTGGTCATGCGATATAAAATTGTATGGTCCCTGCCGTGGATTCACCAGAAGCATCTTCTGCATGCGCATTCTCATTTTGCATTCTCCGGTTGGGTTAGTCTTGCATTGTATTATGCAATGGTAAGACGGCTTTATCCTGAACGTGCTCCCCGTTTGATGAATTCTTTGTTGCTGATGCAATGGCTGGCTTCGCTTGGGATGTTGTTTACCTTTCCATTGATGGGCTATGCGGCCCCTTCTATATTTTTCTCTACCCTTACCATATTTATTGGCTACGCCTTTGCATGGTATTTATGGAAGCCGCTGAACATACTCGGTGAGGCTGGTATTTGGATAAAAATTGGCTTGATCTCAAACCTGCTGTCTTCTATTGGGACATTTTTTTTGGCCTGGCTGATGCAACAACCCGGATTTTCACAGCAGTGGTATGTTTTTTCCGTTTACTTTTTCCTTCATTTTCAGTACAATGGTTGGTTCTTTTTTTCAATCATCGGACTTTATCTGGATACTTCGCTTGCCAGTAAAATCCATAGTGTTGAGGCAACATCCTGGAAGAAGGCCAGGATATTGATGACCATCGCAGTCTTGCCTGCGTTGCTCCTTTCTGCATTGTGGATGGATCTTGGTCTGGGTTTCTGGGTTGTAGCTTCAATAGCTGCCTTGCTCCAGGTACTGGCATTGGCGTGGATGATCAAAGCATTGCAAAAGGGTATGCCAGAATTGGTGAGTCCGTTCCGCTATATATGGTTCACTTCTTTTCTGGCGCTTTCCGTCAAAATCATTCTGCAATTGCTGAGTTGTTTGCCCGGGATGAGTGTATTCGCTTTTGGATATCGGCCATTGGTTGTTGCATATTTACACTTGGTCTTATTAGGTTTTGTGAGTCTATTTTTATTCGGCTATTTTCTGCGCAAAGGTTGGATGCAGAGTGGGTGGGGCGTACGATCCATTTGGTTGGCGATCATCATAAATGAAATCGTACTTATTATTCAAGGTTTAAGTGCCATCGGTTACCTGGCCGTGCCTTATGCTAATGAAGTACTTTTCCTGAATACCACCTGGCTTGTTGCTGGAGCCGGGAAGATGGTATTGGCCCACGGAAGGGATCATCACTAGACCTTGTTGTTGTTGCCATTTTATTCTTACCAGATATGCGACCAAATTGAATCGGCATGCAATGATTGAAAAGAGAAGCGATTTTTTAAGTAGGAAAGAATCCCTAACTTAAAAGTGAACATCTCATATGACTTTTCTACTATTAATTACGATAGGTTGTATAATGATTGCAGTGAGCCTGTTGAATAGTGATACTGATAAAGCGCTTATTAAAACGGGCAAATATGCAGAAGGCATAATATTTGAACAGGATGTCAACACAGACACCAGTTCCTACGCAAATACAAACCCAGTGGTTCGTTTTACGACTGAAGACAAGACCTGGATCACTGGCCGCATCAAACAAAATATTTCTGTTTCTTACACCGGGCAATACAAGGATGGTGAAAAAGTGGCTGTTTATTATGATCCCGAAGATCCATCCAGGTTTTATGTTGCATCCAAACAATCTCCCACTATTGCGAGGATACTCATGTTGGTGATTGGGCTCTCCTTAGTCACATATGGTATTTATCAATTCATAACTGAATAAACCATGCCCTGGGACCCGGAAAAATATAACCAGTTCAATCAAATTCGATTCCGGCCTTTTTTTGACCTGATGGCCATGATGCAGGAAGAGGGATTACAACAGGCGGTTGACCTCGGCAGCGGAACCGGTGAGCAAACGAGAATTCTGAGTGAGAAGTTCCCGGCGGCACATTTTATCGGTGTGGATGCGTCCGCTGAAATGCTGGAAAAAAGCAATAATGCACAAAGCAGCCAGTTGAGTTTTCAGCAGAACTCCATCGAATCATTCCTTGAACGGCAGCCACAACAATCCATGGATCTAGTGTTTAGCAATGCAGCACTGCAATGGTGCGATGATCATGAGGTCCTGTTTCCGCGCATAGTTGCGCTTTTGCGAACTGGCGGACAGTTGGCTGTGCAGGTGCCTGTTCAGCAGCAAAATGTGATTTTTCAACTGCTGTTTGAATTGGTGCAGGAGTCGCCATTCAACGAAGCGTTGCAGAGATGGAAGCGTGTATCGCCAGTATTGACCATGGATCGCTACACCACGCTAATGTTTGAAGCGGGATTGGTGGAGCTGCAGATTATGCAGAAAGTATATCCGGTGGTTGCAGAAACTGTTGATGTTTTGTATGATTTCACCGCAGCTACCACTTTAGTGCCGTATATGGACCGACTTGATCCTGACATGCAGGAGCCATTGAAGCAGGCATTCAAAGACAGGATCGCAATGCATTTCGGAAAGTTTCCAGCTATCTATGCCCTCAAACGGCTGCTGCTGTATGGCAGGATGGGGTAGCCTGGTCCCGGATATAGACCGGTAGGCTTGCAGGCTTCATTTATTCCCGTAAAGACCCTATCTTTCACGAACTGCGGTTATACGTATACGTCAACCCCTCAACTCCTAGACATGTCAGAACCCCTCGTACTTCACCCCACGGCAAAGGCAGAAAGGATCAATGCAATTGATGTGATCAGGGGAGTATCCCTGTTGGGTATCCTGTTAATGAATATCACAGGATTCGGACTGTTTAAAGCTTATTTTGATCCCACCAACAACGGCGGGGCAACAGGCTGGGATCTTAAAGCATGGTGGGCATCTATGCTGTTTTTTGAAGGTACCATGCGCGGTATGTTCTCCATTCTCTTTGGTGCCGGCATCCTTATTTTTACAGGGAGAAGAGGCGTATATCCTGGCGATACTTCGGTTGCGGATTTGTTTTTCCGGCGGTTGTTATGGATGATATTGTTTGGAGTGATCCATTGTTACCTATTGCTTTGGGATGGCGAGATTTTGTATACCTATGGCATTGTGGGCATGGTAGCATTTAGCTTCAGGAAACTGCGGCCAAGGCACCTCCTGATGGGTGCGGGAGTCATTCTTTTTATCGCCACCCTGTTGAGTACGCATGATTTTGTGGACGCGAAAAACAAGCTGGTGAAACAGACTGTGGTGGAGAATAAGCAGGCAAAGGGGGAAAAGCTTAGTGCGGAAGATTCAACAACCATGGCCGACTGGGAAGCTATCGTAAAACAGAACAAGGCCACTCCGCAGGAAGTGAAAGCTGAGATGGAGGCCCGAAGTAAAGGCTATTGGAGTATAGTGAAACACAAGGTGCCGGAGAATATTTATATGCAGACCACCTTTTTGTATCTGGTGAATTTTTGGGATACCCTGGCCATGATGTTATGGGGAATGGCGTTTTTTAAACTGGGGATTCTTAGTGCCGCTAAGCCGAAGCGATTTTATCTGATGATGGTATTGATTGGGTATGCCCTGGGCATCACCATTAATTATTTTGAGACCAAATACATTGTGGATGCGAATTTTTCAATCCTGTCTTTCTATCGGAATTTTGTTACATACAATTTTGGAAGGGTAGCGGTCACTTGTGGACATATTGGCCTGATCATGTTGTTTGTGCAATCGGGAGTCCTTCCCTGGCTGCGGAAATCCCTGGCTGCAGTTGGTCAGATGGCATTCTCCAACTACATTACCCATTCCATCATCTGTAACTTTATCTTCCTCGGATATGGTTTATCCATGTATGGAAAATTGCAGCGGCACCAATTGTACTACATCGTTTTTGGCATCTGGATTTTTCAATTGATCGTGAGCCCGATCTGGCTCAGGTATTTCCATTACGGTCCGTTGGAATGGGTGTGGCGCTCGCTAACCTATTGGAAGCGCCAGCCATTTCTCAGGAAGACTGCACAATAATGCCCAATGCCCTATGCCCAATGCCTTACATGCAGATGTTCTCCAGCGCCTTGGCAAACAGCTTCATCTCATCCATCGTACCCATACTCACCCGGCACCATTTGCCGCCGAAATGATTTCTGTGCTGCACCATGATGTTTTGTTTTTCCATCGCCTCCTGGTAATTGCACTTGATGGAATCGATGTTAAACATCATGAAGCTGGTGACGGAAGGAATGTAGGGGAGTTTTAATTTATCGAATGTCTGTCCGCAGAACTGGCGGAGCTCTGCTGTTTTATCGCGACACATTTTAACAAAGGCCTGATCATCCAGCGCTGCGGATGCGGCGGCTACATTCACCTGACCGAGTTGGCCGTTGGGCCAGCTTTGCAGGGCCTCAAACTTTTTAATGGTGGCTGGATGAGCGATGGCATAACCGACGCGTGCGCCGGCAAGTCCGTATATCTTGGAGAAAGTTTTAGCTATGATGATGTTGGGGTTGGTGATCGCCAGTGCAGAGAGCGATTGAAAATTTGAAAACTCTGTGTATGCTTCATCCACCAGCACCAGGCATTTCTTACTGGCCTCTTCCACGAAAGCGCGAAGGGGCTCAA
Source organism: Chitinophagaceae bacterium (assembly GCA_049661025.1). Lineage (GTDB taxonomy): Bacteria > Bacteroidota > Bacteroidia > Chitinophagales > Chitinophagaceae > Pollutibacter. The sequence goes on along the minus strand of JBASZQ010000074.1, from coordinate 11,010 downwards.
TATTGATCACCGTACCTACCGGGTTGTTGGGATTGCAGACATAGACCATCCGGGTATCTGGTGCAATAGCTGCGCGCATGGCCAACAAGTCCAGCTTGAATTCTTTATCAACAGGAACGGAGATTACTTTAACGCCAAAGGCCGCAGCCATTCTCATCCATGGGTTGAAAGAAGGTTCCGCAGTAACGGCAGAGCCACCTTGCTGCGCGGCCATGAGGGTGGTTTGTCCGAGTATCTCCGAAGAACCCGCGCTCATGATGATATTCTCTGGTGCCACTTTATGGAAGGCGGCAAGTTTTTTAATGAGCACCTTCACTTCATCGTCTGAGTAGCGGTTGCTCTTGCCTGCGATCTCCTGCATAGCCTTCACCACGGAAGGAGAGGGGCCGAATGCATTTTCGTTACTGTTCAGCAAAATGATCCGTCCGGAGGGATCTTCCCTTCTTAGGGTAGGCATGGCCGTTAGGTTGTTGCCGATGCCAAGTGCTGCGAGGGAAAGCGAAGTGTTACGGAGCCATTCTCTGCGTGAAGTCATGGTGCGGTGATTGAGTTATTGGTTATTAAGATACACAATTCCTGCGAACTTCACGAGCTGCAACCTCCAACCTCCAACCTTCAACCTACTTAGCAAGCTCTATCACCACCAGATCTTTGATCTCTTTTTCATGAATGACGAACTTGACCAAGGTGGAAACCTTGTGCCAGCCTTGTTTTCCTGCGGCGCCGGGGTTGATATGCAGGCATTTCCAGGCATCGTCGTACGTCACTTTCAGAATATGGGAATGTCCGCTGATGAAGAGTTGAAAGGGTTTTTCCCGATATGCTTGTTTGACGATGGGCGCGTATTTACCTGGATATCCGCCAATATGGGTCATGAACACTTCCACTTCCTCGCACATAAAGCGGGCTGTTTCTTTGTAGGTATACCGGATATCATGGCCATCGATATTCCCATACACACCCCGCAACGGTTTGAAAGCGGCCAACTGTTCCGCAAGCGCCAGGGTACCGAAATCGCCCGCGTGCCAGATCTCATTACAATCCGCAAAATGATCGAGAACCCTCGGGTCAAGGTAACTATGAGTGTCAGACAACAGGCCGATTTTTGTCATGTCGCAAAGTTAGGCATTAAGGCATTGGGCATAGGGCACTATGGAGGAATTGGGCATAATGCCCTATGCCCATTGCCTTCATGCCTAATTAGTACCTTGCACCTTCAACGATTTTCCCATGGCTTATTATTTCTCACTTGGCAAAGTGCCGCACAAGCGCCACACCCAGTTCCGCAAGCCCGATGGCGGTTTATATTCTGAGCAGTTGTTTTCCACGGAAGGATTCTCCAGCGATTATTCACTGCTCTACCATTGCCATCCGCCTACACAAATCATTCGAACCGCACCGCAATACAGCGTGGTTCCGCAGATTGCCGAAGAGAAGATGCTACAGCACCGCAGTTTTGAAGGGTTCCACGTCAAGCCCGAAAAAGAGTACCTGCTTAGCAGAAAACCGGTGTTGGTGAACAATGATTGTCATATTTCACTGGCTGCGCCGCAGCAAAGCATGGAGGATAGTTTTTTTAAGAATACCGATGCCGATGAAGTGATCTTCATACATGAAGGAAGTGGCGTGTTGAAGACCCAATATGGAAACCTGAAATTTGGATATGGAGATTATCTGGTGGTTCCGAGGGGTACTATTTACCAGATCCATTTCGATACCGCTGATAACCGGCTCTTCATCGTAGAGAGTTTTAGTCCGGTCCGTTTTCCAAAACGTTACCAGAGCAAGTATGGCCAACTGTTGGAGCATGCACCATTTTGCGAAAGGGATCTTCGTCCGCCCACAGATCTGGAGACCCATGATGAGAAAGGCGATTTCCTGATCCAGGCCAAAAAGAAAGGGATGATGTATGGGCTGCATTATGCGCACCATCCGTTTGATGTGATCGGCTGGGATGGCTGCTGCTATCCTTATGCGTTTTCGATCCATGATTTTGAGCCGATCACGGGCCGGGTGCACCAGCCACCGCCTGTTCACCAGACTTTTGAGGCGCATAATTTCGTGATTTGTTCCTTTGTGCCGAGGTTATACGATTATCATCCGGATGCCATCCCGGCTCCATATAATCATAGCAATATTGACAGCGACGAAGTCCTCTATTATGTGGATGGCGATTTCATGAGCCGGAAGAACGTTACCCGGGGCATGATCACCCTGCATCCGGCCGGTATTCCACACGGGCCGCATCCTGGCGCGGTGGAAAAGAGTATCGGGAAAAAAGAAACCCAGGAGCTGGCAGTGATGGTGGACACATTCCATCCGCTGATGCTAACCACGCATGCGTTGGATATTGAGAATAGAGATTATGTGATGAGTTGGGCGGAGTAGCGCTGCGCTAGGCATTGGGCATAGGGCACTTGGCATTGCCGGCCTGCGCAGAACCACCCGGAGTGACTGCCGGCGCGCCGCTACGCAAGGCGCGCCTTCCTACATTGCCGCATTACCGCATTGCCGCATTGCCACATTATTTCAGTATCTTAGACATGAACCAAACCTCAACCATATGCTTAAGCTCAATGAACTCAAGACAGGAGATATTGTCCTGGCAGATTTTGAGGGTCAGAAGAGGGTGGGCGATGTCATCGAGGTGAGCCGGGGCGACCACAAAGCGCGCATTGCTCACGACGAGACCGAGTACTGGTATGACCTCAACGATGTGTATGCCGTGCCATTAGATGATGCCATTCTCGTGGAACTGGGATTTACCCAGGCCGAGTCCGGTGCCGATGGGATTTTGTATGTCAGGGGGCCTTTTTCCCTTCAGCTGGTGACGGCTGGAGAAGACAAGCACAGTCTGCTCCATTACCGGGACGAAACCCGGCACGTGCACAACCTGACCTTCCTGCATGAGTTGCAAAATCACTACAAGGGAATGACAAACCATGAACTCAGTTGGCCCTAGTTGGCGCCAACGTGGCAATGCGGTAATGCGGAAATGCGGTAATTAAGGTATTGGTTATCAGTTAGTTAGATATTAGGGCACTACATTGCCGCACTGCCGCATTACCGCATTGCCGCATTAAATTCCAAATGCCGGGTAAAAACTTTTGCCCGGCATTTGGAATTTCTTATCTTTGCGCACCCAAAAAGTATGGCTAAACAACAGTTGATCAAACAGGACGGCGTAATCACAGAAGCATTGAGTAATGCCATGTTTAAGGTTAAGCTAGAGAACGGTCACGAAATTTTGGCCACTATTTCAGGAAAAATGAGGATGAACTATATCCGTATTCTTCCCGGAGACAAAGTAGGGGTGGAGTTGAGCCTGTATGACCTCACAAGGGGCAGGATCATCTTCAGGTATAAATAAGTAATCAACAGTCCTCGTGTGGGACGCAAACCGATAAACAATGAAAGTAAGAGCAGCAATTAAAAAGCGCAGCGCGGATTGTAAGATCGTGAGGAGGAAGGGAAGGCTGTATGTGATCAACAAGAAGAACCCTCGCTTCAAGCAGCGCCAAGGCTAATTCAGCAGGTTGCAGCTATAGGTTGCAGGTTGCGCATTATTATTTAAAAACAGACAAAGTAAAATATGGCTCGTATTGCCGGTATCGACTTACCAAAAAACAAAAGAGGTGAAATAGGCCTGACCTATATCTATGGAATAGGCCCCTCTACAGCGAAGTATATCCTGAATAAAGCTGAGATCGACCTGAACAAGAAGGTGAATCAGTGGAACGATGATGAGCTGAATGCTATTCGTAACATCATCACCAATGAATTCAAAGTGGAAGGTCAGCTGCGTTCTGAAGTGCAGATGAGCATCAAGCGTCTGCTGGATATCGCTTGCTACCGTGGTCTGCGTCACCGTAAGGGTCTTCCCGTTCGCGGCCAGCGCACCAGGACAAACAGTCGTACAAGGAAAGGTAAGCGTAAGACTGTTGCCGGTAAGAAGAAAGCAACTAAGAAGTAGGCAATAGGCATAGAGCATTGGGCATTATCTGATAGTGCCCATTGTCCTATGCCTCAATGTCTTTTCTGATAACATCCAAAGACAACTGGCTTAGATCGGATCCCTGGATGTGGGGGAGAGAGGGCCGGGTCCCGAAAGGGATGAATTTTTAGATTACCTATTTATCCAAACAATGGCAAAAGCACAACAAAGCGCGAAAGCAGCTGCAAAGAAAAGGATCGTAAAGGTTGACAGCTTCGGAGATGCACACATCTCAGCAACCTTCAACAACATCATCATCAGTCTTACCAACAAGCAGGGTCAGGTGATCTCCTGGAGTTCTGCCGGTAAGATGGGTTTCAAAGGTTCTAAAAAGAATACACCGTATGCAGCCCAGATGGCGGCTTCTGATGCAGCGAAGGTTGCATTTGATGCAGGTCTGAAAAGGGTTGACGTATTTGTGAAAGGTCCTGGCGCAGGTAGGGAAGGTGCCATCCGCGCGCTTTCTAATTCAGGCATCGAGATCGTGATGATCAAGGATGTGACTCCGCTTCCGCACAATGGTTGCCGTCCCCCCAAGAAACGTAGGGTTTAAAATAGCTAATAGCTACTAGCTAGTAGCAAATCAGGATCTTCGATTCAGTTTTATGATTTTTTAATAATCGATGATCATTTTATAAAAAATCACATCAAAATTTATCATGGCACGTTACACAGGCCCCAAAACAAGAATCTGCAGGATCTTCGGAGAACCGATCCTCGGCAATGACAAATGGCTCTCCAAAAACAGCAATCCTCCCGGCCAGCATGGTCCAAACAAGAAGCGTAAAGCTCCGGGTGAGTATGCGATTCAGCTGAAAGAAAAGCAAAAAGCAAAATACACTTACGGTCTTCTGGAGCGCCAGTTCCGCAACACCTTCGAGGATGCTGCAAGGATGAAAGGCGTTACCGGTGAGAACCTGATCAGGCTGCTGGAAGCACGTCTGGATAATACCGTGTATCGTCTCGGTATCGCTCCTAGTCGCCCCGCTGCCCGTCAGCTCGTAGCCCACAAACACATTACTGTGAACGGGGATGTGGTGAACGTTCCGTCCTTCAGGCTGAAAGCCGGAGACGTGATCGGTCTGAAAGAGAAGAGTTCCGGCAATGCTGCCCTTCTGGAAAAATTCAGAGGCAAGAATCCCAAGATCAACTGGCTGGAGTGGAACGAAGCTGAGAAATCAGGCACCTTCGTAGCCTATCCTGAAAGGGAAAGCGTACCTGAGAACATCAGGGAACAGCTGATCGTTGAATTGTACTCTAAGTAACCATAACCCATTCCGGTAGCGATACCGGGCCACTAAATAAAATCGGAAAATTAAATATGGCCATTTTAAATTTCCAGAAACCCGACAAGATCATACTCCAGAAAGCGAACGACTTCGAAGCACAGTTTGAATTCCGTCCGTTAGAGCCTGGATATGGTGTTACGATCGGTAACGCACTCCGCAGGGTACTGCTGAGTTCATTGGAAGGATACTCGATCTCCGGTATTTTCATTGAAGGTGCAGACCATGAGTTTGCCACCATCAAAGGTGTTGTGGAGGATGTAACTGAGATCATCCTGAACCTGAAACAGGTTCGTTTTAAGAAGAGTGTTGATCACGACATGTCTAGCGAAAAAATCACCCTGTCTATCAAAGGCAGAAGTGAGTTCACTGCGGGCATGATCGGCGAAGCCACCAGCTCTTTCCAGATCATGAACCCTAACCTGATCATCTGCACACTCGATCCTACAGCGAAGCTGAACATCGAGCTTACCGTGACCAAGGGCCGCGGTTATGTGCCTGCTGATGAGAACAAAGTAAAAGACGCACCGTTCGGATATATTCCCATCGATGCCATCTATACGCCTATCAAGAACGTGAAGTATGCTATTGAGAATACCCGCGTTGAGCAGCGTACAGACTACGAAAAACTGGTTATGGATGTTACGACCGATGGTACGATCCATCCGGAAGAAGCTGTAAAGCAAGCTTCCCGCATCCTGATCCAACACCTGATGATCATCACGGATGAGAACATCACTTTCGACAATAAAGAAGAGAAGAAGGAAGACCTGGTAGACGAGCAAACGCTTCAGCTTCGTAAGATCCTGAAGACGCCGCTGGAAGATCTGGATCTGTCTGTTCGCGCCTTCAACTGTCTGAAAGCTGCGAAGATCAACTCACTGAGTGAGCTGGTACAATACGAACAGGAAGACCTCATGAAGTTCCGCAACTTCGGTCAGAAATCTCTGGCTGAAATTGAGCAGGTGCTGCACGAGCGTGGCCTCCAGTTCGGAATGGACCTGAGCAAGCTTGGGCTTGATAAAGATGAATTCAACTAGCTACTAGCTATTAGCTATTAGCTATTCTTAACAAGCGCTATAATTCCTGACCGGTATAGCGCATAAAAACAACGTCAATGAGACACGGAGACAAAATCAACAATCTAAGCCGTACGAAGTCGCACCGTAAGGCCCTCTTGCAGAACCTGGCTTGCCAGCTGATTCAGCACAAGCGCATCGTTACTACCCTCGCAAAAGCAAGGGCATTGAGGACCTACATCGAGCCGCTGATCACGAAAACCAAGAAGACAGACAGCAAAGAGCAGATCATGCACCAGCATCGTGTGGTGTTCAGTTATCTGAACGACAAAGAAGCGGTGAAAGAACTGTTCACTGTGGTTGCGCCAAAGGTGGCTAGCCGTCCTGGTGGTTACACACGTATCCTGAAGCTTGGTGCACGTATCGGTGACAACGCTGAAAGGGCGATGATTGAACTGGTTGACTTCAACGAGATCTACGGTAAAGGCAAGGCTGAAGCAGCAGCTCCGGCTAAAAAGACCCGTCGTTCTGGTGGTGGCAAGAAAAAAGCCGCTGAAGGAGACACGAAGCCTGCCGCTGATTCTACTGAAGAAAAAGTAGCTGAATAATAAATGTTTACAAAAAGTTCATAGAAAGGCAAGTCATTTAGACTTGCCTTTTTTACTTTGCAGCGTTTTTAAAACTTATTCTACACAATGCCCGAAACACAAACAGCACAAAGACCCGCAGTTCTGGTACTGGAAGATGGTACCGTGTACCATGGTAAATCATTTGGAAAGATCGGCACCACTTCTGGTGAACTCTGTTTCAACACCGGTATGACCGGCTATCAGGAAGTGTTTACTGACCCCAGTTATTATGGGCAGGTGCTGATCATGAACAGTGTGCATGTTGGTAATTACGGTGTAATGCCAGCTGACGTAGAAAGCAATAGTGTGAAAATTCGTGGACTCATTGGGAGAAATCTCGAAGAGCGCTACAGCAGAATGCAGGCTACTGCATCACTCCAGAAGTACCTGGACGAGCAGAACATCGTTGCCATTGAAGATGTGGATACACGTGCGCTCGTTACAGCAGTTCGTACCAAGGGTGCGATGAACTGTATCATCTCTTCAGAGACAACAGATGTAGAGGCCCTGAAAGCTACATTGGCCGCCGTTCCGTCAATGGGCGGACTGGAACTGGCCTCACATGTGTCTACAACCGAAGTGTATCATTTGGGTGACCCCAATGCACCCATCCGTATCGCTGTGCTGGACTATGGCGTGAAGAAGAATATTATACAGTGTCTGGCAGACCGCGGTGCCTATGTGCGCGTACATCCTGCCAAGACAAGCCTTGAAGAATTAGAACAATTTAATCCCGATGGTTTCTTTATTTCCAATGGCCCTGGTGATCCTGCAGCCATGGACTACGCTATCGATACTGTTAAACGCGTTATAGACACCAACAAGCCCGTCTTCGGCATTTGCCTGGGTCATCAACTCCTTGCGTTGGCGAGTGGCATACCGACCTTTAAAATGCACCATGGACATCGTGGGCTAAACCATCCTGTGCGCAATATCATCACTGGTCTTTGCGAGATCACGACCCAGAACCACGGTTTTGGTGTGGATCCTGATGCCGTTCGGAAAGCGGAGCACATCGAGATCACCCACGTGAACCTCAACGATGAATCCATTGAAGGTATTCGCCGCAAAGACAAACCGGCATTTTCTGTACAGTATCATCCGGAGTCAACCCCCGGACCGTTTGACAGCAGATACCTTTTTGATGATTTTCTGGAGTTAATTAGATCAAGTAAGAATTAGTCAATGCGGTAATGCGGCAGTGCGGCAATGTTGGAAGCGCGGCCGTGCGTTGCCGGCCTGCGCAGATACACCCGGAGTGACTGCGGGCGCGCCGCTACGCAAGGCGCGCCTTCCTTCATTGCCGCATTACCGCATTGCCACATTACCGCATTGCCACATTGACTAATTGTCTACTTGCCTTCCGGCATTTGCACCCCCGTTACTTTTGACGGTGCAGCCAGTATCATCTTGGCTGCAGATTGAATATCTGCAGCGGTGAGTGCATTCGCGTATTTTTCAAAATTGAGGAATCGGTCCGCATTGGTTTCGCCTTCCTGGATCTGTACGAGTTTCGACAACCAGTATTCATTGGTCTTCATATTGGTGCGATACTGCTCCAGCCATTGCTTTTTCACCTTCTCCACATAACTCTGCTCCGGACCTTTACTGGCCAATGATTTCATTTCAATATCAAAGGCTTTCAAGAGCGTGTCTACTTTTGCAGGTCCGCAGGGTAACTGCAGGAAGAAATCATAACTACCATAAGGATTCTTGCTGTTGCTGGCACCCGTGCCACCGGAATAGATGCCCTGGATTTTCTCGCGCATTTCTTCCGTGATCTTGATGTTCATCACTTCAGATAATCCCTGAAGTTTCAGGCCCATTTCAGGTGAATAAGGCGCCTCTCCGGAATAGATGGCTACAATCAGGCTCTTTTCTTCCTTTCCTTTTTTCAGGGTAAAGGATTTATCTCCCCGCACAGGCCTTACTTTATTATCAGTGAACTGAAACTTTTTGCCTGTGGCAGGCAGACTGGCAATGTATTTTTCGATCAGCGGGATGAGTTGTTCTTCGTTGATGCTCCCTACAAAGTTGAAGTGCATGCCAGACATGTCGCCGATATGCTCTTTGTAAATGGCCATCGCACGATCCATCGATATTTTATCGAAGTTCTCCACTTTAGGTACCGCAGATGGGGCCAACGGATTGTTGTTGTATACGATTTCATATAGTGTATCGATGAATGCAAACTGAGGGTTAGAACCCATCATCGCAAACTGTGATTTGTTACGCTGGATAAAGGACCTGAACAGGCTGGTATCCGTGCGGGGTTCCGTCACATGCAGGTAGATCAACTGCATCATCGTCTCCAGGTCTTTGTTGCTGCTGTTGCCACGGAAACCGTCTGATGTTCCCGTGATATACGGTACGGCACTCGCTGTTTTACCAGCCATTACCTTACGAAGATCAACCGGGCTGAACGCTCCGATACCCATGCTGGTGACCACGCTGATCGCATTTTCAGCACTGTATTTATCTGCCACACCATAGCCGGCATTGCCGCCAGCGCGGTGCGCATTCATAACGATCTGGTCTGCTTTGAAATCAGTTCGCTTATACGTTACCGTTACGCCGTTGCTGAGCGTGAGCGTTGTAGTACCGAGCGCTGCATTACTGGTTTTACCTGTCACTTTTCCACCCTTGGGTTCCTTACTCAGCAGTTGCGCGGCTACCGCTTTCTCTTCATATGGCTTGATGTCTGCCGATGCCTTTGCATCCACAGCAGCAAGCATGGCCTCAGGGGCCGGAAGTTGGCCCGTGTTGTTTTCGGGACCGGTCACATAAGCAAAACGATTTTTTTCATTTTTGAAGAGGTCTGTCAACTTGTTGACTTCTGCAAGCGTGATCCCAGGAACTGCCTGTTTCACATAGTTATACTCCCATTCCATACCGGGCACGGGTTCCTGGTCAGTGAAGTTGCGGATGTATTCATCGGCATAATTTTCAGACTCGTTTTTGTCCCTATTGTTGTACGCTCTTTCATAATTGGCGAGCATATTCTTTTTGGTGCGCTCCAGTTCTGCTTCTGTGAATCCAAATCTTTTCACGCGCTCGATTTCTTCCGCAACTACATCGATCCCCTTTTTAATATCATTGGTACCTGTGCCAGCACTAACGTTGAATGCTTCGTAGTTTTTGGCATAGCCGTCAAAACCCGCAAAGCCATACACAATAGCCGGATTCTCTTTCTGCGTTAGTTCACGGAAGCGGGCATTGAGCATGTCCGTGTAGATCGATTTCAACAGGTCATCACGGTAATCCTTAGCCGAAGTGGAAGGCGTGGTGGCAAAGGCAGGATAGTTCAATGAGAAATTATATCCTGTGGCTTCCTTGTCTGTTACCAGCATCGCATTGGAAGCGGCATAGGCAGGAACAGTAGCATAGGTGCGTGGCCTTGGACTGGCGGGGTTGGTGAGTCCTGCAAAATGCTTTTGGATCAGCGCCAGCGCTTCTGCTTCCTTAATATCTCCCACCACTACCACAGCCATCAGATCCGGCCTGTACCAGTCTTTATAAAACCGACGGATGGCATCTGGTTTGAAATTCTTGATTATACTGTCTACGCCGATGGGCAGCCGTTGTGCATACTTGGAACCCTTGAAAAGCTCAGGATAGATCTTTTTGAACATCCTTTCTGAAGCGCTTTTGCCCATTCTGCTTTCTTCGAGGATCACTGCACGCTCACTGTTAATGTCTTCATCGAGATAAGTAACATTATGTGCCCAGTCTTCCAGTACCTGGAACCCTTTTTGAAGGTTGCCGGGCTTATCTGTAGGAATGGGAAGGATGTAAACGGTTTCATCGAAGCCTGTGTATGCGTTGAGGTCGCTCCCGAATCCTACGCCGATGTCTTGCAGGAAGGAAACGATCTCGTTCTTTTTAAAATTCTTGGTTCCGTTGAACGCCATGTGTTCAGCCATGTGGGCAAGGCCTTGCTGGTCGTCATCTTCCATGATTGAACCCACTTTAATCACCAGACGCAGTTCTACTTTTTTCTCGGGCTTTGCATTTTCACGAATGTAGTAGGTGAGTCCATTGGGGAGAGTACCTTTTTTTACTTTTGGGTCCCAGCCAAGGTC
>JBASZQ010000073.1:0-23797 GCA_049661025.1 Chitinophagaceae bacterium | reverse complement strand
CTTCGTAAAGGTGTTGAAGATGGAACGGTAGATTGTATCGCCACACATCACCAGCCCCACGAATGGGACAGCAAGACCTGTGAGTTTGAATACGCAAAGCCGGGTATGATTGGGCTGGAAACCTGTTATAGCGTTCTGGTTACCCTTGGCCTGTCCACAGACACCATCGTAAGGGTGTTATCTTCCGGTCCCCGGGATATCATCGGCCTGTACAATCAAGGTATCAGAGAAAAAAGTAATGCAGATTTGACGCTGTTTGTAACAAATCAGGCCTTTACGGTTACTAATGAAAATATCCGATCCAAGTCCCGCAATACACCATTCATGGATAAAACACTGAAGGGTAAAGTTGTGGGGATTGTGAACAAGGATGGATTATATTTGAATAATTAAAATACAACAATGACTACAGAATCCACTGCAAAAAAATCTAACGTACTGATCCAATATGGCCTGTTCAGTGCCATTGCATCCCTGTTATTTTTTGTGGTATTATACCTTTTGGGTAGCGAATCATTTGTAAGTCCCCTGGCATGGTTATCCATGGCTGTTCCGATTGTTTTTGCAGTCCTTGCCTGCCTGAAAGCAAAAAGGGAGAATGATGGTTTTCTGTCTTTTAGGGAAGCCTTGAAAATCTCTTTTGGCATATTTGTGATCACAAGTATTGTGACATCACTTTTCAGCTATGTGCTTTTCAATTTTATCGATCCTTCATTTGCCGACAGTATGAAGCAGGTGACAATCGAACGTACCCAAAAAATGATGGCTGGCTTCAAAGTGCCACAGGAAGAAATTGATAAGGCGATCAATAAGATGATTTCCGAAAACCTCTACTCTTTCGGCAAGATCATCCAGAGTTTCCTTTTCGCTTGCATTATGTACTTCATTTTCAGTCTTATTATTGCTGCTATCGTTAAGAAAAAGAAACCTGAATTCGCTGAATAAGGATATACATGGATCTAAGCATCATTGTTCCGCTGAAAGATGAAGAAGAATCATTACCCGAGCTCTGCGCCTGGATTAAGCGCGTAGTTGACCAGCATGGTTATAGCTACGAGGTGATCCTTGTGGATGATGGAAGTTCGGACCATTCCTGGGAGGTTATTCAACAACTCAGCAGTCAGAACCCACATATCAAAGGCATTAAGTTTCAACGGAACTATGGAAAAAGTGCAGCCCTCAATGAAGGATTTACTGCCGCTTCCGGTGATGTGGTGATCACTATGGATGCAGATCTGCAGGATAGTCCCGATGAGATCCCGGATTTATACCGTATGATCACTGCAGAAGGATTTGACATGGTGAGCGGATGGAAGAAGAAGCGATATGATAACGTGATGACGAAAAACCTCCCGTCCAAATTTTACAATGCAGTTACCCGGAGAATGTCTGGTATTTATTTGCACGATTTCAATTGCGGCCTTAAGGCATATCGTAAAAAAGTGGTGAAATCGATAGAAGTGTATGGCGAAATGCACCGCTATATTCCCGTGCTCGCTAAATGGGCCGGTTTTAAGAAGATTGGCGAAAAAGTAGTGGAACACCGGGCGAGGAAATATGGTGTGTCAAAATTTGGGTGGGAAAGATTTGTAAATGGTTTTCTGGATCTCACGTCCATCATGTTCATTGGTAAATTCGGAAAGAAGCCGATGCAGTTTTTCGGATTGGTGGGTTCACTGTTTTTCTTTCTCGGGTTTGTTTTCGTTTCTTACCTGGTGGTCTCTAAATTATTGCAACCGGAATTTGGGGTTACCAATAAACCCGCATTTTATCTTGCCCTTACTGCGATGATCATTGGCTCCCAGTTTTTTCTGGCGGGCTTTCTTGGGGAACTGGTCACCCGTAACGCCCCGGAACGGAATAGCTACATGATCGAGGAAAGGGTTGGCCTGGGAAATGCCTGATCAAAAACATATAGTGATCCTCGGACCCGCCTATCCGCTCAGGGGCGGTGGTATGGCCACTTTCAATGAGCGGCTGGCCAGGGAATATATGCGTCTGGGGCATCGTGTTACCATCTATACTTTCTCACTCCAGTATCCGTCATTTCTTTTTCCCGGAAAATCCCAATACTCAACTGAGCCGGCTCCCACAGACCTGGACATAAAGGTGATGGTCAATTCCGTTAATCCGTTCAACTGGGAAGTAGTTGGCCGTGAATTGAAAAAGCTTGCACCTGACCTTATCATTGTAAGGTATTGGTTGCCACTCATGGGGCCAGCCCTCGGCAGGATCCTTCGTATTGCTAAACATAACCGAAAAACAAAAGTGGTTTGTATAGCAGACAATGTAATGCCGCACGAGAAACGGCCGGGTGATGCATGGTTTACGAAGTATTTTGTGAAAGCACCTGATGCATTTGTGACGATGAGCGAAAAAGTACAGGCAGACCTGTTGATGTTCGTTAAACATAAACCGATCCAACTGCTGCGTCATCCACTCTACGATAATTTCGGAGACCCACTTCCAAAGGCTGAAGCAAGAAAATATCTTGGCCTTCCGGAAACCGGCAAACTGGTCCTCTTCTTCGGATTCATCCGTGCTTACAAAGGGCTGGATCTCCTTATCAGGGCCATGGCAGATCCTGATGTACGCGCACAACAAATCAAATTACTTGTAGCCGGTGAGTTTTACCAGGATGCCCAACCTTATCTGGACCTCATCCGAGAACTTCATCTGGAAGATGCCATTATTCTCAGGACAGAATTCATTACCGATAGCGAAGTCAGGTATTATTGCAGCGCGCCCGATTGTATTGTTCAGCCCTATCGCAATGCCACCCAGAGTGGCGTTACGCCGTTGGCTTATCATTTTTCCAAGCCGATGATTGTGACCAACGTGGGCGGACTTCCTGCGATGGTTCCTCATGAGAAAGTGGGACTCGTGGCTTCACCGGATCCAGCGTCCATAGCGGCACAGATCATCCGTTTCTATGCAACGGGGGAAAGCCATTTCCTGCCCTTTATAGAAGCAGAAAAACAACACTATTCCTGGCAGGCATTCGCCGAGTCTATCCTACAACTTGCACATGATCATCAAAGCTAAGGCCCCCTTCAGAATTGGTCTGGCCGGCGGCGGTACAGATGTTGAACCATATGCAAGTTTATATGGTGGTGAAGTGATCAATGCAACCATCGGCTTGTATGCAAGGGTTGCAATGGAAGCCACATCTGACGGAATGGTTTACCTGGAAATGAATCCCCAGACACCACTTGAATTTCCCATTGACGCTCCACCCGAAAATGCAGGGGATATCAGGGATCTTTTCACGGTCACGTATAACCGATTTATGCAGTCCTATGGTACGCCTTTTGGCGGTTTGTGTGTGACCATTACCAGTGACGTTCCCTACGGATCCGGTTTGGGAACTTCATCTACTCTTATGGTGACCATCATCGGCGCATTGCTGAAACTATATGGATTGCAGTGGACGCGCGAAGAAATTGCCGCATTTGCTGTGGATACTGAAAGGAATGTCATAGGATGGGCAGGTGGAAAACAAGATCAATATGCAGCTGTGTTCGGAGGCTTCAACCATATGTGGTTTGGAACCGATGGTACCGTAAAGGTGCAATCCCTTTTGCTCAGTGACACTTTCCTTTCCCTTTTGGAACAAAGTATGTTGTTGTACTATAGCAAGCAACATCGGCATTCTTCCCGGATCATTGAAGAGCAACAGGCAAGAATCATTGCAGGAGAGCGCCCCTCTCTTGAAGCCACCCATGCATTGAAGCAACTCGTTGGAAATATGCATGATTCGCTGATCCAGGGTAACCTTGCAAGCCTTGCTGAAACATTTGCTTTGAGCTTTGCGGCGAAGAAGAAAATTGCATCCGGAATATCTACTCAACAGCTCGAATCCGTTGTGTCAGCCGCTTTGGCCGCGGGCGCGAAGACCGCCAAAATTTCCGGTGCAGGTGGTGGTGGCTTTCTCACGATCATATGTTCCCCATCGTCCAGGACACAGGTTCAAAAGGCTTTGCATACATTTGAAGGACAAGTGTATCCCTTTCATTTCACCAACCAGGGGTTACACGTTATCTTAGAATAATATGGACGATAAAATTCAATCCCTGATCCGTGCTTCCATCAATGTGAAGCAAGGCCTTCTGCAAGATGAGGAGATTACAAAAACCCTCAGATATGTGGTAGACATTACGGTGAACGCATTGCAGCAAGGGCATCGTTTATGGTTTTGCGGTAATGGAGGCAGTGCCGCCGATGCCCAACACCTCGCCGCTGAATTCACTGGTAGATTCTATAAGAACCGCAGGGCACTGCCGGCGGAAGCCTTTCATTGTAATACGTCTTATCTGACGGCAGTTGCCAACGACTATAGCTATGATGAAGTGTATTCCAGAATGGTAGAGGGCGTATGTGAGGAGGGCGACATCTTATTCGGATTTTCCACCTCAGGCAATTCAGCGAACATCATCAATGCATTCCGGTCTGCCAAAGCCAAAGGGGTCATAACGGTAGGTATGACGGGTGACACAGGCGGCGCTCTGAAAGCCTTATCGGATTACCTGCTTCCCGTTCCCTCTGCAGACACCCCCAGAATTCAGGAATCCCACATCCTCCTGGGACATATCATCTGTCAACTGACTGAAGAAGAATTTTTCCGCCAATGATGTCCACGGAGATTATCATCCTCGCTGGTGGCCTGGGTACAAGGATCCAACCGCTTCTTGGCAATACCCCAAAGTGTATGGCACCCATTGGCGAACACCCGTTCCTCCATTATCTCATCCGTTTTTTTCAGCGTCAGGGTATCCAAAAGTTTATCTTCAGCCTTGGACATGGCCATGCTGAAATCGAAGCATACCTGAGTAGCTGCAAAGAAACCCTCGACTATGTGATCTGCAAAGAAGAGATGCCGTTGGGAACCGGTGGTGCAGTGCTGAATGCATTGCAGTTGACCAGTCTACCTTCTGTTTGGGTGGCCAACGGCGATTCCTATCTAGCCGCAAATATTGACCCGATGGCTTCATTTTTCGATATGTGTGGAGCAGAATGCGCAATCGCTTTAACGGAGGTAGAAGACTGTTCCAGGTACGGTACCGTCCAATTGGCAACAGACTATCGGGTAACTGGATTCGCTGAAAAAGGAAACCCTGGTAGGGGGTGGATCAATGCGGGCATTTACCTCTTGAACAAAAGACTGTTCACCGGGCGTCCATGGCCTGCGTGTTTTTCCTTTGAACAGGATTATCTGAACGCATACAGTTCTCTGGCGCGGTTTTTTGGATATAGGTACCGAAACTATTTTGTGGATATTGGCGTTCCTGAAGATCTGCAGAAAGCTCAAAATGAATTGATCCAATATGCTATCTGAAATTTTACTTCAAATAGATAATCAGTGGACTTTATTCCTTGACCGGGATGGTGTCATCAATCTTGAGATGGAGGACGACTACATCAGAACCCCATCGGCATTCTTTTTTCTTGATCATGTACATGAAGCGATGTCAATATTCGCAAGGCTGTTTGGAGAGATTTTTGTTGTCACCAACCAGAAAGGCGTTGGAAAAGGTTTAATGACGGAAGATGATCTGAAGGATATCCATCGATATATGTTACAGGAGATCAACCATGCGGGCGGCCGGATCACCAGGGTATACTATTGCACTTCAACCGAGAACGATCATCCTAACCGCAAACCCCAGCCAGGGATGGCATTGCTGGCTAAGGCTGATTACCCCCAGATCGACTTATCGAAATCCATGATGGTTGGCAACACCATGAGTGACATGGCATTTGGGCGCGCCGCGGGAATGTTTACGGTTTTCATTCAATCGTCCAAACCTATGCCTGAGCTTCCGCATCCCGCCATTGATGCCGTGTTCCCAAGCCTTTATCAGCTTGCTAAAGCTTTGCAAAAACCAAGGTGATGACCATAATTTTTCGCAAATTTGCAGATATGGCCACTATCCGAATATCCATCTTGCTTCTCCTGCTTTCATTGGGAACAATGAGCAGCAGTGCTCAAACCGGTAAGTCTGCGAATCTTGCCCAGCTGAAAGAAAAAGAAGATTCCCTGAAGGCCATTGCACCGAATATCGTTATGGCCCGTGAGGCCGGAGACCGCTTTCGCGCTGATAGCCACTTTACCCGTCTCCTGGTACGTGCGTTAAAAGTCCCTTACTCTTTTTCTTATCCGTTTGATTCTGTCCTTAATATTTCACGCCTCTATGCACCTGATTCCACCTTTAGGATTTTTACCTGGCAGGTGGTTAAAGACGAGACCATGGCCAGACGTCATGGTGCCATTCAAATGAGGACCGCAGATGGTTCGCTAAAATTGTTTCCACTCATTGATAAGACGCTTATGGTGGAAAACCAAAACGACACCATCACGGGGCCTGAAGCTTGGATCGGTGCGATTTATTACAAAATCGTTAAGACCCAGCACGAAGGGAAAAGCTATTATACATTTCTGGGTTATGATGAACATAGCATGCGCAGTACCAAGAAGCGCATAGAAGTGATGCATTTTGATCCGCAGGGTAAACCTGTGTTTGGGGGACCCTATATCAGTTTTCAGGAAGATTCATTGCGCAAACCCACTCAAGCGAGATTTGCGATTGAGTATAAAAAAGAAGGGAACGCGCGCCTACAGTTTGATGAAGACATGGATATGATCATCTTTGATCACCTGATTCCGGAGAACGGCGAGAAAAATAAACTGTATACTTATATCCCGGATGGAGATTATGAAGGGTTCAAATGGAAAAATGGGAAATGGGTACACATTGATAAAGTGTTCAACTTCGCCTTGAAAGATGGAGAAGTGCCTTTGCCATCTCCACTCACTGAAGATAAGTTTGGAAATAAAGGCGGTACAACACCGGCCCCAAAGAAAAAGAAAGGCGGGAATTAATCAAGCTTCAATACCGCCAGGAATGCTTCCTGGGGCACTTCTACTGAGCCGATCTGTCTCATCCGTTTCTTACCTTCTTTCTGCTTTTCCAACAGTTTCCGTTTACGGCTGATGTCACCACCATAACATTTGGCTGTAACGTCTTTACGCAAGGCAGAGATATTTTCCCTTGCCACGATCTTTGCGCCGATGGCTGCCTGTATGGCAATCTGGAACTGTTGTCTGGGAAGAAGTTCTTTCAGTTTTTCGCAAAGCTTACGACCGAAATCTTCTGCACGGCTTCTGTGGATCAACGCACTTAGGGCATCCACTTTTTCTGCATTCAGCAGGATATCCATCTTTACGATGTTAGCCTCGCGCATGCCGATGGGATGGTAGTCGAAAGACGCATACCCACGCGTCTGGCTTTTCAATTTATCATAGAAGTCAAATACAATCTCCGTCAGCGGCATTTCAAAAATGAGCTCAACCCTGTTGGTGGTGAGATAGCTTTGATTCAGCAAGTTACCCCGCTTGCCAAGGCAAAGGGTCATGATATTGCCGATGTATTCTGGCTTGGTGATGATCTGCGCTCGGATATAGGGTTCTTCAATCCGATCGATCTTCACCGGATCTGGCATTTCTGTTGGATTATTTACAATCACTTTCTCTCCTGCCGTAGTGTAGGCGATGAAGCTTACGTTAGGCACGGTAGTGATCACCGTTTGGTTGAACTCACGTTCCAGCCTTTCCTGGATGATCTCCATGTGTAAGAGACCGAGGAATCCGCAACGAAATCCGAATCCTAACGCCTGTGAGGTTTCAAGTTCATAGGTAAGAGAAGCATCATTCAATTGCAACTTATCCATACACTCCCGCAACTCTTCAAAATCTTCGGTATTCACAGGGAAGATACCGGCAAACACCATCGGTTTTACTTCCTCAAAACCTTTGATCTGTTCTGGTGTAGGGTTATTGACAAGGGTAATGGTATCACCCACTTTTACTTCTTTGGCATTTTTGATACCCGTAATGATATATCCCACGTCACCGCAGGTGACTTCGGGCTTTTCAGTCATTTTGAGCTTCAAGATCCCCACTTCAGCCGCTTCATATTCCTGATCTGTAGAAACAAACTTAACCTTATCGCCCTTTTTAATAGAACCGTTCAATATCCTGTAGTATACGATGATCCCGCGGAAACTATTAAATACACTGTCAAAGATCAATGCTTGTAAAGGTGCATTGGGATTTCCTTTGGGAGAAGGAATACGTTCCACGATGGCTTCAAGAATACCTTCCACACCAATACCGGTACGGCCACTCGCCAATAGAATGTCATCCGGCTTGCAGCCGATGAGTTCAACGATCTGGTCTTTTACTTCCTCGATCATTGCGCCATCCATATCGATCTTGTTGATTACCGGAATAATCTCAAGGTTATTTTCAATGGCCAGGTAAAGATTGGAAATGGTTTGTGCCTGGATGCCTTGTGTAGCATCTACAAGCAAAAGGGCGCCTTCGCAAGCTGCCAGCGCACGGCTCACTTCATAACTGAAGTCCACATGGCCCGGTGTATCAATCAAGTTGAGGATATACTCCTGCCCCTTTTGTACGTAGTTGATCTGAATGGCATGGCTCTTGATGGTAATGCCTTTTTCCCTTTCAAGGTCCATATCATCCAGTACCTGGTCCATCATATCTCTTTCACTAATGGTATTGGTTACCTGCAACAGTCTGTCTGCCAGCGTACTCTTACCATGGTCAATATGCGCGATTATGCAAAAATTCCTAATATTCTTCATTCGGGATCTCCTTGGAGGAGCGGCAAAGTTACGAAAAACTCCCTCCCTATCTGTATTTCGTGGTACAATGGTGGAAAAACAATGCCTAAATTCAGCACATTCTTCAAAAGGTTCATGATTTCAGCTATTTTCGCATCAAATCACTTGCATGAGCCTTTTGGAAACTTTTGAACAAGCTGTTGCAGACAGCAAATCCCTTTCGTCTAAACCAAGCAATGATACGCTCTTGCAATTGTATTCCCTGTACAAGCAAGGTACGGAAGGTGATAACCAGGCAGAACCACCCGCAAACCCTTTTGATTTTGTGGCCAAGGCAAAGTACGAAGCCTGGAGTGAGCAGTCTGGTAAGTCCAAGGAACAAGCCATGCAAGACTACATTGACCTTGTGAACAAACTAAAAGGTTGAGAAAAAGCCACCTCCATTTTTCCATATAGTTCCCTGAATTGTTTACCAATGACGGGATAGCTGAATTTTTCTGCGGCGTCTTTCCGGATGGCCTCTGTGTTGTAGTTCAACCTACTGCTCATAAGGTCAAGAATCGCTGATGCCATCGCTTGTTCGTTACCCACTGGAACCACTATTCCATTTCCACGGTTAATAGCTTCTGCAGAACCACCTGCATCTGAAGTGATCACCATCATCCCGCTACAAAGTGCTTCCACAATCACACAAGGAAAATTCTCATCATTGCTGAACATGACCAGTGCATCCGAATTTCGCATGTGATCAGCTACTGTTTCATGAGGCTGGTTTGGGAGGTGAATCAACCAGGGCTGATCTTTTTTCCATTTTTGATGTTCATTGGCTTCACCGCCAAGAACAGTAAGCATGAAATCCTGCCGGACCGCATAAACTTTCTCCATTACGCGCATGATTCCGTCAATATTCTTTTGTGGCGTCAAGGTTGAGGCATGGAGAAATCGAAAAACTTTTTGATCCTTTTTCTCTCCAGGAAAAAACAAAGACGTATCTGCAACATTGTGAATGGTTTCAACACACTCAAGATTAAAGAGTTGCTTTATGATCTCACCAACTGTGGCGGAGACATTGGTTACACCGGCAGCTTGTTGAAAAACGCGGGCAACCATTTTTCGATGACGTGCAGAGCGTCTCGCAAAATGATCAGGACCATCCCCCACGTACTTGCTGGACTGTTCACTCACGATATATGGAACACCCCATTTGCTTTTTGCCCAGAGGGCGATAGGGCCCATCTTCATAGGGACATGCACGTGAAATAGATGAGGCTTGCCCATTTTTCTTATCAGAAACGAGATGAAATCCCTGGTGTTTTTTTGGAATCGATGATGGTAAATGAGCCTTTGGAAAACATTGTACCCTTCATTTGCCTGGCGAAACTGGATGATGATCTCGGTCAACGTCCCCAATTTCCGTACAACATAGTTCACCTTCTCTTTGATCTCGGGAGCATGAATGGAATGGATAACCAATAAAGGAAAGTCTAAGCAATATGCATGGCGCTGGATGAAATCTCCATTGGTTGGATTGGTTTTGGAAGGATACCAACTGGCCAGCCAGATGACAGGAAACTGCTGGTCAAATGGAATGTCTTCTTTATGCCTAAATGTCTGTTCGCTCACCATCATCTGCGTTGCCTCAATTGTGATTTTACAAAATTCCTTACCCAATGTACATCTGTCCTATTCACAATACCGTTCCGCCAATCATAACCGGTGTGCCGGCAGTAAAACATATAGCTGAGGAAAAAACTAAACCCATATCCAATTGTGGAAGCCAGCGCTGCTCCCTTGATTCCTTTGACTGGAATAAGACTGAAATATAGCAATAGCGCAAGCAATGTACCTCCAAGCATACTGTACAGATTGAACCTTACCAAGCCTTTTCCTGCAAAGTAACCAGACAGAAAGATCTGGGCGGACAAAAAAAATGCACCAGGCAGAAGCAACAGTAACACCGGAACACTAGTTTCAAATGCTATGCCGAAGAACATGGGCAAGGCAAGCGGTGCGAAAAGGGCAACCAGGATCAGCAGTGCAAGGTTAAAACCGTTGAGAAAACGAAACACTCGTTCATACACCTGATCCTCCAGGTCTCCAGAAGCAATCCTGGGAAGGATTATGCCAGACAACAACGCTGGCAAAATCAAGGTCATCTGCACTAGACGTATGGGCAGTGCATACAAACCCAAATCCTCTTTACCATGATAATACTCAACCATCCATATGTCTACCCTGGTTAAAAAAAAATAGAGCAGGTTTGCCACAAACGCTTGAAAGGAGTACTTCCATAAAGACAAGGCTTTGAAATGTGCTGACTCATCAACTGTGATCTTCTTTCTGGACAATCCGATGATCATCCAAACCAATTGCAACAACTGAAAAAGAATAAACAATTGAATGACCAGAACGCCATTGCTCTGGATGGAATCCCGGCACACAAATAGGCAGACAGCAAGTAAAATATTTACAACTGCTAACAAGCGGTGATAAGTTAGCAGGTATCCATAACCGTTATAAAGTGCGTAATACTTCTCAGATAGAATAATCGTTGCTACAAAGAGTACGCCTGCTATTCCATTAGAAACATCTGTGCTGTTGAATATAAAGAAATGACCCTGGCGACGGAAAATGATCCATTCTAAGGCGATGATCAGCAGGACCTGTATCAGCGTTGAAACCCAGCTGATTTTTAATAACCATCCTTTGCTTACGTCCCTGGACGAGGCATAAAACAAGATGCCGGAGGGAAGGCCAAGGGATGTGAGGGTCAATAAAAAATTAGCGTTAACGATCATGAGTGCATAAGCACCAAAGCCAACGGGGCCGGCCAGTCTTGAAATCAGGATGGTGTTGACCAATTGAAACAGGAGAAAGATTCCCCTGTAAACAACATTCTGATGGATTTGCCGGGCCAGCCCCATGGGTGTATATTAATTTACTCAGGCCAATGCTTCAATGATCAGTGCAAAATCATCTGCTTGCAGTGAAGCGCCACCAACTAGTCCCCCATCTACATCGGGCTTCGAGAACAACTCTTTTGCATTGGAACCTTTTACACTGCCTCCGTACAAAATGGAAATCTTGTTGGCAATGTCTGAACCATATTTCCCGGAAAGAACAGCACGAAGATGTGCATGCATGTCCTGGGCCTGATCTGCAGTGGCCGTCTTGCCTGTACCAATGGCCCAGATTGGCTCATATGCAATAACAATCTGCAGAATCTGTTCAGCAGATAAATGGAAAAGGCTTTCTTCCAGTTGTTTTTCCACATGCGCATTTTGTGTGCCAGCTTCCCGAATAGCCAAAGGTTCACCACAACAGAAAATGGGTTGCAGACCTTTCGCCAGGGCCTCATTGACTTTCTCTGCAAGCATGGCGTTGGTCTCGCCGTTATATTCCCGGCGTTCCGAATGTCCCAGAACCACAAAAGGAATCTGCAAAGACTGCAGCATTTCGGCAGACACTTCCCCTGTGTAAGCACCAGCGGATTTATGATGGCAATTTTGTGCCGCCACTGCATAGTTCAGGTTACCTTTTACTTTTGCAGACGCGATTTGCAAATATGGAAATGGAACCGCAAAAACAACATGGCTGTTTTCCGATAAATTGATCTTCTTTGTTAAAATAGCGTCAAGAAGTTGCTCTCCTTGTTCCAAACGCAGATTCATTTTCCAATTGGCCGCTGCAATTTTTTTTCTCATATGTCTTGGTTATAAATTTCAGTTAATCGTTTGATCAATTCCACTTCGGGAGTCTGATGCTTCATCTTCATCCATTGACCAATGTTATCCAGTGCTTTATCGATCCGATATCGTTCCTTTCCTTCTGCTCCCCAACTGAAACTCGGAATAAATTTGGGAAGAAGGCCTCCGGATTGGAATATGTTCGCGCTAACCCCAATGACTGTTCCGGTGTTGAAGGAGGAATTGATGGCACAGGTGCAATGATCTCCCATGATCATGCCGCATTTGATTCCTGCTTTTTTCCACTGACCCGATGCCATATGCCAGACCCTTACTTCAGCGATTGCATTCCGGATGTTGGAGCAGGAGGTTCCTGCACCCAGGTTGCACCAGGCACCAATGACTGCATCCCCAATATAGCCATCGTGGGCCTTATTACTAAAAGCAGTGAAAATACTGTTCTTGATCTCCCCTCCCACCACGCATCCCGGACCAATGGTGGTAGCACCGTAAATAGCTGTACCCATTTTGACCACTGCTCCTGCGCCGATGGATAATGGCCCGCGCAACATCGCGCCTTCCATTATGGTTGCGCCAGCACCAACATATATTGGACCATGGGTAGTATTGAAATAGGCATAGTTGATATCAGTACCTTCTTCAATGAAAACGCTGTTTCCTCCCATGCGTTTGTTGGTATTGTTCAGCGATGAAGAACTTCTTCCAGCAGTCATGAGTTCAAAATCAGCAACGATGGCCCAGGCATTGAGTTCTGTAAGCTCCCATGGATAACTAAAGGTCCGATAGGCTTCTGTATCAGCCATTGCTGCCTCCCATCCTGAGCGCTGTAATCGGTCAAAAAAAGCTTTTGAGGGGATCAAGTTGGCAGGGACCTCGCCATTAAAATCAATATTGGCATGTGCCCATTTTTCACGGATGGTCAGGATACCCACCCTGATGTCAGCAGAGTGCCTCGTAAGGGTGAGTGGAAAAAGGTTTTCCCTGCCATGCGCTTCGTGAAACTCAATCATGCACGGCTAAGCTACGAAAAATAAAAAACCCTCTTTGGAGGAAGAGGGCTTTTTACAATGAAGCGATAAGAATTACTTTTTCGCGTATTTCTTGTTGAATTTGTCGATACGTCCGGCTGTATCCACAAGCATTTTCTGACCGGTGAAGAACGGGTGAGATGTATTAGAGATCTCCAGTTTAACCAGGGGATACTCTTTACCGTCTTCGTAAGTTGTTGTCTCTTTAGTTTGAGCAGCAGAACGCGTCAGGAAAGTTTTGCCATTGCTCATGTCTTTGAAAACAACGAGCCTGTATTGCTCAGGATGAATACCTTTTCTCATGTTTTATTTTTTGTGCATGGATTTGGCCATGCTTTTTAATAAGTGTGCAAAACTACATCAAATTGGCTTTATTTCCAAAAAAACGACCTAGCTGCGCATATTTTCGTATTGCAATGGGAATTCCAGCTCGGCGCCCTTGCAAAGCTGTATAACTTCCTGTAAATCATCGATTTTCTTACCGGTTACCCGTACGGTATCGTCCATGATTTGAGCCTGTACCTTCAGTCCTGAGTCCTTGATCAGTTTGACCAGTTTTTTGGCATCCTCCTGCTTAAGGCCGTTCCTGACAGATACGGTCTGTTTAACCACTTTACCACTGGGATGGCTATCCTTGCTCAGGTCAAAAGCCTGGGGTGAAATTCCCTGCTTATTGGCCCTATTGATGAGTACATCAATCAACTGGCGCATTTTCATGTCATCATCCGTCTCAATATTGAGGACATAATCTTTCTTATTCAGGTCAATGACAACATGAGCGTCTTTGAAGTCAAAGCGATTGGTAATCTCTTTCTTGGTTACGTTAACGGCGTTGTCTAAGAGCTGACCATCAACTTTAGATACGATATCAAAACTGGGCATAAAAAAACTACATTTAGCTCTGCCAAATGTAGTTAGTTTTTAGTTGATCAGGGAGAGAAATGCTTTAGCTTTCTTACCCGTTATTTCCCATTTTCACACGGTTTTGTTCATCACTGGATCCTCCGTTCCTACGTTGGGGCAATCCTTTTATGGGTTTGCCGAAACGATACAGGAAGCTGATGGTTACCTGCCTTGTATCCCTCACGTTCCTGAAATAGGCCTGAGTATTCTGGAAATTGATGTTTCCACTGACCTTGTTGGTGTAGAAGAGATCCCGGGCACTAAGTTTCAGGGTAGCTTTCCCTTTCAGGATCTGCTTAGCAGCACCCGCTGAAGCCTGGCCTAGGGGGTTGATGAGTATCTGGCCTTCCGCACCTTTGGTTCTGTAGAATCCACTCAATTCAGCACTCCAGCCCTTTCCAAATTTGAACTGGTTGTTGATGTTGAGTAAAAGCGTAGTGGCTTCCACATCCACCATTTCGTTGTTCAGTTCTCCGCTAAACTTGCTATAGTTCAGGTTGGTATAAAGAATGGCGGTCCACCATTTCTTTACCGGTATTTGCGCACTCACCGCAATACCTGCATTGTCTCTTTTTCCGATGTTCCCCTGGCGAACAATGGTTGCATATCCGGCTTCACCATTCGGCAACTGGATCTGTTCAAAGGTCTCGGTATGAAAATCCTTGGTATGGCTGTAGTTCACCGTTGTGGTGAGAAACCCTTTGAAAGTATGGGACAGTTCCACATTGTTGGTATACTGTGGCCTCAGATAAGGATTTCCTGCCTGATATGTATAATTGTCAAGGAAGAAAAGGAACGGATTCAGGTCCTGGTAAGCGGGACGATCAATACGCCTGCCGATATTAAAACCCCATTGGTGATTTTTGCTCGCCTCGTATGATACAAACAAGGTTGGGAAGAGATTGCCATAACTGCGTTGGAAAGATGAATCCTGTTGTTGTGGATTACCATGCTGATATCCCTCAAGCCAGGTGTGCTCATAACGCAAGCCTGCCTGCACCCCAAATTTTCCAAACTGCCGGTTGTAATTGAAATAAGCCGCATTGATGTTCTCTTTGTAATCAAACATATTGGTCTTGCTGTAGTCAATGGTTTCACCACCATTTGAAACCACGTAATAGTTTGCAGCATTGGTAGTATTGACATAACTCGATTTCAAACCGGTTTCAATTTTGGCCTTGCCGAGGTTTTGTGTATAGTCAACCTTTGCAGTGTAAATGCGGATCGTCACCGGCAGGTCTCCACGCAGATTTTCCTCATGCAACATATCCATTTTCGGATCGAATGTGGTGTTGGTAAAGGTTTGGAATGTCCGCGCTTTGTATCCTGCATAATCTAAATCTGCGGTTAGTTCTTTACCGGTACTGTCAAACCTGTGCCTCAAATTCAGGTTCATTGTTCCGTTTTTCCAGGTATTGTTGTTGTAAGAGTTCGCCTGCACCACACTATCCGTTTGCCCTGATCCATTCATCAGATAACTTGTACTATTGCTGGCAAAGGATTCCGGATTTCTCAGGCCCGTAGCCACTACCCCAATGGTTGTCTTTTGGCTGAGGAAATAGTCTGCCCCCAATTTCACAGAATAGTTATCGCTGATGTTACGCATGTGAGTGAGTTGCTCGAAGATGGCATCTTTGGCACCAGTTTGGGGATCAATAAATGTACGTTTGATCTCAAGATCCTGAAACCCGTTCCATTTGCTGTATGACGCGTTTCCAAAAACGTTGAACTTCCCATTCCTGTAGTTAGCATTGAGGTTGTCATTGCTTCTCCAGTATCGGCCTTGCGTGTAAGCAAGATTCACACTTCCATTGAAGCCATATTGCTTATTCTTTTTTGTCCGGATATTGATGATACCAGAGTTCCCGGCAGCGTCGTATTTAGAAGATGGGTTGGTCATTATCTCGATCTGCTCTACAAGACTGGACGGCATACTCTTCAAGAGGTTTGCCAGCTCGGTGGGTCCTAGATAGGTAGGCTTTCCATCCATCATTACCAGAACCTGTTGCTTGCCTTTCAGGCTGATGTTACCATCATTGTCAACAGTGATACCTGGAGATTTCTCCAGCACTTCCAGTACGGTTGTACCGGCATTGGTTACCGCCGCATCCACATTCACCACCATCTTATCGATCTTTTGTTCGATAAATGGCTTCTTTGAAGTTACCGTCACCGTTTCCAGTTCTTTACTTACTGTTTTCAACTGGATAGCGCCCAGATCCAGTTCGGATTGCGCATCCGTGAGGCTGATCCCGGTTTTGGTCAAGGACTGAAACCCTGTTCCGCTGAGAGACAAGGTGAAAGTGCCCATCGGCAATCGTTGGAAAATGACCTTTCCGTCGCGGTCAGACAATTCCACTTTTACCACGGCCGTATCCTTTGCCCGGTAAAGCGTAGCGGTGATGGCCTGCAGTTTTCGATGTTCCGGGTCTTCAATATTCAGACTAATACGTCCTGTCTGGGCCTTAAGGGTCAGGCTTAAGAAAATCCATGCTAGTGTTAAAATCACAACTTTTCTCATACGTTTTGTTTTGTGCCTTATGTTAACTAGTACAGTCCAAAACTAAGTACTGTGCATAGCATAGATGCTTGTTTTGTGCTGGATGGCTAATTGACGTGATTTCTGGCGATCACAATCGATGATGATACGCAGTTGGCTACCAAAGCGTTACCGAAACAGGCTCTGTTTGGGATGAATGGTAAAAACGAAAGCGGGAATGGCGGAATAGGTTTCCGGCTGTAAAATCCAGGATCAGGCTAATTTAGGCGAAGGCTTACGGCTCAATGCCATCAGTGCGATTCCGGCGATGACCAGGCCAGTAGAGATTAATTCTGCCTGGGTTGGATGAAAGCCCATGATGGAATAGGTTGAATTCACCCTGATTTTCTCAATCAGGAAGCGCTCTATGCCGTTAAAGACTAGATAGAGGCCAAACAGTTGACCTGCTGCCTTGAATTGTTTCCGGAAATACCAGAGCACAAAAAACAAGATGGTGCAGGCGATGAATTCATACAAAGGTGTAGGGAATACAAGCGGATTGAGCTGCGCGCAATAATTTCCGGTGCATCCTGCAATAGGTGTTCCCACTTCATTGACATTATGCGGATAGTTATAGGCCCAGAACCAGTTGGGAAGAATATCGATGCCTTTGAAATAAGCATGTGGAATGGCATCAAGCTGACCGTATTCCTGTACCAAGTATTTGCTGAATCCCTGGTTTTGCATCAGCGTAGACTTGAATTGTTCTGCAGCTGCTGGAATAATGGTGCCATCAGTATCAAGGGTATACGCGCTGTTGAAAATCCCCCAATCTCCATCTCCCGATACCTGGCAACCTATACGTCCGGTGGCATACGATAACATCAATCCTGGAGCAGCCGCGTCACAAAGATGTAAAAGCCCGATGTTTTTCCGTTTGGCATACCAAAGAATGGTAGCAGCAGCGCAGATCAAACCGCCATAAAAAGTAAGTCCACTTGGCGAGAGCAGATTGGCGATAGGATTTTGAATAAACCGATCCCAGTTCTCCAGATTATCAAACAGTTTG
Source organism: Chitinophagaceae bacterium (assembly GCA_049661025.1). Lineage (GTDB taxonomy): Bacteria > Bacteroidota > Bacteroidia > Chitinophagales > Chitinophagaceae > Pollutibacter. The sequence continues at coordinate 5,968 of JBASZQ010000073.1, read as the reverse complement.
GCGCCAATAAATCCTGCCGCAGCTGCCATGATAGTGATGTCTCCTACCCTTTCATGCGGCCAAACGCGTATCGTTCTTTTCTCAGGTTGTTTCTGTTTTTGCTGATTCTTCTCCCAGAATTTCAATCCGGAAAAAAGACCACCTAATACAATGCCGCCCAACCAGGATCCCCTGGATGAGAAAATATAATCCTGAGGATGAATATCGTCTGCGTTGAAAAAAACGCCGAGAATCTTGTAACCTACGATGAATCCAAAAACAAAGTTTAACAGCAGATCGATCGGCTTTGCAGGCTCACCCACCATCCTGATCTCTTCCTTGTAAGTAAGCAGGCCTTGTTTCTCTTTCCTTCGCAACTCCCTGGACAGTAGCCATGCCGCAAGCACAAAAGAAATCGCTACAAAAAATCCGAAGGAATTGATGTATTTAGTGAAGCCCCAAGGCTCACCGCCAAAGGTCTCTTTCAAAAAATAGTAAAGGTTAGGATACATGTCCGCAGATTGGATTGCAAGTATACTTTAAAAACAGTTACCAGTTGTCTAAAAAGAAAAGATCCCGCCGGGGCAGGATCTCTTCATCTATCTACAAAGAAAATTGCTTCTTAGTTGCAATACTCACTGAAAGCAGCAATCAGATTGCTGGCGATCATTTGTGCAGGGCGACCTTCAATCTGGTGACGCTCGATCATGTGAACGAGATTACCATCCTTAAAAAGGGCGATAGCTGGTGAAGATGGCGGATATGGCAACAAAAATTCCCTTAACTTCTTTACCGCGTCAATGTCATAACCCGCAAAGCTGGTAGTTAGCCTATCGGGTTTCTTGTCGCTGTTAAAAACTGCCATCAAAACACCCGGACGAGCGCTTCCTGCTGAACATCCGCAAACTGAATTGATCATAACCAGGGTAGTGCCTTCCGCTTTTACAGCCTGCTCTACCTCATTCATAGTCACTAATTCTTCGAACCCATTGTCTGTCAACTCCTCTTTCATGGGCTGAACTATCTGTGTAGGATACATAAGTTATCGTTTTTAGTACAACACAAAATTACTGGTTTTTGTTATTACCACGTCAATTCTGCCACTATGTCTGCCTATGTGGTAAAATTGCGTCACTATGGCTGTTATAAATTATCGCGGGAGCACAATTTTGCAGGAAAATTCAAATGGTATCTGGTTTGTTGGATACCTGTAGTCATCAAAAACTAAAAAATATAAAGCATATGACACACGTAAAATTTAATCAACGTCCTGCAGAAAGGAAAATGAATGCCCTGTTTGAAGATTTCTTCAATCAATTCCCTGGCAAGTTTCTTCATGATGGTGTTCCTTCGGCATTCAGTGTTCCGGTGAATATCAGAGAAACAGAAAAATCCTACCTCCTGGAAGTGATTGCACCCGGATTGGAAAAGACAGATTTTAAAGTCAATGTTGACCAGAACATCCTGACCATTTCCGGTGAAAAGAAAACGGAAACCCCATCTGTGCAAGAGAGGCTCGTACGCAGGGAGTTCACTGCCAAGACTTTCAAACGCAGTTTTACATTGGATGAAAGCATCAATAGCGAGTCTATTTTTGCGAAGTATGAAAATGGTGTGTTGTTTGTTGAGCTTCCAAAAAAAGAAGAAGCTAAGGCACAGCCAAAAGAAATTAGTATTCAATAAGAAAAAGCTAAGCAGTTGGTTTTGATATCCTTCCCCATTCCTGGGGAGGGATTTTTGTTTTTTTAGCGATTCCGCAACTTTGAAGAACGAATAAACAATTAATTTCGCGTCAGACGTAAAACAACTATCCATTGAAAATTATCATGCCGTTTCTATTCCTGTGTTTAGCCGCTTCCCCGGTGTTTGCACAGGATCACAAGAAGGACACTACTTATCAACTGGAAGCTGTTATCCCCACTGATTCAACCCTTCGGATAACCAATCTCAATCCTTATTTCACGATCCACGTGGATTCTATCCTCAGTTATGACCTCAAAATCAACAGGGATACATCTACCTACTTTTGGTATATCAAGCAAGGGCCGGTAGGCTTGCGTCTCGATAAGAATACAGGCAATCTTTATTTTAAAGCGGACAAGTCTTTTTTTAGAAGTGGAAAATTAAGATACGATGTTCCATACACCGTTGAGTTAGGCGTGCAAAACATCAATGATCCTAAAGAGCGGGTTGATACTTCACTCACCATCGTGTTTTACAGCACAGAAATTACATTGTCTAAAATCAAGCCGGGTGTTATTGGAATTGTTTATGCCGAGGAAGGCGATACCGTTCGTTTCAGGATACAATGCGAAGACGGTTCTTTTCCCATTGAAAAAGTGGTATACAATACCAACATGCCTATCACCAGCTTGAAGCCAGTCAATAAATGTGACGATGAGTTTGCCTGGGCGATTCCTTTCGACTTCATTCGTGAGACCGACACGGCCAGGCAGAAAGTGCTTACCATTCAATTTATTGGCATTGACAAGTTCAGAAACAAAGACACTGCTGATGTGAGGATATCAGTGAAACCAGGCATTAATTATCCGCAGAAATACCAGGAACACGAGGCAGTTAATCAGGAGTTGCTGAATTATATCACAAACCTGAAACTGACGTTCTATGTAATGAGTAAAACCATAAAGTCTAACAAGTCAACCAGGACTGCTTTTGATATTACTGGTTCAACTACTGCATTGGCAGGTACCGTTCTGGCAACCACAGCCAGTAATCCTAATGTGGAAGACCTCGGCAAAATCATGCCCAGTATTGGTCTCACTTTGGTTCCGGTAAAAGAAGCTGTTGCGCCCAATAAAGTACAGGAGCAGAACACTGCCGCACAGATCCGTGGCATCACCAAAAGGCTTGAATACATTAAAAGTGAAAATGCACTAATCGGAGACAGGGATCCTGATGTACTGGCGAAGACAAAAAAACTCCGCGACGAAATCAAGCAGGCAAAATTACAATTGGTGGATTTGCCAGATGTTGAAATGGAAAATATCAGTCCCGAAGATGCTGAGAAGTATTTCAATGATCCCAAGGTGATCAAGAAATACAAAATCAAAGTCAACTAAATTAGCTAGTAGCTATTAGCTAATAGCTATTGTTTGTCGCAGTCTTTCCGCCTGGTATCAATCAGGTGAACAATCTTCCAGGAGCCATTGGTTCTCACCAGGTGAAATGAATTGGCGCCGCAGTGCATAAAGTTGCCATCGAAATACAACCGATAAGGCGTCCATACAGATGCAAGATTACCATCAACCTGGATGGCACCATAGGTGATTCTTTCATCCAATTGCCCTGCTCTCAGTTTCTTCATCACAGCACCCATTTCCGTATATCCTTGCGTGCGGATGCTTCCATCCCCAACGATGGTCTGCAACACGGCAGAAGGATGAAAAACGCTAACCACCATTGCTGAATCCGCATTCTTCATCCCCAGGAACATACGATCCACGGTTTGTTTGATGGAATCCTGGGTAGACTGAGCCATTGCTGACTGGGTACATACCATAACCACTACTCCGAGCAAAAACCTGCTTGCCAATGTTCTGAAAACCATTTTTGACTTTTTACTTTACTTGATATAGCCGAGGATCTTCAACATGCTCTGTGAAGTCTGTTCTTTCGCATAAAGCCAATCCACCAGTTTCCCATTCTTGTCTCTTTCAACGATCACGTGTTTAGGTGATGGAATCAGGCAATGCTTGATTCCTCCGTAACCGCTGATCTGGTCTTGGTATGCACCGGTATGAAAGAATCCCACGTATAGCGGCTCTTTATCTTTTTCTGTTTCCCCGTTGGAATGAACTTTGGGAAGAAACACTTCATTGATATGTTCTTCTGAATCGTAGTAGTCATGACTGTCACAGGTAATTCCTCCCAGCACTACCCGTTGGTAGTCGTTCTCCCACTTGTTCACCGGTAACATCAGGAATCGTTCCCCTATACCCCAGGTATCCGGTAGTGTAGTGATGAACGATGAATCAATCATGTACCAGGTCTCCCTATCGTTCTGATTTTTTTGACCGATGACACTGTAAATATGCGCCATGCTTTCGCCAACGGTGTAGCTGCCGAACTCTGTATAGATGTTTGGCATTTTAACCTTGGCTTTTTTACAGGCTTTTTTGATATTACCCACGATCTCATTGACCATGAACTGGTAATCATATTCAAAACCGAGGGAGTGTTTGATGGGAAATCCACCGCCAATATTGATAGAGTCCAGCTCAGGACAAATTTTCTTCAGCTGGCAATAGAGGTTCACAACCTTATTGAGTTCAGACCAATAGTAGATATCATCCTTAATTCCTTTGTTCAGGAAGATGTGCAACATCTTCAGCTGGAACTTATCTTCATATCCTTCGATATTATCTACATAGAACTCGAGGATATCTTTTGCCCTGACCCCAAGCCTTGACGTATAGAAGGGGAAGGTAGGTTCTTCTTCTGCAGCAACCCTGATGCCCAGTTTGAACGGAACTTTTACAGAGCGTTTATAGGCATCGAGTTCTTCTTTGTTATCCAGCACAGGAACAACATTTTTAAATCCGGTGTTCAGCAATTTAGCGATACGGGATGTATAGGAACGTTGTTTATAACCATTGCAGATGATAAAAATATCTTTGTTGATCTTTTTCTTTTCATAGAGTTTGTTGATGATCTCTATGTCATATGCATATGATGTTTCCAGGTGGATGTTATGCTTTAATGCTTCTTCAACCACAAATGAGAAATGGGAACTTTTGGTGCAGTAGCAATAAAAGTAATCACCTTCATACTTATGCTTTTTGAATGCCTTGGCAAACATATCTTTCGCCTTGTTGATCTGCATACCAATTTTGGGTAGGTAAGAAATCTTCAGGGGTGTTCCGTACTTCGTGATCAGAGATTTGATGTCAAGCCCGTTGAACTGGAGGTATCCGTCCTCTACATGGAAACCTTCCTGGGGAAAATAGAACGTCTGTTTTACCAGGTCAGTATAAGTATTATTGCTCAATGCCGATTTTGTCATTTATGGTAATGAAATGGGTTTGTGGGAACAAAAATATAGGATAAAAAGAAAAAACCGGATATGAAGTTGTCATATCCGGTTCTATATTATCAAGTTCTTGTTTATTTAACAGAGGCAACGAGGCTCTTGAAGCTGGCGGGTTCATTCATGGCCAAGTCAGCCAAAACCTTCCTGTCAAGTTCAATTCCCTTTACTTTGAGCTTGTTGATGAACTCAGAGTAGGTCAGACCTTCTTCACGAACAGCGGCGTTGATCCTGACGATCCACAGCGCTCTGTATTCACGCTTTTTTAATTTACGGCCAACATAACGATACTGAAGACCTTTCTCCAGAACGTTTTTGGCAACGGTATATACATTTTTACGCTTACCGTAAAAACCTTTGGCTTGTTTGAGGACGCGCTTCCTGCGCGCTTTTGATGCTACAGAATTTTTTGAACGAGGCATATCTTAAGATTTTTAAAGTTAATGGATGGGATTATCTCAACCGGAGAAGCCTTTTTACAAAATCTGTGTTGGCTTTATTGACTTCACCTTCAATGCGATAAGCGCGCTTACGTTTGGAGGTTTTTTTGGTGAGCAGGTGACCTCTGTAAGGCTTCCTGTACATGATCTTTCCGGTTGCGGAAACTTTAAAAGTCTTTTTTGCCCTCGAATGGGTTTTAACCTTTGGCATTGCTTTTCTTTTACATATTACCCTGCTGGTGGCCCCGCACAGGCGGAACGCTTTTGGAACCGTTTGGGTTAATTGGGCAGCAAAGGTACGTGGTTTAGGCGTAAAAAACAAACCCTTTCTTGCTTAGGGTAAGGCTGTAGGGTGAGGGTTTAGTCTAATCCCTTCTACACCCTCACCCTACACCCTCACCCTATTTTAAGCCTTGCCAAACATTATTCTCCCTCACACCATCCGGATACACCATGCCGGGGTCAATAGCCACCTTCCTTACTTTCTCAGTAGTGTTTATCC
>JBASZQ010000072.1:0-1860 GCA_049661025.1 Chitinophagaceae bacterium | reverse complement strand
TGCATCAGCCCTGGTACGCAGAGGAAGATTGACTTTGAGGTTAGTATCATAACCCAGCAAATCTTCATCCGTGAAGAACAGATGGTAAGGGGTTACGGAACAGGTAACTTTCAGTCCACCTTCTTTGGCTCTTCGGACATACTCCAAAGATTTTGCGGTAGTGATACCCGTTAGATGCAATTTGGAATCTGTATACCTCGCCAGTTTAATGTCCCTCGCTACCATTATCTCCTCTGCCATTGCCGGTTTTCCGGGAAGGCCGAGCCTTGTGGAGATGATGCCCTCGTTCATTAGTCCGGCAGGAGCAATGGACTTATCATCCGGAAGCTGGATCACAACACAATCAATGGCCTTCACATATTGAAGCGCTTTGATCAACATGCCGGCCGACTGTATGGCCTGCAAGCCATCGCTGAACGCCATGGCATTATACGCACGCATATCATACATTTCAGCTAATTCCTTGCCTTCTACATTTCGACTAACAGCGCCGATGGGATGAAGATGAACAGGCAGCGTTTTGCTCTTCTCAACAATGTATTCCACCTGACTTTTGGAGTGTATCGCCGGGCTTGTATTTGGTACGAGGAGAACATGCGTAAATCCGCCGGCCGCTGCAGCTGCAGCACCCGTTTCCAGACTTTCCTTGTGCTCATAACCGGGATCACAAAAATGTGCGAAAAGATCCACCCACCCCGGAGAGACTACCAGATCGGGAACATCAACTGTTTCCGCATCAGCAGCTTCAATGTTTTCATCGATGGCACTGATGATCCCATCAATAATAAGAATGTCTTTCCTGGTTTGATGAAAAGGAGAGGCAGGGTCCTGAATATGCGCCTTTTTAATAAGGATATGCATGATTGGGGAATTGCGCGAAGATAATGTTAGCGATTGGATTTTGCGTAAAAGGAATTAAGTCTTATTTTTGCACCCCTTAGTTCGGGAAGTGGCGCAGCCCGGTAGCGCACTTGTATGGGGTGCAAGGGGTCGCAAGTTCGAATCTTGTCTTCCCGACAGAAAAAAAAGTTCAGGCCTTGCCTGGACTTTTTTTTGGTATATAGTGATGCGTCCTTTTTGCTATATTTCATGATCAAATCGGTTGACATGAAAAAGGTTTTGGCTATCCTCTTCACAATTATCCTTGTTAGGCCCGGTATTTCCCAAAACGTGACTGCACTTGTTGGCGGTACCATGATTGATGGATATGGCAGCAAACCGGTTTATAATTCCGTCATCCTGATTCAGGGTGAAAAGATCATTAAGGTCGGAAGAATGGGAGAGGTGCAGGTACCGAAAAACGCAAAAATCATTTCCACCGAGGGGATGACGGTGCTACCCGGACTTTGGGATATGCATGTGCACATGATGATCAACGGACATTCAGACTATCCGTATTGGGACAAGAAATATCCTCCTTTGTTTGAAAAAGTGATCATGCCCGCGTCAGCTCACCAGCTTTTGATGGCCGGGGTTACTTCAGCCAGAGATCTTGGCGGGCCGCTCAAGGAAAGTATCGCCGTAAGAGATGCCATTAATCGCGGAGATATCCCCGGTGCCACCATGTATGTTTCCGGTCCATTCTTACAACATCGTCCATACCCTGGTACGGAGCAATTTCGTTGGGGGATCTACGGCGAGGATGACGCCCGTAAAAAAGTACAGGAACTGGCAAAGGCTGGCGTGGACTGCATTAAGCTGATTGACCAGGATGAAATGACAGAAGCTGAAGTGAAAGCGATTATCGATGAAGCCCACAAGCATAAGTTGAAAGTGGTGGGCCATTCCCATCGGCCGGATGAGATCAGGATCGGGCTGAAATATGGTGTAGATAATTTTGAACACACTGGCCTTTCATCT
>JBASZQ010000071.1:0-7569 GCA_049661025.1 Chitinophagaceae bacterium | reverse complement strand
ATCCGGAAGATATCCTGAACGCCATCAAAGAACGAACTGCTAAAATGAATATGGGGCCCTTGTTCTGGACACCCACTGTGGAAGGCCTTTATAATTATGAAGATGTGAGGGACAATCCCGAGAAAGTAGATGATGAATCCTGGCACCTGGGGCTGCCTGATTCCGTCATCACAGATATCAAAAATTCCCTCAAACATCCGGAACAGCTGTCCTATTTTCAGTTGACGCCAATCAGAAAACCTACCCTGATCAACAAATTCAAGCAGCTCCAGCAGGCAGGGGTGGTTATGCTTATTGGTACGGATAGCGGAATTCCTTTGAAATTTCACAGCCAGAGCACCTGGAATGAGCTGGACGTTTGGGTGCGGATCATGGGGATCGATCCCCTGCAGGCCATTAAATCAGCTACCTACTGGCCGGCCTTTTTCATGGGTGTTGATCAGAAAACGGGTACTATTTCCGAGGGAAAGGATGCCGATATCATCGCCGTCAAAGGTGACGTACTAAAATATATGAATCTTTTGCAAGGTGTAGATATGGTGATAAAGAAAGGGAAGCGATACAAGTGAGAAAGCGGCCTTCACAAATTCATGACATTTGTTAAAAAGATAAAATATCTGGCGCTTAATTATGAAATGAGCGGAGAAGAAGCAAATTTTGCACTCAAATCTTATCCATGCTCGGAAATCGCTTGTACCTATTGATAACTGTATTTGTTTTGACCAGTGGCGTATCGGTTGGTCAGCAATATGCTGTGGATCTTTTTGCCGGCACATCCAATTACCAGGGCGATATGATGGAGAAGCGCTATTCCATGCGCAATTCGAAGATGGTCCTGGGCATAGGCGGCAGTTATATCATTAATGGGCACTTCAGGGTAAGGGGTCTAATCAGTCTTGCAAAACTGGGAGCCAACGATCAATATGCCTCGGATCCCGCACTTGTCGCCAGGAACCTGAATTTTTCAACCAGCCTCACAGAGCTTGCCCTTACAGTGCACTACGATCTGTTAGATCTTGACTATTTCAAATTCACACCATATTTATTTGGGGGCATAGCTGTTTTTCATTTCAACCCCTATACCAATGATTCCACATATGGCAAGGTTTTTCTGAAGCCTCTAAGCACGGAAGGACAGGGGCTAGCCTTGTATCCGGACAGAACACCTTATTCACTCACCCAAATTTCATTCCCCATCGGCGCAGGTATCCGGTTTCGGGTGAATGACAATATCGCCATTGCCTGGGAGGTTGGACTTAGGAAGACCAATACCGATTATTTGGACGATCTAAGCACTAACTATGTAGATCAGGCTTATCTACTGTCCCAAAAGGGTCAGGTAGCCGTAGATCTCGCTTACAGGGGTGACGAGGTCAAGAACAATCCCGGCGTCTATCCCGCGGAGGGATCTATCAGGGGAGGAGCCACTTATAAAGACTGGTACTATTTTTCCGGGGTGACGGCAACGTTCAAGGTAAACGCCGGAAAAGCAGCAAGGGATGCGATGCGCGGCAGTACTGGCTGCCCCAAGGGATTCTAAAGGATTGGAAATCTGTGTAGACATTACCCAAAAAAGAAAGAGGCTCATAGACATGAGCCCCCTTTAGTTTCAACCCTAAACCCTTGAGAAAGATACCTAGGAATAATCCATAATTATGCCAAAATCAGATTAGCGTGTAAATGTGGATAATTAGGCCCATCAACGGTTTATGTAATCTGTTAAAGCTTTGTTAGTGCGTTGTTATTCAACAAGATGATTTTCTGGTTTCCATCATCCAGTACCTGGTCAAAGAATTGTTTAGCTTCCTGATATTTTGAAGCAGGAACTCTAAACAGCTTTATCTCGAGTACTGCAGTTGAGAAAACCTTTTTTGTCTTTTCATCAAACCAATATTTGGACGTAAACTGCCCAACCGTGCTGGAAATAGTCCTGCCTTTAGGTAGGGATTCAACGGTAAACCCTTCAGGCAATTGATACTCGGTTGTGTCTGACTTAGTACAAGGGAAGTCAAGATAATAGTCGAATTTTCTACTGCTGTCAGAAGGAAGTTTTTCCGTCCATATCTTATAAATCCGTGGCTTCAGAAACATTTTGGCACCAGCTTTAAATTCATATCCTTTTTCCCAAAACAGTTCATTGGTTACCATATATCCACTGTCTGGAGAAGGGTTGAATCCAATTTTGAATTCATCAGGTTGCGTGATCTTATACTCAGAAAGAAACGCTTCCTTTTGCTTGTCTGCAGAAAGCATTGAGATGCCAATCATACTGTATTTAAATTCCTTGTCAGCCTTCAATGAGCTCCTTGTTTCAGCTTCGCCATCTGCACTTAGTTTCACACTGGAATGAACACACAACTTATTCTGTGTTCCAATTGAGGAAGGCGTGCGTACCAGCTGGCCTCCGGAAGGAGTGACCAACAACGCATACCTATTTTCTGTAAAGGTGCTGAGGTGGCCAAAATCATTATAGCTGCTGGTACATTCCAGCCAGATAGAATCTTTTTCCAACGGCACCATCAAAATCATGTGGTTAAAGTTTGGAAACGGGAACTCAGTATCAAGATCCAGTTTTGTGCTACCACCATTGATAATGGCAACATTACTCTTAATTCCAAGAGCATCCAAACAAGCCTCCATATAGTTGCTCAAACCTTTACAATCGCCATACTTCTTCTGGTGCACAAAATCAGCCGGGAATGGCCGGAAACCACCAATACCAAGCTGTATGCTAACGTACCTGAAATTCTTTTGCAGATATGTATACAGCATTTCAACTTTCTCGCGGTTGGATTTTGCTCCTGCTACTAGGCGTTTGACCTCTTCCTGATTTTCAGGAGACAGTTTATTATTTTTCCCAACAATATAGTTGTACCAAAGGCCCAGGTTCCGCCAGGAACTCATGTCACCGGCATATCCATCATAAGAAAATTTCGTCATACTGAAGAATACACTGGGAACCTGAAACCGCCAGTCACCAGCACTGGATTCGTGAAACTCAGCTGCGATATTTCTGGCCTGCCATAACCAGATCTCATCTGAACCGATTTTCGTATTGCTGGGTTTAGCATCCAGGTGATAGGATTTGAATTTTACCGGCAAAGAAGCAGGATATTTAAGACTTACCGTAGCAAATTCTACAGACTGGTAAGGCCGTGAGAAAAAGAAATTCTCTAACACGTAAATACTCTTCAAGCGATAAACTGATTCTTTCTCAACCGTCACTGGATAACTTCCGGCAGTCACCTTAATAACATGTGTCTGACCATCTTCTACAAGTCCGCTGCCATCGCTAAAGCTTGAGAAGTCTTTCTTCTTATGCCTTTCTATTAACTTGCCATTGGCATCATACAATTTGATTTCAGCATCGTCCAAAACCGTAAATCGGTCGGAATAGTGAAACATATACAGCTCATATTCTGCTTCTGCATCAAGTATGGTGATGACTTCGCGGGTTTTTATCAGCGCTTTGTCAGGCCCGTTAATATCAATATCCATTGATTTAAATCTGACAACAGAATGGGCATTGGTAAGCAGCTTAGCCTGGATATCAGACGCCCGATAGATATTGGTACTATCTCCAGCGATTGCCAATGATGGCAACCATAAAGCAAGGAACAACCAGCTCAACTTATTCATAACACTACTTTTTCTTAATGATGAGGGGTTCATTCAGTAAAGAGTACATTTTTTTATAGAACTCATAAAAAACATCATACTCCCCGGGAGCATAAAATGGCTTCTTGATATCAATTTGAATAACATATTTGGCAGACTGTCCTTCAACCTGAACAATCCTTGACATTTCGATACTTTTATCGGGCATAACCATTTTCAAATTCTTTGGCGGCGCCTCAAAAGTGAATCCCTCTGGCAAATCAAGACTCCCCCTAAGCGTAAATTTCTGCGCATATCCGAAGAAGATATCAGCATATCTTTCTTCTGCCGTAAATGGATTTTTCTCAAGGCCGGTAAACACATTCATGTTATACACGAAATACTCTCCATTGGCTTCTGTGGGTACTTGAAACTTGAATGTATGTTCCAGTGGCAGCGCCGTATTTTGATCATTTTTTAAATTGAGCTCTGTCACCTTAACACCCTGCGAAGCACTGGTATAATATGCCAGGGTTTTGTCGGCAACCGGCTCTACTTGTTCGCTGATTCGCTCCCTCGCATAGTCCCTGAACATCACAAATGCATCACCATTCACCTTTCCTTGTCCATCAAACTTAGCAGATACGTTAACAAGTTTCTGGAATTGTTGTTTTTCGTTGTACAAGGTTCTCCATCCCCAGTCCTGATCCTGTAACGCTTTGTTGCCCTCCAGTTTGTTAATTACAAGTCCTTCTGTATATACAACAGATGGAGGAATCAGATTGGAAGGTGTATACTTGTCAGTAGCATCCAGCACATAAAAATTTGAATCGATGGTGACATAAGCCATTACGGTATTGAACTGATCAAAAGCGGGATCCATCGGCCTGATTCTCCCATGTTCCTTAGTGCTTACCAAAACAGGATATGCTTTCAAGCCAGACTCTTTCAAAAGATTAACCAAAATCAGGTTGATCTCACCACTATTACCACGCTTCAATTCCCAGGCTCTTTTAACGCCTTCCATGGCCCAGATACTGGTAGCCTCATCCCATGCCATATTCTTCTTGACATAGTCATGTATCGTCGTCATTTTTTGGTATGGGTCAGTGATCTTCTGTAAAGCGAGATCAAGTTCCTGCGTGCGTTGGATATTGCGTTTCAATTGGAGACCAAAGTCTTCATCCTCCATCATTGTATTGATGATTCGTGGCCATGACATTCTAAGGTCACGTGGGATTTCACCGGGTGGATTATACCCAATCACATCTATCCTGACTTTCTGCTTGTAGTCTTTTGTGGTAGTCATGAATGGCTCATCCTTTACAGCAGGAAGATCCCGGCACACAAAAGTTTTCTGCGTCCCTGTTCCGATACCTTTCTGGGTGAACTCAATGGGCACATCGTTGAGAGGCAGTTCCTTAAACGTGAACTCACTGGGATGAGAGAAGATAAACTTACTATACACTACTGGTATGCTTTTTTGAAAGCTCCAGTTACTGAGGTGCTGTGAAGTAAGCTCAAACAAGTACTGAATTTGTTTTTTAACGGTGTATCGATATTCAATCACACTACCTGCTTTTACTTCTGGAAGCGTGAAGGTCAGTTTAGAGTAACGATTGTCGATACGCTTATCGTAAATAGATTTTTTATCGAGTTTTGATACCGTAAGTGCACCCGCTTCATTAAGATTGTAAGTTTGTCCTTCCAATCTGGATACGCTTTCCATTCCGTTCCGGTTGTAGTAAGGAATGGAAATATTAGCCTGGTCCAGACCATTGGTATTGTAAATCTTAATTCGTAGGTGATGCCTAGTATGTATCTCCGCGGTACCACCCATCACGGTGAAACTCACATCGGAAACTTCAAAGATCACTTCGGCCTCTGCTGATTTGTCAATCAGTGAGTGGGGTTTACTCAATAAAGTGGTTTCTACTTTCCCAAAGTCTGATACTTCCTGTGCTAAGGCATTTAAAAACGCGAAGCTAAACGTGAGTGCAATTGCACTTTTACGGACAAAATGGGTGCTTATCATTAATCATGGTTTTTTCTTAAGTACAATTGGATCATTCAGGACGCCATACATCTTCTTAAAAAACTCCTTCACTGATTCATATTCTGCTGGTGTGTATAGGGTCTTGTTGATTTCTAAACGGAGTTTCACTATAAAACGTCTGCCATCTGGCGTTTGATCCGTCATCCTGGACACCAGCAGACCGGTATCAGCCGTCCTGAGTGCCATGGCCTTTGGCAGTGCTTCTATCACAAATCCTTCCCCCACTTCAAATGACTCGCTAAACGTCACCAGTTTCTTACATCCAAAATTGATTTCGGTATACCTGTTATCAGCTATAAAAGGATTCTTCTCAATACCCCCAAACAAATTTGGCGTCAACAGATAGTAGTCGCCGGTCTTTTCTAATTCGAGGTTGAAATTGACCAGTTGGTCCAAGGACAGGCTATCATGCTCCAGATTACGCACCACAAAACTGTCTACCTTCATTTTAGGATAGGGGTCCACATAGGTTTCACGGATATATGCCTGTGCATTTCTCCTGACGTCTGGTTCCCTGTGCATACGTGAATAATCCTGGTCACTCACAAACACCTGACCAGACAGCATCCCTGCCTCAGTTATTTTCCCGGCAATGCTCACATTCCTTTTTTCAAAATGTAAAGGATCAGTAATTTTTATAAAACGGGAAGTTTTACGCTCTACCAAATACCCCTGCGTATTCAGCAGATTCTCCGGGATGAGTTCCGTTTTGACCTGGTTCCCGGAAGCGTCCAGAAAATAAGGTTTCCCGCCAATCTCCACATAAGCCACCACCTTACTGAATTGCGAGATGAATGGATGGGAGGTAGACACCTTGCCATGTGATCTGTCGCTTACCAGCAGGGGAGACGCTGGTACTTCCGCTGCATTGAGCAGGTTCAATAAAACGATATTGATCTCGGCAGTACTGCCTTGCTTTTTCTCCCAAACCGTTTTAAGTTTTTCGGCAGCATAGATACCGATGTATCGATCCCAATTCAATCGCTGTTGCACATTGCGATAGATGAAATTCATGCGATCCTTAACGTCGCCGATCAATTTGGCTTGACTGATCAACTCTTCCGTTCCTGCAATTTTTTTATGGATGGCCTGACCAAAATCTTCGTCACGCAAAAGTTCCTGGGTCAGCTCCGGCCAGGTTGCCACAAATTTTTGCCGGTCTATGCTTGAACCAACAGAGTTCATCTGCAATTCAACCCTGCTCAGGTAATCACGCTTTGCATCCATAAATGGCTCATCAGATATGCCCGGGAGATTGTCCATGGTAAAGACCAATCTGCCTTCTGTTTTGTCTTCTTTAAGACGAATAGGAAGTTCTGATGATTTCAATACCCTATACGAAAACTCTGCTCCGGGCATGATCGTGTAGTCAAACAAAGCATGTAGCACAGGTAACTCATCCTGGAAATACCAGTAATCAATCACCTTATAATTTCGCCGTTCACTGATATAACTGTACTCAATGATCGATCCCTCTCTAACATCAGGCATGGAGAAGGTAATAGTGGTATAGTACTGGTCGTCTTTAGTGTAATGGATATCCTTGTTGGTGAGGGCGGCCATTTTTTTGACACCTTGCGCATCATAGTTGATGGTGACAGCGGAGAGATTGGCGATCTTTTCGAATTCTCCGGCATGATAAAATCTGAGCTTGATGTTGCCTTCTTTGGAGCCCGTTTGTTTGAGGATTTTGATCCTTGTTCTGATGTAAGAAAACATCTTATTTCCGTCAGGGATGATGGTAGCGTCTTTGCGAAGGATTATTGCAGGCGCATCAGGTGAAAAACTACAGGACTTTAAACTCACCTCTTCTGAAGAGGGGGAGGCGTAGTCTTTATAGAACTGATCAGCATATCCCTGGGCCGTCAACTGAACAGCCAATAGGATGGTAATTAGGGTTAGCAAGGGTTTCATAG
>JBASZQ010000070.1:0-19155 GCA_049661025.1 Chitinophagaceae bacterium | reverse complement strand
TTTACATCCGTCCCTTCATCATCATGTTCCAATACAACCAGGGCAGGCCATATTTTTTCAGGATCCACATGCTCCACTGTTCTTTGGTTGTATCCACAAATTTCGTGAGTAGTTTATCTGAATCCCTGACATTATCATACTTGAATTCACACAGAAGCATTTTCCCGTAACCCGTAACAATGGGGCAGGATGAGTAGCCCTGATACTGATGCTCACCAAAGGGTTGATGCTTCATCATGTGCAGGATATTGTCAACCACCACGGGGGCCTGCTTGCGAATGGCTGCTCCTGTTTTTGCAGTGGGCAGTCCGGCATTATCGCCAAGACCAAACACATTCGCATACTTCACGTGCTGCAGGGTGTGAATGTCAACCTGCATGTACCCTTTGTTCGGACCGTCAGGCGTAGCAAAGGGCGATTGACTAATCACATCGGGAGCAGTTTGTGGTGGAGCGATGTGCAGCATGTCATAGTGAACCGTTACAATGTTTTCACCATCCAGACGCTCACCCAGCCTGGTGTCTAAGTCGGCATTAGACCTTTTCGTATCTGGCTTAATGTATTGAAAACTGATCTCCTGCTTTGTAGCATCAATCTTCACGGGTTTATAGTAGGGCTTGAAATTAACCTGCTTCCTCTCGATGATCCTATTTAGTTCATCAGCAAATTCTTTGGTTCCGAAAATCACAGTACCTGGTGTAGCAAACACCACATTGGTTTTGTTGCGCACGCCGGATTTGTGAAAATATTCTTCGCCGAGGTACATGATCTTCTGTGGCGCACCACCGCAACGGATTGCGCCTGCAGGTTGTGTGAAGATGGCATTACCTCCTTTGAAGTTCTGCAGTACACGATATGTTTTTTCAGGATCGATGTAGTTGCTGCACACATTGTCAGTGTTCAATGCTTCACGTAAACCAGGAAGGCCATCGATATCCATTTTTATTCCCGTACTCACCACGAGGTAATCATATTGAAGATCCCCGCTGTTCTTGGTATGTACAATATTTTTCTCCGGATCAAATGTGGTGACGCGGTCTTTGATCCAATCCACACCGTGGGGGATCAATTTCTTTTCATCCCGCCTGGTATCTTCAAAATTAAATGTGCCCGCACCTACCAGCGTCCACGCTGGCTGATAATAGTGCTCTGTATTGGGTTCAATGATGGCGATGGTCATGTTGCGATCTTTCCTTTTCAACTGCGCTGCGGTCATGATACCTCCAGTACCACCACCTACTACTACCACCTGATAATGTGTGTTCATGTTGAGGTTGTTTAGGAGAGATAAAGGTAGAATGTATCAAAAATAATTTTGGTGACAATCGTCACTTTAGGTCGCAGGTCGCAGAGGTCGCAGACGAGCGCTATGACGCGACCTCTGCGACCTGCGAACTACAATGGTCTCTTGCTATTTATCAGGAAAACTGATAATCATATCCTTCCAATTGCGTCAGCAGCGTAGCCGGCGCATCGGTTGCGGTGACCTTGCCCACAACTTTTGGAGATACAGGAGAATGCTCCGCGAGGTATTCCCGAAGAACGGGATGAAGTGTTGTGCCCAGCAGCTTGGGCTGGCTTACGTTTTCAATGCGGCAGATCATATCATCCGGGTCCCCCTCACGTTCGCAGGCCACAATACGATAAGATTTTTTCAGGTCTACGGGCTCGCCTTTTACCTTGATCCAGTTGATGCGTTTGCCCTTTTCATTCTTTGCAGTGAGGTTGATCTCCATGCCGGAAAAACGCACCACCCAGCCACCAAAACGTTCCGATGCTTTTTTCGCAAACACATTATGCAGTTCTTTTTCCATCCACTGCCAGAGCTTTTCGCCAGTGATGTATCCCTCTTTCGCATCACTGTCAACGGGCAGCATGTTCCATAAGAATTCATTGGTGATGTCTACCTTCTCTTTGCCCGGTGGAACATGCAGGGGTGGACAAAACCTGAATCCATTGCTGAGTGCAATGTCTGGATTGAACTTCCACATGATGGCATCCGTGATCAGGTTATCCATCGGATTCTCCAATACAAAATAACGCACCAGTGTAGTCTTGGTGGAGCCAATGACCTTATCCAACTCTGCGGCATATGGCGCTTTGGCCTGTTTCACAAGCTGTGTCATTTCGGGATCGGGCTTGTATTTCACCGGATCCACTTCCAGCAGTTTGTATTGCGTTTCTTTTAGTTTTCCATCTTCAATCACCACATCAAGCTTTGCCACAAATGAACCAAAAGCACCCGGCTCGGTAACCTTTGTATATTTTGTATCGATGGGTTTCCGCACACGCTCATGCGTGTCTGCGCCAAGGATAAAATCCACTCCGTCTATCGCGGGATTATTGCCCAGGTCAACCTGCTGTGCAATGCCGAGATGTGTCACCAAAAACACCATGCTGCATTTCTCGTAGTCGCGCAGGTATTTGATATACTTCGCCGAGTTGATCTCCGGTTGAGTGAACTTGATGCCTTTTGAATACGCCGGGGATTGCCTTCTGGGTGTCAGTGGATCATTGTATCCAATGAATCCGATCTTCACATCACCGAAGTGGGTGATCCAGTACGGCGGAAACATCAGGTCTCCTTTCTTATCTTCGTCTTCATGGAACATGTTGGCGCAGATCTTTTGTGCCTGGTAGCCGCCCATGTCTTTCATGAGATTTTCTTTGCCATACACCACTTCCCAATTACCGGGCAGCACAAGATCATATCCAATATTATTGATCAATGGAACGATGGCCCTCCCTTCGCTCAAAGAGGCTACGCCGGATCCTTGAAAACAATCGCCGCCGTCAATGATCAGTGTATTGGAAGGGTTGGTGGCTTTGAGTGATTTCAGCATCGTCTTCAGCACGGCAAATCCGCCGAGCTTGCGATAAACTGCCTGATTGTTCTCCCAGAAAAATTCATCGTGGGTAAACAACTGACCATGTATATCCGCCGTATGCAGTAGGGTGATGCGTTGTGCCTTTCCACTTTGAAGTACAGCAGAGCGGCTCCAGCTTTTTTCGTCTGCAGGATCCGTTTCATGGGCCGATGCGATCTGCGGAATGCCAGCCATACCCAAACCAGCCATCGATACATCTTTCAGAAATCCGCGTCTTGAGCTGTCATGGTTTTGGCACATAGCAATCGTTTTTTCAGGTCGCAGTTCGCAGAGTTCGCATAGGTCGCGGTAGGGTTCAGCTACAACCTCCAACCCGCAACCTGCCACCTATTTCCAAGGTCCGTATTTATGTTGCGCTTCCGTCTTCCCATCGGAAAAAGGTCCGAAGGGATGGTCAAATGGTTTCTTCGAAATGTCTGGCCAGTCCTGTGAGATGTCTTTCTTCGGCCTGGGTTGTGAATTCACATATGCCGCTACGTCCCAGGATTCTTCATCACTAAGCTGTGTGCTCTTGTAGTTGGCGCCAAAAGGCATATTGGCTTTTACATAACCGGCAAATCTCGATAGGCGGAAAAGTCCTGCACCATCGTTGTAACTGTTTTCTCCCCATAATGGCGGATACGCATAGCCATATCCCTCAATATTCGGTTGTCCCTGGCCGTTAGGTCCGTGGCAACTTGCACATTTTTGCTGATACACGATCTGTCCTTTCTCCGGACTTGCGGCCCGGTTCATCAATGGAAGATCCATGATGCCAGAGCCTTTCGGCTTGGCGCCTTTGGGGATCTCATCGCCGATCCAATGAAGGTAGGCAACAATCGCCTTCATCTCTTTGCTGTTGGAATCAAGGGCCTTTCCATTTAAGCTTCTTTCAAAGCAATCATTCACACGCTTGGGAATGGTTTCAATTCCGCCGCTTCTTGCACGGAACTTTGGATAGGTTGATACCACCGCGCTATAATTATTGCCCCAGGGCAGGGTGCCACCATCAAGGTGACAGTTCTGGCAATTCATACCGTTGGTGATGGGCGCCACGGTTCCCTTCGGTCCAAAATAAAATGCTGTATTGGCAATGAGTTCATGTCCATACCAAGCCAGCGTATCTTCCGGCTTGATCTGGTATTTGTTCCATCCCTGCCATGGCGCTTCATCGGCCTTGATGCCGAGGGGTTGCTTGGGTGTTTCGTTGCAGGACGTTGCCCACAAAACACCAAAGCCAAGAACCACCACGAGGATCTGCTTTTGCATCTTATGAAGGTAGTTTGTCCCTGAAATAACCGTAGACCCATGTGCCCGCGATGGCGCTCAAGAGAGTAACGATCACCACCAACGCACCGGAACCGATCTGCGCAAACAGTGGACCGGGGCAAGCGCCTGTCATCGCCCAGCCTAAGCCGAAGATGAGGCCACCATAAATTTGTCCTTTGTTGAATTTCTTATCCGGGATGGTGATCTTTTCCCCATAGATGGTTTTGATGTTGAGCTTTTTAATGAGGAATACACTCAGCATGCCCACGGCAATGGCGGAGCCAATCACGCCATACATGTGAAAGCTTTGCAGCCTGAACATTTCCTGGATCCGGAACCATGAGATCACTTCTGATTTGATCAGGATGATTCCAAAAAATGCACCCATGAACAAATACTTCAGCAGGTGCCAATGCGGTTGGCGCTCTTCCATATTGTTCACGCATTGCGCATCCAGAGAGCGCACTTCAAAGTCTTTGTTTTCTTCCACCGGTTGTACAAACGCGAGGTGGTTGGTATTTGTGTTTTGCATTGTTCTGGAATTAGAGTTTCATGATAAAGGGTAAGATCAAATTGGCCATCACAAAGCCTCCCGCCATAAAGCAACAGGTTGCAATCACTGAGGGCCATTGCAGACTGGAGATGCCCATGATGGCATGACCAGATGTGCAGCCTCCCGCATAACGGGTTCCGAAACCCACGAGAAATCCGCCGATCACCATCAGGATAAATCCCCTGGCCGTAAACAAAGATGGCCAGTTGAAAACATCTGTTGGAACAAGGCTTGAATAGTCATTTACGCCATAACCGGCTAACTCTTCGTCCAATTTTGGGTTTACCTGAACAGCACTGGGGTCAGACAAAAACATGTGCGTGAGAAAACCACCCACTAAAATGCCGGCAACAAACAACAGGTTCCAGGATTCTTTTTTCCAATCATACTTGAAAAAAGAAATGTTTGCCGGAATACATGCCGCACAAACATGGCGCAAGGAAGAAGAAATACCAAATGTGCGGTTGCCCAGGATAAGCAACAAGGGCACCGTCAATCCAATCAGCGGACCGGCAACGTACCAGGGCCAGGGCTGCCTGATCCATTCAATAATGTTCATGATATTCGCTTAAGTGTATGACAAAGATCATCCAATATACCCGCTGTTTACGTGACTCAAATCACAGACGGTAGTTCAGGATAAAGTTAAGGTGATGCATGTTAACTTTATTGATGATGGCTTTGGGGTCTTCCACACTGGTAGCATTTCGTTTATATGTGTATAACAGCTCCAGGTTCAGCCCTGCCAGAAAGCCTGTGAAATGATAGGTGATATCTGTAAGAAACTGATGATATGAGGGTAGGCCATACTTGCTCATGGCATAGTTGCTGACCGATGGCATATCGTAATAGCCATAGCTTAACTCAGTGGTGAGCCGTTTTTTATCCCAGCTTCTGATGGCATTAACACTCATGGCATGCACATCCCCGAAACCTTCATTGCGTTCTCTTTTTAAGAAAGTGTAGAATGCCTCACGCCCCCACTCCCGAGGTGAGAGGAAGCGCCCGTCTTTTGTAATGCGGGTATAATTGAATAATAATTTTCCTTGCCTGGTATCCAGGCCCAGCCTGCCGGAAATGATATTCGCGGTCTGGTTGGGATCAAAATAGGTTTTGTGCGGATCTGCATTCCCGCCGTCTTTCACGGCCCTTTGGTAGGTGTATTGCAGGCCGGCGATCAATTTTTTCTTTCCCTGCAAAGCAAAGATCCCATCGCCCTGGACCATGAATGTGTTCATGATCTCATCGATATAATAGTTCCAAGCCTGCAGCTGGATGTTCTGCTTTGGTTTATACTGTGCCCCCAATACTGCAACGCCCGATGATTCAAGATTGCCTTTGTAGCCGGATTTGGTTCCATCTGTGTTCACGCCCGTGGAATAAATGCCTATCGATTCTCCTGCGTCATACCACTCGATGGTTCCTCTGGGAGATAACCGCCGAATCCATCCACCCTGAAGTTTGGTTTTTGAAATATCGTTGACCTCGGCCCAGATCCCCTCAATTGCAGTAGGGCGCATCCTTCCGTCCTGCGGATTGATCAGGGGTGTGTTGATCAAACTCCGGCCGATTCTGACAAATGATTTTTTGTAATTGTATTTCAGGTAAAACTCTTCCAGCCTCGATAGCTCGTTTTTATTTGCCGGATCAGTGATATCAAACTGCCCGATCTCATACCGGTTACTTGCACCGGACAGGGAATCCTTTGCCGCAAGATCAGAGGAGCCCAGGTTCCAGATGAAGAATCCGCCCACACCAAATTGAAATCCTTTGAACTTACCCGTTTCATAGGTCATACCGCCGCCAAAAGCCCAGGCATAGTAGTCACTTAGCTCCGGCGCATTTTGTGTGGTCATGTAATACAATCTGAAATGCAGATCCAAACTTCCTTTCAACAGCGCATGCCGAAGGCTGGTTGTATCTGCCTCCTTTTCTTGCGCTATTCCAGAGAAAAACATCGATACAAAAAAAACAACACCAAAAATCTTCTTCATGATACTAAACTTAGATTGCCTTCCACCTTCTTCCTTCATCTTCTAACTTTTAAAAAAGAGGGGAGCGTAGAAACGCCCCCCTTACTAATCCTCAAACACACTAATGAAATTTTTATAGCATCGTTGAAGGACACACATAATCAGTGACCTTGAACTTGTTGCTTTCTTTGATGGCTTTAAAACCGCCTGCTACGTCTACCAGGTTGTTGTATCCTCTTGCTCTTAATGTAGAGTTAAAGATCATGGACCGGTATCCGCCAGCGCAGTTCACGTAGTAGGTATTGTTTTTATTGATCTGCAACATGGAGTCATTGATGAAATCAAGTGGTGCATTTTCTGCATCCACCACATGCTCAGAATCATACTCGCTTTTCTTGCGAACATCCAATAGATGTACGTTGCCGCCTTTCATGATTTCAGCGAGTTCATCAACCGTTACTTGCCGTATCATATCCACTTCCTGACCTGCATTCTTCCAGGCATCAAATCCACCTTCGAGATAACCGATACAGTAGTCGTAGCCAACCCTTGCCAATCTTGTCACGATTTCTTCTTCCCTGCCGGGCTCAGCCACTACAAGAATTTGTTGCTTGATATCGGGAATCATTGCACCAACCCAGGGCGCAAAATTGCCATCGATACCAATATTGATGGAGTTGGGAATAAATCCTTTGGCGAATACCTCAGGAGCTCTTGTGTCTAACACGAGTGCGCCGGTTTCGTTGGCAGCTGCTTCAAAGGCGGCGGGACTTAATGCATGTTGTCCGCGTTTCAAGACATCGCTGATGCTGTCGTAGCCTTGAATATTCATCAACACATTCAACGGGAAATATGCAGGTGGTGCAACAAGACCGGTGAGCAATTCTTTTTTGAATTCCTGCATGGTCATATCCGGCCTCAGTGCATAGTTTGTTGCTTTCTGATGACCCAATGTATCGGTGGTTTCTTTGCTCATGTTTTTTCCACAAGCAGATCCTGCGCCGTGAGCGGGATATACAATGATGTCATCTGACAGGGTCATGATTTTATTTCGAAGGGAATGGAAGAGATGCTCTGCGAGCAGTTCTTCTGTCAGTTCCGCTTTCACTTTTTGTGCAAGGTCTGGCCTGCCAACATCGCCGATGAATAAAGTGTCACCGGAGAACAGTCCTGTTTCTTTTCCGTTTTCATCGATCAATAAAAAACAACTGGACTCCATGGTGTGGCCGGGTGTATGCAATACGCGGATTTTCACTTTTCCGAGTGTCAGTTCTTCATTGTCTTTCGCGATATAGGCGTTGAATGCAGGGCTTGCCGTTGGGCCATACACTATGGTTGCGCCAGTTTCTTTAGCCAGGTCGATGTGACCCGAAACAAAATCGGCATGAAAATGTGTTTCCAGCACGTACTTGATTTTTGCACCGTCTTTCTGTGCTCTTTCAATGTAAGGTGCTACTTCACGCAGGGGATCGATAACGGCTACTTCTCCCTCGCTTTCAATGTAGTAGGCGCCTTGTGCCAGGCAACCCGTGTAGATTTGCTCAACTTTCATGTTTTGTTGTTTTGCAGGTTTATACAAAATTGGTTCACTATGATGGCCAGTACAATGACTTTAGTCACAGAATCCGGAAAATCTGTTCCGGTTTGGCCATTTGGAGTGAAACGAAACACCCGAGATGTCGGGGCGGAGGGAGAAACCCTGTGCTCGCCGGGTGTCTGTTTCATTCCATAGCACAAAATTGTGCAAATGGAATAACCCGCACAGTGATGAAAATCACAGTTGGCAAAATTTTTAAACTGCGTTTATTGAACGGGCTCGAGCCACTCGATGGAGTTGCGATGCAGCACAACCATTTGCCTGTTTTCCAGTTTCTTCAGCAGCCTGGAGATGACCTCTCTGGATGAGCTAAGGTCGTTGGCAATTTGCTGATGCGTAAGCGTGATTTGTTTGTTGTGTTTCGCCTGGTTTCTGAGATACCACTCCAAACGTTCGTCCATATTTTTAAAGGCGATGTTGTCAATCACGATCAACAATTCCTCAAAACGCGAGCGATAGGTTTCCAACACGAAGTAGTACCAGCCTTTGTATTCTGTCATCAGCACATCCATGTATTGGATGGGGATCATGATCACTTCGGTTTCTTCAACGGCAATGGCCATGATCTGGCTGCTCTGGTTGCGGGTTGCGCAGATCATGCTGAGTGCACATGCGTTGCCGGCTTCCAGGAAATACATAAAAAATTCATTGCCATCTTCTCCTTCCCGATACAGCTTCACCTTTCCCTTGGTGATCAACATACTTGCTTTGAAGTACTGACCCGTCTTCATCATGATGGCACCTTCTTCGAAGGTTTTTGTTTCGGCAATACTGGCAATAAACTCTGCCAGTTTACGATCAAACAAAGGGAACATCTGCATCAATGCTTCAGGCGTGTACATGCGTTGCTGGGTTGTTGAGTTATTGAGTTACTATGTTATTGAGTTGCTGAATTCATCGGCCCATATATACCATTAAAATTTGCACATCGCTGGGATTAATTCCTGAAATCCTTGATGCCTGCCCCAGGGTTCTGGGTTTGATGCGGTTCAGTTTCTCCCTGGCTTCCGCAGAGATGGCCTGCACTTTTGCATAATCAAAGCTACCTGGTATTTCCAATTCTTCCATCTGGCTCATCCTGGCTACCAATTCCTTTTCTTTATGGATATACACATCATATTTGAGCTGGATCTCTGCCTGCTCCAGATGATCTGTTTTCTCCGCACGTAATGCGGCCTGCGCCGTATTGGAATGGGCAAGGATTTCCGCCAGGGAAATATTTGGCCTGAGGATCAGCTGACCTAGTTTTTGCTTTTGCGAGATAGGCGTTGAATCTTTCTGTAGCAAGTAGCCGTTAATGTCTTCAGGTTCAATGGTTAATTCTGCGAGGGTCTTTTTGATCCTTTCCACCGCTTCCTGTTTGGCAACAACCGCATCGAGTCTTTCCTGACTGGCCAAACCCAACAGAAAGGATTTTTCCGTGAGCCTTAAATCCGCATTGTCTTGCCGAAGCAGGGTTCGAAATTCCGCTCTGCTGGTAAACATGCGGTAGGGTTCTTCCGTTCCTTTGCTGATCAGATCATCAATCAACACGCCAATATACGCTTCGCTGCGTTTCAGGATGAGGGGTTCCTGGCCTTTTACCTTCAAATGTGCGTTGATTCCGGCCATCAGACCCTGGCAAGCCGCTTCTTCATAACCTGTAGTGCCATTGATCTGCCCAGCAAAGAATAAATTCTCTAAGTGCTTGGTTTCCAATGAGTAATGCAATTGTGTGGGCGGGAAATAATCATACTCGATGGCATATCCCGGCCTGAACATCCTGCAGTTCTCAAACCCCGGAACTCTACGAAGGGCATCGTATTGAACTTCTTCCGGGAGTGAGGTAGAGAAACCATTTACATAGATCTCTACGGTGTTCCATCCTTCTGGCTCCACGAAGAGTTGGTGACGCTCCCGGTCTGCAAAGCGGTTGATTTTGTCTTCTATCGATGGGCAATACCTGGGACCGACGCCATCAATCCGGCCGGCGTACATCGGGCTTCTGGAAAAGCCAGTTTTCAGGATCTCATGAACTGTTTTGTCTGTATACGTAATGAAGCAGCTTCTCTGTTCCTCCGGCTTAATCCTTGGGACGTCCAGGTAAGAAAACCCCACGATCTCATCATCCCCTTTCTGCTCCTCCATTTTGCTATAATCCAGGGATCGCCCATCGATCCTTGGCGGGGTGCCTGTTTTTAATCGATCACTCTCAAACCCCAACTCCACCAACTGCTCCGTTATTCCCGTCGCCGCTTTCTCCGCCATTCTGCCCCCACCAAATTGTTTCTCCCCGATGTGGATCAGGCCATTCAAAAATGTGCCATTCGTCAACACAACAGCCTTAGCCTCAATATGATGGCCCAGTCCGGTGATCACCCCGGTACACCTTCCTCCCTTGACCAATAACCCCTTGACCATGTCCTGGTAGAAGTGAACGCCCTCGGTTTCTTCCAGCATTTCCCGCCACTTCGCAGAGAATAGCATACGGTCGCTCTGCGCCCGGGGGCTCCACATAGCAGGTCCTTTGGATCGGTTGAGCATCCTGAACTGGATCATCGACTGATCCGTCACGATACCGGAATACCCACCCAGGGCATCAATCTCACGCACGATCTGCCCCTTGGCAATCCCGCCCATGGCCGGGTTGCAGCTCATCTGGGCGATGGTCTGTAAATTCATGGTCACCAGCAGGACTTTGCTGCCCATGTTTGCCGCTGCCGCTGCGGCTTCACAGCCGGCATGGCCTGCACCCACTACTATGACATCATATTGAGGAAACATAGCGCAAAATTAGCGCTTTAGAACTGGTTATGGTAGCACCTGTAACCGTAACGTTCCACGTGGAACGGTCTACTGGGGGCAGGATAAATCCTGAACCATTATTGCCCTGCCCTCCCGGGAAAAACGAACCGCAGCTCCTGTCCTTGTGAATGCGGGATTCAAAAGCGCCTTTCGGTGGCCAACACCAGGTACACGATGATCTATCAGTAACAAAATGACTGCTACCAGCATATCATCCTTGCCATCAAAAATCACTTCCCCTGCGCAGGATCGCACGCCAGCCTCCTCCATTCTGGTGGGAAAGCCCTTTCCTCCCTCACCATCATGGGATAATCGGCCCGTCCTTGCCAGAAAGGCCGCATGCAGAGAGGATGCCAAGTACAAATTGCGAATGGGAACGAGTGGCGGCAAGGCCTGCAAAGTAGACATCTCCACTTCCAGACTCATAGATTCTTCCGATATCGCTTCGGGAAATTGCCTTAAATAAGCTTGAACATACTGTCTATGAAACAATGAAGGGTTTCTCCTCATTAGATTTACCCAATAGAGATAAGACATCTCCTGCTCACTCGCATATTCCTTTGCCCCAGCCCTAACCAAAACATTCACGATACCCGTATCCATTGTACGTTCAATCTCAAAAGGCTTATCTGCGGTAACCAGATGTCCCTGCCCCTTGACAAGGCCCGTAAGTAAACAACATAACCCTAGAATACAGACAGAATGTTTCACGTGGAACGTTTCGTGTGTAGTCGAAGGTAGTAGTCCTCTCGTTCCCGCATCTTCACTCGATCCGTTTTTAACTTGTCTTTATATCCGCAGAGGTGGAGGCACCCATGGATCATGACCCGCCTTAACTCATTGAGCCTGGATTCATTGTAATTTTTCGCATTCTCCTCAACCCTGTCGAGGCTGATATAGATATCAGAAACCTTAGCGGCGCCTGGCGCTGAAAGATCAAAAGTGATGATGTCCGTATAATAGTCGTGGTTCAAGTAAGAACGGTTCACCTCCAGAAGCGCATCGTCTGAAACCAGGATAAACTGAATGGTATCAAACGCCACCTTTTCCTTCTTTAACAACTCCCCCAGCAGGGCTTTCATCGCTCTCCTGCCCTTAAACCAGGGGGCTGGTTTTTCCTCAAAGAAATGAATTGATCCCATTCCTCAAAAGTAGCAATGAATAAGCAGTTACCTTTGCAAAGCCATGAATACAAAACGACTATCAGAGATTGCCATAGGTGTGCCTGTAAAGATCAAGGGAATTGAAGCGGATGATCTTTTTCTCAAACTCATGGAAATGGGTTTCATCCCCGGAGAAACAGTTGTGATTGAGCAGGTTGCTCCACTCGGAGATCCTATATCCATACAGGTTGCTGGGTATCATCTCAGTCTCCGACTCAACGAAGCACAAAAGGTAATTGTAGAAGAGATCTAAGGCTATATCATTGATTTTCAACGGTTTATGAAAATTGGGCTTTACTTCGGTTCCTTTAACCCCATCCACCATGGGCATTTGATCATTGCCAATCACCTCATCCAGGAAACTTCGCTGGACCAGGTTTGGTTTGTGGTGTCCCCGCAAAATCCATTCAAGCAGAACCACGGTTTACTAAATGAATACCATCGGCTTCACCTCATCAATCTTGCGATAGAAGGTGAGCGCAAATTCAGCGCAAGCGATATTGAATTCAAACTTCCCAAACCGTCTTACACCGTCACCACCCTGCAATACCTCGAAGAAAAATATCCGCAGCACCAATTCTCAATCATCATGGGTAGCGATAGTTTCCAGAACCTTGACAAATGGAAAAACGCTGAAGTGATCATGCAGCGTTACACTATTTATGTTTACCGAAGACCCGGCTTCGAGGTCCGCGAAGATCTGCCGGTGCAAAAAATAGTACTTGATGCGCCGCTTTTACAAATTTCGGCTACCCATATACGTGAGTTGATCAAACAAGGAAAGTCGATCCGCTACCTGGTCCCAGACGTTGTCAAGGCCGAGATAGAAGCCAATCACTACTATAAATAATTCAGTTAATCAGAAACCCGAGTGCCAGGCAAATCAAGGCAATAATAGGTGCGGGAATTCTGGTGAACATGAGCGATAAAAAAGTGAGTATCATCACACCGAACTGCATCCATACACTGGCCTGTCCTTCAACAATTCCCATGAAGTGCATATCCTTGGCGAGGTAAACAGTTGAAGCGGTCATAATCCCAACCACGGCTGCATTGATGCCCTTTAAACCTCGATAGATCACCTGGTACCGATGCAAGTTTTGCCAGACCGGATAAAAGAATAAAACCAATAATGCACTCGGAAGAAAAATCCCTACCATGCCAATCACACAGCCGAGGATCTGCATAGATGTCCCGGAATTCTTCATAGCCAATCCGCCCACATAGCTTGAAACAGAAAACACCGGTCCGGGAATCGCGCGAACAATACCCGCGCCCGTAAGAAACTCGTCCCGCTCAATCCGGATCACATTCTGGTTGCGTTTTTGAATGCGCTCACTGGTTGGGCGAACCACAT
Organism: Chitinophagaceae bacterium; assembly: GCA_049661025.1. Classification (GTDB taxonomy): domain Bacteria; phylum Bacteroidota; class Bacteroidia; order Chitinophagales; family Chitinophagaceae; genus Pollutibacter. The sequence continues at coordinate 5,592 of JBASZQ010000070.1, read as the reverse complement.
ACTGCTCATACATCATCGGTACCAATACATCGCCTCCACCAAACACGATACTGCCAAAGCGATAAAAGTTCTCAAACAAGTTGAAAGATTTTCTACTCTCCCATTCCTGTTTTCGGGACACTTCAGACAACACACCGCTGATCAAAAAGATCGAAAGAAAAATAACGATGTTACCCCACTTGATCGGCCGATACTCCACCTTAGTCACATCGCCCTTTTCCCGAGTCAACACAGAACTCACCCATCCACTCAGGATGATCACGATCGGAAAGATCCACGGCGTCTTGAAAAGGAAATAGGTTGTAAGCATGGATAACACCATCACCCATCTGGTCAATCGGTTCCGGATCACGAGCGTGAAAGCCCTGAAACTGGCAAAAGCCAAAAAGCCGATGGCCATGGGTTGTATAAAACGAAAGCCATGGTCAGACAATCCCTCCCGTTCAATGTATCCCAACAAAAAACTCAAAGAGCCCATGAGGATGGATGCAGGTAAAATCCAAACGATAAGGGTGAGGATGGCCAGCGGAAGTCGGCCGCGCTTAAACCCAATCAAGGTCAAAGTTTGTGTGGAAGACGCACCAGGCAAAAGCTGGCAAAATGCATTAAAATCCAACAATTCCTCTGCCGTCAGATCCTTGCGCTCCTGGACGAAAGTTTTCATCATCATCCCCAGATGCCCCTGCGGTCCGCCAAATGCGGTAATGGCGTGCATGAAAACAGCCCTGAGGAACTGGATATGACGAAGCAGCTTCAATAATCAAATTGTCGGAATGAATTTAAGTAAATGCCCACGAGTAAACCAAAACTTCGTACTATTTTGCCATATGAGCAACATCATTCGTCATGCGCTGTACTTGGGCGTACTTTTGTTGGTGGCCTCCTGCCAACCCAACATGTATAAACATCTTTCTACATACAAGCCTGTGCCTTCCGGAGCACCCGACTATAATAATATAGATTTCTGGGCAGCACATCCGGATAAATGGGACCCATCGGACTCCACTCCTAAACCGCTACGTCAAGGCAGGATCAATCAGCCCGTTGACGTTTTCTTTCTACACCCCACCACCTTCACTGATCCGCAAAAAACAAACAACTTGAATGCGCGGATGGATGACGACTCGCTAAACTTGAAAACAGATCAATCACCTATACTTTACCAGGCCAGCATCTTTAATAAATACGCTCACGTTTGGGCGCCCCGGTACCGACAAGCACATATTAATATGTATTGGTATAAAGACACGGCCACGGCACTCCGCGCCTTTGACACTGCCTATAGCGACATCGCAAGGGCCTTTGAATATTTCCTTGCAAAAAACCAGGGACGGCCTTTCATCATCGCATCCCACAGCCAGGGCACTACACATGCCAAGAGACTGATCAAAGAATACGTAGACAACAGCAATCTCAAAAACAGGCTGGTGGCCGCTTATCTCGTGGGCATCGCCGTTGCACCAGACGAGTTCAAAAACATCCCGGTATGTAAAGACTCTAATCAAACCGGTTGCTTCGTTAGCTGGCGAACCTACCGCCGTGGTGTGGAATCTACGGGATACACCACAGATGCAAATGCTGTAGTCGTGAATCCACTAACCTGGAACACAGACAGTACGCTGGCACCAAAACAATTGCACCGCGGCGCCATCCTATATAAATTTAATTCTATTGTCCGCAAACCTAATGACGCGCAGATCCACAACAATATGCTTTGGATCAGCAGACCAAAGTTCCCAGGTGGATTCCTATACAAAACCAAAAACTATCATGTAGGCGATTACAATTTATTCTATCTGAACGTCCAGGAAAACGTCAAGCGAAGGATAGATCTTTTCTGGAAATAAACAGTTGATCATGAAAACGATTCTTGTCCCAACCGATTTCTCTCCCGTCGCACTCAACGCATTACACTATGCACTTGCGCTGGCCAAAGACCTTTCTGCAAAAATTATCCTCTATCACTCTTATCAGATTCCGGTAACCTTCAGTGAAGTACCGGTGGTAACCATCAGTCTTGAAGAGTTGCAAAAAGAAAGCGAGGTAAAACTTCAGGAATTGAAAAATGATGCGGAACACATCACCTCACATCAGATTCCCATCGAAGCGCACAATGTACTGGGCGATGTGGTGGAAGAGCTTGAAACGATGTGTAAAAACTACAGGCCGTTTGTTGTAGTGATGGGAACAAAAGGGGCCGGCGCTATTGAAAGAATGATTATCGGCTCAAGTACACTTGCGGCAATAAAAAGATTAGATGCGGCTGTTCTTATTGTTCCACCTGGCGCATCATACAAGCCTGTCAAAAAGATTGGATTCGCGTGTGACTTCAATCATGTTAAAGACACGATTCCTGTAGAAGAAATAGAAACACTCGTTAAAACCTTTAATGCATCGCTGCACATTCTGAATGTAGACTACAAGGAAAAACATTTCACCGGAGACATCACTGCAGAATCTACAGAACTACATGAGATGATGCAACACCTGAATCCGAGATACAATTACATCAACAGCCTGCACGTGGAAGAAGGGATCAATGCATTTGCTGATGCCAACCACATTGATCTACTGTTGACAGTTCCTAAGAAACACAATTTCTGGGAAAACATATTCCGGAAAAGCCAAAGCAGCGAGCTGGTGTTGCACAGTCATCTGCCGATTGTAGCGGTACATAAATAGTTATTAGGTTAATGGTTATTTGTTATTGCAATAACCACTAACAAATAACTTAATAACCTCTTCAAAATTCCGCAGTCTTCGGCGTCCGCGGAAACGGAATCACATCGCGGATATTACCCATGCCGGTAACAAACTGCACCATGCGTTCAAAGCCCAGACCAAAGCCAGCATGCGGCACCGTACCAAACCTGCGGGTGTCCAAATACCACCACAACTCATCAGCAGGGATATGCATATCCTTCATGCGCGCTTCAAGATTAGACAGGCGTTCTTCCCTTTGTGAACCGCCAACGATCTCACCAATGCCTGGCGCAAGAATGTCCATCGCCGCAACGGTTTTACCATCCTCGTTCAATCGCATGTAAAACGCCTTGATGTCTTTGGGATAGTTGCGAACAATCACGGGTTTCTTAAAATGTTTTTCTACGAGGTAACGCTCATGCTCACTCTGCATGTCTATACCCCAGGAAACATCGTACTGAAACTTCTTTTTCTTGTAATGAGAAGATTGAAGAAGGATATCGATGGCTTCTGTATAAGTGATGCGTTCAAAATCATTGTTGACCACAAATTCCAGTTTCTCGATCAGGCCCATCTCGCTGCGCTTGTCCTGTGGCAACTGCTTCTCCTCCTCCAACAATCGCTGCGCCAGGAACTCAAGGTCCTCACGATTATTCTTCATTACATAGGCAATCAGATACTTAATGAACTCTTCTGCAAGGTTCATGTTGTCTTCAATATCATAGAACGCCATCTCGGGCTCAATCATCCAAAACTCCGCCAGGTGCCTGGAGGTATTGGAATTCTCCGCGCGGAAGGTTGGTCCAAAAGTATAGATCTCGCCAAAAGCGGTAGCGGCAAGTTCACCTTCAAGCTGGCCACTCACGGTGAGGTTGGTAGACTTGCCGAAGAAATCCTCTTTGAAATTGATGGTGCCGTCTTCGTTACGGGGCGGGTTATCAAAAGGAAGGGTGGTCACGCGGAACATTTCGCCAGCGCCCTCTGCATCACTACCTGTGACGATAGGCGTATGGATATATACAAATCCTTTCTTATTAAAGAATTCATGAATAGCAAAAGCCAATGCATGTCGCACCCTGAACACTGATCCAAAAGTATTGGTCCGGAAACGCAGGTGCGCGATCTCCCTCAAAAACTCCAAACTGTGTTTCTTCGGTTGGAGGGGATATTTCTCCGCGTCAGAATCGCCTAAAACCTCGATGGACGTTGCTTTCAACTCCATTTTCTGGCCTTTGCCGAGAGAAGGAATCAGGGTACCCTTCACTTTGAGCGCCGCGCTGGTCGTAATTCGCTTCAGAAGATCCTCATCGTGGCTACCCAACTCTACCACCACCTGCAAATTCGTATTGGTTGAACCGTCATTCAATGCAATGAACTGGTTATTCCTGAATGTTCTTACCCAACCCATCACAATCACCTCCTGACCGGAGGCTTCACCCTCTAACAATGTTTTTATCTTAGATCGCTGATTAAACATGGCGCAAAGATAATGGATATGAATAGCCTTTTTTGCCCATTTTAGCTGTAAATGGGGTATAAAACGGGCAGTTATTTGGGATTTCTGTAAATAATCACTAATCTTGCACCGGATATTTAGCTGACCGGACCTCACCCCTATCCCCGTAGCGCTCGTCAGTTATAGCCAACTCGTTCGAATCTAACCCAAATTTTCACCTCAATTATTGGCAACACCCTGAACATGCCAAATCTATTCAACTGATTGTATGTACGACATTCTACAACTGAACGACATGCTCGTTCCCGAGCTTCTGGACATTGCGGAACAGCTCAAAATCCCAAATCCTAAAAAATTAAGCAAACAGGAGATCATCTATAAGATCCTGGATAAACAGGCAATATTGAACAGCGAAAACATGGACAAATCGAAAGACGAAAAACCGAAGAAGAAGCGCATTGTAAAAACCAGTACTTCCAACTCTACTGAAGAGGCGATCGTAGAAAGCGAAACGCCCGCCGTGCCTGAAAAGCCACGCGTGAAGAAAAAAGCTGAAGCCGCTCCGGAAGAAGCACCAGCACCAGCACCGGCACCAGCGCGCAAGCCGGAAAAAAAGACCATCAAAAAGAAAACAGAGGCCCAACAGGAAATACCGGACCTGGTTGATAACGACGACCAGTCTGACATCGATGTAAAAGAATCTGTGCTCAATGAAGAAGCTGCAACTGCAGAAGCACCGCCGGCAGAGCCAGAAGGTGCGCCTACCAAGCAGTTCAGTCTCCGCAACCGTGAGAAAGAACCCGTGAAAGAAACTTTTAATGTTGAGTTCGATGGCATCATCCTCTCCGAGGGTGTTCTTGAAATGATGCCCGATGGATATGGTTTCCTGAGAAGCTCAGACTATAACTACTTATCATCACCAGATGATATCTATGTATCCCCTTCGCAAATCAAACTCTTTGGCCTGAAAACGGGCGATACAGTTTTAGGATCCGTAAGACCGCCCAAAGAAGGAGAAAAATATTTCGCACTGTTGAAGGTTGATACCATCAACGGCAGACTTCCTGAAGAAATCAGGGATCGTGTACCATTTGATTACCTGACACCTTTGTTCCCCTACGAAAAAATGACCTTGTCTACAGCACCCAACATCTACTCAACAAGGATGATGGACCTGTTCTCTCCTATCGGTAAAGGACAGCGTGGATTGATTGTAGCGCAACCGAAAGTGGGTAAAACAGTGTTGCTGAAAGAGGTGGCCAACGCTATTGCTGCTAACCATCCGGAGTGTTACCTGATGATCGTGTTGATTGATGAGCGTCCTGAAGAGGTGACCGATATGGAGCGTAGCGTAAAGGCAGAAGTTATTGCATCTACGTTTGACGAACCAGCAGAGAAGCACGTGAAAGTTTCTGCCATTGCTTTGCAGAAAG
>JBASZQ010000069.1:0-5508 GCA_049661025.1 Chitinophagaceae bacterium | reverse complement strand
AACTAACCTTGACACCGTATGCTTCTCCTGGTACTCACTCATATCAATGCGCGTCATCATGCTCTCATCGTCAAACAAATATTCCGCCAGTGCTTTGGCCAACTCTGTTTTACCCACACCTGTGGTACCGAGGAAAATGAATGAAACGATGGGTTTCCGCGGATCCTGCAAGCCTGCCCTGCTCCTGCGAACGGCATCGGCCACTGCAGTGATTGCCTCTTCCTGGCCCACCACCCGCTGGTGCAGGTGCTCCTCCAGGTGCAACAGTTTCTCGCGCTCGCTTTGGATCATGCGTGATACAGGGATACCGGTAGCCTTCGCTACATTCTCGGCTATATCTTCTGCATCCACTTCTTCTTTCAACAACCTGCGTTCTGAAATTACTTCCAGTTGCTGATTCAATTCCGCGATGATCCTCTCCTGCTCTTTGATCTTTCCATATCTGATCTCCGCCACTGCACCATAATCCCCTTCACGCTCCGCACGATCGGCCTGTACCTTCAACTCTTCAATCCCCGCTTTTGCATTCTGCACTTTCTCCACCAACTCTTTTTCTTCCTTCCATTTGCTCATATAGGTATCTCTTTCTACCGCAAGGTTGGCAATCTCCGTATTCAACTCTTTCAACTTCCCCTCATCACTCTCCCTTTTAATGGCCTCACGCTCAATCTCCAACTGACGGATCTGCCTTTCCAGTTTGTCCAATTCCTCCGGCATGGAGTTCATCTCCAGTCGCAGCTTAGCGGCACTCTCATCGATCAAATCAATCGCCTTGTCCGGCAGAAAACGATCGGTGATATACCGATGACTTAGTTCCACCGCAGCGATGATCGCTTCGTCTTTGATGCGCACATGGTGGTGCGTCTCGTAACGATCTTTCAAACCGCGCAAAATCGAGATCGCATCCTCCACAGAAGGTTCTTCGATCATCACCTTCTGGAACCTGCGTTCCAGGGCTTTATCTTTTTCAAAATATTTCTGGTATTCATTCAAGGTAGTGGCACCAATCGCACGGAGCTCTCCCCGCGCCAATGCAGGCTTCAGGATATTTGCGGCATCCATCGCGCCCTCGCCACCACCCGCACCAATTAAGGTGTGTATCTCATCGATAAACAAAATAATTTCTCCTTCACTCTGCGCAACCTCCTTAACTACTCCCTTTAGTCTCTCTTCAAACTCACCCTTGTATTTAGCTCCCGCTATCAACTGGCCCATATCCAATGCATAGATGATCTTGCTCTTCAAATTCTCTGGCACATCGCCATTCATGATCCGCATAGCAAGGCCTTCGGCAATCGCCGTTTTACCCACACCGGGCTCACCCACGAGGATGGGATTATTTTTAGAACGACGGCTCAGGATATGCAAAGTCCGCCTGATCTCTTCGTCTCTTCCAATCACCGGATCCAGTTTGCCCTGCCTCGCCATCTCGATAAGATTACGCGCATACTTATTCAGGGTGTTGAACTGCGTCTCCTGGGTCTGCGATTGCACGGTCTCTCCTTTACGCAAATCCTTGATGGAGGCAACCAATCCTTTTTCGGTTAGTCCCGCCTCTTTCAACAGTTTCGCAACGCCATCGTTCCCCTGGATCATGGCCAGCAACAAATGCTCCGGTGTTACAAATTCATCGCCGAAACTTTTCAGCACGGAACCTGCCCGAAGCACTACGCTGTTGAGATCCCTGCTGATGGATTGCGCGGGCTCGCTGCTGGTCTTGGGAAGCTTCCCAACCATTTCATCCAGCCTGCTCTCTAAGAGATTGATGGTGACATTATTTTTCTTCAACAGGTACTCCACAGGAGAGTCCTGCTGATCCAGCATCGCCTTCAACAGATGCTCCGATTCAATGTTCGGGTTCTGTGAATTAAACGCTAATTGCTGGGCCTGTTGGATCAGTTCCGCAGCCTTTATGGTAAAGTTGCCTAAATTCATATTCTCGTATTTAGTTTCAAGCTTATGTATCAAAACATCTACCAAACACAGGATCAGGTTATTATGTCAGACAAACACCGCAAAATCTGCCTCAAAGGCAGTCTGGTCGTGCTTTTCATGCTATTTTTGCAGATCAGTTTTGGGCAGGATTTCAGCCAGGCCGACCAATTTCTCGTCAAGAACCAAAAAGCACTGGGCAACGAACTGGTGGTGGTGGTGCAAAAAGGCGGTCAACCCGTCTACAAAAAAGAACTGGGCAAGGATTTCACCCTCCAATCCACCGCCAAAGCCGAAGAACTCACGCAGTGGTTTGTAGTAGCCACCGCTTTGTTGTTGAACGATGAGGGCAAGATGAAGCTCGATGACCCGCTGGCGAAATTCACCCCCAAGTATGAGCAATATATGAAGGGATACATCACCATCAGGCATGCATTAACGCATACCCACGGTCTGGATGCCGGCAAGGATAATGTAAGCAAGATCTTCTCCAAGAATTCTTTCGATAATCTCAACCAGGAGAACGATGTCTACATCACCAAGCGTGATATTCGCTCCAACCCCGGCGAGATGTTTGAATACTCCCGCATGGGCCTCGGCATGGCTGGCAAGGCCATGGAAGCGGCAACGAAAAAGTCTATTGATCGATTGATCCTTGAAAAATTGTTCCGTCCGCTGGGGATGAGGCAATCAACCTTCAGCAATGACAATGGCAAGGTGGATCCCTTTGCTGGTGCGTTTACATCGGGACAAGACTTTTTGAATTTCTCGCAGATGCTGTTGAACAAGGGCACCTTGAATGGGAAGAAGATCCTAAGTGAAGACGCGGTGCGTGAACTGCGCAAGCCTCAATTCACCGATGCGCGAGTAGTGACCAAGCCCGATATGTATAAGAACGATGACTATTGTCTTACCACCTGGGTGACGGATAAAGATAGCGATGGCAATGCAACGGTGATCCGCCAGGGACTAAGTGGTACACAGGCGCTGATCGACTTCGCGAACAACACGGTAATCTTGATTTTGCTGAAGGATCCCGATGGCGATAAGAAAAAAGCACTGACCAGTGAACTCATGACCATTCTTGCCGGAAAATAAATTGCAAGCGGAGCAACATACCCAATGGATTAAGTCGCAAGCCGCTCATTTAGGGTTTGCATACTGCGGTATTGCCCGTGCGGAGCGGTTAAATGATGATGCGGCCAGACTGGAACGATGGCTGAACAAGGGCATGCACGGGAGCATGGGCTATATGGCCAATCATTTTGAACTGCGCGTGGATCCTACGAAACTGGTGCCCGGTGCAAAATCAGTGATCACTTTATTATTCAATTATTTTCCTTCTGAAGATCAGCCTTTGGATACTTCGGTTAAGGTTTCCCGTTATGCTTACGGGGCGGATTACCATGAAGTGATTCGCGCTAAACTCAAGACCTTATTGCAGCTGATGCGCTCACATATCGGCGAGGTTGAAGGCCGGGGATTTGTAGACTCTGCGCCCGTACTGGAGCGGAGTTGGGCGGTTCGCTCAGGTCTGGGTTGGGTGGGTAAGAACGGCAACCTGATCCGCAAACAAAATGGCTCCTATTTTTTCATCGCCACCCTGATCATTGATGTGGAATTGGCCTATGATGATCCCTTTGCAGCCGATTTTTGTGGTAGTTGCACAAAGTGTATCGATGCCTGCCCTACCGATGCCATCCTCCCTGAAAAAATTGTTGATGGCAGTAAATGCATTTCCTATTTCACGATAGAATTAAAAGACGCATTGATCCCTGACGAGGTGAATGGAAAATTTGAGGACCGATTTTTTGGTTGCGATATTTGTCAGGAGGTTTGTCCGTGGAACCGATTTTCTGCACCGCATCAACACCCTGAGCTGGAGCCTCTGCCGGAGATCCTGCAATTCAGTGATAAAGATTGGCAGGAGCTCACTGAGGAGCAGTTTAAAAAATCATTCCGGCATTCGCCACTCAAGCGGACCGGATATGAAAACCTCATGCGTAATCTTCGTTTTATTTCCAGGGAGAAGTTAAAGGGAGACCTATACAAATGAAACCACTGGTTAACAAGAAGATTCTGCTGGAAAAATTCCAGGGAAAAGGCGGTTGGACCTACGCCAGGCTACCAGAAGTGAAACCTGACCCACATGCACATTTCGGATGGATCAAAGTGCGGGGATTGATCGATGATTTTGAGATCAGGCAATATCACCTGATGCCGATGGGCAATGGAGAATTATTCCTGCCCGTCCGCGCAGAGATCAGAAAGAAAATCAAAAAGCAAGCGGGTGATACTGTAAAGGTCATCCTCTACCGCGATGATGATGAGATCTACATTCCAGAAGAATTACAAGCCTGTCTGGACCTTGATCCCGATGCAAAGAAATCCTTTACCAAATTAAAGCCTGACCAACAACGGGATGTCATTCAATATATTTACAAACTTAAAAATCCAGACAACCGCGTGGAACGGATCGCTGAACTGATGAAGAAAGACTTTAAATTATAGGGAGTAGCTTTATACTTCCACCTTCTAACTTCCACCTTATGACGAATTTCGCACAAATAGATAGCAACCTCATCTGGCATCCTTTCACCCATCAAAAGGATAAACAGGAAAACATATTCATTACACACGCCGAAGGACCCTGGTTGTATGACAATAAAGGCAATAGATATCTCGATGCCATCAGCAGCTGGTGGGTGAACCTGCACGGCCATGCGCATCCCAAAATCGCTGAGGCCATTTATGAACAGGCAAAAAAACTCGAACATATCATCTTTGCGGGCTTCACGCATGAGCCCGCGATCCGCCTCGCGGAAAAACTGATGCCGCTGCTACCTGGTGATTTTGCCAAAATATTCTACAGCGATAATGGCTCCACATCCACGGAAGTGGCACTAAAGATGAGCATCCAGTATTGGTGGAATAAAGGCGTGAAAAAAAACAAGATCCTCGCCTTTCACAACAGTTATCATGGCGACACCTTCGGCGCCATGAGTGTCAGTGATCGTGGCGTATTCACCCTCGCCTTTCATGATCGTTTGTTTGAGGTTGTTTTCATAGATACTCCAACCAACGAAAACATCAGCGACCTGCGAACAGCTATCTGCGACCTGGGAAAAGAGGTGGCTTGCTTCATCTACGAGCCACTCGTTCAGGGTGCCGGCGGCATGAAAATGTACGACGCCGCCTTGATTGATCAATTGCTAGCTACAGCCAAAGCGCAAGAGATTATTTGTATTGCCGATGAGGTGATGACTGGATTCGGCAGAACGGGTAAGCTGTTTGCATCTGAGTACATGACCCATAGGCCCGATATCATTTGTTTGAGTAAGGGACTAACTGGAGGTGCACTTCCACTAGGTGTTACTGCCTGTGCCTCGCACATCTACGAAGCCTATGTTCAGGATGATAAACTAAAGACTTTCTTTCACGGACATTCCTTTACTGCAAATCCACTCGCTTGTGCATCGGCAGTAGCCAGCCTGGAGCTTCTGCGAACAGAAGACTGTCAGCAATCCATTCAACGCATCACGCAGTTCAACATTTCGTTGTTGGCTGACCTAGCTA
>JBASZQ010000068.1:0-70585 GCA_049661025.1 Chitinophagaceae bacterium | reverse complement strand
CACCTTTCTGCACTGTGGTTTCAATAATGCGGGTATCGTTGCCACTGCTTCCCTGGTTACCCATTTGCGTGACCACCTTGTATTTTTGTTCTGCCTCGGTAAGCCATCTTGCCTCAGCGATATCATGTGTCAGGGGTTTTTCTGTGTACACATGCTTACCCAATTCCATCGCCGCGATGGTTTGAACGTAGTGCATATGATCCGGAGTGGTAACCATGACGGCATCTATAGACGACTTCTCTTTGTCAAGCATCTCCCGATAGTCCTTATAATATTTTGCCTGGGGAAACTTTTTACGCATGGTAGCCGATTGCCTATCGTCTACATCACAGAGCACGGCAATATTGTCTGCACCATTGTTCCAGGCCTGGGTAATATTGAACTCAGCCTTACCGCCGGCACCAATGGCTGCGATATTGAGTTTGTCGGAGGGCGGGATAAATCCTTTTCCGAGAACATGACGGGGTACGATGGTGAAACCTGCCGCGGAAATGCCGGCATATTTCAGGAAATTGCGACGGGTAGTCATATTGGGAATTTTCGGTAAGTTAAATAAAATGAATATTCATGGAGTTGATCAGTTGGGAACTATTTGAAAAGGTTGAGGTCAGAACCGGCACCATCATCGATGCACAACCCTTTCCTAAAGCGAAAAAGCCGGCCTACCAGCTGACCATTGACTTCGGGCCCATCGGTATCAAAAAATCTTCGGCACAGATCACAGTTCATTATTCGGTGGATATGCTTATTGGCCGGCAGATCATCGCCGTGGTGAATTTTCCACCCAGGCAGATCGCGAACTTTTTCAGTGAATGCCTGGTATTGGGTGTTTATGATGGCAATGGCGACGTGGTATTGCTGAAGCCGGATCACCCTGTAGATAATGGATGCAAGATGGGCTGATGGCTTACCTTTGCAAGGTGACATTATCTGCATTTACATACTCCTCACCACTGGGCAGTTTACACCTGCTGGCCAGTGAAGATTACCTTTTGCAGTTGACGTTTTCTGCACCATCGGACCAAACCACTGTTGTGCAGCAGGAGAATTCCATTATTCGCCAGGCAAAGCAGGAATTGGATGCTTATTTCGATGGCAAGCTCATTTCATTTCGCACTCCCTTACAATTTGATGATACTGCCTTCAGAATGCGGGTTTGGCAACAGTTGCGTGAGATACCCTTTGGACAGACGATTTCTTACCTGTCATTGGCTAAGCAGTTGGGTGATGCCAAATGTATTCGTGCTGCGGGTACGGCAAATGGCCGCAATCCTGTAGCTATCATTGTGCCCTGCCATCGGGTAATTGGAAACACCGGCAGTCTTGTGGGATATGCCGGTGAGCTTTGGCGCAAAAGATGGCTGCTTGAGCACGAAGCAAAGTTTGCACATGGAATCCAAACATTATTTGAATAAAGTCACAAGTTTTTGATGGGGAAGGCATCTATTTAGCGATAGTTCAGCCCTGATTCGTAGATAAGATTTATTTTCACGTTCCATGAATAAGCGCAGTATTTTCATAGCCGCACTGGCCATCCTGATTTTGTTTTCCTGTAAAAGTAAAAAAGACGCAGCCCCACCACCGGGTCAAGGACCGGGTGCCCCTGCTCCGGCCATAGGTGTAGATGGCCTTGTGGTCAAAACCAGTTCCATCAATGAAGTAGTGGAAGCTTCCGGTACCATCCTGGCCAACGAAGCTACAGAGATCAGGCCTGAAATTTCAGGGAGGATCACCCAACTGAACATACGTGAGGGTGCGGTGGTACCCAAAGGCAGCCTGCTCGTTAAGATATATGACGGGGATCTCCAGGCGCAATTGAATAAGTTACTGGTGCAACTTCAGATCGCCGAAAAGACGGAAGAGCGGCAAAAAGAATTATTGAAGATCGGAGGTATTGCCCAGCAGGATTATGACCTGAGTATCCTGCAGGTAAGTAATATTAAAGCAGATATCGAACTAACCCGCGTAAACATCTCAAAGACAGAGATCCGTGCACCTTACACCGGAAGATTAGGATTGAAAAGCATCAGTCCGGGTGCATACATTTCACCCACTACACTCATCACTACGATCACACAGATGAGTCAGATGAAAATAGAATTTAGTGTCCCTGAAAAATACAGTGCGCAGATCAACAACGGGCTTAGCCTTGACTTTATGGTTGATGGCTCCACAAAGCCATACAGGGCTAATATACTTGCCAGAGAGAGTTCTGTAGACCAGAATACCCGTAACCTTCGCATCCGGGCATTGGTACAAGGGGCTTCTGACCAATTCCTTGTTCCCGGAACCTTTGCAAAAGTGAGAATGATATTGGGTGAAAATAAAAACGCCATCATGATCCCCAGCAATGCGGTTATCCCGCAGGCAAGGAACAAACAGGTGGCCGTGTTCAGGGGAGGTACCGCTGCCATGGTAGATATCGAGACTGGCATTCGGGACTCAACCAATGTACAGGTTCTGGATGGATTGAAAGCGGGCGATACCCTCGTTACCTCTGGCCTGCTCTTTATCAAAGACGGCGCTAAGCTGAAGTTGTCAAAAATTGTGAACTGACCTGAAATCAAACGCTGATGAATTTATCTGAACTCAGTCTTAAGCGTCCGGTTCTCGCGATCGTTTGTTCCATTGTTATCATCATATTCGGATATATCGGATTTACATCATTGGGTGTAAGGGAGTATCCTGCCATCGATCCGCCAGTTGTAAGCGTACGCACCTCTTACACGGGTGCAAACGCCGAAATCATTGAACAACAGATCACGGAACCCCTGGAGAAAGCGGTGAATGGTGTGGAAGGCGTTAAAAACATCACTTCCTCATCCTCGCAGGGTAGTTCCAATATTACCGTAGAATTTGAGTTAGGTGTAGACCTGGAAAGGGCCGCCAATGATATCCGTGAGAAAGTCTCACAAGCGGTCAATGCGCTTCCGCAAGACATTGACGCTCCTCCTTCCGTGGCCAAGCAGGACTCAGACTCAGACCCTATCCTTTTCATGCAGGTACAGAGCAACAAACGGACCCTGCTGGAATTGTCCGATATCGCGGAAAACGTGATCCAGGAAAGGCTGCAGACTGTAGCAGGTATCAGTTCCATCAACCTGAGGGGTCAACGTTACGCCATGCGCCTCTGGTTTGATCCCGCAAAATTATCAGCCTACCGGCTCACCATACAAGATGTAAAAAATGCGCTGGACCGTGAGAATATCGAGCTACCTGGAGGTAAGGTGCGTGGGAACACTACTGAGATGACGGTACAGGCCTATGGGAAACTCACTACGGAAGAAGATTTTAACAACCTGATTGTATTGCAGGATGCGGGCCGGACCATTCGCTTGAAAGATGTTGGTTATGCCACACTAGGTCCGGCAGAAGAAGAAAGTGCGTCCAGAAAAAACAATATTGAAGTAGTATCCCTCGCTGCCATCGCTCAACCGGGATCTAACCAGGTTGCCATCGCTGATGAGATGTACAAACGGATCGATCAACTGCGTAAGGAACTTCCGCAGGATATCACTATTGAGGTGGGATTTGACAGAACAACCTTTGTTCGAAAGGCGATCACGGAAGTGAAAGAAACCTTGTTCATTGCTATTTTGCTGGTGGTTATCATTATTTATTTATTCTTCAGGGAATGGTCCATCGCTTTCAGGCCCCTGATCGATATTCCTGTTTCACTGATCGGTGCATTTTTCATCATGTATGTTGCGGGCTTTTCCATCAACGTACTTACTTTACTTTCCCTGGTATTGGCAACGGGTCTGGTAGTGGACGATGGCATCGTTGTTACAGAAAACATCTTTAAGAAGATGGAGCAGGGCATGGATAAATACAAAGCAGCACGGCTTGGTGCCACCGAAATTTACTTTGCTGTTATTGCTACCTCAATCACATTGGCCATAGTCTTTCTCCCCATCATCTTCCTGCAAGGTTTCGTTGGAAGGCTGTTCCGTGAGTTTGGTATTGTGGTTGCCGGTGCAGTATTGATCTCAGCCTTTGTATCATTGACCCTTACGCCCGTTTTGAATATTTACCTGACGCCAAAAGAAGGACTGCGCCACTCCTGGTTTTATAGGAAAACGGAGCCTTTCTTCAGGGCACTGGAAAATGGTTATAAGTCCATGTTGACTTCGTTCATGAAGGCGAGAGGATTGGCCTGGGTAATCGTATTGGCTTGCCTGGGTATCATTTATTTCATCGGTAAAGGCCTGCCTTCAGAACTGGCGCCTTTGGAAGACCGAAATCGATTAAGGGCCAACGTACTCGCTCCGGAAGGTACCGATTTCGATTTCATGAACCGCACCACCCAGGAAGTGGTGCAGATGATTCTTGATTCCATCCCGGCGAATGAGCGATACATTGTCTTATCCTTTGCACCTTCATTTGCCAGTTCTGGTGGAGCTAACTCAGCATTCATCAGTATGGGACTGGTTGATGCATCAAAACGCGAGCGCTCGCAGGATGATATTGCCAAACAAATGAACCGGATGTTCCGCGGTTATACAAATGTGCGCGTCCTAACTATTCAGGAACAAACGATTTCTGTGGGCCTTGGTTCTCGAGGCGGCCTGCCCGTTCAATTTGTTTTGCAAAATCTCAACTTTGATAAACTGGTGAAGTATGTTCCACTCTTCATGGACGAAGTGTCAAAGAGCCCGGTGTTCCAGGGATTTGATGTGAACCTCAAGTTCAACAAGCCTGAGTTGCAAGTGAGCATTGATCGTTTGAAAGCCAGTGAACTTGGCGTGTCTATCCTGGACATCACCAACACTTTGCAATTAGCACTTAGCGGTCGGCGCTTCGGCTACTTCATCATGAATGGTAAACAATACCAGGTGATCGGACAGGTAGACAGAAAGGATCGGGATGACCCATTGGATCTGAAAGGATTTTACGTGCGCAACAGGCAGGGAGAGTTGATCCAGCTGGATAACCTCGTGAGGATCATTGAAAATGCAAACCCTCCTACCATCTATCACTATAATCGTTTGAAGAACGCCACCGTTTCTGCAGGTTTAGCCCCTGGTAAAACGATGGGCGATGGCATTGCAGAAATGGAACGTATTAAGGCCAAGGTGCTGGATGAGAGTTTCTCAACTTCTCTATCGGGAGCGTCTCGTGATTTCAAGGAGAGTTCTTCCAATACCAGTTTTGCCTTTGTACTGGCCCTCGTATTGATCTTCCTTGTGCTTGCCGCACAATTTGAAAGCTTTATCGATCCATTCATCATTATGATTACAGTGCCACTGGCCCTTGCCGGAGCTGTGTTCAGCCTGTGGCTTTTTGACCAATCGCTCAATATCTTCTCACAGATCGGGATCATTATGCTGATTGGTCTTGTGACCAAGAACGGAATCCTGATCGTGGAATTCGCTAACCATATCCGTGAGCAGGGAGAGAAAAAAGTTGATGCAGCCATTGAAGCATCGGTGCAGCGACTCCGTCCTATCCTGATGACCACGCTGGCAACAACGCTGGGGGCACTGCCGATTGCCATTGCATTTGGTTCTGCCGGCCAGAGCCGGAAGCCCTTGGGCATCGTGATTGTTGGCGGTATGTTGTTTGCGTTGGTTCTTTCATTGTTTGTTGTTCCTGCATTGTATACGTTCTTGTCCAGGAAGAAAAAGGTTCACTATGAAGATTAAGTTCCTCCTCATATTTTTCGCTGCTCCTTTTGCGCTGCAGGCGCAGCAGGACAGCACCGTTCTGAACGCACAAGACGCTGTAAGGATAGCGCTTGAAAAGAACCTGAATATCAAGATCGTTCAGGAAGATCTGACGATTGCAAAGATCAACAACACCTGGGGCAATGCCGGAAGGTGGCCAACGATCACTGCTTTTATGCAAAATACTGAAGCAGTGACCAATCTTGACCAGCAGCTGTCTAACGGTACTTCCATCAAAAGAAATGGCGTAACCAACAACGTGTTGGCCGGCAACCTCACGGCACAATGGCGGATCTACAACGGCCAGCGGGTGGTGGCATCCAAGCGCAGATTTGAAGAGCTGGAGAAGATCGGCCAGATCAATGTGGAGGCCCAAATGCAGCAGATCAGTTTCGATGTGCTGGTGACCTACTATAATATCGTTCGGCTCAACCAGCAGGTGAAGGCATTCAGTGCAATCATTGCACTTGCCGAAGAGCGGTTGAAAATTGCACAGACCCGTTTTGAAGTGGGCAGTGCAGCAAAGACCGATATGCTGCAGTCTGCTATTGACCTTAATGGCCAACAAAACAGTCTGATAGATATCAAGCGTCAGATTCAGAATAACAAAGCGATCCTGAATACCCTGTTGCTTCGTCCGGCCAATCAGGAACTTACGGTGGCCGACAGTGTATTTACCATTCCGGTGATGAGCTATGAAGAAGAAATCGCCAAGATCGATACACAGAACCTGAATCTTCTCCGGATTCAGCGGGAAAGGGCTGTGTTGGTTGAAGACAGGCGCATCATCAATTCACAGCGATTACCCATTTTCAGTGTAAACAGTGTAACCAATTTTAACCGTAACAAATCCACTGCAGGTCTGTTCCTCGTGAACTCAAGCTATGGCCCCAATATTGGGGTAAGTCTTGCCGTGCCGATCTACAACTCAAATATCTTCAAAACCCAGTTGAGGGTCAATGAAGTGCAGCAGAAGCAACAAGCCATGCAGCAGGAGTTGCTGAAGACGCAAGTACAGCGTGATCTGCTTATCGCATTTCAGGAATACCAGACGGCGATCCGCATTGCGGAAATGGAGCAGAAGAATGTAAAGAACGCCGAAGAAAACAATTTCATTGCCACGGAGCGTTTCAAGAAACTGCAAGGCAATACCATCGAACTTCGTCAGGCGCAGCTCAGTCTGATTGAAGCCCAGGACAGATATATCAACGCTGTGTTCAGGTCAAAGATCGCTGCGTTGAGTATTGATTTGTTGACGGGGGAGGTTAGGCCTGATTAGGCATTGGGCATTGGGCAATGGGCATTGGGAGGGTCTAGGGAGTAGGGATTGGGAATTGGGGGAAGGGATTAGGGGCTAGGTGTTAGGGGGCTCCTTCATTTTTCCCGTGGATTTGATTAAGGCGTTCAGCATACGCAGGATGTCATCGGCCTGCAAAAGCATTTCTTCGGCGAGTTCTTTGTTGATCAAAGCACGATTCTTTGCCAGGGTAATGTGCGTCTTCGTTTCCAGCAATGAGCCTCTAGCATAGTAATAGAATGATTTCTTCTCCGCATAATGGTATCGTCCAAATCCTTCGCTGATGTTGGCAACAATGGAATCTGCCGACTTGACTATCTGGGTCCCCAAGGTATTCTGATGAAAATGAATCCACTTTTCCACCAGCCCATAAATGGTATTAGCCAACGCTGTTGCCTTCTGGTACACCACCATATCTTCTATCCCCTTAACCATACTTGAAATTACTAACAGCGAAGTGCTTTCCAGTCAGTGTTTTTACACTCAAGCAATGCTGTTTTCCACCTGAGATCGTGAGCTTATCCCGCTATGAAAAAATCTCGAAACTTGATGTTTCCGTTGGGCAAGATGGTAAACCTATATATGTAATTGGATTCCAAAGTATCATACTCATTGGTGGATAACGGCACAGCAGTATGCACGGACAAATTCAACTCTACCGTTCCAACCGAAGGATCATAGCTTGCATAAAGTTTATACTTGGCGTCCTTTACCTTCCAGATAGCGGTTTCGTATTGGCCTTTCGAATAAAGCTCTTTCAACTTGATCTTCAGGAATCCCTGTACCAGTTCCTTTGGGAAAATTTTATCAAAATATCGTTCAAAGTCCTTAGCTGTAAACACCTTTAAAGAGGCTGCTGTGTCTTTTATTTGAGCGTTCTCACCAAGAGCCATATACCATAGTTCACCGTTTTCAGTGCCAATCGGAAAATCAAAAAATAATTTTGCCTTTGCTTTATTTCGATGATATAGTGCATCCCTGAACTGTTCAAAATTGACAACCCAGTAAGAAGTGTCTTTCTGGGTATATTGTGTACGCAGATCCTGACTATGCGGCTTACTATCTTGTGCGGCGCCCTCCATACATAGACAAGCTAAAACGCAACTCAAATAAAAGCACAAGACTGCTGTTCCTGATATTCGGCTACTCTCGTTCATATTTCTGTATGACTTCTATGAGTCCAACAATGTTTGCATTAAACGTTTCAAGCTCTTCTGCGGCAATCCAAAGTTCATCATGGATTAATCCTCCTACATTCTCTACAGTAAATTTTGACACATAATCTGAATTAACAGCAAACCTTGTCACATAGCCAATACCATATGCTGGAACATTCCACTCTCGCGCTATTTGAATGGCATAAGCTTCGTTCATGACCGGATAAAAAATGGGCTGTTCCGGTAGACGGGGCGGAAATTTTCTCCAGCCCGACTCTTCAATCAAATCGAGCTCAGCTTGGTTAACAGGCCGATACAAGTACGTGGTGTTATCTAAACGCATACTCTAATATAAAAAAATACGCCTTGGTTGCGTCACTAAAAGTAATTTGCATTCAGAATTGTTGGCTGTTTGCATGTTCAATGATCTTTGAGTACTAATTTGACTAACTTCAGGATCGGTAGAATTCAAACATGGTCAACTTCATCGACAGCGTTCTCAAACATCAGGAATACTCCAGGCAATTCAAGTGCGGGGAGAGCCTGATTACTTTTTTCAGTTGTCCACTTGAGGCAAGGCTGATGAAGAACCGCTTTACAGATCTGTGGACGCAGAACAACTATGTTTTTTATGTTGTGGATGGACGAAAAATCTGGCATACTGCCAACGCCTCATATGATTTTAAAAAAGGAAGTTGTGTCTTCATCCAAAAAGGTGCGAGCATCATTGAGCAGTTTTTTGACATCGGCTTTTGTCTTGTTTTGTTCTTCATCCCTGATCAATTCATTTGCGATAGTTTGAAGTCGCGCTCAAAGCCTATGGCTCAAATGAATATGGATTACGGGACAGTCATGGAACTCAACGCCAATCCGAGGCTGGAAGCTTTTTTTGTGTCGATGGCTTCTTATTTTTCTGGAACCAAAGAACCGGACGAGGGTTTGCTGGAATTGAAATTCCGTGAACTGATCCTGACACTTGCAGATGATCCGCACAATGCAGAGCTGCTCTCCTATTTTTGTACGCTCATGCATGAGCCGAAATCCGTTGCACTGCAAAGGATCATGAACAACAACTATTGTTTTAATCTGACCCTTGAGCAATACGCGGTGTTGTGCAACCGAAGTTTATCGGCTTTCAAAAGAGATTTTCAGGATGTCATGCACACCACACCTGGAAAATGGTTGTTGGAAAAAAGGCTGGGCCATGCACTTGCGTTGCTCGGAAATAAAGATAAAAATATCAATGAGATCGCCTTCGAAAGCGGCTTTGAAAATGCGTCGCATTTCAGCAGGGCATTTAAGGATCGATACCAATCAACCCCATCGGCTTTTCGAAAGCAACTTGTATCCTGAGCTTTTTAGGATGTTTTCTGGACCTTATAGCAAACAGACACTGGTTAGTGGTAGTATATATTTGTTTTGTTCATCAGCCATCAAACTAAAAAAACGATTCAAATGACACAAACACTATCAACAACCACAAATCCTAATCAGGCTTTGTGGGAGAAAGGCGATTTTACAAAAATTGCGGAGACAATGCGCGAAAGCGGTCATGAACTTGTTTCACGTCTCGGCATTCAGGATGGGTATCATGTACTTGATCTTGGCTGTGGAGATGGTACTACCGCCATCCCGGCTGCGAAACTGGGTGCAAAGGTTCTGGGCGTTGACATCGCCAGAAACCTAGTTGAAGCAGGCAACAAGCGTGCGCAGTCAATGGGAGTGGCCAACATCAGATTTGTGCAGGGTGATGCGTCACTCATGCAAGACATCGCTGATGAATCATTTGATCTAGTGGTCAGTATCTTCGGAGCGATGTTTGCACCGAGGCCCATGGATGTTGCGAAGGAAATGGTACGCGTTACCAAAAAAGGTGGAAAAATTATAATGGGCAACTGGATTCCGGGAGACCCTACCCTGGTTGCACAAATCCTGAAGATCAGTTCTTCCTATACGCCACCACCTCCAGAAGGATTTGTTAGTCCGATGCTATGGGGAGTAGAAGCGCAGGTAAATGAAAGATTTATCAATGCGGGAATCCTACCGGAAAATATCAGCTTCAGCAGAGAAACCTTCACCTTTCAAGCGCCCTATGATCCTGCCAGTTTTGTACAAGCCTTCAAAACATACTACGGCCCAACTATGAATGCATTTGATGCCGCCGAAAAAAACGGGAAAGCTGCGGAATTGCAATTGGAGCTGGAGCAGTTGTTCCAGAGCCAGAATAAGAGTGGTAGTACTGACAAAACAATGATCCCGGCTACTTTTCTCCAGGTTACCGTAAAACGTTGATCGGTTGGTGGAGAAGGTAACACAGTGCCTAGTGCCCCATGCCTAGTAACTCCCCATGCCCTATGCCTTTTGCCTATTGTCTTTCTCTAAGCGATTTCCCGGTGAACGCCAAAGGCAACAATGATTGTGCACTGGGAATGATATACACCGCGCCTTCCTGGCCAGCGAGGATCAAGCGAATGGGATGATGCGTGCGAACCTCGTATTCAGTAAGTGCCTGGCGGCAGATGCCACAGGGTGAAATGGGTTCGTTATTGTTTTGTTGCCCCTGGTAACTGATCGCGATGGTCTTGATGGGCACTCCAGGTGCTGTGGCGTTCACAGCGCCGAGCAGGGCTTGTTCCGCACAGATCCCTGCGGGATAAGAGGCGTTTTCAAGGTTAACACCAGCAACGGTGTTCCCATTGGCCAATAGTGCAACGGCCGATACATTAAAATGTGAGTATGGTGCATAGGCATTCTTTGTCACCGCCCGAGCCTGCTCCAGCAAACCACGGTCCTCTTCAATCAGATCTGCTGAAGAAGCATACACCTCAAACTCAAATGATACTATCTGCTTACCCATGTGTTAATGCCCAATGCCCATTGCCCAATGCCTACGCAGCATCATGGCTACTTAATAGTTTTAAACAACCTCTTCCACCTCGGTCCATTCTGCCAGCTGAACCAGATTAGCGATGCCTTACCCACAATATGATCCTCGGGAACAAATCCCCAGAACCTGGAGTCCTGTGAATTGTGGCGGTTATCCCCCATCATCCAAAAATAATCCATCTTGAATGTATAGCTGTCCGTCGCTTGTCCGTTGATCACAAAACCACTGCCATTCTGTTCCAGCTTATTGCCTTCATACACTTCGATCACCCTGCGGTACATCGCAATGTTCTCATTCGTGAGCTTGAGTGTGCTACCCTTCTTTGGAACCCAAACCGGTCCAAAATTATCTTCGCTCCATTTATAATGAGCGGTATCATAAGGAAAGGTATTGCCATACCCTGCAGTATTCAAGGTCTTCACAATGCCTTTCGGCCCCACAAATGGAAGCGCAGCTACCTTGGCGGCCTGCTCTTCCGTTAGGTTGATCTGCCAGGTATTTGGCATATCGTGCACCTGACCCATGTCCCGCTGCATGGCATCATCAGGATCGATGTTCAGCTCGTTCTTCAAAAACTCCTCGGAGAAAAATTCCTTGCCATTGGTGGTGACGTAGTAATAGGTTTCCGACTGGCTTGGCGCAGTACTCTTGATCCCGTTTACGAAAACATCGCCATCGATGATCTTGATGGTATCACCGGGAATACCAATACAACGCTTGATGAAATTCTCGCGCTTATCCACCGGACGCACCAGGATATCGTCACGCTCCGCAAACAACTGCTCTCTGGTGCCCTTGTAATTGCGCAGAAAATCATAATAGTTTAGATCGGATTGAAACTCCCCAATCACCGTATCGCCAACGGGATAATTAAATACAACCACATCATTCCGCTTCACCGCACTCGCAAACAACCTTGTGTATGGAATCTTGATCCACTCGAGATAAGACTTGCTACCAGTAAAAGGCAGGGTATGGTGCACAAAGGGAAAGGACAGGGGCGTATTGGGAAGTCTGGGGCCGTAAGAGGATTTATTCACGAACAGAAAATCATTCACCAGCAGGGTCTTCTCCATGGAACCCGTAGGAATAGTATATGCTTCAAACACAAAGGTGCGGATGATGGTAGCAGCAACCACGGCAAACACGGCCGCGTCTACCCATTCCCTTGTGCCGGATTTCTTATAGTTCTTTACGATCTTGGTACCTGCATATCGCTCATTGCTGGAAAAGCCGAGATAAGGGAAATACAGGAAAGGAACGAAGACAGCCGCAGCATGATGCAAAACGGAAAACCGACCAAAATGCTCCACGAACTTGATATAGATCCAGATGCTGATAAACTGGCCAACGATCGGGATAAACTGCAGCCAGAACCAGTACTTTTTAAGCTCCATCGCCTCCACCATCTCCCAGGTATTGTAGTAAGGAACCAGTGCTTTCCAGGGTGCGATACCGGCTTTATTGAACATACCATAAAGGCCAATATGAAATCCGATGGTTGCCAGTATAAAAATGATCCAGCCTGCGCTCATGCTTCTTGTATTGATTTGTTCAAAAATACTATAATTCGGTCATTCATTGGGGTAAGTCGCACCCCTTCTGTAAATGTTACAAGCCCTATTCTGTTTGGATTTTCTTAACAAAACTGCGCCAACTGGCACGGTTTTACTACATTGTTGATTATCGTTATGCATAGTTTCACCATCAGGGATATGGAACATTTGACCGGTATCAAGGCCCACACGATCCGGATCTGGGAGCAAAGACACCAGTTGGTGGCTCCTAAACGGAAGGAAAGCCTGCACAGGATGTATGATACCGAAGACCTCAAATTCCTGTTGCGCATCGCCTTCCTCTATAGAAAAGGGTATAAAATCTCAAAGATCGCATCCATGAAGGCAAGGGAGATCGATGAGCTTGTGTTACAGGCGGGGCGTGTTGGCGACTATGAAAGCCTGATCAATCAGCTGATGGAAGCTTCTATTGACCTGAATGAAGAACAGTTCCGTCAGACCCTGGATCACCTTAAAACATCCATCGGAATTGAAGTTGCACTCATCCATGTGGTCTATCCCTATTTCGAAAAAATTGGCTTACTCTGGATGACGGGAAATGTTATCCCTGCACAGGAGCATTTTGCATCAAACCTAGTGCGAAACTGGATCCTCAAAAACATGCCGTCCAATCCTACATATGATGGCATCATCATGCCCGCCACATTGTTGTTGTGCCCACCAAATGAACACCATGAAATACCCATCTTGTTTTTACAATATTTGTTCCGACAAAACGGTAAGCCTGCCATCAATTTTGGCATCAATACATCTATAGATATTCTTCAGGAATATTTACAAAAACAACACGCCAATGTGATCCTCGTATACCTCATCACAAGTTTTATCCATTCCGGCCCAAGTGATTATCTCAGGCAATTGCTGGAAATGTTCCCGGCACAGGAAGTGGTAGCTGCCGGACCTGCTTTCGTTCAGGTAGACATCTCATCAGACCGTTTGAAGATCATGCGTTCCCTGGATGAATTAATGGCTTACGCTAAAAGTTAAGATCGCAACATCACATAACTGCTCACATCAGAGGCGGTGATTGTTTTGCCAGACAGAATGATCAGCCTTTCCACCACATTGCGCAATTCGCGAATATTGCCCGTCCAGTTGTTTTGTTTCAAGGCTTCGATAGCTTCTTTTTCAATCGATTTTACGGGGATCCCGTATTCTGTACAGATCATCTGTAGAAAATGATGAACAAGATTAGGAATATCATCCCGCCTGTCATTCAATGAAGGCACGTGCACGATGATCACACTGAGCCGGTGGTACAGATCAAGGCGGAAATTTTTGTCTTCCACTTCTTTCAACAGGTCTTTATTGGTAGCCGCCACCACGCGCACATCCACACTGATGTCTTTATCACCTCCTACACGTGTGATCTTTCCTTCCTGCAATGCCCGCAGCACTTTGGCCTGTGCACTGAGACTCATGTCACCAATCTCATCCAGAAATAATGTACCGGTATGCGCCTGTTCAAATTTGCCAATGCGTTGCTTAACGGCTGATGTAAATGAACCTTTCTCATGACCGAATAATTCACTTTCGATGAGCTCTGTAGGAATGGCTGCGCAATTCACTTCCACGATCGGTGATTTATTGCGGTTGCTTTTTTCATGAAGCCATCGGGCCACCAATTCTTTACCAACGCCGTTCTCACCGGTGATCAACACACGGGCATCCGTAGGCGCAACTTTCTCAATCGTGTCTTTGATCTTCATGATCGCCGGAGAATCCCCGATCATCTCTTCCACCCTGCCCACTTTGCGGCGCAATACTTTTGTTTCTGTAACGAGATTAGTCTTGTCCGTTGCATTGCGGATGGTGATCAGCAAACGGTTGAGATCGGGGGGCTTGGAGATATAATCATACGCGCCTTTCTTCACCGCTTCTACTGCTGTCTCAATGGTACCATGACCAGAGATCATGATCACCGGTACATCCGGATTGTGTTCCCTGGCTTTTTCGAGAAACTCTATGCCGTCCAGTTTTGGCATCTTGATATCACACAAGACCACATCGTAAGTCTTTTCCTTGAAACGTTTAAGGCCTTCTTCCCCGTTCTCTGCCTCATCAATCTTATATCCTTCATAGCTCAATATCTCTGCCAGGGTTTTCCTGATCGCCTTCTCATCATCTATGATCAACACTTGTGACATCCGCTTGAATTTGATTAAAGTTAAAAACTGAATCGTACACCACCATAATAATTCCTTGTGGCGGCAGGGTTATAATAACGCCGGCCAAACGCATTGATGTCATTCCCAAGGCTATAGGCCTGGTTAAGGGCATTATCGATCCCAAAAAAAAGATCAATGGCTCGTGAATCCTTTCTCGCCCCCTTCCAACCTATTCTGCCCTGTAAAAGCGTGTAGGCGTCAGCGTATTGGTCGTTGGAATCGTTGAGGGGTAACCGTGAGGTATAATTCACAGTTCCTTGAATATAAAAACCATGCTTGGTTTCCAGGTCAATACCGCCCAGCACGGTTTGACCCGGAACGCCCGTTAGGGCATTGCCACTAAAATCCGAGCTACCGGATTTATAATCGGTAAACCGAAACGTATAGTAGGTCATGCTGGTCCACAGGTTAAGATTCTTCACCCAGTGTTGGTCGCCGGGCCGGATAACAAACCATTCAGCCTGTAATTCTATGCCTTGCTGTCTGGTGCTGCCTGCATTCACAAAAAATTCAGCGCCGGCCGCATTGGTTCTTCGTACAATGGCATCGTTGAGGTTGAACTGAAACAGCGCAAGGTCAAAGCGAATCCGTGAGTGCAAAATATTCCCCTTGATTCCCCCTTCATAGTTCCATCCATACTCAGCCTGGAGATTGGTATCAAAGCCACCGGCGGAAGGTTTTACTTCTGCTAATGTAGGTGCTGAATACCCCTTTGAAACAGAAACGTAGGCATTCAACTCCCGAGCAAAGGTGAATTGCGCAGCAAGCCTGGGCAACCATGGGTTGTCATATGAAAGGTTGGTGGTTGAAGGTTGCAGGTTGTAAGAAAAATGGTTATAGCTGAGTCCCGCTTGAATGAGCCATTTCTTTGCTGAGCGGTAGTTGGCCTGGGCAAACAGAAAGGACTGCCCTGAGCGCAGCTTGCTCCTCACGGTGTTCCCATCAGGCACACCAGCATTGTTCCCGGAACTGTCTATCTGCGACCAACCCTGTTGCCATTCTGCACCGAACACCACACCCAGGGTTTGTTGCGCCCATGCTTTATCCCAATTGAATCTGGTACGCAAGCCCAGGCCGTTTTCTACGCGGGTCTCGTAGTTGTTGATAAACGGGTTCTGGAAGTATGTATTGGTGTAGAGGATGGAGGTGGTATTTTTTAGGGAAGAACTCAGTTTCCACTCATGGCTCAAACCACTGAACAATGTTTTATTGTAGATGCCCGCACGCTGTGCTTCCGCTGATGGTAATGTGGGTGTGGCGGGTCTCGACTGCCGGGAATCCTGTTGCATCTGGAGCTGGGTGAGTCCGCCCGGTGTGCGATAGCCCAGATCCCCATACAAAGCAAATGCATTGAGTGTAGCTTTTTCGCTGTATCTCCATGCTGCGTTGAACTGCGTTACATCTCGGCGCATGTTGCTGTTTCTTCGATAACCATCGGCTTGCAAATGCGACTGCAAAAAGTTCCATTGAAATTTTTCATGTGAACCCGTCAGAAAAGCTGACACGCCCCACATACCGTATGACCCTGCCTGAGCTTGTATCGTACCTCTCACGCCCTTGTCTTCAAAATGACGATACCTTTCTTTGAAGGTCACCACGCCACCTGTACCTGCACCGTAAACAGAGCCCGCGGGCCCTTTGAGAATTTCAGCAGTGCCAATACTATTTGGATCGATGAGGTTCAGATAGGTGTTGCCACCTGCATCTGTCAGTGGCAAATCGGCCCAATATATTTTTACGTTCCTAACGCCGAAGGGTGAACGAAGCAGGCTACCGCGAATGGATAACCGATAACTACCCGGGGAACGTTCTTCCATCCTAACACCTGCCACCGTGTTGAACGCCGGCACTAAGGACACATTACCATATCGTTGGAATTGTCGGTTACCCAACACCGTTATTGCCGCGGGAACTTTTTGTTTAGTACCACTCTGCCCAAATGAACTTACATACACTTCATCCATGTATGGCACAGAGTCATAGCGTACAGGCTCCTGCGCGCGAAGCACGATTATACTGAAGCAAAAAAATAAGAGAAGGGCAAGTCGCATATCAACAGGTTGGAAGTTGTGGGTTGAAGGTTGCAGAAAGGGAATCTTCAACCTTCAACCTCCAACCTGCAAACTATTTCTTCATATACATCACTTCCTTTACCAGCTTCACTGTTCTCGCAACATCAGGAAGATATAAGGCCACAAGATTGGGTGCGTAGTGCATGGGCGCATCGGCTGAAGTGATCCTGCGGATTGGCGCATCCAGGTAATCGAATCCTTCTTTCTGGATCCTGTAAGTAATCTCGGAGCTTACGGATGCAAAGGGCCACTGCTCTTCCACGATCACAAGCCTGTTTGTTTTTTTAACGCTCTCCAGGATCGTAAACCAATCCAATGGGCGAATGGTGCGTAAGTCAATAACTTCAGCACTGATTCCTTCTTTGGCCAGTTCTTCAGCTGCACCGAGGGCCACTTTCATCATTTTATTGAAAGAAACGATGGTCACATCGGTACCTGGCCGCTTGATATCAGCCTTTCCGATGGGGATCAGGTATTCTTCTTCAGGAACTTCACCTTTCTCACCATACATCACCTCAGACTCCATGAAAACAACAGGATCATCATCGCGGATCGCGCTTTTCAGGAGACCCTTGGCATCATATGGATTAGAAACGGAGATTACTTTCAAGCCTGGGATGTTGGCATACATGCTTTCGAAAGCTGTTGAGTGCTGGGCACCGAGCTGACCCGCTGAGCCATTGGCGCCGCGGAATACAATTGGACAACCCACCTGGCCACCACTCATCGCCAGCATCTTGGATGCAGTATTAAGGATCTGGTCCAATGGCAACACCGCAAAGTTCCAGGTCATGTATTCTACGATGGGACGCAGACCATTCTGCGCAGCACCTACGGCTACGGCGGTAAAGCCCAGCTCAGCAATGGGGGTATCAATCACGCGCTTCTCACCAAACTCCTCCAGCATACCCTGGCTCACTTTATACGCACCGTTGTATTCAGCCACCTCTTCACCCATCAGGAACACCCTTTCGTCCCTTCTCATTTCCTCACTCATGGCTTCGCGTAATGCTTCCCTGAACTGTATAATCCTTCCCATTTGTAAATGCAGATTTTCGAGGGGCAAAAATAAGGGAAAAATTGGTGTGGAAGTGTGAAGGTATAAAGCTGTGAAATAGAATTTGCGGTTAGAATTGATCAGAAATCTTGGCATATAGCATGATTATGCCATCGGCTGCAATGGGGCCGTAGTAAATCCGAAGGGTGTCGTCCCGTAATTCAAAGGATTCTGATGGGACCTGATCAAAAATAAACTGGTCAATAGCCCGCTGGGTATTGGGATCTGTTCCCGTACCCTGGCTAATGGTATACCTTCCGGTGCGATAAAGGGTGTCCTTATAGTATTTCCCATACTCCTTTTCGGAAAACCGCCATTGGTCGCCATTTCCAGGCAAAATAGGCGGCGGATACGCTAGCATACCCCCATTTACTACCCTAAGTTCCCAGATTCCCTTCAGGCTACGGCCATTGGTTTGAATTCGTTGATTTTCCTTTTGGCAAGCAGCCAGCGCAAGCATCAGCCCGAGTGCACAAAGAATGCTGAATGTTTTCATATGTCTTGTATGTCTCTGATTGACCCCGATATCCCCAAATACGTTGCAAATCAGCCTCATGGCATGGAATTTATACACATCATACAATAAAATGGCTGGGTGGTCGTGTCTTGCGATTTACCGAAAACTAGGGTACTTTTCAGTAAGTCCAAGGTCCAAACTAAAAACTAAAACAGGTTAGGTATGAGAAACATTACCAAGAGCTTTCTCCTCGGAGCAACGCTCATCGTAGCGCTGGTTTCCTTCCGCCCGGTCCCAAGCCATTCAAACCAGGTTTCCTGGGGCAAGGTTGGGGAATCCACTGTTGAACCTACTGCCAGCGGAATGACCACCGTCAATGCCGTTGCCGGCCTCCCCCTCAAAGCCATCAAAATCAAGGTCCTTAAAGGAGGGGTGAATTTGCACCGCTGTGAGATCTGGTTCAATGACGGCACCAAAAAATCAATAGAACTCAGGAACGATGTCTCCGCCGGAAATGAAAGCCGGGAGATTAAACTTACAGACAACAATGAACAGGTCAACAAGGTCATCTTCTGGTACGATACACGGAGTTATGGCAACCAGAGATCGTCCGTGGAACTTTGGGGGAAACGCTTTGCGTAGAAATTAGGCACTAGGCACTGGGCATTAGTAGGGATTAGGCACTGTCCTTAGTATGCGTGCTTCCCCACCGTCCAGCCAGAACCAGAGAGTAATTCTTCTCCGGATGCTATGGCCCCGGCTTCCAATTCCGTTCCCATGGAATCGTTCCATCGGTTCAGATAACCAAACAAAGCAACCACACCCAGTATCTCAACTATTTCACCCTCATCCCAATATTGACGGAGCTTAACGGCAATGGCGTCATCCACAGCATTGGGAATTACGGAACTCGCCCAGGCAAACTCCAGTGCGGCACGTTCTGCTTCAGTAAATGCGGAATGCGTTCTAAACGCCCAAATGTTCTCCAATTGTGCCTGCTCCGCACCATACCGTTCTGCCGCGCGGATCGTGTGCGCCTGGCAGTACCTGCAGCCTGCAACATTACTGCTGATATAACCGATAAGTCGCTTTAATGAACTGGACACCCTTCCCTTGTTTTCCATTACTGCTTTGTTGAGCGCGATGAAGGCATAGGCAATCTCCGGACGGTGATACATAGTTCTTACACTGTTCGGACAAAACCCCAAGGTTTCATTGAAAAATTGAACCAGATCATTAAAGCGCTGGTCCGTTTGTTCTGTTACAGGAGATACTAAAGGTTGTTGCATGGTGTTCCGTTACAAACATTCAATTAAACAGATTCTATCACCATCGCAGATGCGCCACCGCCGCCATTGCAGATACCGGCTCCTCCCCTTTTCGCCTTATTGGTATGCAGTACATTGATCAGGGTCACGATGATGCGCGCACCACTACAACCCAGCGGATGGCCCAATGAAACCGCGCCGCCGAAAACATTCACTTTTGCAGGATCCAGTTGTAGTCTTTTTGTATTCTCAATACCCACCACGGCAAACGCTTCATTCAATTCCCAAAAGTCTATATCCTGAACCCCAAAACCCGACTTCTGCAATGCAATCGGTATGGCAAGCGAAGGCGTAGTGGTAAACCACTCTGGTGCCTGCTCTGCATCGGCATAAGAAAGGATTTTGGCGATGGGTTTCAGGCCGAGTTCTTTTACTTTATCGCCACTCATGAGAACCAAGGCGGCAGCGCCGTCATTCATGGTAGACGCGTTCGCCGCAGTTACTGTTCCTTCCTTGGTGAAGGCCGGACGCAGCTCAGGAATCTTATCGAACTTGACATTAAAAGGTTCTTCGTCTTTTGCAAATAGCACTGGATCTCCCTTACGTTGTGGTATCGGAACGGGAACGATCTCGTTCTCAAAATATCCATTGTTCCAGGCCGCCTGTGAGCGTTTGTAACTCTCTACTGCAAACGCATCCTGGTCTTCCCTGCTAATGCCGCATTCACGTGCACACAATTCCGCCGCCATGCCCATGGCCTGGTTGTCGTATGCATCGGTCAGGCCATCTTTCGCCAATCCATCCACCAGTTGAACGTTACCGTACTTGTTTCCCCAACGCATATTGGGCGCATAGTATGGCACATTGCTCATGCTCTCCATGCCACCCGCCACCACAATATCCCGATCGCCCAGCATGATCAGCTGCGCCGCCTGTGCAATGGCTTTCATGCCACTGGCGCAAACTTTATTGACGGTGGTACAAGACACATGATCCGGAAGTCCGGCTTTTTTCGCAGCCTGTCTGGCCGGTGCCTGGCCGAGGTTGGCCTGGATTACAGAACCCATTAAAACTTCCTGTACAGCAGCAGGATCAACGCCCGCCTTAGCGATGGCCCCTTTGATGGCAATGGCACCCAGTTCTGTTGCGGAAAAATCTTTCAACGCGCCGCCAAAACTTCCCATGGGCGTGCGCACAGCGGAAACGATGTATACTTCTTTATATGGCATAGGCAAAGATAATGCGGCAATTTGACAATGTGGCAATGCCCAGTGCCCAATGCCCAATGCCTACTTAGTCAGCCATTGTTCCTTCAAGGCGGTTTTCGATACATCCCGGAAGATGAATTTCTGGCCATCAACGTAGTTCAGCTTGACGGTTCCTTTGAGATCGATGGTCTGCCCGTTGCGGATCACCTTGGCCATATAGGGACTTCCTTCCTTGAGTTTATACCCCATAATGGTGACAATCTTTTCCATCATTGGCCCCTCAATACGAAACCCGTTGAGTTCAATGATTTCATCATTATTTTCAAATCCGATGGCCTTCAGAAATACATTGTTCCCGTCTTTTGTATCCACAAATGCTTTGTTCTGTTTTGCATCGATCCTGAAATAGGATTGATCACCCACCATCAATGCCACTTTTACAGGCTCTTTCACCTGTTCTACTGCAACGCCCACCTTGGGAAGAATGGATGCATAGTCCACAGGTTGCGTACCCACCACATGCTGCTGTAAAAACGCACCCACTTCCGGATAAGTGATCTTCGTGAACATCGGGATGAGTGCATCATCATCAAAAGGCCTGTTGGGTCCATAGATCTCAGAGAGCTCACCCATCACACTGAGAATACCACGCTTGCCATTGCTTTTTTCTCGGATAATGATATCCAGGCACATGGCCATGGCAGCACCCTTATTATAAACATTGTTGAACTGCTTGTTTATCTCGGGCTCCAGCACCCGCCTGCTCATTTCGGTGAAACTGATTTCATTCTTGTACATGGAAGCGGCAAGATCAACCTTGTCTTTCATCATATCATAAAAGACCTGCTCTTCCAGTAATCCTTTGTTCACTTTAAACAGTAAAGAAAAATACTCGGTAAATCCCTCATACATCCACAGATGCTGAGACATCTTGGGATCGTGAAAATCAAAATAATGGATCTCCTTTGAATGCACGTTCAAGGGTGTGAGGGTATGGAAAAACTCGTGCGAAATCGTGTGGGTGGGGCCATTTACATCCATCTCGTCATCAAAGGTGGCCGAAGTGGAACTATTGTGTTCCAACGCACCCGTTCCTTGCGCGTCATCCTTTCCCCGCGAGGTGAGATAGATGAGGATTGCGTATTTTTTGTTCTTGTTGATATCACCCAAAAACTCCTTTTGCGCGGTCATGGTTTTCTGTAGTCCGGGCATCAGGGTTTGGGCCGTGATCTTTTTATTCCTGGGCGAATACACATGCAGGTACACATCCATTCCCTTAATATTGAAGGACGCAATATCAGGTTTTGCGTACATCAGCGGATTGTCAACCACTTCTGCATAACGGGCCGCACGGAAAAAATCCTGGGTAGGGCTTTTATCCTCATCGTTCAGTGCAGATGTTCCCACCAACTCCTGCTGATGTGTAATGGATATCTCGTAAGGTTGCTCTTGCTGTCCTTCCACATAGCCCACAAATCCACAGAGGTTGAGAAAGAAATTCTCACCCTTTAATATATTGGTACCTGCGGGTGAAAAAATAATAGGCTGACTGGGATCTTCCTGCTGCTTCACCTCTTCATCAAATGTATCGTTCACGAAATACTCAATGCGATCCAACTGTTTGGCCTGCATGATTTGCCAGGTATTCACATCCGGTCGGGTGACCGGCAAGGTTTTTCCTGATGCATCCAGGGCTTTAAAGTCCACGATGTATCTGCCATAATCACCTACTGCATATGTTCCCGGAATAACCTTCGGTAAACGATACAAAATTTCGGTAGAGGCGGGCGCTGCAAATCTTACGACTACTTTCACTTTATCATCCACTATATTCACCAAGTCGAGCGAGGCCTTGAATGGTTTAGCCGAAGAGGATCCAGCATTTTTAGGTGTTGAACATCCATATAAAATTAAGCATCCCAACAGCAGGGAAAAAAATGAAGAACGCATGATTTTAAGGGTTATAACTGTAAAGGTGAAGACAATACTTTACCTCCTTCAAGGTAAGAACTGACATACCTATAACCACTGATTTTGATAGAAGAATTCTGATTCAAATTTTCGCAGTCCTGCACCGAAAGCAACTGACATACAGGAATACCCGTTTCACATGATTATTCCAATCTTTCATCATTCTGCCGATGTGTCTAACTACTGTAAAACGATCTCTACCCTTCTGTTCTTTGCCCTTCCTTCTTCGGTATTATTGGATGCCATGGGCGATAAGGATGATACGCCTTCGGCAATGAGCTGGCCCTTGCTCACTCCGTATTTTGTGACGAGTTCATTCACTACTGCATTGGCGCGGTCCCGGGAGAGCGACTGGTTTTTCGCATAGGCGCCGGTGTTATCCGTATGCCCCACTACAAAAACTTTTATACTCGGGTGCTGCTTTAAATACTCAGCAATACTGGTGAGTGTGGGTGCAGATTCCGGTTTGAGAATGGCTTTATCAGTGTCAAAATAAATACCATAAAAAACAACCCTTCCTTCTGCATTCATGGCATTGCCGATCTCTTGCGCGGTCATCACTACATCCTGCCTCATTGAAGCCTCCTTGATGGTCTCCTGCCAATAAAACCCACTGCCATCGGTATGTACTTTTATCCAATAAGTATCACCACCCTTTTTCAATTTTCCATAAACACCGCTGTTCTCATTATTGTACAATACTTCACCTCCTGCCTTAGTAATCGCATTCGTATAGTTCTGGTAGATCTGTAATGCCGATGGCCTTTTCTGAAAATCCCCATCGAAAGAAAAACTAACCTTCATATACTCACCGGTTTTCTCACTCTTCGTGTATCCGTTGGATTTATCTTTTGTATAGATCTCCAGTTTATCAAACTCCCGGGTAATGCATTCCTGAATGGAATGATCGGCAAGACCGGAGAACAAGGGGGTGCAATCCGGTTTCGATTGCCCCATGGCGAATTGGGCGGTCAGGATCAACGCGCAAAGGCTGAAAAGGATCTTCCTCATAAGCTTGGTTTCTGCTTTTATGAACAAACTTATATGCAAAAAGTTTGCCACATGTTAGAAGCCTACGTATGACTCATGGGGATTACCCAATGATTACGTTCAGAGGAGTTTATTGACTTTTCAACCTTACACTATATTGATGCAAGGCATCCCTGATCTTTCCAAAATCATCGTGAGGCAGGTTACAAAATGCCGTTACGCCAATTCCCGTCAACGGATCGAAATAAACAAAAGAATAGACACCGATTGTACCTCCATTATGCAACCGATATCCCGGTGCGGAAACGGCCCAGAATACCCCAACATTATATTGGTCATCAAACAAATATTCAGATCGTTTTACAAAACAGGAGTCCCCCAATTGCGGATTCAGTAGTACCTGATAAGAGTCTGGTTTGAGCAGTAACCCATTGCCTCTGTAGCCCCTGATGATCTCACGCAAATAGATACTTAAGTCATCGATATTCGTCTTCAACCCACCTACAGGGTAATCTGTCATTTCGTACCTGGGATGCTCGAGAACGCGAGTTGGATTTTTCCGATCGTCAACGGTATAAATTGTAGTGAAATCGGAGCCTTTCAGGGATTTGTAGTTCCAAGCAGTATGCTTCATCTGTAAGGGCGTGAAAATGTATTGTTGGGTATAGTCATCGAAAGACAAGCCAGATCTAATCTCCACGATGCGCGCAGCCACAAGTGCTCCGAGGTTGGTGTAGTTAAACCTGCTCCCTGGCGCATTACGCATGAAGTTATCCTTGGTATACCATCTCCCTGAGGGCTGAGTGAAATTGCGGATATGATCGTCTATTGAAATAAACTTCCCAAGTTTGTAATAGGCGATGTCTTTCTGAAACCCAGCAGGCGTTTCTGGTGTAATCGCGAAACTATCAATCAGCACAATAGTGGATTCGCCCACATCTTCCGGATCAAATTCCTGTTCAAGACTTGAAGTGTGGGTAACCAAATGCCGGACCGTGATAGGTATATCCGGAAAATAAGGATTGACGATTGCATATGGAAGGATATCATTAACAGGCTCGTCCAATGTCAACTTACCCTGTTCCACAAGTTGCAGGATTGCCATTCCGATGAACGTCTTTGACACTGAGGCTATGGAATTGACCGATGAAGTGGAAAAAGGGATTCGCTTTTGCGCATCTGCATATCCAAAACTCTTGCTGTACATCACTTCCTCATCGCTCACAATGGCTGCAGCAAAACCGGGAATGAGCGAACTGTCTGATATACACTGCAAAGCTGTGGTGAGTGAATCTAGAATTGGATTATTCACCGAAACAGCTCTACGCTGACTTCCGGCACTCCCCTCCTTACAGCTGAGCTGAAAAAACAGGAATAGGCTAAAGCACAGACGAAGAATTAATCTGAACTTCATTATAGCGAAGGTTTGTCTACTTTCAATTCGGCAAATACCTTGTCAAACGCCTTCATATCATATCTCTTATCGGCAAAATAACTGTAATCATCCCGCATAGAATCCTGCCAGCTGTAACCCGGACGGATCATGTCATTCAAGTGGGCTTTGTAAATGTCGCGCGCCTTTGCATATTCATTATTAAAGAGATGCAGATGGGCTTTATTCATCCATAGATTAAGGTCCTGGGAATGCACGGTTGTGCCGCGTGTAAAGCAATGGAGGGATTCTCTGTAGTTCTTCATTTCAAAATAATACCAGCCCAGATCGTTAAAAATATTTGAAGGGGCATTCAGGGTATCGATATTCCCTACCCTTTTGGCCATGGGATAGGACTGTCCATTCGCTTCCCTGGTATAGCCCGTTACTTGGCCTTTCTCATCCTTCACAAAGGTTTTCACCGCATTAAACTCCGCATTGAAAAAAGTCTGCGGGCTGGTAAAATACATCCGGGCAAATGTACCGTCCGTGTAAAAATGGTAGTCATTGTCTCGCTTACCTATGGCCGCAACGCTATTATCATAGAGATAAATACCTTCATAGGCTTTTATCACGTCATCACTCACCTGAATCGCCGTTTTCCGTGCCGGTGCCCGGTAAAAATTCTTCCAGTTGTACGCTTTAGCTACGCTATTCACCACTTCCGGCAGAATCTGATAGTTATCCGTATTCTGGAAAACGGCAACACCATACCCACCGTCTAGACTACCATAAAAAATCCCGGAAAATCCATCATTTCCCGCACTATGCTGGAAATACAAAGCGCTATCCATGTTCACCACAAAAGTGCCCATCGCCGCATTTTTATCGATATACGGCGTGAGATGCAACTTCACCATCTCCGGGTTCAGCACTTTGGATGGCTTTCCCTGATAGGCCAACTGCATATCGATGATGTAATTACAGAGATCACTGGGTGTCATCCATAATCCTGCTGCTGCCTGCTCAGGATACACGTGGAATTTACCCTTTAGCGGGTAGCCGTCCCTGTTATATGCCGTTGCGGCCAGATGCCTTAGGTTGGCCGTTAACGGTTGCGCATAGGTGCTATGGGTCATGCCGATGGGCTTCAGCACATGCTCATACATCCAAACATCGTAAGGTTGTTGAACGATGTCAGTAAGAATGACCTGCGAAATAGACGTACCACCGCCGGAATACTGATACCGTAGGCCCGGCTCAAATTGGCTCCGCACCGCCGGCGTATAGGAAGGTTTGATGCCATCCAGCACCTGTAAGAGTGTTGGCACCGGTCCATCGATGGGATGACCAGGAAATCCATGAACGGAAAGTCCGGCCGTGTGACTGAGTAAGTTTGCAACAGTAATTTTCTTTCCTTTCGATAAAGAATCATAAGGAAACTTCCATGATTGGAGATAGGTGTTGATGTCCTGATTCAAATCGATTTTTCCATCCTGAACAAGCTTGAGCACACCCACTGCATTGAGTGACTTTGAGATAGACCCCGGTTCAAAAAGCGTCTCAGGCGTAACGGGCCGCTTCTCTCCTTCATCAGCCCAGCCATAGCCCTTGGCCCAAACAATTTTATAATTATAAATCACGGCGATGCTCATACCCTTGACCTTGTACTTCGCCATCCTTTCCTGAATGGTAGCGGGCTTTTCATCATTCACCAGAAGATTACCGGTGATATTGGTTTCCACTTCCCTGATTTTGTCGAGCGTCTCTTGCGAATAGGTCTGCTGGGCAAATGTTGTTGTGCCTACTGATAACAGGCAGATGACCAAGGCGAAAAAGGTCCTGTTCAATAATATATTCATACAGGTGTTTAGTTGTTTGCGTGCCGTGAGAAGGTACGAAAAGCCGCTTACACCAGTGTATAAATTTTATGCCCGGTTGATGATTCTACAATTTGGGAACAAGGCTCTGTTAATTCATGTAATGATTCTGGATAAGTGGCTAGTTGGCATCATTTTTTCAACCTACTGTATAAAAATCATCACCATGAAAAAATTACTGGTATTATTAATTGTGGGCTCTGTTTTTTCTATGGCAGCTTTCGCACAGGATGTAAAGAAAGATCCTGCAGCCTGGGAAAAACATGTAAAAGAGCAGCTGAAACTCACACCTGAGCAGACTGAAAAGTATGACACCTTGTCTAAGGAGTATAAAGACAAAATGGACGTAGTCATGAATGACGGCAACCTCAACGAGGATGTGAAGAAAGAAAGGAAAATGCAACTCAAGAAGGAAAAAGAAACCAAATTGTTTGCTTTCCTAACGCCCGAACAGCAGACTACCTACAAGGAGCTGATGGAAAAAAAGAAGAAAGAAATGGATCCTAAGTCAGGATCTTAAACAAGCAAAAGCGGACGGAATTTTTGTCCGCTTTTTTGCTAAGCTGTAAACAGATCGATGCTAGTTTACAAAACTACTCCTTCCTAAACACCACGCCCTGAATTCTATCCCCTCCCAGTAAGAAGCCCTGGGCCACAAAGTCCAGGACATAATTATCCACCAGCATTTTCGTAGGTGTTACCAACAGCCCTTTGGTGCTGTCTGTCCCGATCTGTACCGCATAGTTTTGTCCTCCGCTGTGTTGCATCGAGATCACCACATCGGTCTCAACATTACGATAACTGCCCACAGGGGAAGCAAAATCGAAACCATCAAAATTCGCATTCACCCTGGTGAGTGTGTAAGGTGCATGGGATGTGTAGTAGGCCGTAACCGTTAATTCGCCTTTCGCATTTCTGAGAAACTCCTGTTTGAATGGCGGATCATAAGTCTGGTGAAGAATATTGGCCCCTTCCCTTTCCAGTAACACATCGTTCCGTCCCACCCTTTTTAAGTACATCTTCCCCTCCCGCTGCTCAAACTGAAA
This sequence comes from Chitinophagaceae bacterium, assembly GCA_049661025.1. Lineage (GTDB taxonomy): Bacteria > Bacteroidota > Bacteroidia > Chitinophagales > Chitinophagaceae > Pollutibacter. The sequence goes on along the minus strand of JBASZQ010000068.1, from coordinate 42,512 downwards.
AGCGAAATTGTCTTCCGTGAGATAAGTACCGATGATTTCTTCATCTTTCACCATCGGTCCTTCAGCCGCAGGTTTCGTTAACCAGAATGATGCGTTTTTAGGGATACCAAAATACACATCGGCCATCTGCCGGGTCTGCGTATTGGGTGTGGCTTTTCCGGTATTGGTTAAGGTAACCATAGAAACCTTCTTTTCCGGAAACCGGATCACCGTGGCCTTCCACGCACCCGTTGCCCCTTCATGGAAAACATAGGGCAGCCCTTTATAATTCCCAAATTCTAATCCGTATCCGTAATTGGTAATGGATGATCCTATCACGGGCTGCTGACTTCTGCCTTCCACCTTCCAACTTCTCCCTTTCTGTAAACCCTGTTCATACAACAAAAGATCCTCCAGCGTAGAGAAAATATTCCCGTCGCCATACACATTCCAGATCCAATTATAAGTGGTCCAGGTGTCGAAATTGAAGTAGGCCCTCGCAATGGGTCCCTTGATCTTCTGTGCATCGGATTCAAATGACGTCTTGTGCATGCCCAACTTCCTGAACATCGCATTGGTGTAGTCAATGAAGGATCTTCCCGTGACCTTCTCTACGATCGTGGCCAGCAAAATATAATTGCTGTTGCTGTACAGGTATTTGGAACCCGGGGTAAAATTCAGGTCCTGCTGTTTTTCCAGAAGGCTGATCACGTCCTTGTTCCCAAAACTTTGCTTCCACCAAGTGATGCCCTGCAGGCTCCAGAGGTCATACACATCCCGGATGCCACTGGAATGGGTCAGCAGGTGACGGATGGTGATCGGCTCTTTGATCCCGGGGTATAGGCCGGGCAGGAACTTACGGATATCATCGGTCAGGCTGAGCTTTTTTTCATCGATCAACATCAACACCGCCAGCGCCGTAAACTGTTTGCCATTGGAAGCAATGTTGAATCGGGTGGTGCTGGTGATCAACATGGAATCCGGCAGGCTGGCGAAACCCGCCACTTTCTGGTAGATGATCCTACCATCTTTTACGATACCAGTGGCAATACCTGGTGCGCCCTTCGGCACGTCCTGGGTTGCTATGGAGTCCAGCCCACGAACCATGGATGGAGAAAGTTGCGCAGACAAACCAGTCTGCAGAAACAGGGCGATCAACAAAAACGTACAACGCATCGGGTTCAATTTCAGCAAAAATGGGACAGCAAAGGTTGGGGACGGACCTAAATCCGGATTTGAGACCTAGTTTTTGTCATTTTTATCGATGTATTCTTTGGGGGTGAGGGAAGTCTCCCTTAGGAAGGCGCGGTTGAAAGTGGATTTGGAGTTAAAGCCGCAGTCGAACGCCAGGCCGAGTAGCGTCTGAATATTATGCTCCCCTTCCTCTATCTTCTGTTTCACTGCCTTGATCCGGTAGTGGTTCACAAAATCATTAAAGTTCATCCCGAAACCCTGGTTGATCACCTGGGAGATTTTCTTAGCATGGGTATCCAGTTTCCCGGCCAGATCAGCGATCACCAGCTCCGGATTCTCATACATTTTCTCTTTGGTCATCAGTAGCTCCACTTTGTCTTTCCAGACGTCAAGATCGGGCAGCTTCTGCGCTATCTCCGTTTCTGGTTCCGGGTCTGGTTCCGCCATGCTTGCAGCAAATGGTGTAGCCGAAAGCAGGGAATTGGTATATCCGCTGATCGTGATATAATAAAACAACAGTGAGAAACAGACGTAGTACCAGAACTTCTGTCCAAATGCCCCGGCCTCCGGGTTGATGATGAAGAAAAGAAATCGAATGCCGATGAGCAGCAGGAAGGCGATGAGGAAACGTTGCGTCCACCGGAACATGACGGAATCTGCGAAACTCACGAGGTTATAGGTGATAGTCCGGTAGGTTTTGTAAATGCGCAGCGATTTAAAAAGGTAGAATGCCAGGGAGCAAAACCCGGCGATCTGGTACCAGGTGGCAAAATCTTTATCGTTCCCGTCTTCATAGAAATAGGCTTTTTTCAACACCAACACATCGGTCACAAAAACAACCACTGTATAAATTCCGTAGAGCGCTGATGGAAGAAAATGGACCCAATCCCCGCGTTTGAACTGAAATGATTGGTCCAGCAGAGACCGCACATAAAAGTGAAGTACAGGACCAAAGAGAAAGAGCTGCTGGAAAGGAATATAGAACAGTATGTTCCGATAAGGTTGCTTACTATACCAACCGGCGTAACCCAGCATGAACGGCGCGATATACAATGCGCAGAGCAATGAGAAAAAACCCAGCCATTTGGTTGAAGCACGCTCCTGTTGCCATCCTTTTTCAAATAATAAACATGCAAACACGATCCCATGAAAAAAGAAAATCAGCAGGATTGAACTTTTCAGGGAAAAGCTGAACAGCAGAGATAAAATGTTTGTGATGGACTGAAGATTTATCAGTGAAGATACGAGCCAAATTCTTACTGAGTCAAATTCTTGCTAAGGTTGAAAATCATAAACAAAAACCTCTATTGACTTTGAGGACAGCTGTTGTTGTATTATTGGTTCAATTTCATCCCAAGAACCTCCTGCCAATCCGCAACCTATCCTCGGCATATGCACTGAAGCATTTATCTCAATAGAAAAATTGCCAAGAGATTTCAAAGACTTACTCAACGCATCATATCGGATTGGAGGATTCCCGATTTTATCATATCGAATATCCCGCTGTGCAATCATATTGGCGACCCAGGTATCTTCGGTTACCTGGATAAATTGACACTCTCCAAGTAAAAAATTCTGCTTAGACTTATACCAATCACGATAAGCCTGCTCTGGCTGCTTCCATCGCTTTGAAATAGCGGTAACAAAACCCTTACCCCACCCTCCAATATCATTGCAAATGTGTGCAATAACCTTGTTGCCAGAACCACCAGGATCTGTTGCATCGCCAACGACATAATGAATACTGCGCATAGATAAATTTAAGTGATAATTCAACTTAAAAATGATCTATCATGAACAAGAAAATGCTTCTAGAAGTCTAATTCAACACTAGATGATAGTTTCATTTGACTTTATACATATGCATATCCTCAATATTGCCACGGTAGAGATGTAAAATCCGTCCGCCTTTGACAGCTTCGAAATATGCTGAAAATACATGCGTCTCCCCTTTGAACGCATTGGTCAATTGAACCTCCCAATTGGACACGATCGCGTTTCCATTGTTCTTCTCGCCATAGTATTTGTTCCCAGTGCCCGGGCTGCCGCTTACGCCTTTGTACTCCCTGTTATATGTTCCGTTTGCATTGAATACGATCTCGTTGCTACTTTGTGCATGGCCCATCCCTGCATCTAACCCTGTGTACACGTTCACATATTGCACACCGGCACCACTCCAACTCGCCCACTTACCCGTAAGATCGGATGCGGCCACTGCAAATTTGTTGTAGTTGAACAATTGCAACAGCGGATTCCAAATCTCACTGGGCGAGTCCCATTTTATCAAATCTACATCTGCGCCAAAGGCATCCACAAAACTGGCTTTGTCTGGCGTGATGACCTCCAGCCAATTGCTGCTGCCTTTTCGAAAGAGAGCCACATACACCTGCTTACCGGTTTGCTTATCGGTTAGATCTCCCGCCCCCAGATACCCGCGCTGATGATCCAAAGGCGGAGACGCCACTTTATAGTTCTTGAGATTGCTGTAACGCGGTGCAACGAGGATATTCCATGCATTGTTGACATGTGGTTCCGGATCCGCAGCGATAACCGTTCCCGCTTTTGCGTAGTGCAGTAAAACAGTGATATTGCCCTTGGTCACCCTAACCCAGTCTGCTTCTTCCACAGCCGTCCACCCATCATCAAAATTAGAAGTCGTGAATCTAAAACCCGTTGACGATGCGATGGCATCAGTAGAAGAAATCATGGTAGTGTCTGGAACCTTTAGGTTAATGTTCCCAACAAAGTCCGTTATGGATTCCAGAAACTGCTGGCTATTGGTAGTGGCTAATATACTGACACATCGATTGTATCCACTGAAGGTGGTAAGGATGACGGCATTATCTGTTTTGTTCGTTACGAACTTACCGGAAGCCGATTTGACCTTCCAGCCTTCGCCCTCCATGGTTTCTGTGGCTTGCATGGAGTCTGCATTGTACTGCTTCACCACAAGATCGTTCCACTCACTTTCAAGGTCAGCCTCTATACTTCCCTTGCTGGTGGTGCTTTTCACCACACCAATCACACACCAGGTTTTCCTTGCCTCGTCTATCTTTGTATAAGTGACGATGTTCTTCTTAATTTCTTTCGTCCAACCCTTGGGTTCCTGGTAAGTAACCAGATCAAAAGTTTGTTGCTGACCCATCACAGATGACAAAAGCGCAATTGACATCATGAGAAGCAATACCTGTCGCATAATTGATGAAGTTTACCTCGTAAATGTATGTGCACCGTTCCGGCTGGTCAATCCTATAAAAACAGGATTTTAACGCATCATGATCTCAATATTGCCTACCTGTGCTACTTCGTAGTTTCTACTTAGAAGACAGGTGAGCGAAGTGGACGATAACGCTGACCCTTTACCCTGGCAGGGTCAAAAAAGAAATCGTAGACGTATTTGAAATTAAAATTGTTGACAACAGATTCAAACATATGCTTGAAATAAGGTTCATCCAGTGACCCACCGAACCATTTGATCATGATCCACTGCGGTTTATCGGTTTTGCATAAAGCCTCCAACGCAGGATCAACCCTATACACCGGTAGCGATAGATCAAATTTATCGGCATCTCTCCCATTCGTAAAGATATCCTCTCCGTTGGCCAGCGTCATGACGGAATAATTGCTACCGTAAGCAAATTCTGCTACCCTGGTTTTATAGTTTTCTTTCAACCGGTTCAGCATGGCTTTTGCATCATTGTATTTTTTATCCAGATTCCTCATTGCACTGGCTAAATGATTGGCATCATAAGCGTTCTGCTCATAGGCAGTTTGCTTTTCTTCTGCATACTTGACCGGAATGGCATCTTCCATGTATTTCAGCATCTCCCCGATGGTCACCTGTACAAAGGGAAATCGATTATCCTTACTTAGGATCACCACACTTCTAACCTGTTCCTGACTATTGGCGGTAGGTCTGGTGTAGTAGATATATTTTGAAATCGATGGATAGCCGGACAAATCATACATTTTCCTCTCACGAGCCTCCAGGCTGTTAGGCTGTTCTTTGATAAGCACTTTATCATACACGGGTATATTAAAAAGGCAAACTTTGCTGGTATTGATACCCAATAGCCTGTTATCCAGGGGTATTTCATTTGCCGCAATGGTCCATTTGTGACCGAGATTATTCTCCGGCGCCCATTTACCATTGACTTTCTTCAGGAATCTGTATGTTATGGCACTGGCACCATAGCTCAATGGTACCGCTTCATTGTATTTTTCATTATAAACATTCTTCTGGGGAGTCAGGTATTTCTTGATATCACCCAGCCCACCTTTGGGCGTATAACTTGCCTGCATCCAGTTGCCAAAGGAATCAATGAGTGACAACTGTGCAGTGGTGTAGTTCTTCTCGTCTACCTTAACCGGTTTGGTTATTCCTTTAAAATTATACACCCTGATCCATCCCAGATACTCATCTTCGTAGGGAGGGAGGTAAGACTGGGCCGCTGCCCCCATCGACAATACAGAAAAGCCGATGACCAAATTGAATATCTGTATCTTTTTGAATAAAATGATCATCCTCAAATCTCAATAAAAAAAGCATCCCTTATGTCCTGTAAAAACAGGATTTCGGGCAACTATTTCACAACCAACCCTTCGCACACATACCAATCATACCGAATGTGCAGAAATTCCGCTTACTTCAAAAGTCCAAACTTTCTCCGTTGGTCTGCCGTCGATCTTCGGCTTCTGCAATGTCCGTTTCGTCAGATAGGTTCTGGCAGCTGCCTGTCCAAAGGCAATACAAGTCACCAACACCATACAAATGGTGAATGAGATTCTCAACATGGTAGGTAATTAATACTAGAATATGTCCTGAGAGGCCCAGCGAATCGTAGTCAGTTAACTCAACTACTCAATGGTCAGGAACCTTGTTTCGATGTAGTACAAATCCCAGATCAATTCTCCGTTTGCATCCTTTCTGCCAGCCCTCATACTACTGAAAAAGAAGAGCTTCCCATCTGGAGAAAATGAAGGAAAACCATCATCATAATATGAGTTTATCACCTGTGGCATAAAGTTCTTTGGCTTGGTCCACACCCCATTCAGCTTTTTAGCATAGTAGATATCTGAACCTCCCAATCCATCAGCCCGGTTATCCGAGGAAAAAAACAACAAAGAATCGTTGGACGCAAAGACGGGAGCTCCGTCAAAATACTGATTACTCGAGAGCTCTATCATCTCAACGGGTTTTCCAAAAGAACCGTTTGGAAGACGCGGAGCAAAATACAAATTCGTCACACTGGTCTGTGTTGCCTTTGTAGCGTACCACAAGTTGCCAGATTGATCAGTGGCCGGACTTGCCTCATATTTCGCTGGCCATTTATCCGCAGCATCCATCACTTTGTTAATACCGCCTTTTACAGGGCTGGGCTGACTCCAACCACTGCTCGTTTTATCCATGAACCAGATATTGCTGTCCGTGCTACGCTTGGCCACTACATCCGGCAACGGTCTATAGGAAGCAAAAAACATTATGGTGCCTTGAGGGTTGATGTAGGGCGACTCGTCCTCATCTGTTGAAAAATCCGCAATACGGGGAGCAGACCAGCCAGTGTCTGATCTTTCGGTCACATAAATACGCTTTTTTCGAGTGGTAGCATCTCGTCTTGTGAAGTACGCAGTATTCCCGTCAGGTGTAAAACAAATGCCCCAGACATTACTCACCTGGTCAGTGACCTTACCCAACTCAAACAATACGGGCTGATCTACTACTAATCTTCCATTCTCATAAAAACTACGTTTCAGCGGTGATCCATTACGATCATACAAAACCTCTACCCCATCCTTTTTACCTTTCAGGTAAGTACCATCAGATTCCAACTGACCATTATCAAAATAACTGCGATAGATACCTTGGACAATATCTTCAATGTAGAAACTCTCAGAACGAAGCTTTCCATTGGGGTGAAAATACTCCCACCGGCCATGACCAAGGTCATTCTTCCAGTAGGCGCGGTACCGCAGTGTACCGTCAGGATACCACTCCAGCCATAGGCCATTTGCTTTGCCATTGATTAATGTCTTCCAAAGTTTTGGGGTACCATTGGCATAGTAGTCTGCAATAACGCCCGTATAAGGTCTATTCCCGGAAATGGCATTTGATGTGGATACAACTGGGCTTACGGCAACCTGACTGTGCACGGAAAGGGTGCCGGTCAAAACCAGTGAAACCTGGACAAAAATGCGAATAAAAAGATTCATAGACACCTTCATTTGATGTGTGAAATGAAGGTAATGCTACCAAAGCTGCATCATCCATGGAATCCGACGAATCCGTTATTAATCAGATGAAACGGTCAAAACATCATTTTTCTAATGTCGGGTAGAAATGAATCGCTGATCCTAATGGATTCACCTGTTGTAAGTGTCGCATAATAATACCGATCCTTCCGCTCAACCGCCCTGATGAAGTTCTTGTTTGCAAAAAAAGAACGGTGCAGCCGGATAAAATTTTCACTATCCCAGTTCTCCATCAAATAGCCGATGCATTTAACAGAAAGCAACTCCTGTTTCGTCGTGAAAATCCGGGTATAGTCGCCTTCAGCTTTGCCGTACACAACATCACTAAGGTCAACCAATAGCCTGCGGTTCCCCCTATGCAAAAGCACTTTCCGGGGAAATGGAGACTCATTTTTCAACAATTCTTCCGTTAATGACTCCAGGCTCTCCTGGTTTTGCAATACCCTGCTGACAGCGGTCTCAAAACGAGTTTTCCCGTAAGGCTTGAGCAGGTAATCAACAGCATGTACCTCAAATGCCTTGATCGCATATTGGTCATGAGCGGAAGAGAAAATCACTGCAGGTATTTCATTCAAACGGGTAAGCACCTCAAAGCCATTGAGGCCGGGCATCTCGATATCAAGAAAGATCAGATCCGGCTGAAGCTGATTGACCACCTCTACCGCCTCGAATCCGTCTTTAGCTTCGCCGGCGACAACAAACCCCGTGTGCTGTGAGATATAATATCGCAATACACTCCTCGCATCTTCTTCGTCATCAATAATGACCACGCGCTTCATATTGCAAATGAAATTTTTGTTCCCCTGGGCCAATTGTCTTCTATTTTCATTTCCGAGTGATACATCTTTTTTAACCGTTCCCTTGTGTTTTTGAGTCCAATGCCTTTTTGCATCGCGGCTTCCTTATTAATCATTCCAACCCCTGTATCCGCAATTGTAAATGCCAGTTTGTTCTCCATCTTTGAAACCTGTATGGAAAGGCTTGCAGGCTCCAGGCTACATGCAATTCCATGGGTTACCGCATTCTCCACCAGTGGCTGCAACAGCATGGGTGCAATTTTAAATGAGTAAAGTTCCTCAGGTAAGTCGATTTCATATGTCAGCTTAGATTTCAAGCGAACTTTCATCAGTTGCAGATAGTCAATAGTAAAATCTATTTCCTCCTTTACACTGACCAGCTCTCGCTGGGCCGCGTAGTTTTGGTATCTGAAAAGGTTGGACATCGAGATGACCAGCTCTCTGGTCCTTTCATTCTCCGGAGGGATACTGGCATTGATGGAATTAAACATGTTATGTAAAAAATGCGGATTTAGTTGAGCCTTCAACGCAGTGAGTTCTGATTTGATCACCGCCTCCTTTAGCTCGTATCTTTCTTTCTCCAGCCGCTTGAATTGTTTAAAGTAGTTATAGGCATGGATGATCGCAAACTGTACGGCATAAAAAAGCATCAGATTGTACAAGGTCCAGATGAAACGCGTTCCGCCCCAAAACATAGCCCATCCAAAATAATTTTTGACGACAAATTGTCCATAATACCCAAACAATACAAATACTGGCATTAGAATAAGCGTCAACGCATATTTTAGCCGATCACTATGCTTCTGTAAAACCACTACTGTAATATACCAAATGGGAACGGTCAAGATGAAACTGATGATGAAGTCGGCCCCGGCCGCTGCAAAGAATTCTTCAATATCAAAAAAGGATGAATGACCACCTTCAAGGCCACCCCATGTTATCCAGGTTGCCGCATAATAAACTAAAGTACTCAAGAGATAAAACCCAACGAATAGCAATACCTCTTTCTTAGTGACGGAATTTCCAGGAATTCTACCAGCTCCCATTGACTGAAAATCATGCATGCCGAGTTAAGGTTTGAGCTTTTTCCGCCAAAATCTACAATAAATCGATGAATCAGTAAACATCAATCCATTGCATCGCTAAATTGAACAACCGCCATTTCTTTGTGCATTTTCGTCCTCCTGTAAAATTCAATGGCATCCGGGTCATCCGCCTCTGCTTCCACAAAAATCTCTGCAAAACCATGTGCATGGCAATGACTGCGCACTTGAGCCATCAAAGCTTTGCCAAAGCCCTGCCGCTGAAATGCGCTACTAATTGCAACATCATAGATGAAGGCCATAGGCCGGGTATCATAATAGTGATGCAGAACATAGATCGTTAAACCGCCAACGATGAGTTCATCCTGCTTAACTACAAAAACCATGAAATCAGGGTTACGCAGTAAGTTTTGTAGGTAGGCATCACCAGGCATTGCAGCTTTCACCTCAAACACGTCTTTAAAAATATGGATGAGCGAAGCGAATGCATCAACATCATCCTTCGATAATTTCCGGATCTCCATACAATACGATTGAGTCTTCCATATACTTGAACATCAGGAATCAAACCGGGAAGGATCCCACTCAACACCCTGGGGGAATAAGGCTGCCTGCCTTTTCCGCATCTCTCCCGCGATCTTTGCAGCGTCCCCACCCCTGCCTTCCAGATGGGAAATGATGTTAAGATAACTTGCCTCATCCCTGTTCTGGCTCAGTTTGAACACGTTATTAATGCTTGACGCCCTGATCTCGAAACCAACAATGCCCGGCATCATTTTCGACAGAAATCCTCCGGGCAGGTTGTCAAAGAAAGTAGGTGACTCCCTGTTTCCCGATTCAAAATGCAAGGTGAATTTCCGCATGAACTGCTCCAGCGCATCGTCAGTCATAAATTCCATTTCACCGGCCACATGTATGCTCATGTAGTTCCAGGTTGAACCGATCCGGGGGTTGGTGTACCAGGACGCACTGACGTAGGCTTGCGGGCCGGTAAACACCGCCAGCGCCTGTGGATTTTCCATAAAGGCCCTGTGGTGATCCGTCTTTCGCATAAGATGACCCTGCAGGATGAGCTCCTCACCTCTCACTTCCGTCAGCACCGGAATTTGGGTAGCCACTTGCTCGCCGTTGTTGAAACTGCCGGTGAGAAAAATAAACGGATGATCAGCCATAAACTCCAACAATACCTGCTTGTCGGTCTCCTTAAAATAAGAAAACGTATACATCAATAAGATGGTTTGCTATCTGCAATGGTAAAAAGTGACATGCAAAGATCACTATCCGGAAGGAATTCTTTCACCCTTCAACCATCTTTCGCATTTCATTGATCAATGAAGCCCAGTTCTCTTCTGAATGTTTGGCCTGATCTTCACTGTAGTTACTTTGATAAATAGTTAACTCCGTGCCAGTTTCTGTTGGCTCCACTTCGTAACACACCCAAAGGTGATTCTCCGGCAGATCTTCCTTTCCGCTCCAGCTGCTGAGGTAAGAATAGGCCAGTCTTTTCTGGTGATCATACTCCAATACAATGCCTTTATCCTGGTATGGCTTGCCTTCCCATTCGCCCTGGTAATAAATCGGCTCACCAACCTCCCAGGAAGTCACCAGATCTGTCCCGAAAAAATACTGCTTAACGATCTTTGCATCTGTCAATGCTTCCCAAACCCGTTCCAGTGGTGCGTTGATCTGGGTATTGTACCTGATCTTGAAATCTGTTTGCATGGCAATATTTTATTCTAGTGATCTAAAGTACTTGAATCACCAAAATTTCCACCATTTCTTTTTTGTTACCCTGAGCTGTGCAAACCTCATTTCATCAGACACTTGGCTATTGTCACTACCATTGTCCTCATTGATCTTCCATAAATCTGCCTGTGGTGCAATCTCGATGATCCTCTCCCCATGCGTAACCACTTCAAACCCATGTTCCGTATCCCAGGTGCAATGGAAATGCCAAAGTAGATAAGCCAATCCGTCTTTTACATCTTTTTCGATGTTGACCGATGTGGGTCCGATATAATCCCGAAAATCAAAATCAGCAGTCAATGATGATAAAGATGGAAAGCTGTCGCCCTCTGTATCGTATGAGTCATACACATTCTCCAACAAATCTGTAAAATCCTGCTTAAGCTTAGTGATGATGGCATCCCGGATCTTCTCCTGGTGATCCAACAAATGAAAATAGGCCGCATGCTGTTCCGGGCTGCAGAGAAATCTATCATCTGTATCCTTGCTATTGGAGATGCCAATGAAGTTCAACCCCTGCCCCTGGTCATCCTTGCGATACGGGACTTTCAAATACCCCGTCCAGACAGGAAGCTGGATAGGTGCCCAGCCTGCATATAATTTGCCGTCTTTGAATGTATGGGCCTTCACCTGGATATCCGGTATAGTCCTCGTTTCCATATACGGGAAAATAATGAATTCGTCTTAACCAACTATTAAGTTGTTGCAGAATTGAGGTTAGCTATATCAATTAATCGGCAATTGCCATTTGTTATATAAGCCCAAGAGATCCACTCCTGCCGCTTTGCTAATCAACTGAGGAAACTCCTGCATGGTGAAGGGACGCTTGTTTTCCTTCGACCAATCATAAAGAAACCTGATCACATCTTTCATGGATTTCTTACCAGCTGTTTCTTTTTTGATCAATGCATTCATCTCCATGGCCATGCTGGCACCTCTTGAAAACACCGCCCTTCCCAAACGGAAATCAGCACTGTACATCAGGGAAGCCTGTTGCGATAATTCCTCGAGACCCATGGCGCGGATTTGAGGATCCGCCTTGTATGTATTGTTGTAAAAAATGCGCTCCCAGCGTGCCGACTTCAACGCTTCGTAAGTGATATACCAGGTAAAGCCCTCATTGAACCAGATGTTCCTAACAATCGGTGGAATCTCCTTCACGTAGGGCCGGTATGCATCCCCAAAACATCGCAGCGGCAAAAAAGCATGGCCCATATGATGAAGATAGGTGGGCATGGTTTCTAAGAGCATTTTTGGATCCATGGGGCCCCATCTGAACCCCGAGCTATCGCCAAAGAAAGTAGAACTTTGAAGATGCTCCATGCCAAACGCAGGCACTATGCCTGGTTCCAAGGGCAATGCTTTTCGCAACAAAATAGAATATTCTTTGAACGGAAGTTCCCCAAAATAATCTTTGAGTATCTCGAGACTCATCATGCCCTGCTTGCCATAATCATCCAGGTACTCATCTCCTGTCTGGCTATAAGAAGCAATGTACAGCGGTACCAGTCCTTCGTACTTTTTAACACGAAGCCCGGGGCCGATGAACAGCTGTCCATCGGCAAGGGTATAGTAGTCCGCAACATTGAATGATATTGAATCCGCTCCCTTTGGAATAGAAGGCTGTTGGGTGGTAAAGATGGGCCATTGATTTACGCCGCGCACCGTACACTTCACCGGTTGGCGATCGGTCCCTTCCAGCCAACCCAAAATAGAATAGTTCAATACACCCACAAAACGAGGACGAACAATGGATGCATCGGCACATTCCAATTGGTGTTCCATCTTATCCAGGTCAACTACATACCGTATCGCTGTGATGTTCTTATTTGTATCGATGACATACCATCTGGGCGCGCCGTTGTCATCTTTATGCATCTTCACCAGTTCACCACTACTGTTCAACGCACCGATATGATCAACGAAATCATCATACTTAATCACACTATACGCCCCGGGTACGGACCTTGGCATAATAAATGCAGCAGAAGCCTTTACTGGTTTGGGCAGTGTAATGGTGACATGAATGATAGATGCCGTGCTGTCTTTGTATTCTATGAGGTAATTAACCTGCGCATGGAGCGCATGATGGATTGACCCTGACACAAACAAAACAAGCATCAGGAAGATTTTTCTCGCCGCCATGATGAAACACTTAGTTATTTCGCTTTTGTCTTCTCTACCCACTTGTTCAGTTTTGATTCCAGGATACTCAGGGGTAAACAACCGTCTTCCAACACCACATCGTGGAATTCCCTGATATCAAATTGGCTGCCCAATTGTTTCTTAGCCTTCTCCCTGAGTTCAATGATTTTCAACTCGCCCACTTTATAACTTACGGCCTGACCAGCGGTGACCATATACCTTTCAATCCTTTGCTCCGCTTCCACGGCTGAAACTGGCTGGTTCTCCAACACATAAGCGATCGCTTTCTCACGGCTCCAGCCTTTATAGTGTATACCCGCATCCACCACCATACGTACGGCACGCTCAATTTCTCCATTCAACCTGCCGAGGTATTGATAAGGATCCTTGTACATTCCCAATTCTGTACCAAGGCTTTCGGCATACAATGCCCAGCCTTCTCCATAGGCACTGTTGAAATAAGACTTCCTGAATTCAGGGATATCAGCCTCCTGCTGAATGGCAACCTGGTAGTGATGGCCAGGAATGGCTTCATGGGTGAATAGATCTTCCATGGAGAAATAATTATACTTTTTGGGATCAAGGATCACTTCGTAAAAAATTCCCGGCCTTTTCCCATCCCGGGACGGTTGCATATACTGGGCATTGGCCCCGACGGCCCTGAATTTTTCCGTGGCCCTGACTTCAAACCGGGCTTTGGGTGTTAGATTAAACATCCTTTTTAGCTGGGGCTGCATCTGATCCAGAAAACTCCTGAAACGGTCCAACACTTCTTCCTCCGTCTGAAAGGGGAAAAACCTGGAATCCGTTTTTACGTATTCGAAAAAAGATTTTAAATCGCCCTTGAATCCAACCAGGTTTTTCACGGAATCCATTTCCTTCCTGATTCGAGCCACTTCACTAAGCCCCTGGTTGAAAATCTGCTCAGCAGAAATATTTGTGGTTGTATAGTATGCCAGCCATAACTGGTATTCACTGGCCCCATTGTGATTATCCAGCAAACCTGAGCTTGTTCTCGCTTTGGGAATATATTCCGCAACAATGAAGTCGTGCAATTTTTTGTACGCAGGTTTTACGAACAGTTCGATGGCTTGGCCATAATCTATCCGCAATTGCTTTGCAGTCAAACTATCCATGCCTTCCGGAAGTTTCTGCAGGGGTTTATAAAATACGTTGCTCTCTGTACTCCCTTCAAACAAAGGTTTCAGCTGGGGTGGAACTTTCAGCATAGAGGCCCTGGGGTTGGTATTATTCTGGGCAATCCCTTTTTGCATATTGACAATAGCCTGGTCAACCCAAGACTGAAAAAGCTTCATTCTGCTGATGAAGTTTCGATAGTCTTTCTCAGACTGAAAAGGAACAAAGCCCGCACCCGAGCCCAGGGTAGCAAAGCGCGTAGGAAAGCTGAATACAAACTGATCCACGGGCCGGTAATAGCCTATGGCGTTTTGCAGCAGCTCCATTTCAGTACGCAATTTATAAGAGAACAGATCCACACTCAATTGCTCCTTTTCAGACAACGCATTCTTGTTGACCTTCCCTGTGAGATCCAGATATTTTTTGTTGAGGGCCTTAGCTTTTTCCACATAAGCATCGCTGATGGTGATCTCCAATTGATCATTGTAGTCGTTGATCCCTGCCTGTGTTGCGGCTAAAGGATTCAGCGCATGATATTCTTTGGAATACGCTTCTAACATGGAAGCCAATGCAGAACTTTCGTTGGTTGCAGATGAGGGAGAAACACTCGTGAAAAAAAACAGGAATGCAATCAGAACTATACTTTTCATATCATGATATTCTTCATTCTTTGGGCCTACTAACAGAAGAGGCATGCAAATGAGCAATTCTCCAACTACCGGATTGTTTCAACATGACCAGAGTTCTTCTAGATAATGCGGTTTGCCCATCGCCCAGGTGAAAACTGAGGATGGCGGTGCTGCCATACATTTGGATGTGTATGTCTTTGGGATTAATTTGTAGTGTATCCTTATTGTTTTTGTCTGCAAATTCCGGGAAAATGTTCAGCCATACCGTTTCAAAATCCTGACGGCCTTGTACGCGCCTGGCCCGATCCCAGAATGGATAAAAAATAGTAGCATCATCTGTAAATGATGCCCGGAATGTTGGCCAGTCGAATTTGTTGAAGGCCGTCACAAAATTTTGTGCTGTTTTCAATACCGCGATGGAATCTTTATCCTGCGCATTGACTGACATAGTGACGAACACGGAAAGTAGAAGCAAGCAGCCTCTTACTCTGGCCATATGCATATATTTGGTTAACAGAATGCTGTTAACACAATATACACTTATTCGTTTTTAACATCCCTGGTTTTAAAATCTGTAAAGGTCTTCCCGTCATACCGATGCACACCGGCTTGCAGTCCTCCGGAACTATACCAGATACTGCCATCTGAAGCTTCGAGTATATCCAAAAATGCCATGACTCCTCCGGATCTGATCTCTGTTGCAACGGGACTTTGATCATATAAGGTTTTTGCATCATAACGGGTAAGCGTCCAGACCTGCGGATCAGTTCCACCAGAGGTCCAGATATTTCCCTCCCTATCCTGGATGATATCATAGGTGCCCCGCCGTGATACCCTGGTGACGGTTTTGCCGTCATACCGCCATAGACCGGGATCATAATAGATGGTGCTGCCTTCCCTTTTCGTGATGATGGAGCCACCGAACCAGATATTTCCTTTTTGATCTTCGATGACCGACCAGACATTGTTAAAGGCATAGCCATCTTTGTCTTTCAAAACAGTATATGTTTTTCCATCGTATACAAACAAGTCTTCAGCTTGTGCACCAAACCAAAGCCTGCCGGTTTTGTCTTCAAGCAATAGACGAATGTTGTTACTTGGGAATCCGTCTTTAGTGGTATAGTTCCGAAATGATTTACCATCGTACACCGTTGACCCAATCCAGATTCTACCCGATTTGTCTTCGTATAGATGCAGCGCCAGATTACTGGCAAGGCCATCTTTAGTGGTATAGTGCTGAACGGATTGACCATTAGAAACATAGACTCCAGAATCCTTTGAACCGAACCAAAGATTGCCGTTTCTATCTTCCAGTACGTCCCAGAAACTGGCAACTTCGGTGGGAACAATTGATTTGGTTAAGTTTGTGAACGATGTTCCATTGTATCTAAACACGCCTAAATAAGAGGCCGCCAGAATATCACCATTACGGGCTTGTTTGATGTGCCTAACCATACTCATCGGCACAGAAGAGGTATCCGCCTCTTTCAATTGCTCATCCGAGTAGTTTGCCGATCTGGATCTGGGCTTATCCTGATCTGTAGCTTTGGGAACTTCTTTGCAGGAAAACTGAATGATACCCACTAAGATCAAGGCAAACAGTCTTTCAACATTTGTCATCTCTTACTATTTTTTTTGGATCGATGGCTCAACAACCTGCAGGTCTGGGTATCGCATAAATCACATTCCCTGACACCGACAAATTAAAAACCTTACCATCTGTAGAAGGAAGCAGTAGTTTCCATGTTTTGCCTTTGTCCGAGGATTTGTAAATGCCATTGGGATGGCCGCAAAAAAAGTTCTCACCCAGTTCGATGATGGATGCAATGGAAAGTTGTGCCGGAAGCCCCTCATCGATGGCCTGCCAGGTGACACCACCGTCATAGGAAGTTCTCACCCTTCTGGTCTTTGTAGCTGAACTATATGTGATGGCTGCAAATCCGCCATTGATCTTTGTTACATCGATCCCTAAACCGCCTTCTTTGATCACCCAAAACCAATTGTCGCCGCCGTCTGTAGAGCGCATGATTCCCCTGGGACCTGTGGTCAGGAGTACGCCATCGGCCTCAACTATTTTCCCGCCCATTCCGCCGGCAGGGATCGTTTTCCAGGATTTTCCCTGATCAGTGGATTTGAACAGGCCTTTGTCAGAAGTAATGTAGATCACACCTTCGGCCGTTTCTACCACCCCGCGTACCTTCTTGTCTTTAAATTCAGTGAATGCTGGCTTCCATTCACTCGTCCCGATGGCTTTCTGGTAAATGCCAGTCAGGTAGTGGAACGCATAAACCCCATTTCTACCGTGAGCGATGCTGCTCCTTTCATTCGGAAAATCTGCTTTTGTCCAGAAAGGCGTCCCGAAATCCGGCTTGCTGTTGAATATCCCTTTCCCGTCTGTTAGCCACAGCCCGTTCTCATCGGCAAAAAATACGAGTCGCCCACCACTGAAGCTGTCAATGACAGGGGCAGGCAGGCCGTCGCTGATATCCTGCCAGGTTTCTCCTTTATCGGAAGACCTGAAGATGATGTTTTTTGTACAGGTTGCCTCTCTGGTGGTATTCCCCAATCCATCCGGCGCGGGTGATCCCAGTGAAAGTTCTGATGCCTGGTCGCAGGATTGAAAAAACAAAAACAATACGGCGGCAAGACGGAAGATGGTTCTCATGATTTATCCGATTTTGTGATTCGATGGCATGAAGATATCCTTCCCCCTTGACCGAACATATTTTTTAGGGTAAAGAGATGTAAATGAAGTGTAAAAGGCTGTAAAAGGGGCGAAAGGCTCACTTTTTCTTCTTCGGTTTAGGTGCTGGCAGTTCTTTCAGTGTGATGCTGACCAGTTCACTCAACCATTCGCTGTCCTCAATTTTGTCTTCTATTAAAAAACTGGGCTTAGCGCCCTCGTATGGAGCTGCCTCAACAACTTTTCCGATAAACTTCCGCCCGGAATCTGTTGGCTTAATGAACAACTTATTGTCACAAATGAGTCCAAATAGCTTTTCGTCTGCATAAATGCCGTATTCACCAAACATCTTTCTAGCAGTGATTTCTCCTGAATGCTTGATTTGTTCCAGTACAAAATCCACAAAATTTGCGTCGGATGCCATTGATCAGTCTTTTAGTTGAAAGTGGGGGTTGCAAATCAAGCCAATTAGGTTTCCAAACGGATCTTTAACGGTTGCGGTCATTACATCTCCACCCACATTATATGGTTTTTCGTGCTCGGTTGCCCCTAATGCAATCAGCCGGTCAAAACTACCCTGAATTTCTTCCACTCCCCAATAAGAAACCACCGTTTCTACTTTGTCAAAGGTAAGTTTGTCTTCAGGTTGAAGTCCGAGTTCATAACCTTTAATGTTGAAACCCACATAATAGGGTTCGTTATGGTATCTTTACCTTACCATAATGAAAAGATTCGGTCAATTCAATGCTCAAACAACGCTTCAATCTGCTCGTGCAATCTTGGATCCGCAACCTCATAAAACAATTGCAACAAATCTCTCGATATTGGACGTGGATGCGGATATCGATACCTCTGTATGAAAAGGCTTAGGGCTTCGTTTACTTTTCTTTCGCCAATCAATTTACTTAATTGCGCCATTTTCACGGCACCCTTGGAATAGGCAATGTGTGTCTGATCACTCAAGACTTTGACCAGAGGCACATCACCGGAAAATCCTTTCTCCGCATCATAAATACCCTGATGCATCTTCACGGATTGCTCCAGCTTTTTAGATCCATACATTTTTTTCAGGAGCATGAGTTCTGTATACATGGCGAGGGTCTCCGTGAGCATCACACTGCCCTCCCGATCATCCGGGTTGATCTGGCTGTTGCCCCACCACATATGCGCCAGCTCATGCCCCGCCAGTTCGTTGATCACATCCTGCTGTTGATCTGCTTTGATATTACAATGGAAGGCCTTGTCTTCCGTCATAAAAATACTGGCTGGATAAGCCGTTGCATTAAACCCCCGGGTGAACCCGGATACTTCCGCAAACCGAACAGTGTTGAATGGATAGGGCCCAAAATTTTTCTCGCAGTAATCCAGTGTAGCCTTCGCATTGGTCATCAGGTGCGCGACATTTTCCTGATGTGAAGGGTGATAATATATTTCGATGGATCGTCCATGATGGTTTTCCTGCTTTAAAGCATAGCGAGCGGAAGAAACCCCAAACCTGAATGGAATGGAAGATGCTTTATATTGAAAATAAGCTCGATCACCCTCCTTCCATTGTTTTACCAGTTCCCCAACCCCAATAGCTGTTTGATCCGCATCCGTAGAAATAACCATATCCAGGTCCAGAAAATCCTTGTCATTTTTTCTGGGTGCATCAAGCAGTGCAGGATCAGTTGGCGCGCCCAAGCCCCGCCTTACACGTTCCGCTTTGTCGTCAAGTTCACTTCCTGCTTGGTATCCAATCTGCGGATAATACCTGCTGATCCGCATGAATGATCCATTCTCCACTATGGCATTGAAGGGCTTATGTCCATTCACCGGCAGCCATCGGTAACTCAACATAAATTCCAGTCGGGCTCGCTGCTGCGGCAACATTGGTTCTGATAACTTGATCACCTGGAATGGCTCCCTGATCTCTTGCTGCCGATCCTGAAAAATAAATTTCACCTGCTGCAAATTAAAGTCCTCCGAAAGATTAATCAGTATCTCATTAATCGGGACACCGGATTTATTCTCTAACGTATAGCTCCCTTTGATGGTGTATTGATTTTCTTTCGGATAAAGATGCAAACGGGTTTCAATGTTAACTACAATGGGTTGTGGAATGGAATTAAAGCGGCGGAATTGTTTTTCGTAATTCACCAACTGCGAAATCGTTTTCTCTTCATCTCTATGCTTATAACCGTCCATTGCCCTAGTACCCAACCATATCGTTAGACTGAACATGATCACCGGTAATATCCAGTTTCGTTTTCGCCTGTAAACAAGTGAAAGTAAGAAGCTCACCAGACCCAACCCGTAAAATAACCTGGTTGCAAAGGCCTGTTCATACACGCCAAACCCATTCATATCACTATAATCAAAAGAAACAGACTGCAAAAACATAAACAACGGGTACTTTGTTACTGGTTTAACAAGAGGACTGGTCATCACCAACATCAACACTGCAGATATGGCCAGTGAAACATACTTGTGCTTCACGAGTGTATGGATCCACAAACTCAGACCGCCAACCAGGAATAAGGGAAGGGCCGTAAACATATAAACCCTGGCATACACGGCCCAATCAATCACAGGATAATCATAGACCAACTGAAAGATCAGTCCCTCCAAAATCAGCAGCGTGGCAAAATACAGTGCGATGGCTGACAACACCAGGATGATGGCCCAAAAGTTTAAGCCAGAGCTTTGCGTTGTTTCTTCGATCGCCAGAAAATTCACCTGCCTGCTTCGCCAGAACAATTCATTTGTGTAAAAAACGATGATCATTACACCCAGCGCATAATAATTCTGGATGATGGCAGAAACCATCAGTCCTGAGGTAGCATATTTCTCAGGCAAGCGGACTCCTTTTTCAATCTCTGCATAGATTTCCATACCCACCGCAAACAAGATACCTAGTGATAACAACAGAAAGGGAATGCTCCTGGTCACGTACCGGATGTAGAGCCATGCGAAAGATAAAAATGCTTTCCAGTCCACCCCACTTCCTATGGTCACTTGCACAAACCTGAATGCGGCTGGTGCAGTAGTTTGAATATCCGTGTAGATATGCTTGTTTCGCCTGCCCTTTTTCAGAAAAGAGAACTGCCTGCCTGCCATCCATATCAGAAAAAAAGACAACACCATTACTGCAATCCGGTTGATAAGCAGGATGCCACTTGCGGTAAAAATTTCGTGATTTCGTTGTTCGATGGTCAATGCTGCCGACTGATAAAAAAATGCAGAGATCCCAAAAGGATCAAAGATGGCGGAGAGCAACCTAGCCTTTTCCGACTGCGGAAGTTGTCCCGCCATAAAAGGCGATCCGGAAAATAGCAGGGCCACCATATACAATATATACATCAGTAAGCCACTCACATAGATATACAACCTGTTCCTGGTAATCCATGCAACCATGCAAACCAAGGCCACCATAAAAAATGAATTCACTGCGGTGTACAAAAACAAAGGCAACAAATAATACAATGTAGAAAATGGAACCGAGAGCTCGCCATAATTGGTCATCCCCCTGCCTAAGAAAAAACTGATTGTGAATACGGTTGTTGAGAATAAGGTCAACAGAAATATAGCCATTAACCGGCTCCATATAAACTGCCTTTGGGTAAAAGGAAGTGCAAAGAAAACTTCATTGAACCGATGATCCATCTCCTTTAATGCCAGTTGCGCGGCATAGACCGTTGAAAACAACAGTGTGGTAAGGCTCAAAAAAGCAGTAATAAAAGATATCTGGTACGGCGCATTGTAAGCCAGTGACTCACGAAGCGTAAACTGCGCTTTAGCGCCACCTATGATACCAAAAATCACCTGTACCAGGAACAATAGGACAAAGCGCCAATTTTTAGTATAGATTTTTAGATCGGCCCAAATCATTCGTGTGAGCATTTCCGTTAGTTTATGGCATTAAAATAAACCTGTTCCAGTCCCGGCACCAGGGGATCAAATCCTGGAGGCTGCACATCTGCAAAAACCTGAATATGCAAGTCCCCGCCAATATATTGCGAGGCAATTACCCGATGTGCTTGTTTGTACTCTTCCAATTGTTGCTTATCAATTCGTTTCCTCCAGATCTTTCCTTCCAGACTTTGTACAAAATCATCAGGCCTTCCATTTACCAATACTTTACCGGCCTTGATGATGGCCATGTTGGAACAAAGGTTTTGTACATCATCTACCAGGTGAGTAGACAGGATCACAATCCGCTCCTGTCCGATCTCGCTGAGCAGGCCATTAAATCGATTTCTTTCTTCTGGATCCAGTCCGGCCGTCGGCTCATCTACAATCAGGATAATGGGGTTGCCCAGCAGGGCCTGGGCCACGCCAAATCTTTGTTTCATACCACCGGAAAAATTGTGCACCCATTTATTCTTGTGGGCAAGAAGGTTCATCCGGTCAAGCAATGAAAAAATTTGATCCCGGCGTTCCGTCTTTTTCAACACACCTTTAAGGATGGCGATATGATCCAACAGGTCATAGGCCGAGATTTTAGGATACACGCCAAAATCCTGGGGCAGATAACCGAGACGGCACTTCATATACAAAGGATCCTCTGCCACATTGACCCCGTTGAAAATAATCTGACCCTGATCCGCTTTCTGCAGACCTACGATGGTACGCATGAGGGAAGATTTCCCCGCACCGTTGGGTCCCAACAAACCAAACATTCCGTTGCAGATGGTGAGGGATACATCCTGCAGTGCCTTTATGCCATTCGGGTATTCCTTTTGAAGATGACTGATGTTGAGCGTATGCATGATTTTAATTTTAATGTTGAACGTCGGGCAATACGATGCCCTTCGGTATCATATACCGATTTTTTAATGCTTGTATGTGGGCTGCTTATTCTCTTACATACTCCAGGATATCTCCCGGTTCACATTGCAGTATGCGGCAAATGGCTTCCAGGGTATCAAAACGGATACCCTTGGCCTTGCCTGTTTTCAGTATGGATAAGTTGGCAGGTGTAATGTCAAGTTTCTCCGCCAATTCTTTCGACTGCATCTTGCGCTTCGCAAGCATCACGTCTATGTTTACGATAATTGGCATAATCAGATGAATAAATCTTGTTCGTTCTGCAATTTTACGCCCTGTTCAAAAATGGCATGCATAAAAAACACGAAGATGCCCATGATGAGGTGGGCGGTGACCATGGCGAAGAATGGGAAATCTTCCACCGTGATCCCGGACCATACCAGCACGAGCAAGGGATAAATAAACAGGTTGAATACATAAAACCGCTTCAGGTTTCTGATGCCAAATAAGGTGAATAGTTTCTCTTGCCGGAATGCATTGAATACCCCACTAAGCACAAAAAAGAAAATACCATATAATCCCAAACCCAGGACCATTTCCGCAACGTACTTGATAGTATATTCAGATCCCAGCAGGAAATGTTTTGTAGAAAAAGGATAATTGATCGCAAACCGGTTGCTCTCCAAGAGCTCAAAAAACGGGCCCCTGAAAACACAGTTTACCAGGGTGTATAAGGCCGTAGCCATATAGCCTCCGGAAACAATCAGAAAGCTGTAATATAAAAAGGCCGATATCTTTTTGGATGCCCTCATCTGCAGTATTTTTACAATTAATACTGCAATTATAGTAATTTATTATTGTTTTACAATAATTATATAAATTATTTTTCCCACGGTGGTGATCATAAAACTCATATTCACTTCGTACTCATCTTATTTCTCCATCCATTCACTTTTGCTTCCAGGATGCTCAGGTGTAAACAACCATCTTTCAGCACCACATCGTGAAACGTTTTGTTATCGAATTTGCTTCTCAATGTCTTCTTTGCTTTTTCTACATAACTAGGGTTTTTCTGGATAATGCGGTTTGCCCATCGCCCAAACTACCCAAATATCAACAAAGTAGTTACAAATCCACGAACTCATTTAGACTTCAAAAAAGGATCGATGGCAGCCCATACGGCTGAGAAATTACAAAAGAAGACAACATGACCACAGCCGGGAATGATAGACAATTGCGCGTTGGCAATTGACCTTTTGCATTTCAATATATCATCTGTAGTGGAATACTCATCTGAATCGCCAGCCATAACCAGCGTAGGACATTTGATTTTCTGAAAAGTCTCCACACTAACAAAATCCTTATTGTACATATCATTCAACATGGAAAGGCTTTCATTCCAACGGTTAGGCTCCGGCATTAGTGCGAGCCGGCTCGCAAAAAAGGCCGAGTCCGTTTTAAGGAGCTTTTGTGCGCTATACTGTTCATAGCGTTTTTTGCCTGGCGCGAGCTTTGGAAGATTCCCAGCCCCGATAACGATCATTTTTTTCACTACATCAGTATACAAGGCCGCCAATTTCAGGGCCGAAATTGCACCGTCGCTAAAACCTAAGAGATAAACACGCTCTTTTGCGATCGTTTTGATGACCTTATAAGCGTCCTCTGCCCGTTGCTGGTAGGAATAAGGAGTGTGACCAATTTCCGACTTACCATGACCGCGCGTGGCGATGCAAATCACCTGATAACGCTTGCTCAGGCTATCGATAAAGGGTTCAAATTCGTCTATATAGCCATACACACCACCATGTAACAACACCATAGGCTCTCCCTGGCCATACACTTCATAATAAATTTTACAGTTTCCTACATCCAAATATTGTCCTGCTGCAGGATTATTGCCGTATGGAACTTGCTGGCAGAATACATAACTTGACATGAATATGCAAATGATGAAAGCGATAAAATTTACTCCTTTACAGTGCTTATGTAGCTTCATTAATCTACTTTCTCAAAATTTATGACATCCACCCAAATCCTTAGAATTCCCAATTCTGAATGATACGCTCTACGCAATGAGTCGGCATTGTGCTGGCCTTTACCCAGGTAAGACAAAACCAATAAGAAAAAGTACGAAAATGGTATAGACTGGAAAACAGAAGCCTCAAGTTGCAAATTAAGGATATGATACTGTCCAGGCTAACGTCTACAAATACTTTAATGGCGGGCAATTCTATGAATGTAACCGTTTGTAATTCTCAAAGTATTCATTCACCATTTTCACCAGATCTTTATGATTTGTCTTCAAGCCATTCGTAGAAATGTGAATTGGCGAACCATAACTTTTCAAGTTAATCATCATCATTCTTTTTTTAAATCCGTTTGATTCCTTCGAAATATACTTCTCAGGGTCAGAAAGACTTACTGTCAGGAAATACTGTTTTGATGCTATCGAAGCCTGAACCGATTGTTCATAAACTTCCAGAATGTCACTCCACGGAATCAGTCCCAACTTATATATACTTGTATTGTCTGTGATGCCTTGGTCACTCAAAATAAGGCCCGGCTTAGTGTCAAATAGTTTACGGCTAAAAAAGTAAATGCCAATTGCACCCATAATGGTAGAACCATAAGCACCAATAGCCTTAATCACAGGATTGTTAAAAAACGAGTTACTGGTTAGTGGGTCCTTAATGATCATCCATAGCCCACCAACCAAAAACAGGATACTAAAAACCAAAAGTTTTGTCAACTTGCTTTTGCTTAAAGCTATTTCTGTTGTATTGTTTTCGATCATGTTTGATGCTGTTAAAATTGCAAACAACGAAGCGCTATTTGCGCAACCTGGATCCGAGCAGGATGCAGGTCCTCCAAAAAATTGGCTCGCCGCTTAAATAGATAGCAATTTACGGCGGACCATAATATAAAGCAAATTACCTATTCTGAGAAATTACACCACTCCACAAGTAAATCCAAAAAATCAAATGCAACGCTGTCTAACAGACTAGCTATACGTTCATCAATGCATCATTCAACAAGGATTTCATTCTTTTAAAAATAGCAATACATCTAGCCCCTAATTAATTGTAATAAAACAAGTCAGACGAAGAGTTGTTATGTAAGCTGAACAACAAACGCTAATCCGTACACGATATCGCTCCAGGCAAGTATACTTTCCACACCCAGTGGGGCGGAAACAAACCCAACAAGGATAAAAGAGGTGATCTTGTCATTGCGTTAGAAGAAGGAAAAACATACTATACTAAATTCAACTCAGTATCCAAAGCATTCAATGGGTATGTAGGATTGATAGAAGTAACAGACAATACATATAAAACATTGGAGCAAATGCTAAAGCTGTATGATAAGTGCTTGTGACCTGCGCTTAAGTAAACAAGGCTAGAAAACATGTACAAAAGCGGCAAAGGCATAAAAGCAACTACTTGTACCATGTACACCAGCACTCATGTAAAAAATACGGATACTATTGCACCCTTCACTTTACAAAACCTTGATTTGACAAAATCAAAAATGTATGCCTGATAGCCTGCTCCCAATAAGGCACTTCATGGTTACCAGGCATTATCAGTAAACTGTAGCGACTAGTTTTCTTTTTAAGCAATTCGGTGAAATTCAAAGCGGCTTTGAGGTGATAATCCTTATTCCCACAATCAATGTGAATAAAGGGAAGCATTAAGGTATCTGCCTTCTCTAACAACAAATAGGGATCATATGCGTTTGCATCCGCTGGTTTTCTAAATACAACACCAGGTGGTGTTCTTTCTACCCAGTTACTAAACTTAGGAACGTCAACCGTTTTCTCATCCTTACTCCATAACACCGGGCTGTTCCAATCCAGTGTATCTTTTGAAAATTCCTCTTTTATATACTTACAAAAATCAATGGCGCCCGCACTGCTGAATACAAAACCAAATAGGCTGGGATTCTTCAAACCCACAGCCAGCGCGCCAAAACCACCCATGCTTAAACCTCCAATCACCCGTCCATTCTTCTCGTTTATGGTTCTATACTTCTTATCTACATCCGGAATTAAATCCTTCACCAGCATGTCTTCCCATTGGTGCGGTTTACCATCTGTTTGTCCTGTCCAATTCACATACCAGCTATTGCCGGCATCGGGGAGGATAATGATACAGTTATACTGAGTAGCTAATGATACAGGGAGTTTTGCATAACTAATCCAACTAAAGTAGTTTCCTGTGTGGCCGTGCAACAGGTAAATTACAGGATAACTTCTATTCTCACTACTGTAATTGCCTGGCAGAATGGCAGTGTACTTCAAAACAAGTTTAACAGATGATGAATAAAAGCTGTCGATTTTCACCACTGACGACTGGCCTTTGGCTGTTCCAGCAAAAGCGAACAACAAAACAAGTCCGGTAATCGTTAACCTTTTCAATGTTTATCTAGTGCTTTGGTTTTCCTTTTACCCATAAATAAAAAAAAGAAACTGCTATTACCACAAGTAACGGCAACAGATATTTCAAAACACTTCCCTCAACAGCGCCTGGGATGAACTTTGGCATTGCCTCAAAATCCTTCTTTGTAAAATGCGTCTGCAGAAGCATGTTTTCAAAAATGTGCTTCAGCTTTTTCTCCCGATAAGTAAATATGTCTTTCTCAAACTGCTGCTGGTTGTTTAGACCTGTTTGGCTGATTGTTGCAAAGGAACGCATAGCTCCCCCAACAGGGTTTATCCAAAACATCCTATCTTCTGCAGCCGACTGTTCAGCTGCTTTACCCGAAATAGCTGCATGCAACTCCTTCTCTCGTCCAAATACCTGAAGGGAATAGCTAAACCCACGTATATGGTTTGAGTCCAATTTCTCAGCATCTTTTGCTAGCTGAGGATAAATCCCAAATAAATACGCTTTATGCTTGCCTAATGAAACATCCCAGGCTTTGAAATCAAAATCCCTATACTCCGCAATCTCCGTCTTATTTGCCGCGGGATACTTATAGTTAAACCAGGTATTTAGTAAACCAGGTATAGCGATTAACAACACTACCCAAACACCCGCTAACGTAATGGCATTAATCAAAGATGAAAATTGAAAATGCTGTACCAATGCCACCACCATTAACCAAAACAAGGCGTACAATAGCGCAACACCCCACCATTGCAAAAATGCAGTAAATGAAAACCCGGGTAAACCTGACAATAGAAAAAAAGAAACAACAGCTGTGACAATGAACGGGAGCAATGCGATCAGCCATCGAAAGAGTAGTCTGTAATGCGTCAATTTCTGCAATGAAGAAACCTGCGCATTCAACAAAGGGGAAATCCCTGCCTCCCTGTCTGCAGATTGAAGGTTGTATGTAAGTGCCAACAATAACAACGGAAATAGAAACAAAACAAAGAATGCGGTATCTAAATTGCCTGCAAGCAATTGTTCCGGATTCTTAAACTCGGTATAATTATTCCTAAATATATCACCATTAAAATGACCGCTAAGCAGAGGGGAATACACATCACTCTGTCCAACACTTAAAACGCTTAACGGGGAAATCTTCTTTGCCACTACATCCTGTAAACGCCATTCAATGACCCATGGCTGTTCAATATCAGTCCTATAAGCTGTCTTATAGGTAAGTGTGTCAAATATCTTTCTTACAAATTCATAACTACGCGCTTTTTTAGCCATTGCGCTATCAACAGTAATCGTTTGATATTGATACACTGCTTTACCCTGACTTAAACAATACAGTCCGATCGCAATGAAAACAACTAACGCTGCAATCAGTCCTTTGCTACGAAGTAGCTGTTTACTTTCGTATGTAAATATTGTCTGCAGCATGTTATAATACACTTAGTTTTTTTGAGGTAATCGTTATCCCAGCTACAAGAACCAATACCCAAAACAATAGCGCAACAATTTCCACAACGTTTGATTTTGTAGTCTGTAAAATGGTTGCAGACGGATATTCGAAATCGCGAACTGTTTCCCAATACTTTGGATCCACCTTCCAGTCCCAGTCGCCAGTTTTACTGCCCCCGTAGGCCATTTTGTCATTTAATTCCTTGATCAGGTAACGACGGTACATTTCTGCTGCCGTTAATAAATTCAAATGATTGCTAAAATCACTTTGGCTAAAGGCCATACTTGTATTGCGGACCGCGAAATATGGATTAACAAAAGACGCATACTTGCTGATACTATTCTGCTTAACAATATTGTCCCTCACCCGTTTAAAATGTTTGTCGTACACCAAATTGGCATACTCCTCATCAGCCTGCATTACCAGTCCATCAACATTTACAGGCAATACCGCATATACATCCTTGACTTTACTGGTATCAACTTTATAATGAGCAATTACAGAGTCCATAAACTTTTTAGACCGTTCATCTTCCGGATTATGCCCATCAATTCCTTTCTCACGATCTTCTCTCAAAGCCTTGGCAAAAACCGCCTTGTGCTCCATAGGATATAATGCTGCACCAACACCAGCCGTAATTTTCGGCATTACAACCATTGATAATATCCATACAGCCAACTGTAACACCAATGAAGCGCTGCTTTTGGTGACCCATGCACTTATCAATACACTTAATCCAGTTAAGACAAATAAATAAGCCGCATTAACGATAAACCATAGTGCAACCCTTGAAAAAGAAATCGTGTCTGCATCGCCCGAAAATATGTTATATGCAACCAGCTGTATGAGCAAACCCACTAAAGACAAAATAAACACTACCGCGTACAGAGAAAATATTTTACCCCATAAATAACTGCTGTTTCTGATGCCTTGTGCCGATAACAACTTGAGATTTTGACTCTCCCGATCAGCACTTACTGCGTTAAAACAAAGTAATATGATAAATAAGGGCATCAAGACCTGCAACATCCAGGCAAAACTCATATCACCAAAACGGCTCAACTCTGTTTTATCTTGCGCGGGGCTGAATGCAGCCTCATTTTGCGCATGTGCTTCCAATCGCAAAATAGAACCTGCAAATGGGCGAATACCATTGTCCAAAAACTGCATCGCATCAACAGGTTGAAAAATATAATGCCCATAGTGAGCACTGTTATGCGGGTTTTGCGGCCCCTGATTTAGCCAGGCAGTACGCACAGCCTGTCTGGCCTTTTCAAAACTATGCATCCGTGCTTTATATGCAATCACACTATTGAATGCCACCAAAGCAAATAGTAGCATTAACAAACCGGTCAGTACGTGCAAATGTCTTTGCCGAAATGCATTGGTGATCGTTTGGAAGAAAACTGATTTCATTGGACTAACCTTTAAATGTTGACTAGTAATTTGGAAAAGGATCCTTGAATCGCAACCCAACTTCCATATCTCTTATTTCACTTTCTGTACATAGGCAAGCCTGCAACTCGTTTATGATTTCATTCTTATTTAGTTCCTGCCCTATTATAACAAGCTCATTATGTCGATCTCCAAAACGCTTATCCCATTTACTTTCAATTTCACGCTGATTATCCACAAAACCGGAATACTTGATTCTATCCGCATAAGGCATACTACACCACCATATACCGGCTTTATCAGCCCGTAAACTGCCGCCAGCCTGGCTCCAGTTCAAAGCGTCATTTTTTCGACTGGCAATCCAGAATAAACCCTTGCTGCGGATGATGCTACTATGCCAGCTTTGATTCAGATAATTCCAAAACCGTTGCGGATGGAACGGGCGTTTATCCCTAAACACAAAACTGCTAATCCCATACTCTTCCGTCTCAGGGATATGTTCTTTATTCAGCTCTTCAATCCATCCGGCACTCTGGCTTGTTTTCTCAAAGTCAAACAAGCCGGTATTGAGAATCTTATCCAGATCCACTTTACCCATCTCAGATGTAACGATAGTGGCCTCACTATTCAGCTTTTTTATCAGGCCTTTTATCATCCCTACCTGTTCAGCGCTTACCAGATCAGTCTTGTTGAGTACAATTACATTGGCGAATTCAATTTGGTCAGTAAGCAGGTTCACAATCGTTCTGTTATCACCCTCCATATCGCTGACCTTTCGCTGTTGCAGGGTCTCCAGTGAAGAAAAATCTTTAATGAAATTAAAGCAGTCAACAACAGTCACCAATGTATCCAGCTTGGATATCTTACTTAAATCAATTCCATTTGCTTCATCCTGGTAAGTAAATGTCTGTGCAACGGGTAATGGTTCACTAATGCCTGTACTTTCAATCAGTAAGTAGTCAAATCTATTTTCATTTGCCAGCCGTTCCACTTCCCTAAGCAAATCCTCCCTTAACGTACAGCAAATACACCCATTGCTCATTTCAACGAGCTTCTCCTCCGTTTTACTTAAGGTATTTTCATTTTTTACCAATTGGGCATCTATGTTTACTTCGCTCATGTCATTCACAATAACGGCCACCCTCATACCTTGCTTATTATGCAGTACATGATTGAGTAAAGTAGTTTTGCCTGCTCCCAAAAAACCAGACAGTACAGTTACCGGAAGCTTTTTCTCTATTGAACTAATCTTAACCATTGGATAATATTTTGCAGGTGTTGTTCAACATATAGTGATATAAATTTTTTCGTTTCACTGTTTTCCGCATTTTCATAGACGGAGAGTCTTTCCCTCGCAAACTGTTTGGTAAGGGGAATACCACAATCGTTTTCAATACAGTACCTCCATTGTTCAAATGTCTGTGGTAACATGATCTTCTTTTAAATTGTTTCCAGATACAGTTGCTGCAACGCATTGGCAGTAATTCCACTCGTTTCAACAGTGTGCACCAATTCGCCCTGTTTCATAATGCCAATTCTCGTTCCCACATTAACCGCATTAAAAATATCATGCGTAGCCATAAAAATGGTTTTACCTTCATTGGCCAGCTCCTTACAAATTTTTGTAAATTCCGAGGTAGCCTTGGGATCAAGTCCACTGGTAGGCTCATCCATAAAGATGATATCAGCATTTTTTGCCAGCGCAATGGCAATACCAACCTTCTGGCGCATACCTTTTGAATATGTACCTAGCCTTTTGTCATGAGATTCATCCTGCAATCCCGCTTTTGTTAAAAAACCCCGTAGTACTTCTTTGGTGTACCGGAATCCTGCCAGTCGACTGAAAAAATCTAAATTTTCAATTCCGGTCAAATTACCATACAACTGTACCACTTCCGGTATATAGGCAATCAT
Organism: Chitinophagaceae bacterium; assembly: GCA_049661025.1. Classification (GTDB taxonomy): domain Bacteria; phylum Bacteroidota; class Bacteroidia; order Chitinophagales; family Chitinophagaceae; genus Pollutibacter. The sequence continues at coordinate 11,014 of JBASZQ010000068.1, read as the reverse complement.
TTTCTTTGTAGCAGTATCATTAGGCTTTACTTCGAGATCTTTCACAATCGCTTTGCCATCTGAGGCCTCGATAAATCCAAGAAATAAATTGATGGTGGTTGTTTTTCCTGCACCATTCTGTCCCAGCAGACAAAATATTTCACCTCTATCGATATCTAAATTAAGATTGCTTAAAGCATGTGCACCATTATACTGCTTTCCCAACTGTATTGCTTGTAATACAGGCATAAGAATATGTTTAAAAGAATGAGTGATGAAATAAAAAACATCAACAACCCAGATAAGAAGTCAGGTTGAAGAACAAATCATCCGAACAGAGGTGGCCCTTTATTAGATTGACCAAAGCCCGGATTGTCTACCTTTTTGTATTGATAAAAATCACTACCAATCCTGGTGAATGCAAGAGGGAAAAAGTAAACAGTGATCGCGTCGTTTGTGGAAACCGAATAGTAGTGGTAACAAATGCTGCAAATCGCATCAACTGATGTATCAGATTCTACAGCAACATGTGTATGCTGCTCCATATCCCTTTCACCACCATCTTTGTTATGATTATGCCAATAAGAAACCGGAGTGACTATAAAAGCACACAATACCAGAAAAAAGGCTGCTAATATTGATTTATGGTTCCTTCTCAGACGCAATTATTTGCAATATTGTTGCAAATATAGAGTTTATTACATAATTACCATTTCGATAATACTACCTGAGTTTTTAGGCAGCATGTTGGCAAACTTAGCTTTCATCATCAAATCTGCCTGTTTAAGGCAATATTTCATTTTCCCCTGCCAGGGCAACCGGGAAGCCTCCTTAGCCGCCTTTCGTTGTAAAAGCTTTCTGCTGATACTAAAAGTCGAAAAGCAAGCGTCATCGAGCCTAAAACAAGTATTCTATAAATATTCACCTGTATAACAGCCCTTAAAAGATGAAATTTCAATTAACTGGAAATACACGTGTTTTTATACTCATAGAATGTACTCATATTTGAATTTCATTTTTTGCCAGGCCAATAAAAGGATAATGAACAGCACATAGGCAACCATAACAAACTCACTAAAATAATCTGCGTCCTTAACCACTATCATCGTTTGCTGAAACTCCGGAAGCTTAGCAACATCTTCTTTTGTCATTAAGTCCTCCTGAAAAATCTTTTGCCTGAGAAATTCATTAAATGCCTTCCGCCTTTGCTCTGCCTGCTCGTAAAACACCTGATACCTGCCGTCCGAGGTCCCTGCCAGATTATCCAGGCTATTTTTGAATAATGCGGCGGGAGAAAATAAAGAGGCTTTTTCAACAAGTCTCTTTCTGACTGCCATCTTAACATTGTACTCATTTGTCAAAGGTGCGAGCATGCTATCGGTGGTTTCCAATTGAGCAACTATCGCCTTGTAAAAACCAAACAATTCCTGCCATTCCTTCGTAATGTCTAAGGTATCCCTCCTGACAACAAGCTCGGGGTGATCCTGGAAATACCTATCCAATATCTTACTTCTTTCGGTCCGTTCATGCACTACACTTTCCGTCCAGTATTGAGCTGTATACTTGGTCCTGCTGGGCACCGGATAAATGATGTTAGCAATCATATTAATCAAGACGGGTACTATCAATAAAAAAAACATCCAACATCCTGTAAGGACAAACGCATTTGTGCTTGTAGACCATCCCCGGAGATTAACAGATAGACATAACAGAAACCAAAACATGATATACACCAAAATCAATGCAAACAATGAGAGTATGCTTCCAGCAAATGCAAATATCCCCGAATGATTAGCGAGGAAGGAAAGCACTAGTGAAAAAACGACAACACCAAAGAAGAAACTAACCCGAACAAGTGTTTTTGTTAAAAATATCTTGAATGGACTCACCGGGAAAGACAACAATAACCTCAATGTACCCTGTTCCTTCTCCAAGGAAACCAAATTAAAGGCGAAGGCAATAATGAACAATGGCAAGAGATACACTAGTACAAAAGCCAGATCAAACATGCCAAATAATTGCTGATAGGGGTTGTTGGGTGTTTCAAAACTAAGAATCGGCGTCTTCCAGGCGTTGTTAACAAAATAGTTGGTATATACGGCGCTTCTGCCCGTTGAAATGACAGCTCTCTCATCAATTGAAAAAAAAGCGTGTAAAGGTGTTTTAAACACTAAAGAATATGGATTCAAATAACTTTGCCGAAGACTCCCCTTTTGTTTCTTTACATCCTTTTGAACTGAATCCAGTTGTACAGCGTAGTCATTTATGCGCCGATTCTCCTCCTTGTACAAGCTATCAGTAGTGATCTGATAGGCCATTACTTTCTCTGTACGCATTTGTACAGCGAAAAATATGAGCAACAGCATGGAGCCGGCTAGGTACCATGTGAGCCTGGCTGTTCTAATCAACCTCCATTCCAACTTAATTATATCCTTCATCCGTAGGTTATATTTTTAGTTTCTGAACGGCAACCATCACCAAAAGACTGCTCACCAACAGCCATATACAAAGCGCCAGAATATTCCATCGCTGTTGATTTACCGTTTCACCTAGACTTTGGGGTTGATAGCTGAATGGTTTTATGGAGCTGTATAAATCCCGACCCACTGTATAATCCTCCCCCGTCTTAGAATGGTTCACAATGTCTTCGTTTAGGTATTGAACAAAATAAAGCCGGTACTTCTCTGCCGCATTTGCAAAATGCCAGTGGTATTCATAGTCACTGCCGCAAAATGCCATGGATAAAAATCGGGCTGAACTAAATGGTGAAAAAACGGCGCTCCTGCTAAAGGTCAAGCTCTGATCATCGAGGGTTGTCTTCAGCAGGCCAAAAACAGAATCATAGATTCTTGCGGTAAATGCTTCGCCCCGTTGCAGTCGGATCCCCGCAATGTTAACCGGCAACTGCGAAACGCTGTCCACACCGTACATCTTAAGTACTTCAGCCTCCAGTTTCTTCGCCTGCTCATTTGCAGCATTATGTCCATCAATCCCCGCAGACCTTCTTTTCTCTACCATCGCATCAAGATCACTAAGGAGAGCAGATGGATTCTGCTGCTCAGCTATATTTGCCGCAACTTTCGGAACAATAAATGTACTCACCATCCAAAAACACAACAAAACCAGGAAAGACAAGCCTGAACGTTGCACAACCGAAGAAACAAATAAACAGACATTGATGATTACAATATAATAGAGCAAATACATTACCAGCAATACAAGCAAATTGGACATTGAAAATGCCGAAAATTGATTTGAACCTGCAGAAATAATAAGACCAGAGAAAAGAACAGGAACCATTATGACAAAAGCTACAAAGAGAAGCATGAGCGATTTTCCGGCAAGTATGCTCAGTTTGCCGGCACCTTGTATCATCATCAATTTGGCTGTCCCGTACTCTCGTTCTTTGGTAAACGCATTAAATCCCAATAAAATAATCAGTAAAGGAATGAGGTAAAGAAGCACAAATGCAGGTGTTAACTCACCGAACCAGATCGTGCTGGTTTCATCTTGCACAGCACTGTACTGTGCGGTGCCCTGCTTATGTGGTTCCAAATAGAAAGCCACACCGGTAAATTTATCTACACCGGGATCAATAAGGGATAAGGCAGATTTCGGCTTAAATACATAGGTACCGAAATGCGCCGCTGCATGCGGATTCTTCTCTGCCTGATTCTCCCAGTTGGCGCGATGTTGTTTCCCTGCGTCAGTGTATTGCGTTTGAATAGCGTCACTGTATTGCCAGCTTGTATAAATGCTGACTGCGAGCAATGCCAGAAAGAATATCGCAGCCAGCACGAGTCTGCCAGTACGTACAAATTCTTTCCACTCTTTCAACATAACTGCTCCTACCATACAAATATCATTTCAACATAAATGCTTTGCTTTCCTGAAATTCCAAAAACCCAAAACACCAAAAATCGCTATTGAATCAAAAATACTCAGCACAGTGTTGGGGCGAAAGGCAAAATGTCCATAATGAGCCATTCTGTGCGGATGTTTATCCGGATTACTCAACCAATCACGGTATGACTGTGCACTATATTTATCTTTGATCTCGTTCTGACTAAGATAGTTTCTTCGCCCTGCCAGAGATGTATAAATAGTCAAAACCATCACTACCAGCATCATGGCAAGCACAGCCCTGTTTGATATCATATCAATCCAAGTTCTCCGTGCGATACAAATGAGTGCCGACTGTTTACTGGTCATATATTGCTGTAATACATCAGATTGTCTCCAAATACAATTGCTGCAGAGCGCTTGCTGTGATATCGCTTGATTTGACCGTATGCACGAGTTGACCTTTTCTCATGATACCAATTCTGGTGCCTACGTTCACGGCATTGAAAATATCATGCGTTGCCATAAATATGGTTTTCCCGTCAGCAGCCAGGGCTTTGCAGATGGCGGTAAACTCCGCAGTAGCTTTTGGGTCAAGACCAGAGGTTGGCTCATCCATTAAAATCACATCCGCATTCTTTGCAAGGGCAACGGCAATACCTACTTTTTGACGCATACCCTTACTATAGGTGGAAAGGCGTTTAGCATGGGCCTCGGTTTGTAAACCTGCCTTGGATAAAAAGCCGGAGAGTTGATCCTTGTCATATTTGAAGCCTGCCAGTCTGCTAAAGAAATCCAGGTTTTCTATTCCATTCAAATTTCCGTAGAGTTGGACCACTTCAGGTATATACGCTACAAATTTTTTTGTTGCCGTATCATTCGGTCTTACCTCCACTCCATTGATAGTTGCTCTACCACTGGATGCTTCAGTAAAACCAAGAAATAAATTGATGGTTGTGGTTTTACCCGCGCCGTTTTGACCGAGCAGGCAAAATATCTCTCCTTTCTCTATCGACAAATTAAGATCCGATAAGGCAGCTGTACCATTGTACTGCTTACCCAGCTGAATAGCTTGTAATACAGGCATGTTTATATGTTTTATTAAATGCGTGAAGCCAGTAACAAAACGCTACTGACGTTAACTTCCAGGTACAAATAAAAAGAATCAGGCCTCAGCAGGCGGGCCCTTGTTGGATTGACTATAGCCTGGGTTGGCTACCTTCCTAAGTAAATAAAACCCAGCACTTGCGTTGACGGGAGTTACCGGGGAAATACTAACAATACCAGCATCATTTATTGCTATAGAAAAATGACAAGAACATATTTTACAATTAACATCTCCAGCAACACCGGATTCATTTATAACTTGCCCATGCTGTTCAATACAATTGCTCTCGTAGTTGTTTTTGTGTTGATGCCAATAAGAAACCGGTGTTGAAATCAATGCGTACAACACCAGCAAGAATGCGATACTGAAAGTTCTATGGTTTTCACCTAGCCTCAACAAATGGAAATATACTTGAAATATAACACTTCTTTTAAAAAACAACTAAACAAACTCCGTAGTGTAAAAATCGTTGTGCCTTCACAGCGGCGGCGCTGAAATTGTATACTTTAAATACCTTTTACCCATATATGTTTTGGCGTCTAACTCCTCGATAAGAACTTTTACCTGCCCATCCGCCTGAATCTCAAAACTGACTTTTGGAAACCCTATGCCACCCACAAACTTATTATTACCTGTATATTTCAGACTTTCACTGATCTGTCCATTCTGCTTCATCAACAACAAGTCATCCCACTTCTGAAACTCACAAATATAGCCATCACTAAACTCATACAGTCCGGTGAATTTCTCGAAAACTTTTGGATCCAGGGGGATCTCCTTGTTCATCGTTACATTGAAAACAATTTCGCGCTCTCCCGAATGGTTACTGGATATCGGCAGAATCCGATTCAAAGCATTGGGATCTGAAGCCCATTTGTCTGTGTCAATGTACTTTCCGTCTTTGAAGTAAATCTGGGTAATTAAATCCTGTTGATTGGGCACCGAAACTCTCAGATGGATATGTGCAGGCCGCCAGGATTGATCGTTCGTAGGGTCTGCTTTGTATGGTACTGGTAAAATCGTCTTAAACGCATAGGCTCCGTCACGCGTCGTTTTTTGCATACCCCGGTAATTGTAGTCATCCGAAGTATTATCATAGATCTCCTTTTCATTACAATGCCATATTTCAACCAAAGCATTGTGAATAGGTGTTTGTCCATCCTCTTTACATATTCTGCCTTTTAAAACGATGGGCATACCGGTGGAACCTGGTAACCTGAGATTTGATCTGATTGGCGAACCAGGCCGATAAAATGGGCCCAGAATATCCGTTGTAGTTGGTGTGTTGCCCGAATATGCTTTGTTTTTCCACGCTAAACTTCCAAACGCACTTATACTGATAGCCGTCAGCGTAGCGTCCTGAATAAATTTTCTTCGTTGCATAAATCAAGATTGGTTGTTTAGAAGTGGGTACGCTTGCTGTTTTCACAGATGGTTTATTCATTGTACTCCCTGATCACAAAACCATAGCCTGTTTTTTTAAATGTCAACTCCGTCAACAAAAAATCCCTATGATAAAACCCAGTCAATACCAGTATTCTTTTCCCGGGATTTTGCCTTATAATCTTCAATATATTCTCAACCATAAACCTGTTCCTCCACTCCTCAAAATACGCATACCGATTGAATATCTCCCGATATGTGAGTGTGTCGCCCTTACTTGATACTTCAAAAAAAGTCAAAAACTCGTCTTTGCTATTGATGATCTCCTTGATCTTCTTGTACTGATAAAACTGGCGCTCACAAACCAAATTGTCTGTTCTGATTGAATTAATGGTATCTAGATCCATCTTGCCAATGATATCCAGGGAATCCGTAAGCTCCTGAAATTTCTTCCAACTACTACCTGCTGCAGTATTCAGTTTATTGGTAAAATACATCATGGCCAACCGCTTCAGCACTTTGTCTGACTGTGCAAAACCCATATCTACCCTGTACTTATTCCTGCCTTCGAAATCATATGGCCGAATGATGCAGTTTCTGTTTTCCTTAATGTATTTATCAGCTGCCTGAATTTCATTTTCATCGTAAAGTTGTTTTAGCTGAAACTGCGCTGTAAAAAAAGAGGAGTCCAGTTCCAACAAAATGATATCTGGTCTAACTTTTTTGATGGCAGAATAGATGGTATCAGCATTGATCAATTTGGTTGGGAAATGCACGGTCCCCAGAACTACCAAGGATGTTTTTTGTGATTTTGTTTGCCCCATGCAAAAAAGGCATACATACACCGCAAGGGAAACCAGGAGCATTCTTTTTCTCATTTGTCAATTTTAGTGTGTGGCCATTAAAAAAGACTGTCAGTTTACCTGTACTTGCAATGTTATTCCCAAAAGTCCAGCGAGTCCAATGAGACACATGCCAAACAGATTCTATTTCTTGAATTTACCATACACCGGCTGTCCCGCAAAAACGCCATCCACCGTTTTTCCATTCTTCAGCATCACCACCCCATTCACGATCACGTATTCAATACCCGCAGAAAACGCGGGCCCACTCTCAAACGTCCCTTTATCCATCACCGTATTGGGATTGAACACCGTGATATCCGCATCGGCACCTACTTGCATCCTGCCCTTGAACCGCATCATCGGCGCGATCTCCTCCAGCCTCCTGGCAGGTAACAATGTCATTTTCTCGAGGGCCGTCATCAGATCAATCACCTTCTCTTCCTTCACATATTTACCCAGCACCCTTGAAAAGGTTCCGCCTGTTCTCGGATGGGCCAGTTTTGCATAGGGCATCCCATCTGATGCTATGATCACACCCGGTGCAGCGATGCCGGCCTTAATCCATTCCGGTTTCATCATATGTATGATCACCGTCCCGCCGCTCTTGCGATAGCTGGTAAATGTCTCCCTGGTGAGTCGCTCACCCGTGGCCACCCACTGCAGGTCGCCATAACTGATCCCCAGCCTCTCCTCCCATCCATCCGCGAACATCTCACTTTGCAGCATGGTTGACGCCGCCGTATAGGAATACAGTTCTGTGGTCACATCCACGCCCCTTTTCTGCGCGGCAGTTACCAAATCCAGTGCCAGCTGTATATTACCCAGGGCCATACTGTTGATATGTACGATGTGCAGGGGCGCGTGGGTAAGCGCAGCATTGGCGATCACTTCTTGTATCGATATGATGTTGGGGTTCCTTACATGGGTAAAGACCAGGGCCTGCAACTCACCCGCGAGCTGGAACACCTGGTACATTTCTTTGGGATTGGATTTCGGCAGGTATCCTATCGGCACACCTATCCCGATCCCGCCTCCATCCAGTGAAGACCTGATATTCTTCAGCGTCCTTTCCTGTTCCGCTTCCGTAAGTTGTTCGAAGGCAGCGGGAAGGATGGCATTGTTTCTTTTGTCGATGGACGACTCCCCTTTCACCGATGCTTCCATCAGCCCCGCCACCACGCTCTTGTATTTATCCAGGGCATTGAACCGCTCATAGGGCCAGCAGACGCTGGCGCCGTAGTTGATCAGGGCCTTCGACTGCCGGGAGGCATACCATTCTTTCAGGTTCTCGATCCCCCACTCCAGCTCGAGGGCCGTGGTGAGCCCATCGTGCAACTGGAACTCCTGTTCCACATTGGTGCGGCCATGTACGTGCAGATCGATGAACCCCGGCGCCACCACCAGACCGGACACATTGATCGTTTGTTTTCCCTTTAGCGGCGCCGATGAGATCTCCGCGATTCGGTTATGCAAGATACCCACGTTCCTTACTGCATCGAGCTTTGTTTCAGGATCCATAACCCTGCCGCCGGTGAGGACGATATCGTATTCAATCGCCGACTGTCCAACGGCGAACTGGCAGAACAAGACTGCCATGAACAACGCAAATGCTGACCTGATCTGTATACGGCTAATGACCGAACGGTGTTTCGGCTCCATATGCACTAGCACCTGCGCAGTAGCGATTGAACAGAAACAAGGCAGAATGCGAATTAGCCCCGAAATACGGGAGGGGTATTTCATCATTAGTTAAGGGTTGTATTCAGAAGATACAAACAATGCGCGATTGATCCGCCATTATTATTCACAAGTGTATTCATTGAACATCTCTTCTAATTCTTCCCTTGCGTGACCTCCCCCTTTAAACTGGGCCAATCTAAACTAGAAATTTAGGGTAATTACCAATAGAATAAAATAGTAATTACCATGAAAAAATCAGAGTTCACTAGAGCACAGATCGCTTTCGCCATTAATCAGTACGAGACCGGTACCAAGGTTGAGGAGATCTGCAGAAAGATGGGCATTACCACAGTTACATTTTACAACTGGAAAAAGAAGTATGGCGGTTTGAGCATTTCTGAGTTAAGACGCCTTAAAAAACTCGAGGAGGAGAATAGCAAGCTCAAGAAGATCGTGGCAGACCTTTCCCTGAATAAGCAGATGCTGCAGGATGTTTTTAAAAAAAAAGCTCTAAGAGTGCGTCAAAAGCGTATACTAGGAGAAGCTTAACAGGCAGACTACAAAGTATCTCATCGTAGGGCTTGCGCAATTGTTTACAGCAACTGGTCATCGATTATCTACAAGCCTGTCAACAAAAATGAAGAAGCTTTGCGCACCCGGATAAAGGAAATCGCTGCTGTTAAGGTTAGGTATGGTTTTTGGCGGATTCTTGTCGTGCTGAGGCGGGAAAGCCCGAAAATAAACCACAAGCGTACTTACAGAATATATCGCGACGAAGGCTTGAACCTACGCTCGTAGCGTCCCCGCAGAAACAGGGCCGCTGAACATCAACCGGAACGTCCAGACCTATGCAGATTATACCAGTATGTCAACTCCCCCGTAATTGACTCATTGGAAAGTTAACCAATCGGTTTAACTTTAAATGAGTAGATATGAAAAAATCAAGATTTACGGAGACACAGATCGTGAAAGCAATCAAAGCCCACGAATCAGGAAGAAAGGCGGAGGACATCTGCCGGGAACTAGGTGTATCAACGGTAGCGTTCTACAAATGGAAGCAGCGCTACGGTGGTATGGAAGCCAGTGATGTCAAGCGTCTGAAAGAACTGGAAGAAGAGAATGCAAGGCTTAAGAAGATGTATGCCAACCTGAGTCTGGTTCACGAAGCCTTAAAGGATGCTGTTGAAAAAAAGCTCTGACGCCTGATGAGAAAAGCAGCCTGGTTAACCACATGATCACTGAGCACAAGGTTAGCCATCGTCAGGCATGTAAGGCTGTGCATATCAGTTCCAGCACCCAGCGGTACAAAAAGAAGCAGAGAAAGGACGATCTCCTGATCACCTTACTGCAGGAACTGGTAGAAAAATACCCTGCCATAGGGTTTTGGCAGTGTTACTTCAGGATCCGCCGCATGGGTCACCAGTGGAACCATAAGCGCTTATACCGCGTGTATACAGCCCTAAAGCTCAATATCCGCAGGAGAAGGAAGAAGCGGTTGCCTGCACGAATCAAACAAGCATTGTTTAAACCGGATCAACCCAATACGGTATGGAGTGTGGACTTCATGGCTGACAGTCTTTGGAACGGGAGAACGTTCCGGCTATTGAATATTGTAGATGACTTCAACCGAGAAGTGTTGCACATAGAAGCGGATACATCTCTGCCCACCGCCAGGCTGATCCGCTGCCTGGAAATGTTGAAGCTGACCAAAGGGCTGCCAAAGATGATCCGGGTGGATAATGGGCCGGAACTGATCTCAGCCGCACTGGACACCTGGTGCAAGGAAAACAATATCACGCTAATCTTTATCCAACCGGGAAAGCCCATGCAAAATGGCTATGTGGAACGTTGTAATGGCAGCATCAGACGTGAACTATTAAACGCGTACCTGTTCCAAACGCTCGACGAAGTACGTCAACAGGTGTAAGCTCCCCCATTTTCGACTGCACTGGTAAGTTAGTTTTTTGCATTTGATTTTTCAGTTTTATAGGGTCAGGATTTGGCTTTGTATTCTGCGGGTGGAACATACCCCAGGGATTCGTGAGGCCTGTTCTCGTTGTAATCCAGTTTCCAGATCTCTGCCTGTTGACGTACTTCGTCGAGCGTTTGGAACAGGTACGCGTTTAATAGTTCACGTCTGATGCTGCCATTACAACGTTCCACATAGCCATTTTGC
>JBASZQ010000067.1:0-59586 GCA_049661025.1 Chitinophagaceae bacterium | reverse complement strand
GCAATGGAGATATCGCAATAGTCGTGATAGATGATAGAATCACCATCGAGATAAGCATTCACAGCCGGCCACTCTTGCAACGCGTAAGTGCAGGCCTTCGTAAAGAAGCTCATGAAGCCAAGGTTCACCCCATGTATTTCCTTGAACTTGTCTTTATGTTTCGTGCGGATCTCCATGATCTTGCTCATATCCACTTCGTTAAAAGTGGTGAGCATGGCCGTAGAATTCTTCGCTTCCACCAACCTGCGGGAGATAGTGCGGCGCAGGTTGCTCATCTTCTCATTCCGATCATTGCGGGAGAAAGCTTCCAGCCCTGGCTTGCGTCCGGGATTGTTCAACGCATCCAACACATCGTTCTTCAAAATCCGGCCGCCGGTACCTGATGGCGTGATGGCCTTAACGTCAACTTTCTTATCAGCTAGAATAGCCGCTGCCACGGGAGTAGCTTTCACATCAACAACAGCCACAGGCTTAGTTGAGGTCTCCACAACCGCAGGCTTCTCTTCCACCTTCTCACTTCCACCTTCCACCTTTTTCTCTTCCACCTTCTTCTCTTCCACCTTTCCACCAGCGGGAGCCGATGCTGTCTCATCAATTTGCGCAGCAAGATCACCAATCTTCAACGTGTCGCCTTCAGCAGCAACCGTCTTCAGCACACCTGCCTTCTCGGCATTGATCTCGAAAGTAGCTTTTTCACTTTCCAGTTCTGCAATCACCTGATCCCTTTCTACATACTCCCCGTCTTTCTTCAACCACTTCACAAGGGTCACTTCGCTGATGGATTCACCTACCGTGGGGACTTTGATATCGATCATAATATTCTTTGAATTAAATCTCGAATGCTGTTTCTATAATTTCATTCTGCTCCTGAGCGTGCAGCTTGGAATAACCAGTTGCTGTTGATGCACTGGGTTGGCGGCCGATCATGCCATAGTTCATGCTCTTCAGGTTCATCTGTAGGAACGATGCAGCGCCCATGTTGAGCGGCTCTTCCTGTACCCAGAACCAGGTTGCATTCGCATATTTGTTATACAGATCCACCAACTGTTTTTCAGGCAGCGGATAAAGCTGTTCAAGTCTCACGATGGCAACATTGCTTACATTATTTTTCTGACGATAATCGGCAAGATCATAATACACTTTACCTGAACAGAAAAGCACCTTGGTCACTTCTTCCGGCTTGCTTGCCAACTGGTCATCGATCACTTCCCTGAACTTACCATTGATAAACTCCTCTTTCGAAGAATATGTTCCAGGCAGGCGCAGATTGGCCTTGGGTGAGAAGTTCACCAATGGTTTCCTAAATGGCCAGGTCAACTGCCTGCGCAACAAATGGAAGAAGTTAGCAGCGGTAGACACATTGGCCACCACCATATTCAACTCTGCACACAGTTGCAGGAATCTTTCCATCCGCGCACTGCTGTGTTCAGGACCCTGACCTTCATAACCGTGTGGCAACAACATCACCACACCATTCATGCGATTCCATTTCTGTTCGGCAGAAGCGATGAACTGATCAATGATGGTTTGTGCACCATTGCAGAAATCACCGAACTGCGCTTCCCAAAGCACCAGTGCATTCGGGTTTGCCAGTGAATAACCGTATTCAAAACCCAGCACGGCATATTCACTCAAGAGGGAATTGTAGATCCTGAATTGGCCTGTTGCGCCAGGAATCTCACTCAGCCTGCTGAACGCTTTGTCTGAGTCCTCATCACGCAATACTGCGTGACGATGCGAGAAGGTTCCGCGTTTCACATCCTGACCACTCATGCGCACATCTTTGCCTTCCAGCAAAAGCGTACCATAAGCCATCAATTCACCCGTTGCCCAATCGAGCTTCTGCTCTTCCTGGTACAACTTCACTTTATCCTGGATCAGCTTCTCCACTTTACGTAGCGGCTTGAATCCTTCCGGCCATTTCATCAGTGCGTCAAACACTTTTTGAAAATCGGCTTCGCTGACTGCGGTATTGTAACTCGTTTCAAAATCTGCTTCGGTGGCTTTGCGTAAACTCTTCCAGGCCAGTTCTGGTGCCTGGTAGTGATAAGGCAAAGGATTCTGCTTCACTTCATCCTGACGCTCCTGCAGATCACCCCAGAACTTCTTTTCCATTTCCTTCGCCAGATCTTTGGCATCGGGTTCTCCATTCTCCAACAGGAAGGTGGTATATACTTCCCGTGGATTTTGGTGTTTATCGATGAGTTCGTAAAGGTGCGGCTGTGTGAACTTGGGATCATCACCTTCATTGTGCCCGTGCTTACGGTAGCACACCATATCAATGAATACATCGGAATTAAACTCCTGTCTGAACTTGGTGGCGATCTCCACACATTTCACCACGGCTTCAGGATCATCCCCATTGATATGCATCACCGGCGCCTGCACCATCGCCGCGAGGGATGTACAATAATCCGATGAACGCGCGTCGTCAAAATCTGTAGTGAAACCAATTTGGTTGTTGATTACAAAATGCATGGTGCCGCCAGTGTAGTAGCCTTCCAGCTTACTCATCTGCAGCACTTCATATACAATTCCCTGACCCGCAACAGAAGCATCCCCATGGATGAGGATGGGCAGGATGTCATCGAAATTACTATCGAACATCACATCAGCCTTAGCCCTGGAAAAGCCCACTACTACAGGATCAACGGCTTCCAGATGTGACGGATTAGGCATAAGTTTTAAGTGAATCGTCTTACCATCGGGTGTTTCTAATTCAGAACCGTAGCCCATATGGTATTTTACATCGCCGGAACCCATGGTCTGGTCTGGAATCGCCGTGCCTTCAAATTCGGAAAAGATCTGCTCATAAGTCTTGCCCATGATATTGGCCAGCACATTCAGCCTGCCCCTGTGCGCCATGCCAATCACCACTTCCTTGACGCCTAAATTGGCGGAGGTGTTGATAATGGCATCTAATGCGGCAATCGTAGTCTCCCCTCCTTCCAGGGAAAATCGTTTTTGGCCGATGTATTTGGTATGCAGGAATTTTTCAAAAATTACGCCCTGGTTCAGTTTCTCCAGGATGCGCTTTTTCTTGTTCAGGGAAATCGGTTGAAGGAATTCCTTTTCCATGGCGTTGGTCAGAAAATCCACCTTCTTCTGGTCAGAAATATATTTGAACTCGATGCCCACGTGGCCCGCATAGCAGCGCTTCAGGAAGGCAAGGATGTCCTTGAGTTTTGCATTTCCCAGACCGATCAGATTACCAGCATAGAATGCCGTATCCATGTCCTCTTCACTCAGGCCAAAAAAGCCCAAATCCAGGTTGGCGCCGCGGTCTTTCCGCTTGCGGATCGGATTAGTATCTGCAATGAGATGGCCCTTGTTTCGGTAACCCAGGATCAGGCGGTAAACACCAAGCTCCTTATGGAGGTTGGAGGTTGCGGGTTGAAGGTTGGAAGCCTTGTCAATTCCCTCTGACTTCGCTTGATAACCGTTGGTTACAGCAAAATCAAACCCTTCAAAAAATTTCCTGATATCTGGGTCTACAGTGTTGGGATCAGTGGCAAATTCCCTGTACAATCCCTCAATATAGGAGGGGTGGGAATTGGTGATGAACGAAAAATCTTTCATGGACAGCAAATATCGTAAAAAGGTGCTATTTCCCCGCATGGAAAGGGAGAAGATAAAGGGGGAAGTTGGAAGAAAAATAGCAGTTTTAATGAATTTTCGACTTTTTCCTTTTTAGTGTTGAATTTTCTTCCTACTTTTGCCGTCCAATTTTAGTTAGAGTTATGGCAAATCATCAAGCAACAAAGAAAGACGTCCGCCAATCCGCTAAGCGCCGGGACAGGAACCGTTATTATGGTAAAACCACCCGTAACGCCATTCGCGACCTTAAAGCCCTGAACGGCAAGGAAGCTGCGGACAAACTGCCTGATGTTATTAGCCAGGTGGATAAACTCGCAAAGCGTGGTGTTATTCATAAGAATAAGGCCAATAATATAAAGAGTAAGCTGGCCAGGGCCGCTAAAAAAGCTTAATTAATCTTTCCGAACCGGAATGTTTACTATATTAAAGCTCTCCTTTGGGAGGGCTTTTTTTATTTTGTAAAACACCGATGAGACCAATCCTAACCGGCTTATTCATTTTTCTGTTGACCAAACCAGCCATGTCTCAAACAGACACCATCCTGAGATATCTGGATGGCCAATTCATGGAGACATCGAAACCATCTGTATTTACCGTGATGACCCTTAAAACCAAGGATGCACAAGGCAATCACCTCATTCAGGACTTTAATATGGAAACCGGTAAAAAACTAAGGCATTATTACACCGCTGCGCAGGACAGCACCCTGCTCACCGGCCCCTATGCAGAATTTTATAAAGACGGTAAACCCCGGAAAAAAAGAACCTATAAAAATGGCCAGCCCATTGGGATCTGGATGCAGTGGTACAGTAATGGACAGATTGAAGACTCCTGCTTTTACAACGATCAACAAAACTTGGAAGGCGTAGCAAAGAAATGGTTCCCGGACGGATACGTCAATGACAGTGCATGGTATCCGGTTGACAGCGCAGGAAAAGGAATCATGTATCATTACAGTAATACAGGACGGTTTGTGGGTAAAGGAACCATGCAAAACAAACAGAAACACGGGGTATGGACCTACTACTACCGTACCGGTATACCGAGCCTGGAAGAATACTATGAAAATAATAAACGCATATCTCTGATCTGCTATGATAAGAACGGAAAAAGAATGAGCGGAGACTGCAATCCAGACAGGGAAGCACGATATGGAAATGGCGTGTCTGATTGGACCAATTACATTTCTGGTGAAGTGTCGAGAGGCGCCGGAAGATTATACAGAGACCAGGCGGGAGGCGACGTAATTGTTGCATTCGCCATTGATACCACAGGAGAGGTCACAGACATAAAAATTGAAAAAGGATCTAACACCGAGCTTGACAATTACGCCTACCAGATCATCAAGCGATCTCCAAGATGGCAACCTGCAAAATCCCATAACCAATTTGTGAAAGCATTTCGCCGGCAACGAATTGCATTCAGAACCATGCTCAAATAACATGAAATATCTATACCTTATTGTTTTCGGTTTACTGTTCAATGCAAATGCGCAGGCGCAACGCAAAAGCAAAGACACCCTTATCCGTTTCTTCAACGCTAGTCTTGAAGTCACTACAAAAAAACAAGCAATATTTGCGGGCGTCATTGTGCGCGATCTGGTTGGTTGGAACTGCCTGATCTACGATGATTCCATGCGCATCATCGTAAGAGGAAAATATGCCGATGAAGATTGTAAAGTGAAAGAGGGTTGGTTCATGTACTATTATGCCGATGGGAAACGCGCCTCTGGAGGAAAATACACACGCAACCAGCGGCAAGAAAACTGGAAAGCCTGGCACGAGAACGGACAATTGAAAGATTCCGTCACCTACAACATGGGCACCATCCAGGGACCCGCAAAATCATATCACGAAAATGGCAACCCGGCGTCAGAAGGAAACTATGTGCTTGGCCAATTTGATGGTGCCTGGACATTTTATCACGAGAATGGACAGCCATCTACCAAAGAATTATACAAGGCCAATAAGCTCGCAGACCTTGAATGCTTTGATACAACAGGTGCGAGCCTCGGACTTAACTGCGGGATCAGCAGGCCTCCGGTGATCAAAGGCAAATACGGCGGACTGGAGCAGTATCTGGCGGACAGCATCAAACCCGTTAATCGACTTAACGGAGAGCGGGTGGAAGGCATGGTTACTGTGCAATTCACCATCACCAAAGAAGGGCAAATGCAGGGATTTCGGATCCTTAACGCTGCAGATGGTCTTCTGTCCAAAGAAGTATACCGGGTGATCACCAGCATCAAAGAATGGTATCCGGCCGTGAGCCACAACAGGCTAGTGGACCACACCTTTATGCTGAACATTCCATTTTTTACCGAGAATGATAATAATCAGCCGTTCATGCCAATGGAAAACCCGTTTGAGTTTTAGCGTTGAGGAAATGTTAAAGTACATCTAGACTTCGATCAACTGTGCTTGTAAAGTCGTTTTAATTGTTTTAACTTAATGGTATGCGCAACCTAACCTGGATACTCCTGTTCTGCTGTGCTTCCGCCACTGCACAGCAAAAATCCAAAGACACTGTGGTACACGCTTTCAACGAATACCTTTTGGCAACCTCCACAGACAAAGCCGTCTTCACCGGTTATGCAGTAAAAACAGGAGACCGATGGGCTGCAGCGATGTATGACGAAGCATCAAATCTTGTTGTCAGGGGAAGCTATGCCTCTAAAAAATGCACCGATAAAAACGGGTGGTTTACTTTTTACTACCCAGAAGGAAAAAGAGCCGCCAGCGGTCAGTACTTCCGTGATCGCAAAGATGGCAACTGGCGCATCTGGTACACCAATGGCCAACTCAGGGATAGCATTGATTATGAAAAAGACCGCCCTAACGGCAGTTACTATACATATTTTGAAAACGGTAAGCTATCGGGAAAAGGAACTTTCCAAAACGGTCTTGAAGACGGTACCTGGACCTGGTATCATTCCAATGGACAAGTGTCATCTATTGAGGAATATATCAAAGGAAATCTCGCTGGTCAGCAGTGTTTTGACACCGCAGGGCGCAAACAACTTACAAACTGCAAGCAATATGCTTTCCCTAGCAACACACAACAAGTCACGCTATATGATATGTTTTCAAACCCGGATATCCTTCCTAAAAATAAAGCCGGTAAGCCAATTGAAGGTACTGTGACCATTAAGATCCATATTACAGAAACCGGAGCGTTAAAAGAACTTGAGATACTAGCAGCTGATCATCCACTATTGGATTCGGTGGCTAAAAAAATGCTTAACATTCAGCAATGGAACCCGGCATTTAATCACAATCGACCTGTCGCCTTTAATCGCACAGTGTTGCTGAACATGGGGAAACCAAATATGTCAATGCCTTTTCAGGGAGCAGCGCAAGAACATATCCCAACACCAGGAAGTTCTGGACCTGCATTTTCAGACCGTATTGTTGACAAGAGGGATTATTACAAAAACATGTTCGGGATTACATACTGAGCGGTTTTCTTTTGGAATACAGACATTCGATAATACATTCATTCAGACAATCGGAAGTTGGTATCCTGATATTCTGATGCCCGCGCGCTTCTTCCGGATTCCCGTTTTCCAACTCCAGATTTCCCAGATTCCAAGATTCCAGAATTCTACTTAAATATCTTCATCCCCACCGCCAAACAAATCAACAACACCGCCACACTGAGCCAGCCCAGCCATCCATAATGCACGAGCTTCCCATCAGCACCTGCCGTCACAACGAGTCCTGCAACAAAGGATGCCGTAGATGTACCTAGCTGTTGCACACTACTATTGAAACTCATGAAGCTACCACGCTGTGCCGCGGGTACCACATTGCTCAGCATCGCCTGCGCCGTTACAGCCCGGCCCGTGCTGAACACAAACCAGATACCGAAGAAAGACAATACGATTGGAAAAGGAACTTGTGGAAGATGGGTGATGAGCATAACCAATCCTAATGACAATAAAAGGCAACTCACAAACACCCGAAGCTTGCCATATTTGTCGGCCCATCGGCCCAAAATATTCGCTGCAATAAACGAAGCCGCGCCACCTGCGAGATAGATCATCGGCGTTTGCATCTTGGAATAGCCGCGGTTAAATTCCATGAAGGGATTGATGAATGGAATGATAAGAAAATGCCCCATCATCATGAGGAATGAAAACAGCAATGCCAACATTTGCTTTGAATCTCCCGTAACCTGTTGCAACGCGTAAAACGGTCCATGCACCTGTTGTTGTTTCAGGTGTTTGTCCATCGCAGGAATATATCGATACAAAAAAGGATAGATCGCTAAGCCGAGGATCACTACAAAAATAAATGGAGCATGCCAGCTGAAGGCATTGGCAATGTATAATGCAAACGGAACACCAAGGGTTGACGCAACTGCAAAAGCAGACATCACGGACCCCATCGCCTTACCTCGTTCTTCGTAAGGAAAAATATCGGAGATGATAGACAGTACCTGCGCACCAATCATGCCGCCAAACAATCCGGCGAAGATCCTCGCCATTAATAGCAATGGATAATTGGGCGCAATACCGCAAAACAATGTGCCGATGAGAAAGCCGCCGTAGGCAAAGAGCAGAAACTTTTTGCGATCAAACTTGTCCACAAAAAACGCTGCTGCAAAACCACTCACCGCCGCACTCAGGGTGTACGCACCTACCAATAAAGAAAACTGCCGGGGATTGATCTTAAAGTATGGCATAAGGTAATTACCTAATGGCATCATGATCATAAAATCGAGGATATGGGTGAAGTTCAGCGCCGCCAGCAGGAAGAGGATGACCTTTCTGTTCTCATTCATTCCTGCAAATATCCGTTAATCTGTCTTCTTTACCGAACCCGCCCCACTGACCTGTTGACTGACCTTGGTAGCATTGCCTTTATACTTCACGCTACCGGCACCGCTCACCTGCGCATCGAGGAAGACCGATGCATACACTTCAGCAGAACCCGCACCGGAGATATCCACCTTGGTATTCTCCGCCATCAGGTCGTAGCATTTGGCCTTGCCCGCACCGGAAATATCGATCTCCACGTCACGGGTTTGTCCGGTCATGCTCATATTTCCCGCGCCGGAGATCTGGGCCTTTACCCTGGGCGCATCGATGTCCATCTTGATATCACCTGCTCCGCTGACCTGCATGGTCAAACCGTTGTTGAGCTTCAGTTTGCCATCGCCATAAATATTGCAGGCACCTGAAACGTCAAGACTGGTATAGCTTGGGGAGGAGAGATAGGCTTTCACCTTATTGCTGGGTCTCAGGTTATAGCCCTCTTTAAAGCTGATCTCCACCTTGTTGCCATGGCTTTCTACCATGATGTATTGCTGGAGGTTCTCATCCGTCACTATTTTGACCGGTCCGGGCTCACCCTGGCGAACGTACACATCAATGGCGCCATGGGCCTCCACCTCATCAAAACTGCCTACGGAACGGTTCTCTGTGGTCACACTGCCATTGCCTCGAACCCTTTTCCCACCGATAAAATTGCAGGAGCTGGTCACAAAAATGCTGGCGATGCATATGGCAAAAAAGATCCTCGTCATAACCTTAATTTGTAACAAATTTAACTTTTCGCGCTGAACTCTCCTTACCAATCATCATATCTGACTACAGGATTTAACGGCAGGTTACATCTGTAGTGAGCACCTGATTACTTACCTTCGCAGCACTTATGACGGAAAAGATCATCATCCTTGATTTTGGCTCCCAATACACCCAATTGATTGCCCGCGCCGTGCGGGAAGCGAACGTTTATTGCGAGATCCTCCCCTACCATAAACCCATTGAATGGACGTCTGAGCTGAAAGGAGTCATCCTTTCGGGGTCGCCTTCTTCAGTGAATGACGCCAATGCGCCTACCGTTGATGTAAAAGCAATAGTAGGTGCCCGCCCCGTTCTCGGGATTTGCTACGGCGCCCAGCTGACGGCCAAGCAGTTTGGTGGCAGGGTAGAAAAATCCGAAAAAAGGGAATATGGCAGGGCCATACTTTCCGTCAATGACGCCACTGACGCCCTTTTCACCGGCATCAGCGGTCAAAGTCAGGTGTGGATGAGCCATGGCGATTCTATTCTCGAAACACCGCAGGGTGTGGAGATCCTGGCCACCACCAACTCTATTCCGGTGGCCGCATTTCGCGACCGTCAACAGTCGCACCCTCTTTATGGCCTGCAGTTCCACCCGGAAGTGTACCATTCTGAAAAAGGAAAGCAGCTGCTGCGGAATTTCCTGGTGGAGATCTGCGGTTGCAAGCAAGACTGGACGCCCGCACATTTCATCACGGATACCGTGAATGCGCTGAAGGAACAGATCGGCGATAAAAAAGTGATCATGGCCCTCAGCGGCGGTGTGGATTCAACCGTAGCGGCCACCCTGATCAGCAGGGCCATCGGCAAAAACCTATTTGGAATTTTTGTAGACAACGGTGTGCTGCGGAAAGATGAATTCCAACAGGTATTAAAAACCTACAACGAGATAGGGCTTAATGTGAAAGGCGTTGACGCCCGCGAACATTTTTATACCAAGCTGGCCGGCAAAACCAACCCCGAAGAAAAACGTAAGATCATCGGCGGAACCTTTATTGAAGTTTTTGACAGGGAAGCGCATCTATTGGAAGGCATTGAGATGCTGGGGCAGGGAACCATTTATCCCGATGTGATTGAAAGCGTTTCCGTACACGGTCCTTCTGTGACCATCAAGAGTCATCATAACGTGGGCGGATTGCCGGATACAATGAAGCTAGGGCTTGTAGAACCCCTTCGTTATTTATTTAAAGATGAAGTGCGCCGTGTGGGTGTGGAACTGGGCATCCCTAAAGAACAATTGTTCAGGCATCCCTTCCCGGGACCTGGCCTTGCCATCAGGATCCTCGGCGAAGTGACGGAAGAAAAAGTGAGTTTGCTGCAGGCGGCGGACCATATCTATATCAGCGAGATGAAGGCCTCGGGATTGTATGACAAAGTCTGGCAGGCGGGCGCTATCCTTCTGCCGGTGAAAAGCGTAGGAGTGATGGGCGATGAGCGGACCTATGAATATACGCTTGCGCTGCGTGCAGTGACATCGGTAGACGGAATGACGGCCGATTGGGCGCATCTTCCCTACGAGTTTCTGGCACATGTATCCAATGAGATCATCAATAAAGTCAGGGGTATCAACCGCGTGGTGTATGACATCAGCTCTAAGCCCCCGGCAACCATTGAATGGGAATAAAAACCGAACGATGAAGCGAAACCTCCAAATCCTTCTCCTTTTGTGTATGACCTTTGCGGGAAGTACTAACGTTAACGCACAAACGAAAGATCACCAGGTGGCGTTGTTGTTGCCGTTGTATCTTGACTCAGCCTATGATGCTGCGGATGCGTATAAATACGGCAAGGGGTTTCCCAAGCAATCCATTCCTGCTTTGGAGTTTTACATCGGTGCACAATATGCGTTGGATTCATTGCAGAAAGAAGGCAAGAAGCTGAAGGTGCATGTCATTGATTATAAGGATGCCACCCATCTGCCCTCTGCCTTATCATCTCTGCCTTTGTTCGATTCCATCGATCTGATTCTGGCTCCGGCTTCGGGAACCGACTATCTGCAAATAGCGACCCTGGCGCAGCAGAAAAATATTCCTTTCGTGAGTGCCACTTACCCCAATGATGGCGGAGTGCGCAACAATCCAAATGTGCTGATCGCCAATGCGAAGCTCAACACACATTTACAGGCTACCTATAATTATGTGCTTCGCAATCATGGCACCAGTAAGATCTTTTATGTGCGCAGGAAAAATGCGAATGATGATCGCGTAGCAGAAGTGTTCACAAGCCTCAACGCATCTTCCAACGGTCCGGTGATGAAAATGGAGACTGTGATTTTGAACGATGTAATGACCACTGCAGACTTGAAAGCAAAACTCGATACTTTACGTGAAAACGTGATTCTCGCCGGCAGTCTCGATGAGAATTTTGGAAGAAACTTATTGATGGCCGCTTCCACCCTTCCCAAAAACATTAAGCTCACCATTGTGGGCATGCCAACCTGGGAGAGCATTCGCGAGCTTTCCAAGCCGGAAGTGCGAGCCATGCCAGTTATCCATTCTACTTCATTCTTCAACAACCCTTCCGTACCACACGGCACAAACTTTGAGGAAGCCTATCGCAAGCGCACGTACAGCAGACCCACCGATGTGGCATTTAAAGGATATGAACTTACCTGGACTTTCGTGAATCTTTTATTGAAGTACGATGACCAGCTGATGAAGCATTTGGATGACGAGAGTTTTAACCTTGTTACGGACTACGATTTCAAGCCCATCACCTGGAGCAAGGGATCGGCTACACCAGATTATTATGAGAACAAGCGGGTGTATTTGGTGAAGCGATTAAATGGGGTTGTTACTAGAGTGAATTAGGCATAGGGACTGAGATTTTTAATTCGATGAATCGTATCATCCATCCCTGTTAATCCAGTCCAGGGCTCTTCCAATACGCGGTATTATCGTTATTTTGTTGGATGCTTTTCCAAAACGAATACATCCAAATCATCCTGCGCTCGGTTGCGGTCTATGTTTTTATCATCCTGGCCATCCGACTGTTTGGTAAGAAAGAACTGGCACAGTTATCGATCATAGACCTTGTCTTCATCCTCCTGATCAGCAACAGTGTGCAAAATGCCATGGTGGGCAGCAACACATCTCTGCAAGGCGGACTGGTGGCGGCCTTCTCCCTGTTCATCCTCAACTTTGCACTGAAGAAACTGTCTTACAAAAACACGAGGTTCAATGAACTGCTGGAGGGAAAAGCTGTTATGCTGATCTACAAAGGGCAGATCAACGATGAGCACCTGAGGATCACCGGCATCACTACCAATGAATTGCTGGCTGCTGTCAGGGAACATGGGGTAGAAAAAATTGAGGATGTGGATCTGGCGATGTTGGAAGTAGACGGAAACATTAGCGTGATCTCAGACAGCTTTTCAAAAAGATCTGTACAAGATAGTGCACACAAACGTAAGCATAAACTGAAGGGAAAGATCAATTAATGGCGGCGCTACTCACATTCACAGACAAAGGAATCTATTGCTCCAAAGGCGATTTTTATATCGATCCCTGGAGACCTGTGGACCGCGCAGTGATCACGCATGCGCATAGCGATCATGCACGTTGGGGTAGTAAACATTATCTCGCACATGAGGATACTGTGCCATTGCTTCGGTTGCGCCTCGGCGTGAATGATTATCAAGCGGCTCAATGGCAAGAAAGCATTTTCATCAACGGCGTGAAATTGAGTTTTCATCCTGCCGGACACATCATCGGCTCTGCACAGGTACGTGTGGAATATGAAGGCGAAGTGTGGGTCTTCAGTGGAGATTACAAAACATCAGACGATGGACTCAGCGGCATGTTTGAACCGGTTAAATGCAACACCTTCATTACGGAATCCACTTTCGGATTACCGATATACCGATGGAAGTTGCAGGAAACGGTCTATGAAGAAATCCGCAACTGGGTGAACAGCAATCACGAGCAAGGCATCGCTTCGGTGTTGATTGCATACAGTCTCGGCAAAGCACAGCGTATCATCGATGCCATCCAACATACCGGCATACCGATCTACGTGCACGGTGCCATCTGGAACACGCACCAGACCCTGCTTGATGCGGGATTTAAGTTACCCCATGTGCAACGTGTGTTGCCAGATACGCCTAAAGAACAATTAAAAGGTGCGGTAGTGGTTGCACCGCCTTCGGCAGACGGCAGCAGTTGGATGAAAAGATTTTCACCCTATGCCACCGGTGTCTGCAGTGGATGGATGCAGGTGCGCGGCAATGCGCGCAGGCGAAATGCCGATGCCGGTTTTGCACTAAGCGATCATGCAGACTGGCCGGGATTACTGCAGGCCATTGAAGCTACGGGCGCACAGAAAGTATTTGTGACGCATGGATTCCAATCCGTCCTGAGCAGATACCTGAATGAACAAGGCATTGAAGCCGCAGAAGTCAAAACAGATTATGGCAGTGAAGAGGAAGAGGAGGTGCCTGCCTCATGAATACGCCAGGTGGATTCCGATTATTCGCTGAATTGGTAGTGCTCCTCGGCACCAGTACCAAGACCAACGACAAACTACAGGCACTGCAACATTATTTCCGTTTGGCCGATGATCGGGATAAAGTATGGGTGATCGCGATCTTTAGTGGCCGGAGACCCAGGCGGAGTGTAAAAGTGAGTCAGCTCTCACAGTGGTGCAGGGAGATTACGGGTTTGCCGGAATGGCTATTCCTTGAGTCGTACTCCACCGTAGGTGATCTCGCCGAGACCCTTGCACTGCTGATACCTGATGCATCGGACAACGCAGAGATCCATCATTCCCTGGATCATTATATTACCAGTCTCAAAGCATTGGAGAAACAGGATGAAGCCACACAAAAAACATTTGTGACCACCGCCTGGGCGGGCATGACCAAAGAAGAAAGATTTGTCTTCAATAAACTCATTACCGGCAATTTCCGCATCGGCGTTTCGCAACAACTGATGGTGAACGCACTTGCTGGCGTGGTGCAACTCGAGCCTTCGCAAATTGCACATCGCATCAGCGGCAACTGGGATCCATTCACCATGGATTTTGAAGAATTGCTGGGTGGAGATTTACAGGCTTCGGATTTCTCTAAACCTTACCCGTTTTACCTTGCATATGCTTTAGAAACCAAGCCCCATGACCTTGGTACTCCGGAAGAATGGCAAGCTGAGTGGAAATGGGATGGCATCCGCGGACAGGTGATCCGCCGAGACAATGATCTTTTTATCTGGAGCCGGGGTGAAGAACTCATGACCGAAAAATTCCCGGAGCTCTATGTACTGAAAGATATTTTGCCCGATGGCACCGTGCTGGATGGCGAGATCATGTGTATTGATCAACAGGACGGCCAATGGAAACCACTGCCCTTTGCTTTGTTGCAAACACGGATCGGGAGAAAGAACGTTACGAAAAAACAATTGCAGGAATCGCCTGTGGGATTTATTGTGTACGATGTGCTGGAATTTGGGGGTGTTGATATGCGGGAGACGCCTTTGCTTGAGCGGCGGGCGTTATTGGAGGGTTTAGGGTTTAGGGTTCAGGGTTTACATCTTTCTCCCGTGCTGGAATTTTCTGACTGGGATCAGTTGGTAGAGCAGAGATTGGGTTCGCGGGAGAATGGAAGTGAGGGATTGATGCTGAAAAGAAAAAACTCCATTTACCAGGTGGGCAGAAAGCGGGGCGACTGGTATAAGTGGAAGATCGATCCGCTGACGATTGATGCGGTGATGATCTATGCCCAGAAAGGTTCCGGCCGCAGGAGTAATTTATTTACCGACTACACCTTTGCCGTGAGGGATGGCGAAAAGCTGGTTAGCTTCGCCAAAGCCTATTCCGGGTTGACCGATAAAGAATTTGCCGAAGTGGATGCATTTGTCAAAAGAAATGCCATCGAAAAATTCGGGCCCGTCAGAACCGTCAAACCGGAATTGGTGTTTGAAATTGCATTCGAAGGCATCGCAGCCAGCAGCAGGCATAAATCCGGAGTGGCCCTTCGCTTCCCGCGCATCAGCAGGTGGCGGAAAGACAAACCGGTGAGCGAGATAAATACCATCGAAGACCTAAAGCAAATGCTGCAACAATACGGTAAAAAATGAAAGCAATTATAGTCGCAATATTAGTCTACGCCCTACTCACTACTTCCTACTCCCTCTTCCCGGATCCAACAGATCCGGTAAAGATTCCAGCGACTCCACAAAGAACTGGTAACGCGGATTCAGGATACCAGTTCATCGTCACGGGAGATTATGTCAACAGCGGCCTACCTTTTCTCTTTTACAGAATGGGCATGGGCGTAAACAAAGAAGACTATCTATTACGTGGTGGAGTGAACGCAGGCGTCAGGTATGATTTTAATGTAGTTCGCGCACCCAATGGTGAAGAGATCGTGGTGCCCAACTGTTTGCAATGTCACGCACAGGTGTTTGATGATAAACTGATCATAGGGCTGGGCAATGTAAATATGGATTTCTCACAGTCAGGACGGTTTGACAATCCGATGATCCAAGGTGCCATCGACAGCTACATGAAGATCAACAAGAAAAAGGCAGAGGCGGCGAAGGAATTCATTCAAGTGGGCAGAACCATTGCGGACCAGATGCAAACCGAAGTGCGGGGTGTGAATGCGGCGGACCGGTTAACGGCAGTTCTGATCTCCCATCGGGACAAAAACACCTTGAAATGGAATGATACGGCCAGTGTGCAATTGCCCAAGCAGGTGATCCCTTCCGATGTACCCGCGTGGTGGCTGCTGAAGAAAAAAAATGCGATGTTCTACAGTGGTTTCGGCAGGGGTGATTTCGGTACTTTCTTGATGGGCGCGATCTTACTGACGGTAAATGATACGGCGCATGCCAACAAGGTGAATGAGCATATGGACGATGTACTGAGTTATTTGAAATCCATCGAACCACCCAAATATCCGAAGCCCATTGATTCTACGCTGGCCGCCAAGGGTCAGGTGGTTTTTGAAACCAACTGCGCAAAATGCCACGGGTTTTATGGTGATTATCCTTCTTATCCCAACTACCTGATTCCGCAACAAGTCATTCAAACCGATTCACTCTTGAACCATAGCAACTATCAATATTCTGACATGATTGATTGGTTCAATACCAGTTGGTTTTCCAAAGGCGACAACCTGGCCAAACTCGTGCCCTTTAATGGATATATCGCACCACCACTTGATGGGGTGTGGATCACTGCTCCCTATTTGCACAATGGATCAGTCCCGGATCTCGAGACATTATTGAATAGTACGCTGCGCCCCAAATACTGGAGTCGGAATTTCAATAAGACCGACTACAACTATGAGCAACTGGGATGGAAATATAAAGCCGAAGAAAAACCCGGTGGCAGAACCGTTTATAACTCCACACTTCCGGGCTATGGCAATCAGGGACATTATTTTGGCGATAAACTGAATGATGAGGAAAGAAAGTCGGTTATTGAATACCTGAAAACCCTTTAAACGGAATTGACAAAAACCAAGCATAACAGTATCGGCTATACGATCATTCAGGAATGGATGAAGGGCCGGGGTATGGAGCCGTTTGTTTTTCAGGAAGAAACCTGGCGAGCCATTGATGCGGGTAAGAGCGGTTTGGTGAATGCTCCAACGGGTTGTGGCAAAACCTTTTCTGTTTTTTTGGGGGCATTGATACAGTTCATTCATGAACACCCGACAGACTACCGTACCCGAAATAAAAACGGTTTGCGAATGATCTGGGTCACGCCATTGCGGGCTCTCGCAAAGGACATCGGAAGAGCGATGGAAGAAGTAATAACAGAACTCGGCATGCAGTGGAAAATTGGTATCCGCAATGGAGATACCGATACCAAGGAGCGGCAGAAGCAGAAACGGCAAATGCCCGAAGTGCTGATCATCACGCCCGAGAGCCTCCATCTCTTATTAGCACAGAAAGGCCAGGCCGAGATGTTCACCAGTTTA
This sequence comes from Chitinophagaceae bacterium, assembly GCA_049661025.1. GTDB lineage: Bacteria > Bacteroidota > Bacteroidia > Chitinophagales > Chitinophagaceae > Pollutibacter. Next base: position 42,499 of record JBASZQ010000067.1, on the reverse strand, counting down.
CGCATCATCGCCATTGACGAATGGCACGAGCTCATCGGCTCCAAACGCGGCGTACAGGTTGAACTGGCCATCGCCTACCTCTCGCACCTCAACCTTCGCACTTCTCCCTTTACCTTCTCCCTCTCCATCTGGGGAATAAGCGCAACAATAGGAAACCTCGACCAAGCAAAAGACGTGCTCTTACACTCACTTGGTGATGCCAAAGCCACCATCATCCGGGCCAAGGTGCAGAAGGAAATCGATGTGGAATCCATCTTCCCGGATGAGATTGAGAAATTTCCCTGGGCGGGTCACCTTGGTATCAAGCTCGCGCACAAACTCATTCCCATCATTGAAGCCAGCAGAACCACGCTGATCTTCATCAACACGCGTGGCATGAGCGAGACCTGGTACCAGACGCTGTTGGACGTGGCGCCGCAACTGGCTGGGGCAATTGCATTGCATCATGGGAGTATTGAGAGAGAGCTGCGCGACTGGGTAGAGGAGGCATTGCATGATGGCAAACTCAAAGCCGTGGTGTGCACGGCCAGCCTGGATCTGGGTGTGGACTTCAGGCCCGTGGAAACCGTTATCCAGGTGGGTTCACCGAAAGGTGTGGCGCGGTTCCTGCAACGCGCAGGTCGCAGTGGGCATAGACCCGGCGAAGTGAGCAAGATCTGGTTCCTGCCCACACACTCTTTGGAGCTCGTGGAGGCCGCCGCTTTGAAAGAAGCCATCGGCAAACAATTCATTGAAAGCAGGGAACCGATGGTGCTTTGCTTTGATGTGCTGATACAATTTCTATGTACCCTGGCTATTGGTGAAGGGTTCACACCGCAGGATCTCCTGCCGGTGATCCGCTCCACCTATTGTTTTGCGGAGATGAGCGAAGATGAATGGCTGCAGGCCCTGCGGTTCATCACCATCGGTGGGCAGGCCTTGCAGCAGTACGATGAATACAGAAAAGTGGAGATCGATGAGCAGGGTGTATATCGGATCACCAATCGCAGACTGGCCATGCGTCACCGCATGCACATCGGTACCATCGTTTCCGATGCGATGCTGAAAGTGAAATTCATGAGTGGTGGATACATCGGACATATCGAAGAATATTTCATTTCCCGCCTCACGCCGGGCGATGTTTTTGCGCTGGCCGGCAGAAATTTAGAGTTCATCATGATCAAGGAGATGACCGTGCTGGTGAAGAAATCCAATAAGCAAAAAGTCATCGTGCCTAGCTGGAACGGCGGCCGGATGCCGCTTTCCGCCAACCTGGGTTTCATGTTGCGCAAGAAACTGAATGATGCACTTTCACCCAAAGCAAAAGACGAAGAGATCAAAAGACTGGAACCCCTGTTCCAGACCCAGGCCGAAAGATCCCATATCCCCGCTGCCGATGAATTCCTGATAGAGCAGATCACCACGAGAGATGGTCACCATCTCTTTGTGCACAGTTTTGAGGGCAGACTCGTGAACGAGGCCATGGCCGCGATTCTTGCTTACCGCATCAGCAGAATCACGCCGATCACGTTTTCGATTGCCATGAATGATTACAGTTTTGAATTGCTGAGCGATCAGCCCATTCCGGTTGACGACAGCAATGTGTATGAGCTATTCAGTCCGGCCAACCTGTTTGAAGATATTCAACGAAGTGTCAACTCAACGGAGATGGCTAAACGAAAATTCAGAGACGTAGCGGTCATTGGCGGACTGATCTTTCAGGGCATGCCCGGAGAACAGAAAAAAGCCCGGCACCTGCAGGCCTCGGCCTCCCTGCTTTTCAAGGTTTTCTCCGAGTTTGAGCCCGATAACCTTTTACTTCGGCAATCTTACCAGGAAGTCTTTGACCAGCAGATGGAAGAAGTGCGACTCCGCACCATGCTGGAAAGGATCCAGCTATCAAAGATCATCATCATGTTCCTGGATCAGCTCACCCCCTTCTCCTTCCCGGTGAAAGTAGACAGTCTCAACCGCGAGAACCTTTCTTCCGAAAAACTGGAAGACCGGATCAGGAAAATGCGCTAAGGATTATCTTTACCGGAATTTATACCCACTATGGCTGAAGTACTGCAGGATATCCGTGCTTTTTTCCAACAATGGAAAAACCAGGAAGCGGATGAGATCATCACTTTAAAACAGGCTGGATCCAACCGGACCTACTTCAGGGTAATCAGCGGAAAACACAGTTATATCCTTACATATAACCCTTCCAATATCCCTGAAAACAACGCGTTCATTGAGTTCAGTAAACATTTCCACAGCAAGCAACTGCCCGTGCCGGAGATCCTCACGGTTAGTGCCGATAAAACCATCTATGCGCAGTCGGATTTTGGGGATATCTCCCTGTTTGATATCATGAAGAAAGAAGGATTCTCCGATCATGTGTTTGAGCTGTTTAAGAAAAGCTGTGCGAAGCTGGCGAGGCTGCAGATTCTCGGCGGACAAAACCTGGATTATAACAACTGTATTGCTACTAAGAGTTTCGATAAGCAGGCGATCTATTCAGACCTGTTGTATTTTCTCTACTATTTTGTACGGGGTCTCGACCTGCCGTATGATAAGAATGCATTGCTGAATGATTTCGATATCCTCAGCAGTTACCTCATGCAGGAAGAGCAGAAATACTTCATGCACAGGGATTGCCAGAGCCGTAACATCATGGTGAAAGATGAATGTGTGTATTTCATCGATTACCAGGGTGGCATGCAGGGAGCCTTGCAATATGACATGGCGGCGATGCTTTGGCAGGCGCGTGCATCACTCCCCTATGAGTGGCGGGATCAGCTCCTGGAATATTATTTTGAACAGGCCAACAATCTGCTCGGGAACACGCTGGACAAAAAGACTTTTTTCGATAGTTACGATGGCTTTGTATTGATTCGCATGTTGCAGACCCTTGGTGCGTATGGCTATCGGGGCCTGTTTGAGCGGAAGGATTATTTTATTTCCAGCATACCTTTTGGATTGAAAAACCTGAAGTGGTTTTTACAGAATAAGAAGATGCCGATCCGATTGCCGGAGTTACAAAAAGTATTGCTGGCGATTACGGATGATAAGATCATTGACCGGTTTGAAACCGTAAAGGCAACAGACGAAACACCATTAACCGTTAAGGTCTGCAGTTTCTCCTTCAAGAGTGGTTTGCCGACCGACGATAGCGGTAATGGCGGTGGGTTTGTGTTTGATTGCAGGGGAATATTGAACCCCGGGAGGCTTGCAGAATTTAAAACCCAGACGGGCAGGGACCGTGCGGTGCAGGAATTTCTTTTGCACAAGACCGAGATGCCTGCATTTCTGCAGCACGTGTATTCTATCGTGGATATTTCCGTACAAGACTATATCAAGCGTGGCTTCAGCAGCCTGATGGTGAGCTTTGGCTGCACCGGGGGGCAGCACAGATCTGTGTATGCTGCGGACCGGGTTGCGGCGCACATTAAAGAGAAATATGGGGTGCGGGTGGAAGTGACGCATTGTGAGCAGGAGAAAAAGAACTGGACGAATCACTAAAACTAACAATTGGCAATTGGCAATTGATAATTGACAATTAGCACTGGTTGATGGAAGTTAGTAGTTGACCAAGATCCAACCACCAAAAACCAGTGCCAATTGCTAATTGCAAATTGCCAATTGCAAATTACTAAACAGATGACTGTACCTCACGGAACAAAAGCTATGATCTTCGCCGCTGGTCTGGGTACCCGGCTAAAGCCCTTTACGGACAAGCATCCCAAGGCACTAGCGCCGGTGAATGGCAAGCCTTTATTGCAGCGCAATATTGAATACCTGAAGAAATTCGGGATCAAGGATATCATTGTCAACGTGCATTATTTTGCGGACCAGATCATTGATTTCATCGAACAAAACAAACAATTCGGTATCAACATCAGCATCTCGCATGAAATGGAAGAGCCCCTTGAAACTGGTGGCGGGCTGAAGAAGGCGGGTTGGTTTTTTGAGGACAGTAAACATCCGTTCATTGTTTGCAATGCAGATATTCTCACAGATCTGGACCTTCCGAAGATGTATGCTTATCACCAACAGAAAAAAGGTCTGGCCACCCTTGCAGTGACACAGCGCAAAACTTCCAGGAATTTTTTATTTAACGATGACAACCTGCTGGTGGGCTGGGAGAACAACAAGACCGGGGAACAGCGGATCTCCCGGGCCTCCATCGTCACCTATCCCGGCGCCTTTACTACCGTGCACGTCATTGAACCCCGATTGATACCGCTGATTCCACAAAGCGGTAAATTTTCCATCATCGATACCTATCTTGAACTGGCAAAAACAAACGATATTTATGTGTACGATCATACCGGCGATGTAGTGGTGGACGTAGGCAAGCCGGAGCAGATCCAAAAAGCGGAATTGTATTTTCATTAAAATAGACGGCTATGTTCAAGAAGATTTTATACGGACTGGGCATCCTCTTTGTGTTGCTTCAATTTGTTAGACCAGATAAAAACATCAGCGAAGGAAAATCAGCCAACCATATTGGCAATAAATATGCAGTGCCCGCAAATGTGGAAACGATCTTACAGAAAGCCTGTTACGATTGTCATTCCAACAACACGAGATATCCATGGTACGTAAATATTCAACCTGTAGGACTGTGGATGGGCCAGCATGTGAAAGAAGCCAAGGGAGAATTGAATTTCGATGAGTTCCTGACTTATTCGCCAAAGAAAGCGAAGCACAAGCTTGAAGAATCCATTGACGCCGTAAAAGAAGGCTGGATGCCGCTGGATTCCTACACATGGATGCATAAAGAAGCCATCCTGACCGCAGAGGAAAAAACGGCGCTGACGGAATGGTTTGGGGCAACGATGAACCAGGTTCAATAAGTGCGAGGGACATTTAAACAAGGGAGAAGATAAAGGGAGAAGTGCGAAGACTACTCGTATAGCAGTTTTGCGACTCGGTACGTGTTACAATGTGCCTCCACAATATGGCGAACATCGGGTGAGTAACCGCCGCCCATGGATACTGCACAGGGAATATTTCTTTCCATCAAGCGTTTGAAAACGATCTCATCCCGCTGTTTACATCCCTGCATGGTGATCTTGAGCTTTCCGAATTTATCGGTCTCCAGGATGTCAACGCCCGATAGATAAAATGCAAAATCAGGTTGATGGCTTTGTAGGATCAGTTCGAGATTCACCGTGAGTAAGCGAAGATATTCTTCGTCCCTGATGCCATCAGGAAGCGGAATATCCAGGTCTGATTGTTCCTTGTGAAACGGATAGTTATGCGCACCGTGCATGCTGAAGGTGAAGACTTCAGGCCTGTCCTGAAACAACCGAGCCGTACCATTGCCCTGGTGCACATCCAAATCAATAATCACGATCTTTTTTGCATCTCCTTTCCGCAACAAATAATTTACTGCCACAGCAAAATCATTCAGCAGGCAAAACCCCTCACCCCTGTCTGCAAAAGCGTGGTGTGTACCGCCGGCAACATTCAATGCTACGCCATCACGCATGGCATGATAGCAGCAATCGATGGTGCCCTGCGTAATGATCAGTTCACGTTGGGTGAGTTGTGGCGATTGAGGAAAGCCGATGTGCCGTTGCTCTCTTTCACTGAGCCGCTGTTCTTTCAGTCTGGCCAGATACTCGGCATCATGGGTCAACAGTACTATCTCATCCGGACAAACCGAGGGTTCAAAGAGTTCTTCATTCGTAATCGTGCCTTCGTGCAGGAGCTGTTCCGGAATCAGCTCATATTTAAGCATGGGGAACCGATGACCTTCGGGCAACGGATGGGCATAGATGGGATCGAAAGCTATTTTCATGCATTCACCTGGATGAGGCTCTTGTCCACGATCGCATAAACATCATCGCCCCGTTTGGGATCGATGAGGGCCATGCCCGTGAAGCGGCTAAATGCCGGCAGCACCGCAAAGGTAGGTGTGAAATAGAAACAGGGAAAACGAAGGGATTGTTTGCCATTGCCCTGCAACCTGATTCCAGGATGGAGATGACCGCTGATCATATAGGCACTGGGCAATGGGCATTGGTCATTGGGGGAAAAATCATGAACAAAGCTGAACTCGCCTTTTTGCAAACATTCCTCATGGATAATCAGATCAAGATCATCTTGGTCATGTTTGGAATGCAGATCATGATTTCCCATCACGAGATGCATGGCGAGTGAAGGCAGATCAAAGCGCCATTTCTTAAACATCTCGTGTTCAAGGTTGGCGCGGGAATGAAACAGATCACCCACAAAAATCAACTCCTTTGGCTGGAAATACTGGATCTGTTGGAACAAGCGTTGCAGATCTTCTTTATATACCGAAGGCGGCACGGGAATGCCCGCCTTGCGAAAATGACCCGTCTTTCCGAAATGCAGATCGGACAAAATCATCGCTCCCTCTTCCTGCCAATACAAGCAACGCTCTGCCGTTAGCCAGAACTGTTGGTTCCTGAGCATATATGAAGTGGGAGCCTGCAAGCTGCAAAGGTAAGCGCTAGTTCATCCGCTTTTTCAAAGTGCTCACTTGTTCCTGGAGGTTATTGACCAGGCTGGCGAGCTGCGTCATATCCCAGGCTGGCTGCGCGGAGACCTTGGAGATCACCATCTGCGCCTGCCAGAGCTCAAGGATATCTTCAGCGTTCATATGGTACGGCTGAAACTGCGGATTATCACTCACCATCGTGAGCTTATTCTTCGCTTTATTATTTTTTACGACGCGTTTATACACTATTCCCTCTGTTCTGCTCACCACAATATATGCCTGGTTATTACGCACCGTCTCCACATCATTGATCTTCTCTCCCACAATGATGGATCCCGATGGTGTTGGCAACATGGAATCCCCGATGATCTCAAACGCACGGTACTGTCCTGCACCCAGCATCGGCAGCGTGAAAGTATTCAGTTCATCGATAAACTCCGTATCGGCATAGCCGGCCAGGTAACCCGCCGCAGCCTTTACGGGAACAAACTGGATCAGGTTGTTTTCGGACATCATCTTCTGCTGCCTGCGCTTCACCAGGTAAGAACCCTTGACTTCACTCAGATCCTTTCGTAACAAATCATCGAGCGTCACCTTAAAAGTGTCACTCACGATCTCCAACACGTCAATGCGGGGCTCGGCACGCTCCTCTTCATAGGCCCCCAACAAGGAGCGCTTGATGTGCAGCTTTACCGCAAATTCTTCCTGGGTCATACCCCTTAGTTTTCTCAGATATTTCAGGTTCTTTCCTGCGAACGACTGGGACATACTAATGATTTTGGGGCAAATTACTAAATTATTTGGGAAATAAAAATTAAAAAGCAAAAAAATAAAATAATTTATCGCATTGACAGTTAATTCATTAGGGCGCAGGTCGCGAGTTGGCAGGTCGCAGAAATACACGAACTTGCGACCTGTACGACCTGCGACCTGCGAACTTGAAAAAAGTCCATATGAAGAAAAAAAAGAAGCCCGAAAAGAAAAAAGAATTCGTCATCCTGGTTACCAACGATGACGGTGTGAACGCCCCCGGTATTCACCATCTCGTAGATGCCGTGAAAGACCTGGGCCGAGTAGTTGTAGTGGCCCCGGACAAACCACAGAGTGGTATGGGCCACGCGATCACCATCGGCTTCCCGCTCCGCCTCCATAAAGTGAATTTCGAAGAAGGGATTGAAGCCTGGAGCTGCAGTGGTACACCGGTAGATTGTGTGAAACTCGCCGTAGATAAAATCCTGCACCGAAAGCCGGACCTCTGCATCAGCGGCATCAACCACGGTGCCAACCATTCCATCAACGTCATTTATTCCGGTACCATGAGTGCCGCCATCGAAGCCTCTATCGAGAGCATCCCCTCCATCGGATTCTCCCTCCTGGATTATTCCATGGAAGCAGATTTCACGGGTGCTAAAAAATACGCGCGCATCATCGTAGAGCAGTTGATGAAAAAGAAAAAGATCGAAAAACATCTTTGCCTCAACGTCAACTTCCCTTATGTGCCGGTGGAACTGATCAAGGGGATTAAGGTATGCCGACAAGCCTATGCGAAATATGAAGAAGATTTTCATGAACGCGCGGATCCGCATGGTAAAAAATATTACTGGCTCACGGGAGAATTCGTGAACTTCGACAAAGGAAAAGATACCGATGTGTGGGCGCTGAAAAATAACTATGTGAGTGTGGTGCCCGTGCAATTCGATCTTACCAATTATACCCTCAAATCACAACTGGAAAACAGCTTACAATGGGATTAATCAACAGGGACAACCTGAAGCTGGGCATCGTCCTCGGACTCATCGGCCCCGTGTTCGGGCTGGTCGGCTATTATTTTTGGAAGTTCAGCCTCTTCACATTCGGCGAATTCATGACGGCACTTCGTATGAACAAGCCGCTCGTCACGGCCATCGCTATACCATGTTTGTTGGTGAATGTTGCATTCTTTACCTACTATATCAATACCAAGAAAGACCAGACCGCAAAGGGCATTTTTGCGATGACGCTCATTTACGGTGTAGCCACGCTACTCTTTAAAATCTGGGGATGAAATACTATCTCATTTCGGGTGAAGCCTCCGGAGACCTCCATGGCAGCAATCTGATCAAAGAGATCCGCCAAAGGGATCCGCAGGCAAAGATCCGTTGCTGGGGTGGTGATCTCATGCAAGCCGCAGGCGCAGAACTGGTGAGTCATTACAAAGAGCGCGCCTTCATGGGCTTTCTGGAAGTGGCGATGAACATACGCACCATCCTCGGCTTCATGAAGACCTGTAAAAAAGATCTGCTGGCATTCAAGCCCGATGTAGTGGTGCTGATCGATTATCCCGGATTCAATATTCCAATGGCGCAGTTCGCGAAGAAGCATGGCTTTAAAACGATCTTCTATATTTCACCGCAGGTTTGGGCCTGGAAAGAAGGTCGAGTCAAAACCATCCGCGAAGTAGTAGACAAGATGCTGGTGATCCTTCCCTTTGAAGTGGAATTTTATAAGAAATGGAACTACGAAGTCACTTATGTGGGCCATCCTTTGGTGCAGGTCATTGAAGACTTCAAGAAAGCCAACTCCAACCTCCAACCCCCAACCTCCAACCTATCAATAGCACTCTTACCTGGTTCTCGTGAACAGGAAATAAAAAAGAAGCTTCCCATCATGCTGGAAGCCACAAAAAATTTTCCCAACGTACAATTTCGCATCGCTCAAGCGCCATCATTGGAACGATCTTTTTATGAATCGATGACGGCACAGTATCCTAATGTGGAACTGATCCAAGGCAAGACCTATGAACTGTTGATGCAGAGTCACGCCGCACTCGTGACTTCGGGAACAGCTACATTGGAAACCGCACTGTTTGGCGTACCCGAAGTAGTATGTTATAAAGGCAGCGCCGTGTCATATGAAATTGCAAAGCGACTCATCAAAGTAAAATACATCTCTTTAGTAAATTTGATTCTTGACAAACCTGCTGTCAAAGAATTGATCCAGCATGATCTTACGCCGGAAAATATTACCACTGAGTTACGGAAACTGCTGGATCCTGCGCAACATGCCATCGTCAAAAAAGATCTTGCAGAGCTTTGGGATATTTTGAGTCCGGGCGGTGCCGCTTCGGCGAATGCGGCAAAAATAATTGTGGAATACTGACATTCAGTAATACGGTCATTCAGGAATTCTGGAGTGGAATCCTGGAATTCAGGATCAGTACCTTCTAGAGGACAGCTGGCACCAAATCGGTTGCACTACATGGATCTGGCTGTTCCAGAATCCGGCAAAATGATCTGGCAGGTAAGGTGGTACGAGCGGGAAACTTTCAGATTCTGCTGGATTTGATTCAAGGCAGCCAATAGACGCTGGGATGACTAGAAAGGCTGGTTGATTTTTAGATGCAATGATCGCCCAATTGACATCAAGAGGTTTATGCGGATAAATACTAAAACTTACAGGAGCCTTCGTTGATTCAGCAATCACTTTTATTTCCGTCTTATTTCCCTCCATACGGGCCAAGACAAACCACAAATTCAATCGGGTAGAATCAGCAAACTGTTCACAGGTATCTTCACTAAGTTCAATCTGCCGGGTTGCCGCCTTGCGCAGCCTGTTCACCTCATTCTGGTATTCGTTGCCCCGGACATCCTGGGCTGATCCGATAAGGGTTAAACAAACAAAAACAGCAGAAAGTACCAGCAGCTTTTGCATGGGAGAACGTCTTCAGGTTAGGACGCACCACTAAAGTATACAAATCCGGCCTCAGGTTAGCGCAAAAAAATCCGCTTCTTCAAATCCAAATGTTGATCGCCCTTGTATATATAACCTGGGAGGGTGGTCTCTTCCCACAAAATAGTAGGGAATATGAATAAATTGATCCTTGTAATGAGCCTTGCTTTACTGGTAGTCAGCGGATTTTCCACCCAGGCGCAGCAATTGCCAACTAAAAGTAAGGAGGCCATTTTTACGACGGCCATCGGCAGCAATGAGTTCTCCACGGCATTTGCTTACCAGCATCTATGGCTGGTAGGAAAAAAGCGAAAGCTTGGTTTGGGTGCGGGCATCAGATTGACCAATTACTTCGGATTCAATAAATATTTCACCACCGCACCTGCAGAACTGACCAGCGGCAAAACGGGACCCGGCGTATTCTTTTCTGAAAACATCGAAGAAAATATTGATTCCGTGCTCTTTAAGAACGCGCAAGTAAACTCCCTTAATCTTTCGATCAATATCCAATACGCATTCTCCAAAAAGTTTGCGGCCGGTTTCAATATTGACGCAATTGGATTTTCATTCGGCGGACAAAAAGATGCCACTTACTTTGGTAATAATGGCACTGGTGGAGCTACATCGGCAAAGCCCACCGGCTTCAATCTCCTGCTGATCAGTGACAACGACAAAGGCTCTCTCAATAGTGAATTCTATGGAAAGTACATGTTCAACAACAAATGGGCCGCCAAACTCGGCTACCAGTTCCTTTTTGTAGAGTACACAACAGACACTAAGGTTCAAACAACGCCTGACGGGCAAACCAATGATCGGTTCCGGAACAAATCGTCTGGAATCCTGTTAGGCGTTACCAGAAGCTTCTAATCACATTATCACATAACATCATTACAGTATGAAAAATCTGCTCTTCCTCACAATGATCATCTCGCTTTTTGCATGCAGCAAATCTGAAGATGAAATGACCCCGGATCCGGTTGATCCCACCACTGGCGCTTTTGATCCGGCAGCGGCAACGCTGATCTCACAGGGTACCTTCACGGGTTCAGGAAGCTATACCGTGAGTGGTTCCGCAAAACTCTATGAGTTCCAGGGAAAGCGTTATATCTACCTGGAAAACTTCTCCAGCAGTGGTGGTCCAGACCTTCGTGTATATCTCGCAACTAATACCTCTGCCACCCAGTTCGTAAGTCTGGGTAATTTGAAGGCAAATTCAGGCAACCAATCCTATGTGATCAACAACCCGCCGGATTTTTCACAATACAAGAACGTGCTGATCTGGTGCCAGCAATTCACTGTATTGTTTGGTGCATCAACCCTTAAATAGAAAACGATGAAGATAATTTTTGTTATAGCTGCATGTCTTGCGGCTCAACTCCTTCATGCCCAGACTTTAAAAGCTGATGCATCCAAAAGTAAGGTCAGCTTCTCAATCAAAAACTTTGGACTGAAGACCGATGGCTCCCTGACCGGATTGCAAGGTAACCTTGAAATGGATCCTGTTAATGCACAACCCAAATCCATCAGCCTGAGTGTTGACGCCAATACCATCAACACGGATAATAAAATGCGCGACAACCATTTGCGCAAGGCAGATTATTTTGATGTAGCCAAATACCCAAGACTAACATTTTCGGCCACTTCATTTTCCAAAACAGCAAATGGCTACCTGGTAATAGGCACTCTTACCATTAAGGGAACTACCAAAAACATTGAAGTCAATTGCTCCGCCACAAAAGACGGAGGCGGCATGTTGTTCAAGGGTAGTTTTCCCATCAATCGGCGGGACTTCAAAGTTGGGGGTGGAAGTATATCATTGTCGGACGACCTTACCGTGAATTTTCAGATCCAATTTATCCAATAATTACATGCTGAAGCAGCAATTGAATATCGTACTGCAGCAACTCTGCACAGCACTCTATCAAATTTCGGATGACGATTACCGCTATCCCGCAATACAGCTGGAAGGCAATTCAATTGGTGCGCATACCCGCCATATCATTGAGTTATACCAGGAATTGCTCCGTGGATACGAAAACGGTGTGGTGGATTATGACCAGCGTAAAAGGGATCAGCAGATCCAGACAGAAAGGAATGCGGCGATCAACAGGCTTATTCAACTTATCCAGGCTCCAACACTGGAAAATAAACCTATCGTTGTACTGGCACCATCCATGCAGGCCGGGGAACATGCACAGCCCATCGGAAGTACTTATGACCGTGAGTTGATGTATCATATAGAACATGCCATTCATCATTTGGCACTCATCAGGGTTGCATTTCAGGAACTGGCCATCGGCCCATTACCAGAAAACTTTGGGGTTGCACCGTCAACGATGGCCCATCGAATGACACATCGTTAAATCTTTCCGCTTAAATAGGTTTCCGCTACTGTGGGTGAACTGCTTCCGTTTGCGGGTTCCAGCGTAACAGTAAATTCGGTGGCCCCAGCAGGCATACCGTTGATTTCAATGAACCTGTCGCGGATACTGTCATTTACGATCCCTACACTCACGGGCTTACCATCCACCCATGCCCACAGCTGATAATCTTGCTGACCACTCGTTGCCGGTAAATGGTGGATCATGATGTATACTTTTCCAGTTTGCTTGTCCCAGTACATGGTGCATCGGCAAATGCTGTGAATACCTACACCCATCATGGCAACTGGGGTGATCCTTGGGTTGCGCATAACGGCAAAATCGGCCACGGGTAATGTCTGGGGTTGTGAAGAGAGCCGGGCTATTTCCTGCAATTGCTGCCGATTCTTTTGAAACTGCGTAAAATTGCCAATTCCACTCAGCAACAACATGCCGGTTGATACAGCGGCTATGCGTTTCCACCAATTCCTGGCGTTATGAATCGGTCTTATTACTGCCTGGGCCGGCGCCACCTTGTTAAGGCCTTGCAGGATGGCCTGGTCTGTTGACGCAGGTGGCTGAACAGCGTTTCGTAAAAAGAAATTCTCCAACTGCAACTCTGCATCCAGGATAGCCTGGTGCAATACAGGGTCCTGCAGACGTTGCTGGTCAAGCGCCGCCTTTTCCTCAGGCGTGCAGAGTCCAAGCACGTACTGCTCAATCATTTCGGACGATATAGGATCCTGGTCGCTCATTTATACAAACTGTTTTCTGAGTTCAATCAAGGCATTTCGAAGCCTGGATTTTACGGTCCCTACCGGCAGGTTTAGTACTTCCGATATTTCTTCCCTTGTCATCCCGTTAAAATAAGCCAACTCCACTACTTCCCGAAAATCAGGCCGCAATAACCCCACTTGCTTTCGCAAACCGATCTGGTTGACATTCATCTGATAGGATTCCCCAAGGTCTGCATTATATACAATATTTTGAAGGGAAACGTTTTGCTGACTATCCCTAAAGTTTTTGGATCGCAGGGTATTGATCGCACTATTCCGGGTAATGGTGTGCAGCCAAGTAAATAATTTCCCTTTCGTGGGATCATATTTATCGATATTCTTCCAAATGGTCACAAAAACCTCCTGTAGTACATCGCTGGCCACTTCCGCATCTGGAATCGTTTGCAGGATTACCGCAAACAGTGCCCCCTTATAATGCATATAGAGATGCTGAAAAGCATCTTTCTCCTGCTGTTTGAGTGCAGCAATCAATTCTGGTTCTGAATATATGCGTGCTGAGGGTGAAAACATCCTGTCTTGTAAAAATGCAGTTAACCGTCGGCAATACAAAATAAAACCAATGAAATATAACTGAAATCTATAAACCGAATTTAACCCTGAAGTTGATCCCTCGTTGCTTCCACTGGTTGATCCCATACTCCACAGACATATTGATGTCGTAATAGCTGACAAGATCTATTCCCCAACCATATGTGAACAGCAAACGATTCACCAGCATGTTATTGCCAGGGGATGGATTACTGACATAGCCAAGATCGGCAAGACTCTTTGCAAAAAAGGTCATCGGAATTTGCTTAAAGTTCCCGGGCAGAAGAGGCATCTTAACAGACGTAGAAAACAATTTCCGCTTGAGGTTGATTCTTGACAACACAAATGCATTTCCATCCAGCACATAGGCGTCCAATCCCCGGATAACCTCTTTGCTCGAATAGCCGAGACCTCTTGCCCGCACAAAAGGCTGACGAATGGGCAGGTAAATTCTTGTCATGGCAAACAGACTGATATAGGTCTGCGGAAAGATCCTTCGGAAATAACCTGCTTCCAATCGCAACTGAGTGATATCGATATGGTGATTGATGCCAAGGCTCCGCGAGAGCTCAGCCTGGAACATTTGTCCATACAGCGGATACTGTAGATTATTCAGCTTTTGGTACTGGAACCGATAAGTGAACTCCGGATACGTTACGGACCGCAGGCCCCGGCCCAGATATTCCGGATTCACCTTAGCTACCGTGTCTGCGATGTTTTCATGAAACAACGCTATGGAAAAATAATGCTGGACATTCACCTTCCGCCGGTAGGTATAATATACTCTCGCTTCAAAGTACTGGCGGATGTACTCATCAGAACGGATGAAGGATCGCCGGTCATACATCGATCCATAATTCACTTCCCGGTTCCTGATGTATGATACCCTTCCTCCGAGGCCATGTTGTTTTGATCTGCCAATATTGGGTCGATGATAACTCATGCCCAGGATCTGGCTGTAGCCAAACTGTGCACCAAAGGCAAGTCGGTCATTGTTTCCCGTCATGTTCTTATATTCCAAAGCCACACCGGCATTGACCCGGCCCAGATCCCTGTTCTGCTCGTTCCACCAGAGGTTGAAATTCTTATCCGCTAAGGACATCAATGGTGCGGGAAAAAAATACCAACGTTCTTTAACCGCTACTTCAATCTGAACCTGTTGAGAATCCAAAAGAATGTGTTGAACCGATGCCGTAAGAAAAAGACTGGTATTGAGCAATTGCTGTTTTGCCCTGAGCAAAACGGAAGGAAGCTGGTCAGCGGCAAGGTGCTTGCCCTTCTCAAAACCCAGCTCCCGTAAGATGATTCCGGACTTGGTCTTTTCATTGCCTTTGATAATGATATCGGTCACCTGCAACAAGGCACGGGTTGAATCAGCTGCAATACCGTTCCCCGCCAGGAGTATGCATAAACACACTCCTGCCAAGCGGCCCCAGTATAAAAAGCAGCGTTTACTCATGTATAGTACCCAAGGGTATATACAAGAAATAATCCGATAGGGATTTTTTATAACCCGCTAAAAGATCAGGCTTTAAGCGTAGCTGCTAAGGGGAAATCGATGGGAATGTTGGTTACGCCAAACAAAAAGTTACTGATGATCTTATCCCCGATCACCACGAGGATATCCACGAGATTTTCATTGGTATACCCAGCAGCCAGTAACTGATCCGTGCTAACGCCGTCGGTCTTACCACGGTTAAGTGTCACGTCTTTAGTAAAGACCGCCAGCGCGTTCAGTTTAGCATCAAAGGAAACCTTACCTGTGCGGATCTCCAGGATCTGGTCGTCTGTGAAACCATTCATTTTTCCAATCACGGTATGCGCACTCAGGCAATATTCACAGGTGTTCACCTGGCTAACCACCAGATTGATCACTTCGCGTTCTTTAGCACGCAAAGAAGACTTTCTGTTCTGCAAAGCGAGATAGTCTGCCAGCGCAGTATTGCTCAAAGCAAACGTAGCATACAAGTTTGGGACAAAGCCGAGACCTTTTTGTAAACCATCGAACATTTGTTGGTTCAGTGCATTGACGTCATCGCGGGTAGGAATGGTAAATTGTGTTGACATGATTGTAATTTTTTAGATAAAGTGACAACACAAAATTGCGCCTGAATCAAGCGTCCGGAAGTATCGTTATTGCCCGATGGCTTGTCGATTCTTCCCGACAGCCTGTTTCTGCTTGTAATCCTGGGGCGAATGCCCTACCTGCTTTTTGAAAAATCTGCTGAAACTGGTTACCTCCTCAAAACCCAGGTGAAAGGCGATCTCCTTCACGGTTTTGTCGGTATACAACAACATCCTCTTTCCTTCCAGCGCCACCCGCTCATGAATAACCTGAAGAGGCTTCTTATCATGATAAAGTGAAAAATAATTGCTCAGGGTCTTTGGGCTTTTATGGAGAAGGGTTGCATAGTAAGCAACATCATGGTGCTTCCGATAATGATTTTCCACAGCAATGTTAAACCTGCGCACGATATCCAATTCATTTTGTGGCATCGATGGATTAATATATTGGGCCTTGGCCATTCTAGTACATTTAATGATCAAACGCTTCAGTAACACACGAAGCATCTCTGCCTGAATGGAATCCTGATTTCGGAATTCTTCTTCAAATACTTTCAACAAAATTGTAAGGCTGTTTTGCTCCTGCTGATCCGGACGAAGAAACAACACGTCCTTAGTACCATAAAACAAGAGGCCCACACAGCTAACTTCTTTATCGTGGTTTACAATGCAATAAAACTCACGGTTAAACTGCCACGCCACCACATCTTCCGGGCGTTCAAAAGAAAAGCTGTTATTTACCATCAAAGGCAGCAAACTCAAGGTTGGAAAAACATAGGGCAACCCATCGATCTCCACTTTTTGGTCTTTCCCGGTATTCCAAGCGATGGTAAGGAGCTTTTCCTTGCGATCCCTGAAAAAAAACCTTTCGAAACCCTTTTCCAGTCTGTGTAAATATAAAATAGCGTTTGTATGCTCTTCGGTAAATACGTACTTCATCATTATTGATTGACAGAAACAAATATAGACACCCGGGCATAGTTTTTTAATAAGCATGTTAAAAATCACTATGCGAGCAAATGAACAATCACCCCGCGAGGATCTTCGTGGAGCGGAAGCCATTCAGAAATTAAAGACATTGGCCGAAGATGCCCGTAATTGCATGTTTACAACCAGTCCGGGCAGTTACCCTCACGAAACCCGGCCGATGTCTCTGCAACGGGTATGCGATCAGGGCAATCTATGGTTTATCAGCGCTACAGACAGCGGAAAAAATGCCGCCATTGCCGAGGATGCGCGCGTAACGCTTTACTTTCAGAATAACGGCAGCTATGAGTTTCTCACCGTGAACGGAACGGCTACCATCCATACGGATCGGGCAACTATTGACGAGCACTGGACGGAATTCGCGAATGCATGGTTTGAAGGTAAGGACGACCCCACCGTATCCATCATCAAGGTTAAACCCGATGATTGTGCGTACTGGGATACCCAAAATGGGAAAATCATGAGTTTCATTAAAATGAGTTTTCACGCGCTGACCGGTACAAAAGGTGACGATGGTGGCGTGGAAGGGAAGATTCTGGTTTAATGGAAAATAGCAGTCAAACTGCTGTTTTTCGTATATTCAAGAATGCTTTTAAGACATTTTTTCAAGAACCGGGAGAAGCGAAAACGCTTTGCGCACATAGGTGCAGCAGTTGTAATTTTTATCCACGCGTACGAAAAATTTGAACACCACAATCCTGCTTATATTTCATTTACTGTTGCAGGTATAGTATTCATGACTGTGGCTCTGCTCCATCCCGTTATTGAGAAAAAAGCCCCATGGGTTGATGGCGTTTTTTTTGTGATCGAGGGAATCTTGTCTATTATCGTGGCTATTGACTTTTTCAGCGCCGGGAAAAAAGCATTGCCCATTACCTATCTCCTTCTGGCTTTATTTCAATTCTTTATGGCCTTCAGAAAATCAAAGAAAGGCATTGAAGCCCACAAAAATCATCACTCAGTTATTCCAACTGGCGAAGAGCTAAATGCCGTTAATCCCGCTGCGGCATCAGAAGAATAGTGAATTGACATAAGATCAACAATATTAAAGGCCTGGTATTATCCTGGCCTTTAATGTTAATTATTTTCCTTTCTTTGAATCAACTCCTGCGCTTTTGCTAGATGTTTCTCCAACACAGGGATGCCGTCCATTGCAAACTGCTTTATTTTTGCACTTTGATTGTAAGACGATGCAGTTCGGTATTCGGCAAGGTATCTTGTGTGGTCAGAAATGATCATTTGCAGAAAAGGCAAATCAAATGCTTTTCCTTTTAGCTGCCTTAACTGCTCTATACGCCTGGCCATTTCAGTATCAATATTCTGCGTGACGGCAAATTCCTCTTCCCTGCCGATCGTCATTAACAGTCTTTGCAGCATACTGTGGTCCTGTTCCAGGGTTTGTCCATATACCCTCACTGCTTCGTCCTGGCTGTTGGCTTGGGCTAATCTTCCCATCTCGATTGCCATCATAGTACCTATAAGGGCTTTTGCAAAGAACTCGTTTGCTTTAACGGTATCGTACAGCACTACTTCTATTGACGCTCGCGTTGGGTCTGCACTGATCGGAGCGGCAAAGCCTGAAGGCAGCTTTTCGCCTTTGCGCTCCCCAAATATTTGAACAGACTTCGACGTTTCCGTCTCAATTGCACGACAGCAAGTGAAGATGAGCAGCAATAAAACAGGTATTCTTATTTCTGGATACATAAAATTCTTTTACTGTAAATCATACAATTTCCGGACCATGCGCACTTGTAAAACAAATTGCAAAAGCCCGTCTGGATGAAGCTGCGACCGTCTTTGAAAAATTCTCAGTCAGCCGTTTGTCCCTTGCGCATTAATATTCCCGAACTGATTCTAATGTACTCTTTTGTAGACCGCATACCCCATGGGAAAACGTTACCACCATCATTGACATTCAGATGATCTGTGGCATAGGTTTTTATACTAACCTGAAAAAGAACAATCATGAAAACTAAATTTCTCTTAACACTGATGGTCACGATGGGTTTGTTTATTGCTTCATGCGAGAATGATGATGATGACCAACCAACGCCAGGACTAAGTCAAACTGACATTAACTATCTGAATCAGTATACCCAGGCTAATCTTGCCCAATTATCACTGAGTCAATTGGCGCTGGACAGCGGAACCAATAGCAATTTTTCAGCTTACACACAAGCAGGGCTCACCCAGTATCGCAATGCGCAGCTTTCATTGGATAGCATTGCACAGCAATACAGTCTGACCCTTCCTACCACACCAGATACAGCAAGTATAAATTTCAGAAATACGCTAGCTGCTTCAGGAAGAGGTAGAAGTTTTGACAGCCTGTATGTGGCCAACCAATTGGTAGCATTGGACAACTACCTTATCTCACTAAATAATGGCACTTCACAGATTACAGACAGCAGGTTAAGGAGTTATATTGATCAGCAAAGACCCTTAATTCAACAACAGCGGATAAACACCGATAGTTTAAGGCTAAGACTTTGAACCCGCCGAAATGTAGACGTATTGGCCCTGGATTTTTCCGGGGCCTTATTTCTTTAGAACTGTTTGAGATAAGTGAGTTTAGAAATAAAACTTTGATTCTGTACCGGAGTGTTCCGGAAACTGCTTTCGTTAAAGACAAGATAAAGAAAACTTAGTGGCGCAAATTCCCAACTGCCACGGACATTCCATCGGCCGCGCTCATCAAAAGTATTGTACTGGTAAAATGCAGACAATTGCATGCGCGGATTGGCGGCCATGCGAAGTCCGAAGGTATAGAGCGCAATGTCTTCACTCACATCGGCCGGACCAAGGTCCCTGATTTTATTTAATTGATATTCTGCAGTGAAGGCAATTTTAGGTGAGGGTGCAATGCGCACCAATGCGCTCCACTCGTCCAATTTTCCATCATAGTAACCACCACCGAAATACTTCACATCGGCAGATAATTTCTTTGATGCATCGGTCCTGTATCGGATCTCAAAGCGATGAAAAAAGTAGTCATCAGGTGTTACTGAAAAACCCAGCGGCTGGAAAAAGAAGCTCTCCCAGGTAGGATGCCAGGTCATATCCAGCAAGGCATTATCTGAAAAAATGATAAACACAGGAAAGATATCCAACTGGGCAGATTGAAACTTTAGATTGTTTGCATTCTGGTAGTAGTTGACAAAAATCCCAGGATCGTACCGCCTTATAATCTTACCCAGCTTTCCTTTGGGGCGAATGATCCGATAACCACCAGGATTATGGTGAATCGTGTTGTTGGCAAACACAAATCCCATTCCGGGAATGTACTTCTCATCCACAAATTTTGTAACCCACCCCGCATACCAATTTTGCGGAAACCATCCGGCGTATACGTATGATGCAAAGCCAACCGTATCCCAGTTGTTATCCCGAGATGCAGACACCATATATTCAAGCTGCCATGTATTGTTGGGCCGGATAAATCCATCCACGCTCAGCGTAGTGTTGTTCCGCTGCTGAAATCCTTTGGAGGCGTCAGCCTCATCCAACCGGTGCGTGAGCATCACTCCGATATTATTCTGCTTTCCATAATTTTTAAGATACCTGAACACCCCAAAATTGGCCGCACTCTGCGTAGCTGTTCCGCGTTGATGCACATATAATCCAGCCAGTGTTCGCTCTTGCGTACGATCCGTATACCGTGCTCCTGCATCAATGGGAACAGGATCTGCGTTGAACTGTGTATTTGCCAAACCAATGCTTCTGCTGAAGAATGGTTTTATACCATCATAGTTGGCTCCGGTATACACACCGCTGTTCTCCAGGAAAAACTGCCTTCGCTCCGGGAAAAAAACATTGAAACGTGTCAGGTTATTCACCGCACGGTCCACATCGGCCTGTGCAAAATCGGTATTAAAGGTCAGGTCAAGCACCGCATGCGGATTGAGGGCCCACTTCACCTCGCCTCCTGCTTTCACCACTGATTTCTCTGTCCGTTTATTATTAGCATCGGTTGCATTGTCATACTGGTATAGCGCATAGGGCTGCACCCGAATATTTACTGACGGCGGCGGCAATTTTAATCCTTTCAGTTGCGCCGCATAGCTCATCCTATAAGGTGAAAATGCCTGCGGTATTGCCGGAAATACGGTCTGCTCATAATCCCGCCTCGCCAAACGCGCCAACGTCATTCCCCATGAAACGGAATCAGACTCCATCCTGTTATAACGAAGTGATACAAATGGAATGGCAAACTCTGCGTAATATCCGCTGTCTGTAATCTGCGTTCGCACCCGCCACAAAGCATCCCAATCGTTATCCCGGAAGGCATCGTCAAACACCTGCAGGTCACGTTGGTTACCATATGGTGTGGTCTGGAAACTCACACAAAATCGCTGCAGGTTTTGCGGATCTAACTGCAGATAAAAAATATCGTTCTCGCCGTAAATGAAATCCCTGCGCAGATCCTGCACTCGAATACCTTTTTTCCCAACTGTATCGCGGCAGAATACACCGAAGTAGAGATTCTTTTTGTCATAAACCACCCGTACTTCTGTGCTGTGCAAGTACTCGCCGCCCTGCCTCGGCTCCATCCGGAAAAAATCCTTCACAATAGGAGCTTTTGGCCAGACGGGCTCCTGTAGATTCCCGTCCACCACCATCGGTCCGGTGGCTTCTATCGCTTGCACAACAGGCGCTTGCTGCGGAGGTTGGAAATTTCCTTCCCTCAGTGTGTCTTGCGCTACAGAAGCGGAACAAAAAAATACCAACCCTATGGTAACAATCTTCTTCATATTCTCCTTTTGAAGAGTCCGTAGCCACATGCTATAAAGATGAGAATGTATACCAGAAGAACAACTACGCCAAGGGTTGATGGATCATTGGTTGTCTTGGTTTGCTGCATATCAAACTTGCCATATCTGAGATAATCGTCCCTGGTCATTTTCCGATCAAGGAAAACGTTTGAAACCGTCATTCTGAAAATGGAATCCCTGTATTCTTCTGTCGCTTTTCTGAACAAGGCCTGGTGATCTTCGCCAGACGCTGCCGCCAGCGTAAGTCCTCGCTGTGCCGCCATGGCCGGATGAATCCAAGCAAAGTCATGAGCCGCCTTCTCCTTGGTTTCCAACTGTTGCTCATACGCCCTCACCTGTTTCCGAATCGATCTGTCAAGGGTGTAATGCCAAAGCATCAATTTCTTATTGTATCGTTTATCTACGGCCTCGCTCTTACCAAGGCTGTCATAACTATCCGTTGCGGTCCATAGGGGTTGGATCGATGGTGGCGCCAGAGTTGGATACTCCCTAT
Source organism: Chitinophagaceae bacterium (assembly GCA_049661025.1). GTDB lineage: Bacteria > Bacteroidota > Bacteroidia > Chitinophagales > Chitinophagaceae > Pollutibacter. Next base: position 20,351 of record JBASZQ010000067.1, on the reverse strand, counting down.
ACAGCACTGCCTGGTGTGCAGTATCTGGCTCATCCCACAGTGCCGCCGTCCGTTCATTGAGTGCATTCACCAATGCTGTGCGTGAACTTAGCGGATACTTTGTAGAAATATAATTGTTGACCAGGCCCGGGATAATGAACAGGAACAAAATCCATGCACCGGTTAACGATAAAGCCGTAACGGCAGAGGATAACCGAAGAGACACCATTAGCCAGCAAAGGGCAAACCAGAACAAAATATAGGATACGCTTACAAGCAACCACTGCCATAAAGCATCAGGATCGGTCGTCATTTTCACGGGCGACCAAAAGTAACCGATTACCGATACAAGAAACACCAGAAGCAAAACACCTGCGAGTCTAAAGCTCAATCGATATGCAATAATGGTACGCACAGAAACCGGCATCTGTTGCAGCAAAAGCATGGTGCCGTTTTCCTTGTCTTCTGAATAAACTCCATAGCAACGCGCAATGATAAAAAGTGGTACGAGGTAGATCAACCAAAAAGCAAGATCAAAATTACCCGCAAGCTGTTTGTGTGGATTATTGGTTTCTGTGTACTTATCTCCCAATGAAATACCACTGCCATCATAATATAAACTACGAGCAGATACTTTCCGATAAGGTGGATATACATCCCGCTGCCCAATAGCCAGATGCGTGAGCCTGCCTGGCCGGTCAATAGCCATATTCTGCTGGAGAAAGTCCTCAACTGTGAACCCATCATACAGACTATTCATTCCATCATATCCAAAACGTACGGAATCAGCCAGTTTGGGATCCCGGAAATAACTGAGATAAACATTCCTGGTGGAGTCATTCAGGTGATCCAGTAACATCTGATTTCCCTGCTGCTTCTGTACACTACCATAACCATACATCAAAGCATATCCTGCCGTAAAGAACAGAAATAGCCACATGATCTGTACCATCCTGCTGCGCCTCAACTGGAGCCACTCCATCTGCCATACGGCACTTAATAGTTTGCTCATAACAAATTGGTTTTACCTGAACTCCATTGAACCAGGATTACTGAAAGAACTACCCAAACCAACAGGCTCAACAACAAAAGACCATAATCTACCCTGACAGAAACCCAGAGCGGACGGGGCTGAAAGTTGAATTTCTTTAGTTGAAGAAATACTTCCCGTGGCGCCTTGGTATCCCAATCCCCCGGCTTATTGTTATAACTCATGTACTCATTCAGGTAGCGCATCATGTATAGGCGATAGTCCTGGACCTGTTGCTCAAAGTCTACCTGGCTGGCATAGTCTGTTTGTGAAACGGACATACTCAGGTCACGCACCGCTATGGCTGGATCAAGCAATGATGCCCATTGCGATACCTTGTTCTGGTTCTTAACCTGTGTATACAGTTGTCCAAAATATTTTCTTGTAACCATGGCCCGGTAATCTTCATCTTCCTGCATCACCAGTCCATCGATATTTATTTTCAATTGAGACACACTGTCTACACCCTGTGCTTTTACGATACTGTCTATAAATGCTTTTGTACGCTCGTTTGCCGGATTATGCCCATCCACACCTTTTTGAACGTCATCCCGGATGGCCATCTGGAATGCTTTTTTAGATGGCAGGGGATAGTTGCGGTCCCCCAGGTTGGTGGTGTATTTTGGGAGCAATACCACCAGGCCAAGCCATAACGCGATCATGGTTAACAAAGCATTTTTGCTGTTGCCCGCCAAAGCAGAGACACTAACGGTCACGGCTACCACAATAAAATAGTATATCAGGTAAATAGTCCATAACATGAGCAATCGGGCCATCAGGTCACTTGTAAATGCAAATCCTTGCACCTTGAGTGCAATGGCTGATGCAAGTAACAGTGTTGTGAGCATGATCGCAGCCAGAAGGGTATAGGCCAGGATTTTCTGCCAGATGATTTTCCGCATACTCGCACCCTGCACCAACAAAAGCTTCAGGGTTTGCTGTTCCTTCTCCCCGCTAATGGCGTTATATGCGAGGAAGATCAACAATAAAGGCAGCAGTAACTGCATCACCATCGCCGTCGTGAAATCCCCGAAACGAATGCTACTGCCATTTTCCACAGCAGCAGCAAACTGCGCATCTTGCTGCAGGTGTGCTTCAACCCTGATGCTGCTCCCAACAAACTGCAAGATGCCAAAATCCAAAAAGCTCAGGGGTGGCTGTGGTGTAAAAATGAAAGTACCGTAGTGTGCTGCACTGTGCGCATGTTTCTCTTCTTGCTCTTCCCAATCTTTACGCATCACTTCATTCAACTGCTCCCGCTCATTGTAGAGCGATTTGAAGCGGGCAAAGCCAGCCCAAAGAGCAACAATTAGCATCGTTACAAGGATACTTCCAAGGATAAGCAGTCGGCGATCCCGCACCATCATCCTAAGCTCTTTCTGAAATATTTTCTGCATACGTATTGTTTACCAGTTATAGCCGATGCTAACCACTACATTACGTGGCGGGCCGGGAAAGAGAACTATATCGTCTCCAAATAAATTTTCTGTAGTTCCCCCGCAGTGATTTCTTCACTGCGTAGGGTATGCACCAATCGGCCTTGTTTCATGATGCCGATGCGGGTGCCAAGATTCACTGCATTGAAGATGTCATGCGTAGCCATAAAAATGGTCTTGCCTTCGGCTGCCATTGCTTTGCAGATCTCTGTGAACTCTGCGGTTGCCTTGGGATCAAGCCCACTGGTTGGTTCATCCATGAAAATCACATCGGCATTCTTTGCCAATGCGATGGCTATCCCTACTTTCTGTCGCATCCCTTTGGAATACACAGAGAGTCTCTTGTGATGAGCATCCTGTTGCAATCCTGCTCTACTAAGAAAGCTGCTAAGCATTGCATCACTGTAGGTGTAGCCGGCTAGCTTGCTGAAAAAATCCAGGTTCTCCATTCCCGTGAGGTTGCCGTAGAGTTGTACCACTTCCGGGATATAAGCGATCATTTTCCGGGTGGTGGCGTCATTGGGCCGCACCTCCGTTCCGTTGATAAGGGCTCTGCCGCTACTGGCTTCTATGAAGCCAAGGAATACGTTGATGGTAGTGGTCTTGCCGGCACCGTTCTGGCCCAGCAGACAAAAAATTTCACCTTTACCTATAGACAGATTAAGATCTTGTAGGGCAGCGGTACCTTGGTGCTGCTTACCCAGCCCAATGGCTTGTAATACAGACATACAAATTGATTTGACAGAATATCAATGCAAAGGATAACGGTCAAGGGTGACCGAAAAAAAGGAGCAGGCTAAGCTCGTGCAGGTGGACCTCTATTGGCATCTTGCCGAAGGAAGGTATGAGGGAAAACGAGGACCAGTGTTGCAGGTAAAACCAAAAAGGTTTGTGGCGCCATGATTTGCCAGGCGGCAGCTTCATGGAGGTACGCTGTATACTGGTGTTCGCAAACTTCGCAATGGCCGTGTAGTGCTCTCGTGCCGGCATGGAAAGAATCACTCACCTCATGCACCTGATCCAAGGGGGGATGATGATGCCAGAGCTGAACAGGTGCAGTGATGAACATGAACACCACCATCAACACCCATCCCATAAGCCGTTGGTATGTCTCTTTTTTAGTCAACTAACTCTGCAACAATGTTGCAAAATATGACTAAAACCAATGTATTCAAAAAAACTTTAGCTATGCTGCCTACCCCTTCTTCACACACATCCGGTACACCATTACAATGATGGCAAACAGGAAGAGAAGGATCGAGATCCGATTGATCCCGTGCATATATTTCACATAGCTGGAATCCGGGCGGTTGGGGTCCTTTTTCCGGAGATAGAGGTATTCGGCAATTTGTTTAAACACTCCCATTTCTTTTTAACACGCTAATTTCTCAAAAGTTTGGTCTGGGGAGAAGATAAAGTTGGAAGGTGGAAGGTGGAAGGTGGAAGCTGCCTTCACACTTCTCCCTTTATCTTCTCCCTTTCTTCACACCCTTCACCAAAGTTATCTGTAATTTAGCTTTGCATGGATTCTCTGACCCACATCGCCCTCGGTGCCGTCATCGGCGAGTTGTTTACGGATAAGCAGTTCGGTAAAAAGGCCATGATCTGGGGTGCATTGGCGCAAAGTGTTCCTGATATCGATTTTCTCAACGCGCTCTGGCTGAATCCCACGGCGGAGCTGGTGGCGCACAGGGGATTTACGCACTCGATACTCTTTGCTGTATTGGCCACATTTTTACTGGCCGTGACGGCTGAGCGGTTCCATCGGCCCCATAATATCTCCCTGCGCAAATGGATCTTTTTCCTCGGAACGGAAATTTTTGTTCACTTGTTCTTAGACGCATTCAATAATTACGGTACAGGCTGGTATGAACCCTTCTCCCATTACCGCGTGAGCTTCCACACCATCTTTGTGGTGGATCCGATGTTCTCCGTTTTCGGTGGTATTGCCTGCCTCTTCCTACTTTTCAAACCCACGGACCATGTCCATCGCGTGAGATGGGCATGGATGGCCATCGGGTGCACCTTACTCTATTTGAGCTTTGCGCTGTTCAACAAATACATTGTCACCAAAGACATATACCGCATTACCGAAAAACAAAACATCGCTTACTCACGCTCCTTCACCACACCCACACCTTTCAACACCTGGTTGTATTTTGTAGTGATGGAACAGAAAGACGGGTTCCAGATCGGCTATCGGAGTTTCTTTGATTCGGAAGACACGCTTCGGCTCAACTTCTTCCCACGGAATGAACACCTTTTAAAAGACATTCGAGACCACGAGGAGGTAGAGAACCTGAAACGTTTTTCGCAGGGCTGGTATACCGTGACGCAGCAAGACAGTCTCATCGTTTTCAATGATCTTCGCTTCGGACAGGAAGTGGGATGGTATGATCCCACGCAGCCTTTTGCCTTTCATTATTACCTGGACCACAGAGGCGACAATAGTCTGGTTGTACAGCGGGGACGGTTTGCGCAGTGGAATAGTAATACGACAAGGGCGTTTTTCAAGAGGGTATTTGCACATTGAATTGGAATCCTGGAATCTTGGAATTCTGGAAGCCGGGAATCCAGAATTCCATTAAATAATGTCTTTATATCAGAATATTAAACCATCTACCCGGGTGATATTCAGCCATTTAATTGACATTTGTTAACTTCGCTCCCCAAACAAAGGCTCATGGTTTGGCGCTTACCCTATTCAGTAGCAACGCTACTCTTAATCTCTATTGCTGGTTTTTCTCAGACTTGTCCAACCAGCGGAACCACCAACCTGAACACCAATCCTAATACTTATTATCCCGGTACCGGAACGGTAAACGTGGGTGCAACCACCATTACGGTGGGTGCCATTGGCATCGGTACAACGCCGATTGCCGCGGGCAATCTCATCCTGATCATCCAGATGCAGGGGGCGGAGATTACGGCAAACAATAATAACCGATATGGAAATAATGTACCTGGTGCACCGGCAAACGGTTATCTTAACAATGCAGCTCATCTAGCGGGAAACATGGAATACGCCGTGGTCAGTAGTTTCAGCGGAAACACCATCTCCCTTGCGTCAGGTACAACCCGAGCATATAGAAACACGGATTTCGGTACTTCAGGTCAGTACAGGTTCCAAGTGGTTAGGGTGCCCGTATACTACAACCTTACTTTAACTGCAAACATATTTACACCAGCTTGGAACGGCAGTGTTGGCGGGGTAACAGTTCTCCGTGCAGTAAACAATCTTAACATGGCTGGTTTCACTGTCAATGCTGCAGGGGCTGGTTTCAGGGGCGGTGGCTCACGGCAATTGTTTGGCGGTGCTGGGGATAACGGCGATGTGAGAACGCTATCTACAGAAAATAACAATGGCTCCAAAGGAGAAGGGACTGCTGGTACACCTCGATATATGTTCATCAACACAGCTGTGGTCGATAATTCCTTAGAGGGGTACGTAAACGGCAGTCATGGCAGGGGTGCACCGGGTAATGCTGGTGGAGGTGCCACCGATGGCAATCCTGCTGACAATGATGAAAATACTGGCGGTGGCGGTGGTGGAAATGGTGCCTCAGGAGGCAAGGGAGGTAATGCGTGGAATTCCAATGAGCCAAGTGGTGGTGACGCAGGTGCCAGCTTTGCGCAACGTGCAGCCAACAGGATCGTGATGGGCGGTGGCGGTGGCGGCGGTACCACCAACAACGGGACAGGTAGTCCTGGCAATGGTAATGCTTCCAGTGGAGCGGCCGGTGGCGGAATTGTCATCGTTTACACCAGGTTCCTGCTTGGTACTGGTACTATTAACGTAAATGGCTTGTCTGCCAACAATACAGTAACCAATGACGGTAGTGGCGGGGGAGGTGCTGGCGGAAGCGCGTTGCTCTCTGCACTGACAGGTCATGGGAACATAACGGTCACGGCTAGCGGCGGAAACGGTGGCACCAATTCAGGTGGTGGCGTAGAACACGGACCCGGAGGTGGCGGCGGTGGCGGTGTCATCTATAGTAATGCCGTCTTGAATGCTGGTTCAACTGTCAACGCAGGTAGGGCTGGAACAACCTTTGGCGGCGGATCTTATGGAGCAGCCGACGGAATCGCTGGCGTCTTCGTACAAAACGCAACCCTGGCAAGCTTCCCCTTCAATACCGATCTCTGCGTGCTGCTCCCGGCGCTAATGACCGATTTCTCTCTGCAAGAAATCAACAGTGGTGTGAAACTACTGTGGATGGTCTCCACGGAGGTGAACGTCAAAGAATATGTGGTGGAACGATCTTTCGATGGCGTGAACTTCACGCGTATAGGCTCGGTTCCCTCTAGGCCAGGTACCGGGATCAAGCAATACAGCTATAACGATTTCAACACACAATCGGCTTTTTATCGCATCAAAACAGTGGATATCGATGCACGATATGAATACTCGAAAGAACTATTGTACCGTTCGTCATCAAACGTTTCAACCGTATTTTCTGTATATCCCAACCCCGGTAGAGAACAGTTCCAGATCCTGATCCCAGGATCCGGCAACAAAGCAATCAATATACAAATGACAGACATGACTGGCCGCGTGGTAGTCTCAAAAACCGACCGCGCTACAGGTGGACAATATCGGTTATCCGTACCTGTTAGCCTGAAGGGGATGTATCTTTTGCAGGTGTCAAGTGGTGCTAATAGTTATCAACAGAAACTGATGATTGAATAAACCGGATTGGCGAACTAGTTTTCTTTTTCCTGGCGGAAGTAAAACGTAAATAAAAAAAACAAGGCCCGATAGATTTCATAGCTCCACCACTGTAGAAACCGCGTCAATGTATTGTAGTTTTGCAGTTGTGCAGATGTGATAGCATCGCAGTCTTCTTCGATGATACGCCGTAACCATCCGTCCGCCTGGATGGCAAATGCATCGTCCATCACGTCAAGGTTAAGCTCTATAGAAGCGTATGCACTGATATCATTTACATTATAAGACCCAACAGTCACCCATACCCGATCATAGGTGCTCAGCTTGGCATGCAGCACAGCCTTGGGATATTCATAAATCTCCACGCCGAGACGCAGCAACCAACGGTAGATAAATCGTTCTGCATATTTGGCTATCATCACATCAGAACTGCCCGCCAGGATCAGGGAAATCTTTACACCACGTGACCTTGCCTTGGCGATATTTCTGCGGATCACCCGGCCTGGTAAAAAATACGAACTCATGATAATGATATGCTCCTTCGCACGATCAAACATCTCAATGTAACTCCTGGAAATCTGGTTCTTGCGCCGCACCCAATCATTGCGCCGCACTTTCACCGCACAGTTCCATGTGGAGGGAAAAACCGGCCTTGGATATGCATTGATCATCGCGCGCGTTGCCTTGCGGGAGCGGCACCAAAAACCGGCGCATACTTTAAATAGTTCATAGCTCACTTCCCCTTCGGCCCACATGGCCCAATCCAGCCAGGCAGGGTCATCCGGCAGGTCATTGTATTTGTCCGAAATATTGATGCCTCCCACGAGTGACTCCCTTCCATCAGCAACGATGATCTTATGATGCAGTCTTCGGCCAACATAAAAATGCCTGCTGCGGAGCACGGGTTCAAAATAACGGAAATGTATACCTGAAAATTCCAGGTGCTGGATGAAAGCGTCACTGAGGTTGCTTGATGCGTAGCCATCCACTATCACATAAACCTTCACACCACGAAGCGCAGCAGCGATGAGTTCATCGGCCACCATCTTGCCCGTTTCGTCTTCATCATAAATATAGGTCTGGAGATGGATGTGCGAGACAGCATTGCGGATCAGCCGCACCATAGCGTCAAAATACTCCCTGCCACCATGCACGAGGGCTACGCGGTTACAATGGGTATAATCAAATGTGGGTTGCGCAGTGGGCACACCCGAAGCTACGCTTTGTTGTACATCTTTAGTATAGGCTCGCGGAGTCCGTCTGCTGCGGGCGTAGTATAGAATTGGATCACTTCAGCCATTTGCTTAGGATCCATCCATGTACTAAAATCTTCTCCCTTCATCTTCTTCCTGTTCATTGGCGTATCAATGATAGAGGGAACCACCACTGTAGTGACCACATCGGTTCCTTTTGCTTCCGCGTTCATCAATTCCGCAAGGCGGAAGATCAAGGATTTGGTAAGTCCATAAGCCGTCATGCCCTTACTCATCGTCATGTCTGATCCCGGCCTGGAGCCAATCATAAAGATCCTTCCCTTTTTCTGCGTGAGCATTTGCAGGAATATGGGCCTTGCGGCGTGGTAAGTGGTTTCGAAATTCAGTTTATATTGTTGCTGAATATCTCTGGAATGGGTCTTTTCTATATCCCCCATCGCAAATCCGCCGGCAGTCAGTACGGCAGCATCTATCGTTCCGCGTTTTTTGATAATGCGTCCCAGGGCCAGTGAAGTATGCATCTCATCGGCCAAGTCAACCTCCACTTTCACGAAGTTTTTATCTTTGATCTCAATGGGTGTTTTGTCGCCCGGCATCACCAACCCAACCACCGTCCAGCCGGCTGTAAGGAATTGACGTACAACGGCTTGCCCCAAATTTCCTGATGCTCCGGAGACGATGATGTTCATAATCTAAAGATAGCAGTTTTTAGGTCGCAGTTCGCTGAGCAGTTCGCAGGTCGCAGGTCGCAAAGTTCGCAGGGATGCCCGTGCCAGCCGGCTGCCCTGCGAACTGCGACCTTCGAACTGCGACCTGAGTTGCGGCCTGGCTTACGATTTTGGGAAAAACCGCCATTTGTCTAACCATTTGCCCCTTTGCTTGTTCTTATTTCGGACAACTTAAAGGAAATTTGCACCCTTAACTTCCCGGAGGACATTATGCCTGAAGAGCAAGACGATATACTGGAACAGATAACGAATTCGGACTATAAGTACGGGTTTGTGACGGATATTGAGGCCGATGAGGCCCCGAAAGGCCTCAATGAAGACATTGTACGCTTCATCTCGGCCAAGAAAAATGAACCGGAATGGCTGCTGGAGTGGCGCCTGAAGGCCTACCGCCAATGGCTTACCATGACCGAGCCCAAGTGGCCGAACGTCACCTATCCGGAGATCGATTACCAGGACGTGATCTATTATTCTGCCCCAAAGCAGAAGATTGCGCCTAACTCTCTGGATGAGATCGACCCAGAATTGAGAAAAACCTTCGAAAAACTGGGTATTTCTCTTACGGAACAAAAGCGCCTCACCGGCGTTGCCGTGGATGCGGTGATTGATTCCGTTTCGGTGGCAACAACATTTAAGGAGGAACTGGCCGAGCTGGGGATCATCTTTTGCTCTATTACTGAGGCCGTTCAGGAACACCCTGAACTCGTTAAAAAATACATGGGCTCCGTAGTGCCCGTTACGGATAATTATTTCGCTGCACTCAACTCGGCAGTATTCACTGACGGATCATTTTGTTATATCCCGAAAGGGGTTCGCTGTCCAATGGAGCTGAGCACATACTTCCGCATCAACGCAGCCAACACGGGTCAGTTCGAAAGAACATTGATCGTGGCAGATGATGAGTCGTATGTAAGCTATCTCGAAGGATGTACAGCACCGATGCGCGATGAAAACCAGCTGCATGCTGCGGTAGTGGAGATTGTGGCACACGAGAAAGCTGAAGTAAAATATTCTACCGTACAAAACTGGTACCCCGGCGATAAAGAAGGTAAGGGTGGTATCTATAATTTCGTGACCAAGCGCGGCATCTGCGCGGGCAATCATTCCAAGATCTCCTGGACACAGGTAGAGACCGGATCAAGCATCACCTGGAAATATCCTAGCGTGATTTTGAAAGGTGATTATTCTGTGGGTGAATTTTATTCTGTTGCGGTAACCAATAATATGCAGCAGGCCGATACCGGTTCCAAGATGATGCACGTGGGTAAGCATACCAAGAGCAGGATCGTATCCAAAGGTATCTCTGCGGGCAAGAGCCAGAACAGCTACCGCGGACTGGTGCAAGTAGGCCGCAAAGCCGAGAACGCGCGCAATTTCTCCCAGTGTGATTCACTGTTGCTGGGCGACAAATGCGGAGCGCACACTTTCCCTTACATCGAAGTAAAAAATAATAGTTCGATGGTGGAACACGAAGCCACCACCTCGAAGATTGGCGAAGACCAGATCTTCTATTGCAACCAGCGCGGCATCGATACCGAAACCGCCGTAGCACTGATCATCAACGGCTTCGCGAAAGAAGTGATGAACCAGCTGCCGATGGAGTTTGCTGTGGAAGCTCAAAAACTTCTAGCCATCTCGCTTGAAGGCAGCGTGGGTTAAAGGTCCAAGTTGGAAGGTGGAAGTTGGAAGGCACCAACATCAAACATCCAAATACCAGTGCCAATTGCCAATTATTAATTGCTAATTGTTAATTGCTAAAGAATATTATGATACAGATAAAAGACTTAAGAGCAAACATCGACGATAAAGAAATCCTCAAAGGAATCAACCTCACCATCAACCCCGGCGAAGTGCACGCCATCATGGGCCCAAACGGCTCGGGCAAAAGCACGCTGGCCTCAGTACTCGCAGGGCGCGATCATTTTGACGTAACCGGCGGAACCGTGGAGTTCAACGGAAAAGATCTGTTGGAGATGTCTCCTGAAGACCGCGCGCGCGAAGGTGTGTTCCTTGCTTTCCAATACCCCGTGGAGATCCCCGGCGTAAGCACTACGAACTTCATCAAGACTGCCGTGAATGAAACCCGCAAATACCGCGGACAAGAGCCGCTGGATGCCGTGAACTTCCTGAAGCTGATGAAAGAGAAGATGAAGCTCGTGGAGATCGATCAAAGCCTTCTCTCCCGCTCCCTCAACGAAGGATTTTCCGGCGGTGAGAAAAAGCGTAACGAGATCTTCCAGATGACCATGCTGGAACCCAAGCTTGCAATCCTCGATGAAACAGATTCAGGATTGGATATCGATGCATTGAGAATTGTGGCCAATGGTGTAAACCAGGCACGTAGTAAAGACAATGCGTTTTTAGTAGTTACTCACTATCAGCGTTTGCTGGATTATATCGTTCCTGATTTCGTACACGTATTGTATAACGGCAGGATCGTTAAATCCGGCGGTAAGGAACTGGCGCTGGAACTGGAAGAGAAAGGATACGATTTTATTAAGAATGAAATCGCCGTAGAAGCATGACACAGCCGGATAACAACATAGTAACACAGTACCACAACAGGTTAAAGCCGGAAAGCAAGCTTGCGGTGTTGCAGGAAAAAGCCATGCATGATTTTAAGCAACATGGTCTTCCTACCGTGAAGCATGAAGAATGGAGGTACACGCGTATTGGATCCTCTTTCAAGTCAGACATGGCTTTGGGCCAGCACGCAGAACTCAGCGCTGCCGATGTAAACAGCTTCAGACTCCCCGGCGATGCTATTGAGATCTTTTTCGTGAACGGTGTGTTTCAAAGCGCATCACAAACCGATGAGGTTACGATCCAGTCGCTAGACATTGCAGCCGCGGGCGAGTATGCGCAGATCGTGAAAGACAATCTCGGTCACAGCAGCCAATACCATCCCGATGGCATCAACGCATTGAATACTGCATTTGTCAACGGCGGTGTTTTCATTCACGTGAGGGCAGGCAAGCAGGTGAGTAAGCCGATTTATGTCTATCACGTTAACCACAATAAGACGGTACCTACGCTGGCGCTGCCGAGAACACTCATTTATGTGGGCAGGGGTTCTGGGGCAGAGGTCACAGAGCATCACGTATCGCTGGGTTCTCATGAGACCCTCACCAATATGGTCACGGAGATCATTGTGGAGCAGGATGCTGTAGTAAATTTTTACAAGATACAGAACGAAGGCAGTCATGCCAGCCAGGTGAGCACCACGCATTTCCGCCAGATCGGAAAAGCGCTTTGCAATGCTACCACCATATCATTGAGCGGCAACATCGTTCGTAATAACCTGAACATGGTGATGGAAGCTGAGCATGGCGAAAGCCATATGTACGGGCTTTACCTGCTGGATGGCAAAACGCACGTAGATAACCATACCATCGTGGATAACGTGATGCCGCACTGTTTCAGTAACGAGTTGTACAAAGGCATTATGGACGGTGCGTCAACCGGCGTATTCAATGGAAAGATTTTTGTACGCCAGGACGCACAGAAGACCAATGCCTATCAAAGCAATAAGAATGTGTTGCTGAGCAATGACGCCAGTGTGAACACCAAGCCGCAGCTGGAGATTTTTGCAGATGATGTGAAGTGCTCGCACGGTTGTACGGTGGGTAAGCTGGATGAAGCGGCACTGTTCTACCTGCGTGCCAGGGGTATTGGCGAAAAAGCCGCGAAGAGTCTGCTTTTGCATGCCTTCGCTGTGGACATCCTGGATAATATCAAAGCCGAGCCGTTGAGGGAATATGTGGATCAGATTATTTCTGAGCGACTCGAATTCAACTTTTAATTATGGCCACTACCACCATGGGATATGATGTGTATGAGCTGCGGAAGCAGTTTCCGATCCTTCGGAGAGAACTGAATGGAAAGCCATTGGTGTATTTCGATAATGCGGCTACTTCACAGAAGCCGCAAACGGTGATCAACGCATTGGTGGACTATTACACCCAATACAATGCGAATATCCACCGCGGTATTCACACGCTGGCTGAAGAAGCTACCGCTGCTTACGAAGCCACAAGAGAAGCTGCCCGCGCCTTTATCAATGCTGCTTCAGTAGAAGAGATCATCTTCACGCGTGGCGTAACCGAGGGTATCAATCTTGTTGCCTACACATGGGGCCGAAAAAATATTAAGAAAGGCGATGAGATCATTATCACGTCATTAGAGCATCACTCCAACATCGTACCCTGGCAAATGCTTTGCGAGGAAGTGGGCGCAAAGTTGGAAGTGGTTCCCATTGACATGAATGGCGAGATCATCCTGGAGGAGTTTTACAGGCAACTCAATCCCCGCACCAAATTGGTGTCTGTGGTTCATGCGTCTAATTCCCTTGGCATCATCAATCCGGTGAAAGAGATCATTGAAGCGGCACACAATGTTGGCGCCTTAGTGATGGTAGACGGTGCGCAGAGCACGGTGCATCTGGATATTGACGTGCAGGCGATGGATTGCGATTTCTTTGCCCTGAGTTCACATAAGATGTATGGTCCAACCGGAACCGGAGTGCTCTATGGCAAAAAAGAAATCCTGGAAGCCATGCCACCATTTCATGGTGGCGGGGAGATGATCAAGGAAGTATCATTTGCAAAGACTACCTATAACGACCTGCCGTATAAGTTTGAAGCAGGCACACCTAATATTGCCGACACCGTAGCCATGAAGGCCGCGATTGAATTCATCAATAATATTGGAAAGGCTAATATGCGCGCGCATGAAGAAGACCTGTTGCGCTATGCCACAGAGCAGTTGATGGCCATTCCCGGCATAGATATCAAGGGGAACGTACAGAACAAGGTGAGTGTGGTTTCATTCTCGGTAGCAGGTGTGCATCCGCAGGATATCGGGATTCTTTTGGACAATTACGGCGTGGCGGTACGGACGGGTTCGCATTGTACGATGCCTTTGATGGAATGTCTGGGCATTACCGGCACTACAAGGGCCAGCTTCGCTTGTTACAATACGCGTGAGGAGATCGATATCATGGTGAAGAGCCTTGACAAGGTGATCAAGATGTTACAATAATGGGGAGCATAGCCAATATAGAGCAAGAGATCGTAGACGAGTTCGCCCTGTTTGACGACTGGGAGGGCAAGTATGAGTATATCATTGACATGGGCAAGAAGCTTGCGCCACTTTCAGACGAATTCAAAACTGAGGAACACAAAATAAAGGGGTGTCAGAGTACTGTGTGGATGCGGTCTTACAGTAAAGACGGAAACGTCTTTTACGAGGCCGATTCAGATGCAATTATTGTGAAAGGACTGGTGAGCATGCTGATTAGGGTTTTCTCCGGCCAACCTGCCCGCGAGATCGTGGATGCCCCGGTGAAATTCATTGACGAGATTGGGATGACCAAGCATCTGGCGCAGACGAGGTCTAATGGGTTGAGGGCGATGATTAAGCAGATGAAGTTGGACGCGTTGGCGTGGTCCTCTTAAAGCAAGGAAGAAGATAAAGGGAGAAGTACGAAGCCCGACTACCAACCTCTCCCTTTGTCTTCTACCTGTAATAAAGTAAAGATGAACGAACAAGAACTAAAGGAAAAAGTCATAGCCAAGATCCAGGAGATATTTGATCCGGAGATTCCCGTGAACATCTGGGATCTGGGTTTGATTTATGAGGTGAATGTGTTGCCCATCAATAATGTTGAGGTAGTGATGACCTTGACTGCGCCTTCCTGCCCTGCTGCTCAAACCCTGCCGCACGAAGTAGACCAAAAAATTCGCGGCATCGAAGGCGTCAATGACGTCCACGTGGAAGTCACCTGGTCTCCATCCTGGAACAAAGACATGATGAGTGAAGTGGCGAAGCTGGAGTTGGGTTTTTTATAAGATCTCTTAAAATATCTATTGAAAAACCATAGAATAGGTGCTATTCTTCAAACCACCGGTACCATCTAATACTTTTCTTTTCTTGCTTTTTGAGTCCCGGGTCGATATCGATGCTAGTACTATCCACTAAACTGTTAACAGTACTATCAATCACACGCAATATTTCGGTCGATCTAAATTGTTGAGCTTTTGATTCAGCAACTGCCTTTGCATATTTTCGCTTTAAGTATTGGAAAGCTGGAACCTCAGATGTACTAAATGTGTTTACAACTATCAATTTTAAGTAGTCTGGATCATCTACATTCGTAAATCTCGGAATCCGCTGCATTATCGTATCTAATATTACCGCAGCTCTTTTGTGGTGGTGAGCGCCAACAGCGCGTATAAAATCTTCCGCATTAACATGCTCATATTTGAATCCCGTAAATCCGTCTTTTTGATAGTTGAGTGTCCTATAAAAGCCACGACGATGATACTGTTCCAAAACATCCAAATAGGCTGTATCAGGAAAATCCCGAAGCAAACGAAAAGCTGTCTCTTTTAGATTCCAATAATTCTTAAGCAACTCAACTTTAAGAAATGCAATATCACTAGGTATCCGATACTTGGCAAGTCCATACATCGCTTTCTCTTTGAGCACTTCATTGTTCAGATGATACCCTCCAGACACAACACGGGGAGTAACAATCATTTGTTTGATGCATGCATAGTACTTAGGATTTGTTCTTACAGCTTGAACACCTTCGTAAGTAGAAAGATATTTATATGGTAATAACATGAGTGCTTGCAAAGTACTGTCGCGTAATTCCTTCGTAGGCCATTCCGCTTCATCGAGGATCATTTCCGTCACAGCCTCAAATCTGAATCCGTAATGTCCATGATCATGGACAACAAAGGCAGTGTCTTCAAGATGGTCCATTACTAATGAAAAATGATCCAGATGGGAACGATTAAGCAGCTGCAAAAATGCTACTGCTCTTAATGTGGGAATCTCAATTTTCGTCAACTTCACCAATTCCGGGTCCAAAAACTGTGCATCGTCAGAACTGTCAAGCGGGCTTGCAACACCCGTAGCTAATGCCTCAATGAGTACCATTCTTTGGCTTGGTGTGAAATCCCACAGGGTAATGTCGAACCTTTTCTGACCCTGAGAAAAGAAAAAATGGAAACTAAGAAGCCCAATAAGCAAAATCCTCATGGTGTATTTCTTGCTTTAGTAATATAAAAACATAGGACGGAATTTGCAAAGTAGAAATGAAAGAAAATTTCCTTTCCTTAAATTCAATACATTCTCGAATGAAACACACCAAAAATATCCGCATCGTCTTTTCTGCAATTACGATCTACTGAACAGGGAAAACTATCTATTAGTATGTGCAGACAAATGAAATCGATTTTATCCATGCGCCTATTGCCGTACTTTTCCCAGCACCGTTGCTCATCATCTCATTAAAAAGACCAACAATTAACCTGAGTAGACTAAATCTGGCAGGTATATTCTACAAATCTAGTCATGGAGTAAGGGCCTCATACTGTATGCGGAACAAAACCAGCAGGGTTCTTAAGGATTTGGCTCCGAGGCCAACTCTGCGTTAAGCTTCTCCAAAACATCTTTGGTCATGTTCACTAGATTCGCATTGTAATCATCCAGGAACTGGCTTTGCGCTTTCTTCCAGCTCTGGTATTTTCCCAAGACGAGGTCGCGCTGGGCATTGTCGGCAATCACAACACCTTCTTTCACCACACTTGAACCATCCAACAACCTGTATCGCACCTTTAAATCAACGCTATCGGGCTTCACTGACACTTTGGTCCAACCTACGGGTACAAGTATAACGATGATCACTTCATCCAAGACCCGAAAAGAAAACTGCCTTGGCGCCTCTTCGATATATAACTCCAGCTTTCGTCCTTTTAACTTATCCATCAACTCCCGGGATGCAAACTGGTGTGTGGCATTACTTACCTGCACGGCCGGTATCTTATTATTCAGGGTACATATCTTCTCCCGATCGATCTTCCAATAAAACAACAAGGGCAGCAACTGATTGTCTACATGCTTACCTTTCGCGATCCGCTCCATATCGTCAGGCAACTTGTTGATCACCTCTATGCCCGCTTTCTTTGTCTTCTTCTCCTTAGGCAGAGCATCGCCATAATACTGGCTTGAATAGTCGGCTACTTTCTGAGAACTGATGCAACTGGTAAAACTGAAAACTAAGAGAATGCAAATGACTAGAAGGGAGTGAATCGGTGTTTGTTTCATAAGTGTAGATTGACCAGCAAGTATAACGAAAAAAACGACCGATTCTTACATGCCATTCTTATATTAGTTGAAGGATTTATATCAATGTTAAACACCATGAAATACATCATTTTCTTCACACTTGTATGCTGGTCGGCCTCCGCACTGGCGCAGACATCTTCAAAAAACCATCCTGAATATTTCCAACTGGCCACAGGCATCAGCAAGCATGGCACGGGCGATATGAATGGTTATGCCATCTCCGTTGACTACAAACGCTACCTGCGGCCAAGGACCTCAATAAGTATTGGCCTGACAACCACGATTCATGATGGAGTGTTTCAAATACTTTATACTGATCCAAACAACAATCCTTTAGACGGTTCATACCGCTATGGCACCAGTGGCATACAACTCAACGCCAGAATGGGATACAGCATGATCCGCGCTAAACATCACACCCTTGATGTTCAATTGGGCGCTTTGCTTCGTTACCAAACCTCTTCATACTATGATGATTTAACTACCCTCTACCCTCCTGCTACAGGATTGCCTATACCGGTGTTCTTCCAGGTCAACCGATCCAACCAAAGAACCGTTTCTTTTGGCAGCATCGGAGCAATTCAATACCAATATCAGTTTGTTTCCGGAGACCATATCGGTATTCACGGCTCTTTGCAGACAGACACCCAGGGAGATGTTATATCGATGGTATCCCTACTGATTGGATACCGGCTGCGGCAGGAAAAAAACTAAGTTACAAGGCTACCGGCTCTACCACAAAGCCCACTTTCCGCAACTCCACAATCAGTCCGCAGTTGTGCATAAGATGCAATAAGCCAACAGCCACAAAACACCGCTTGCTGCGCAGCAGTGATGGTAGCACCTGCATCCATTTCTGGTTTCGCTCGTGAATGAATGGATCCTCCTCGCAAGGCATGTCCAACGCATAATCAAATTCAAACCGTTTATACCGTCCTACAAAATCACAGTTGTCGCCCAGTTCTGCTCTTCCCTCAAAAGCAGCGAGAAAATACTTGATCTCGCTTTGGGCATCTTTCCAGGAATAGGCAAAAGACTCCTGCAATAAATTCAACTGGAGACTATCGGTTTCCAAACCAAACACATTGATTTGATTCGCCCTTGCGATGCTGATCAGGTAGTTATCGAAATGATCGGCTGTGTCCTTTGGTTGCATCGAGCCACAGACCTGCTGGTAGAACTGCGCACGCAGTTTCAACAGCAACTCCACGGGTTGCAATTTGTAGAGCGATACCCGCCACTCTTTGCTGATGAATTCCAGTTGTTGAATGGATGCTTTGTCCAGTACTTTCTTCAATGCGTAGTCCGCCTTACGTTGATTCATCACTGCAACCACCTGCTCACCCGTCTCTGCCGTTTCAAAGATCGCCAGCTCAGACTCCAACAAGTGTTTTCGGATGGGCCTGAGTGAATCAACGAAGCCATTACCCATATAATGGTGTGTGCCGAGGAGATAACTCGTTTTCTGATGCACCGTATCTGTCACACGCCACAGGATGGTGTGCTGGGCAATAGCATTGTCGTGGAGCATCAAAAAAATGCAGAGGCCCATCGATCCTAACAAAAAGCAACGATTCTTTTGGTGCGGCTTTACATAAATCAATGGAGAAAACATCGTTCCTTAAAGATAAGCTTACGGAGGGCATCCACCGAGCATTCATAGCCTACAGGTGTAGGAAACTTACTGCGTAAAGGGCAGGATGGAAAAGGTCTTATTCACAATCACCCATACCCCACCCGTCTTGATGAGATTGAAGTAGTCTGTGTACACCAATCCTTTACTGATCACTTCCACCTTGCCTGTGGCAGCTGTGCCCGCGATATCCAATGACACCACGCGCCCCTTCGCCTCGGGGTCTTTGGGTGTAGTTTGGATGTATTGGATCAAGCCAGGGAAGATGGGCAGCTGCAATAGCTGCGCCTCCCGGACCAGAAACATCTGTGCGGAGGGGTTGAAAATTTTGCCGATAAGTGCTGTGTCTTTGGTGACCATTGCCTTCAGATAGTTTTGGAGTACTTCTTTAACCATTGACTCTTCCATAGTAGTTGTTTTAACTGTTGTTGATTGTGAAAATGCACCGGCGTTCATCAACAGGACGATACCGATTAACATAGATATTTTCCGCATGATGTATTTTTTGTAAAATTGTATAATTGATTACTTATCTACAAGTAGTTACTAAAAAGTAACTATTATAATGATCTTCTATGCGAAAAGCAAGCTCCACCAACAACCAGAATCGAAAAGAACTGGAGACCATGTGTCCGATGTTCTACGCCATGCAATTGTTGAATGGCCGTTGGAAGGTGCTGATCCTTTGGTACATCAGCCTCGGCGCACATCGGTTTGGATTGCTTAAGCAAAGCATTCCGGCTATCACCACAAAGATGCTCAGCCAGCAACTGCGCGAATTAGAAGCGGATGGATTGCTGACGCGTACGATCTTCCCGGAAATGCCGCCCCGCGTGGAATACGCGCTGACGGCTAAAGCAAAATCATTGATCCCCGCACTCGAAGCGCTCAACAACTGGGGCAAGAAAGAAAAGAAAAAAGACCTCCGGACGCTAGCAGCAGAATAGCATCAAGCTGAGCAAATTGGTCTACATTCTGACATTACCCTCTGCACAAAAATCACAGGTATCAGAATTGTATGTAGGGTATACAACAATGATTGTAAACCACACAAAAATGTAAGCATGAAAAGACGTAACACCAGGCGGGCAGACACCCGCAGTCAGGATCGCTACGATGATATGCCCCAACGCAGACAACGTGAGGCATCCTACGATGATGATTTCGGATACGATGATGAAGACATTGATGACGCATCTTTCAGGAACCGTCAATTTGTTTCCGGCAGACGACCGCAGGAAACAGGTGGAAGATGGAACATGGAAGGTGGACGAGGGTATGGCAATGAGCAGTATGGTAACCAAGGCTACCAAGGACAAGGAGGAAGGTGGAACATGGAAAGTGGAAGAGGGTATGGCAACCAGGATTTCGGTAACCAACAGTATGGCAGTCCATATTTTGGTAATCAACATTTTGGCAACCAGGGATATGGCCAGCAGGGTTACGGCCAACAAGGCTATGGTAACCAGCATTATGGTCAGCCCAATTATCAGGATCAAATGAGTCACTACTACAATGGTCCGCAA
>JBASZQ010000066.1:0-6818 GCA_049661025.1 Chitinophagaceae bacterium | reverse complement strand
GCCAGCAATGCCACAAAAATACCAAAATATAAAAAGAGCTTCTCCCGAACGATATAGTAAAAAAGGAAATAGATCAAGGAAGCCATTGCAAAAAATCCCGCAAAAAAATTGAAGATCGTGCCCTCTTCTTTCAGATATCGAGCCTCCGCCCTGATCAGGTCTTTCCGCGCACGAATTGCAGGTGGATAAATTCCGATTTTGAAACTGCTGTCAAATATGCGTGTTTGGAAGCTGGCCCTGTAAAATACCGTAATTGTTTCTGCACTGTCTATATTGAAACTGCACACGTTGGTGGTCCTGAATTCTTTTTTACTGCTCCATGGTTTAAGGATACCAGTACCGCAGATATCCGTTGTTCCTTTGCTTCTAACCACCAAATAATCTGCCATATCACTCCATGCATCCAATCCAATTTCCGTCTGTTTGCCGGTTTCGTTTTTGATCTGATAGGTGAACCAATAAGTGCCTCCCACTTCATGTCGGAATCGCTTTCGATCAAAAGGTATTCTGTTGCCGTTGTCCCGCAAATGAACGGAAGATGTGTCTTTCAATTGGAAAACGTATTCATCCGGAATAGTCTGGATAGTGTCTTTTTTCCATTCAAAGACAGGTTGTTGCTGGCTATACCCTGATACAGCGCTTATCATGAATACAAACAATAGAAAGATCGCTGTTCTAAGGAAGCGGTTCATAGGCAGTTTAAAATGAATAGAGTTTGCTCAGTCGCCCCGCATGCTCATCATACGCGGATTCAAAAAGTTCCTTCGCTTTTTCAGCACCCACATGGCAGGCTGCCGTAAGTACTTTGGGTGGATGGCCTGCCTTCGTCAACAGTTGCGCCAATTCCGCTTTGACGCAGTTGATCAGCATCGCACCGCCAACAGTTGAACCGGGTGATACCGGCGTTTCCAGTCCATCGATCCAAACCATGGCATCACCAGCAGGTGCGCCAGTGTCCAAAATGAGATCGGCAAAATCACCGAGCTTTTTTCCATCACTTCGCTTACTCGCGCTCGCAGCCGAATGTTCCTTTGTGATCAACGCTACCACCTTGATTCCTTTTAACCGGAATTGCTCCGCCATTTCTACCGGAACAATATTGGTGCCGCTGGAGGAGATGATGAGCGCTGTGTCCCTGGTGTCTAACACAAAATTCCGAAGAATGCGTTCCGCCAGCCCACTCACATTTTCAAGAAACATCGCCTGACGCTGACCGTTAGGTCCAACCACATTGTTATGATAGGTCAGGGAGAGTTCTACAATGGGGTTGAAGCCGGCAAATGATCCGTAGCGCGGCCACATCTCTTCCACCATGATCCTACTGTGTCCGGAGCCGAATACATGTACCATCCTTCCGGCGAGAATCGTTTCTGCAAACATCTTCGCTACGGTTCGGATAGCGTTTTCCTGCGCACGGATGGCGCTGAAGATCTTTTCACTGGATTGTAAATATTGTTGAATAGGTTCCATATCAATTGTTGGTGTCTTGTTTCATCATGGCAAATCCCGCGGCACCAATGGCTCCTGCCATGTCACCGTAGGTTGCTTTTACGATCCTGGTCTGATGGCCACCGGCCCTCCATTCATATCGCTCCATATATTGTTCAAGAGGATCAAACAGCAGATTCCCTGCTTCTGTAACGCCGCCGCCAAGGATCACCAGTTCAGGTGAAAGCACATTGGTAAGGGAGGCAATGCCTATAGCTAATTTCTTCACCGAAAGGTCCCAAATGGCTGCCGCCTGAACATCACCTTTGCGCACATCCTCCAGCAATTCGTGCGTGTACTGATACCGTCCTTCAGATCTTTTGATGATGGTGCAATTGCCAATCGCATCTTCAAGACTTCCCGGCGTTCCCGTAATATCCTGCTCACCGGCATGGTCAAGACTGATATGCCCGAGGTGTCCGCCTTTTTGAAATGCGCCAGTATATATTTTCCCATCAATTAATATTGCGCCGCCTACGCCCGTGCCCAGGGTCAGCATGATCGCATGCTGAATGCCTTTGGCGGTACCGAACCTTGCTTCCGCAGCCATCGCGGCGATGGCGTCATTTGCAACCCATGTTGGTGTGCCAAACACATCGGTCCAAATCATCCCTTCTAAGCCTTGCAATCTGCCTGGCATGAACTGGATACAATTGTTTTGGGCCGATGGGATCCCGGGTGCAGAGATCCCGATCAATGTACTACCGGTTACGGATAACCGTAGTCTGTCTACCGTTGTTTCAATGGCCTGTTTCCAGTTGTTGTCTTCTATATTGGTGTATTGCTGGTGCAGGATCTTGCCTTCGGCATCCACAATCACACCTTTAACCCTGGTGCCCCCAAGGTCTATGCCGATGGCTTCGTGATTATGCATATTGTCCCTCCGATACGGTCCATCCGCCATCCACCGCAATGACCTGACCAGTGACCAAAGCGGACCCTTCTGACAAAAGGTACACAGCCGTGTCTGCCAGGTCAATGGCACGAGGTGGCTGTGTTTTTCGCAACGGTTGCTTGGTGGTGATAAAATCCATGATCTGTTGGTCCTGGAATGCTCGTTGTGACATTGGAGTTTCCACCAGGCCCGGCGCAATCACATTCACCCGGATATCATGGCTTGCATAATAGGAAGCCAGTGACTTTGAAAAACCGATGATGCCGGCTTTTGCCGCAGCATAAGCATGGGTGGCAAAAAATTTTGGAGAAGGAGAGAAGCCAAGTACGGAAGACATATTCAGGATCACTCCGGATTGTTGGTGCTCCATGAAATAGTTCACCGCGGAGCGGTTAGACAGCATAACTGAATCGAGGTTCCAATGAAGGGTTTTCATCCATCCTTCCTCTGTCATCTGATGCAGGGGCCCATCGCCAAATCTGCGACCGCTGCCGCCCGCCACATGATATAGTCCGTGAAAACCACCGAATATTTCTGCTGCTTTGGTGATAGCATTCGCAGCGGTATCCGCGGCCGTTGCATCGCCCACCAGGGCCAGCCCATTTTTGCCAAGGATATCCTGGGCAGAATGGATCTTGTCATCGTCCCTGCCTACTACCACCACTTTCGCGCCTTCTTCCACACAACGTATCGCAGCAGCCAGTCCAAGCCCGGCGCTGCCGCCGATGATCACCAATACTTTTCCTTTCAGCCAACCATTTATCATTCCACAAACATGAGGATAGGAAATTACAATTTTTTGTTACATTTCAGTTGATACAATATTCGGCAGGTAATTTGAAATCCGATTTCGTCAAGTAACTTGCTCCTTCATGAATACATGCATGCCCATGGTGTCCAGGATTGGTTTACCGTTTTTTTTGTCTGCTGTTCTTTTGCTGGGATCCTGTGATCAAAAGCCGTCTAAACCAAAGGCGGAGAAGAAAGTCATCGTGCAGGAACCGGAAAGGCTGGAGCCCTCTGTTGTGGAACAGATCGGCGTGTTGGTGAACAATGCGGAAGATAACGAAGGATTGATAGATGATTCTATTCGCATCCATAACGCCATACCCGTAGCCGCTTTCTTTGAGGCTAAGTCTAATGAACGGATCTGGAGTAAAGACAAACGCTGGTTACCCGTGGCAGACAGTATGCTGGCCATGATAAGCAATGCAGAATATTATGGATTGTTTCCGGAAGACTATCACCAGCCTTATCTCGCAAATGTATTCAGCCTGATGCGTGACAGTATCAAGCAAAGGGATGCTGCGTTGTGGGCACGTGGTGAAGTATTGCTTTCTGATGCCGTAGCAACAATGGCCCGGCATTTGAAATGGGGTCGTCTTGGCAGAGATAGTTCAACGCTTCGGAAAGATTCTGTCTTCGCCCAGGCTTTTTACGATGGCATCCTTTATGAGGTGCTTCAGTCGGGATCACCAAGATCCGTGCTGGAAAAACTCGAACCCCAGCACCAGGGATACCAGGCATTGAAGGCTGCCATCCCGTTGTTTTTAGATTCAATGGATCGAACAAGATATACTTATGTGGAGCACCCATTCAAGGATTCCCTCGCATATGTAAAGCAATTACAGGCCAGGCTTTTTGAAGAGTCCTATATCACATTTAATACCCGGATGCCAGACACGAGTGAGCTTGCTGCAGCCGTGAAGCGCGCACAAGTGGCCCGTGGATTGAAGGTAGATGGCAAGGCCGGGCCCCAGCTCATCGGTTCCCTGAATAATACGGGCCTGGAGAAGTTTAAACGCATCGCGATCAACCTGGACAGGTTTAAGACCCAGTTGCCGGATTCAATGCCCGCCAACTATATTTTCGTCAACCTTCCCGCATTTAGACTCCAGGTCATTGATTCCGGCGAAGTGGTGCTTGAATCTAAAGTCATTGTAGGCCAGCCCCGTACCCGAACCCCTGTTTTAAACAGTGCGGTTGTAAACTTCATCACTTTCCCCCAATGGACGGTTCCATATAGCATCATTTTTAAGGAGATGTTGCCCAAGATCCAAAAGGACATCAAGTACCTGGATAAAGAGAAACTGATGGTGGTGGATAAGTTCGACAGTGTTATAGATCCGGCTACTATCGACTGGAAAAAACTGAGCAAAACCAACTTCCCGTATTTGCTTCGGCAGCGTCAGGGGGATGATAATTCCCTGGGTGTCATCAAGTTCAATTTCTCCAACAAGTTTGACGTATATATGCATGATACCAATGCACGGGGGATGTTCTCACGGAGCAGCAGGGCATTGAGCCATGGCTGTGTAAGGGTGCAATCCTGGGATACCCTGGCCCGATTCCTGTTGGCCCGGGATACGGCCAATGTTAAGGTGGATACGGTGAAAGCCTGGATGACCCGACAGGAAAAACACATGGTCTCCCTTAAGAAAAGGGTGCCGGTATATTTAAGATATTTCACATGTGAAGTTGCCGAAGATGGCAGGATCCGGTTTTATGAGGATATTTATGGCGATGATAAGTTATTGAGGATGAAGTACTTAGCTAAAAACTAAGCGATTTTTGGCTCTTTTTCTGGTTTTTGGGCTGGTTTTTGCAGTTCTTGGGCAGCCAGGCAAGTGCGTTTTGACCCGAGGAAATGGCGTATGACCCCAAAAACCATGATGATGAAGTACATTTTTACATTATGGATCTCGATGATGGCCCTTTTGTCAGGCGCGTTTGCGCAGGATAATTCGGCTTCTTACGTGAGTGCATATGGATCTGTGAGTACACGGAACGGTAAACCATCAAAGATCCAGTACGGCACTGCGAGCTACTACCACGATAAATTTGAGGGTAGAAAAACGGCCAATGGCGAGATTTTCACGCAAAAAGGCATGACCTGTGCCCACAATACACTACCCCTTGGCACCTGGGTCCGTGTTACCAATTTGAGTAATAAAAAGACAGTTGTCGTTCGGGTAACCGATCGGCTCCATCACAAAAATCCCCGTTTGGTAGACCTTTCAAAGGCTGCCGCCAAAAAACTGGCTTATACCGGTAATGGCCTCACTAAAGTGAAGGTAGAAGTGCTCGGGAAAAATCCTCCTGAAACGGTAGCTATAAAATAATTTTTACGCTTCGCACGGCAGGGTATAATTTTGCGCTCAATTCAGCAAACTGCCGTTTATGAAAAAATTCATTTTAGGATTTTTAGCCTTGTGTCCTGTGTTGTTCTCCATGGGCCAGGATGTGGTCCCTCCGACGACCTCTTATAAGAAGAATCACACCCTTGGCGTGCATTTTACACTACATGATTTCAAGACTGCTGCCGAAATCAAGCAGAATGGACTTAGTGAAGTATTAGAAGCTGGTCAATGGTATAAAACCGGAAGGATGAATCCTGGTTTAGCGGTGTCTTATTCCAAAGGGTTTACAGAAAATATTGATTTCATGGGTCGCCTGGGTGGATCACTGTTGAAGTATCCTATTCCCAACAAGCCCACTGCTGTTAATGACAAGCTTCTTCTTGAAGCAGATGCCAACATTAACGTGAAACTGTTGAGTGACCGTTATTGGGTATCGCCATTCATAAGTGCTGGTTTCGGTGCAAGTGTATGGAACGGATATTTTGGTGCATACATTCCAACTGGTCTTGGTCTGCAAGTAAACTTCTTCCAGGAAACATTCCTGTTTGTACAGGCACAATATCGTGTTCCTGTTACATCTGGAACAACTGCCCGTCACCTATTCTATAGCTTTGGTATTGCAGGTAACATCGGTAAGAAAAAAGAACCAGTGGTATTGGCGCCTCCTCCTCCTCCGCCGCCTCCTGCTGATACAGACAACGACGGCATCATCGATTCTCTCGATGCTTGTCCTACCGTTCCTGGTTTAGCGAAATACAAAGGTTGCCCCATCCCTGATACAGATAAAGATGGTATCAATGATGAAGAAGATAAATGTCCCACTGTACCAGGCCTGGCGAAGTTCCAGGGCTGCCCAGACAGGGATGGTGATGGTATCCAGGATTCAGAAGATAAGTGTCCCGATGTAGCTGGCCTCGCTCGTTATCAAGGATGTCCTATTCCTGATACGGATAATGATGGCGTGAACGATGAAGAAGATAAGTGCCCAACGATCCCTGGTGTTGCTGAGAACTTTGGCTGTCCCAAGATCGATTTCAATGCATCTGCCATTCAGTTTGTTACTGGTTCTTGCAACCTGACCACAGGTGCGAAGACTGAGCTGAACAAACTCGTGAAGATCCTGAACGAGACTTATCCAGACATCAAGATCGCTATCGAAGGTCATACCGATGCTACCGGTAAACCTGATAAGAACCAAACCCTTTCTGAGTGCCGCGCGAATGCTGTAAAAGCATATCTGGTGAGCAAGAAAGTTGCCGGTGAAAGGCTGAGTACTTCTGGCTTCGGTCAGGACA
>JBASZQ010000065.1:0-13291 GCA_049661025.1 Chitinophagaceae bacterium | reverse complement strand
GTGTACGTGCGGTATTGTAGATGCCGCCGCCAGAAGCTGCAATCTGCTGCGTAGAGAGATAGGGCGCTTTCTGCGGCGCTTTGCTTCCGAGGGTGTATACGTAGCTTGAGTCTGCTGCTTTACCTTCCGGATTCCAGGAGAAATAGACGGATTTCCCATCAGGCCCCCAGAATACATTGGAAGGGGAGGTGCCGATCCATTTTGGATCCTGCATTATTTTTTCAACCGTAAGCGTTTGTCCAATACCGGTAGTAGTCAACAGAAGGCAGATCGCCAGCAGTATCATGCGCATGCAGCAGTAGTTTAGGCAATAAATATAAGAGAAGTTTGCGGAAGGATTTTGCGAAGGCTGCCCAGCACGACTTATCTTGCTGGAATCATTTATAGCAACTCCACGATGACGCATATGCAAGGAAAGGGAAAACAGGTTTGGCTGGAACAAGGCTATGATGCCTTTGCGATAGCGGGTAAAGGTGCGTTAAAGATTGAGGCCCTTTCGCAACAGGTGGGGATCAGCAAGTCATCTTTCTATCACCATTTTGCTGATCTCGATGTATTCATGGAACAATTGCTGGCATTGCATCTGCAAAGTGCAACAGTATTGGCCAGCGAAGAGCGTAATGCGAAATCCATCGATCCTGAGTTAATCGATATACTGGTTGCACATAAAACCGACCTGCTCTTTAGCCGGCAGTTAAAGGTTCATCGAGATGAACCCGGGTATCAATTGGTAGTGCAGCAGACCCAACAACTGATCGGCAGTGATTTCGTGAAACTCTGGGCGAGAGAATTGCAGTGGAAAGGACCGATGCCGCAGTTGGAGGTTTTATTTTCTTTAGCGTTGGAGAATTTTTACCTGCAAATCTCGGCCGAGACCCTGGAGCCGCAGTGGCTCAAGGATTATTTTTCCCAGTTGGCTTCCATGGTCCGCGTTTTTCAATGATTCGGTTGTACGGTGCCGTCTAGCAGTGCATGCTGCCATCCATTAGTTTCGGGGTATGATGACTGTATCTGTTTCAAAAGCGACGCATAAGCGCTACCTCCTGATCACCGCGATTGTTGTAGGCGCCTTCGGTCCCATATTTTCCCTGGCTACTGTGAAGGACTTCGTTTATCCGGCAGCGTTAGGGATGGATCTGTTGAGTTGGCCCATCGATGGACAACCCGAGTTTATTCATCCAGGCATACAGTTTTTAACAGCGCTGACGGGTGGTTTTTTATTTGGCTGGGGCGTTACCATATTTTGTTTGCGCCGATGGGTGTTTGACCATGCGCCGGAAGGCGTGCGGAAAGCGGTATTGGTTGGTTTGCTGTCCTGGTTTGTCCTTGACAGCACAGGCTCTATTGCATCCGGCAACGCATCGAATGCATTCTTCAACATCATTGTCCTTTTATTGGCCGCGGGCCCATTGTGGTTTAAAGCGAAAGATATTCATCAACCCTCATAAATTCAAAGGATATGCAGCACAATGCATTTAAGTTTCTATTGGTAGTGATGGCCGTTCTCGTTCTTGTGTACACTGGTTTGGCGATGCAGAAGGAGGGGGGCGATCTGTTTTCTGTGTTTTTCGCCAACATCAAGGCGCTCGGTTGGAATGGGCAATTCAACCTTGATTTCAGTTGCTACTTGTTGTTATCCGGCTTGTGGATTATGTGGCGGAACAGGTTTAGCGGAACATCTATTGTCATCGGCCTGATCGCATCCATATTGGGCATTATTTTCTTTGCACCTTATCTGTTATGGAGCCTGTATCAAGCGAAAGGAGATCTTAAAATGATGCTCATCGGAAAGCAATAAAAATAAAGAGTCCCAGCAAAAGCAGGGACTCTTTATAAGCTATTAGCTATTAGCTAATAGCTATTTCAACGTTGCGAGTAATTTGTTGTTCAATGCAACATAATCGTCATTCTTTGCTGCCTTTGCCAATTCAATGGATTTGTTGGCGGTGGCTATAGCTTCAGACTTCTTACCCAGTTTAGCGAGGCAGTTTGCTTTTTGGTGATACACCCAGAATGCGGTTGGATTCTGTGCGATGGCTTTATCGAACCACTCATTCGCCTTGTTCAGATCTTTGCCATTGTCCATATAGTACATGGCCGCCTGGAAATAAGGCTTGTTGTCTTTGTTCATTGCATTGTCGATCTGCGCCATCACTTTGCCGTCGATATCTGCAGTGATAGGGAACTCAACATAAGTCTTGTCCCACATCATACCCACTGCGATGCTTGAGGGCATTACATCGTTAAACATAATTGTGAAAGATTCGATGGTCATTGGCATTTGCTGAGGCTTAGCTTTTAGCCTTACAACGTCTTTGGTTTGATCGTAAGCAGCTGGTGAGGTTACATCGGTCTGTTTGGTGATGATAACCGTCCACTCGGTGGCTCCGGGAATGGTAAGCAAGCCGTATTTTCCAGCAGGAATTTTAGTTCCGCCGATGATCACTTCGTCGCCGAAGGAGAGGGTAGTGGCTCCGTTGGCACCGGTGCGCCATACCTGGTTATTGAAAGGCACGAGATCACCAAAGATCTTACGGCCTTTCATGTTTGGACGGGAATAAGACAGTTCGATGGTAGACAAACCAAACTCCTGTTTTACAGTAGTTGTGGTGGAGGGCTGGGGTGTCCTGACGGTTTGTGCTTCTGCAAGCATCAGGGAACCAAGCATAAGTGCGCTAAGGAATATTTTTTTCATAGCAAGACGAGTTTTGAGGTGCGAAAGTAGGCAAATTAATCAATGCGGCAATTCGGCAATGCGGCAGACGCTTCGCGAGGCACTGGGCATTGGGCACTCGGCATTGCCGGCCTGCGCGGAAACACTCGAAGTGACTGCCGGCGCGCCGCAACGCAAGGCGCGCCTTCCTTCATTGCCGCATTGCCGCACTGCCGAATTGCCACATTCTAAAAATGCCACATTGCCAAATTAGAACACAACTGTTACCGTCGTCTTCACCGCCGCTTCTGTGTTATACACTGCCCAAACCGGGCCTTCTTTGATGAGGCGGATGGCTTCTTTATCGTAGAGTGGGTGCAGGCCTTTATCAACTTTTATGTCGAAGGGTTTGCCGTTTTCCGGGTTGACGCTGAAGCTGACTACTACATTACCGTGTAGTGCGGGGTCTTTGGGTCTGCGGAGGTTGTTGAGGACATATACTTCCCAGGCGCTCCAGCCGTCCGCGGGTTCAGTGTAGATTCTGCCGCCCGGTGATTCTTTTTTTGATTTCTCGGCAAGGGGTGCTGCTGCAGGAGCAACGGAGCGCATACGTTGGGTTGCGTCTTTATCAATTTTTGATCTATCGGCGCTTTCACCCAATGGTGAGGGTTTATCGTCCTTTCTTTCCGATGCTGCTGCAATCAACTGCTTTGTGCTGTCTTGCCTGGCATCGTTATTGGTTAATTCGTTACTGGTTATTGTCTTGGGTGCATCCACCTGCGCAAACGTTTCAGATTGTTTTCCAATTATTGCGGGCGCAGATGGTTTGGGAGCTGGTGCCACGGCAGAATCCGCCTGCACAATTGGCGAAGC
This sequence comes from Chitinophagaceae bacterium, assembly GCA_049661025.1. GTDB lineage: Bacteria > Bacteroidota > Bacteroidia > Chitinophagales > Chitinophagaceae > Pollutibacter. Next base: position 9,765 of record JBASZQ010000065.1, on the reverse strand, counting down.
TTCTTCACGAGCCGATGGCTCCACCTTGGCGATCACAGGGGGCTGCGGATTGGGGTTGGTGTACCAAAGCGTCATCGCAAAGCCTACGAGAATTACAGATGCGGCGGCGATGGCCATCCAGGGCCTTTTGGGACGCATCGGCACTACCTTTGCCGGGGTTACGCGTTGCTCCAATTTTTTTGAAAGGGTATGCATGTCGGCCTGGATCGCCGAAACAGGCGCAATCTCCAATCCCTCCATCGCGTCAGCCAGAAAAGGATCATCAAATGCCGCTTTCTCCATGGCATGCATTTCGGCAGGCGTCATGCGGCCATCGAGGTAACGACGGACGTCTTCCGATGTATAATGATATGGTTGTCCCTGGCTCACGATTGCATTTCTTTTTGTTTTGTCTCGATACAGATCCTGAGGTTGCGTTTCCCATTCTGGATCTGGCTTCTCACTTTGTTCCATTCCTGTCCGGTCAGCGCCGCGATCTCCTGGTAACACTTGCCATCCAGGTAGAAAAGCGCCACACTCTTTTTTTGCTCACCCGGCAGGGTTTCCATACAGTCCTCCATCACCTTCAGGCTGGCCTCTTTTTCCATGACACCATTCAGATGCCAATCTTCTTCCGATTGCATAAACGATTCACCGATTTCGGTGATTTTCACCTTTCCATCTTTCCGAAGCTGCATAAGGCAGTGATTTCTAGCCACTACATAGAGCCAGCCGCGGAACTGATCCACCTCGTGTTTTTTCAGTTTGTCTACCAGCTCTTCAAAGATATTCATCACAGCATCCCGGGCCGCCTCATGATCTTTCAGGTATTTCAGGCAAACGCCCAGCACCAGTTCCATATACGGTGCATACAGTTCCCCGAGCACCTGCATACTGCCCGTACGCTTGTACGCGCGGATGAGGTCCTGGTCAGCCTGGCCGTCTTTTCGGATGGGTAGGGGTTCCTGCATGAAAAATATTTCCCGGATGCGTATGTAATTTTTTTCGATAGCACATCCTTCCCAAAAATAATGCTATGCGAACAATTATTGCACTGCTGTTTTCAGGTTGGCTGCTGACCGCCTTCCTGCCTAAAGCCCAGATTGAAGTAACCGGGTATGTTCTTGATGAACAAAGCAAACCTATTGCCAATGTCTCGGTAATGGAAAAAGGAACCCGAACAGCTACTACTACTGATAACAAGGGTTATTTCTCGATCAAAGTGGCTAGTGATAAATCCATACTGGTATTTAGTAGCGTTGGATTCGTCTCCAAAGAAGTCAAGTTCGGCGGCAAGACCAGTGTTAGCGTGAAGTTGAAGGCTATGGAGAATCATTTGGATGAAGTTGTTGTAGTTGGATATGGCTCGGAGTATAAAACGGACATGCTTTCTAGCAGCGTGACCGACAAATCAAAACAACTTGTTAGACGTTCCCCGGGTATGGCGATCAAGGAATACACACCTCGCTATAAACAACCCGCGCAGGACTGGAACACAGAAGGATATGATATAATTGATGAAAACGGATTCAAAGCTGTAACGCAGGACCCACTTTCTACTTTTTCATTGGACGTAGATGCGGCATCCTATAGCAATGTGCGCCGATTCCTCAACCAGGGTACCCTGCCTCCAGCAGGTGCGGTACGCGTGGAAGAGATGATCAACTATTTCCAATACAGTTACGCACAACCAAAAGGCGAGCATCCATTCTCCGTATATACTGAGCTGGCCGATTGCCCCTGGCAGCCGGAGCATAAATTATTATTGGTGGGATTGCAGGGCAAGAAAGTGGATACACGCGAACTGCCTGCTTCCAATATCACTTTCCTTATCGACGTATCCGGATCGATGAACGATGAGAACAAATTGCCATTGGTAAAGGGTGCGCTGAAATTGCTGGCAGATCAACTGCGGGAACAGGATAGGGTATCGATTGTAGTGTACGCAGGTGCTGCGGGATTGGTGCTGGAACCCACATCGGATAAAACAAAAATCAAACAAGCATTGGACCAGCTGGAAGCAGGCGGTTCAACGGCCGGTGGAGCAGGTATTCAATTGGCCTATCATACCGCAAGACAAAATTTCATCAAGGGCGGAAACAATCGGGTGATCCTTTGTACCGATGGCGATTTCAATGTAGGCGCCAGTAGTGATGATGCGATGGTGTCCTTGATTGAAAAAGAGCGTGCATCTGGTGTATTCCTCACAGTGCTGGGTTTTGGTATGGGCAACTACCAGGATGCCAAGATGCAGAAGCTCGCAGATAAGGGCAACGGCACGCATGCATATATTGATCAGATGAGTGAAGCGAAGAAAATTTTTGTCAATGAGTTTGGCGGCACCTTGTTCACCATTGCGAAAGACGTGAAATTCCAGTTGGAGTTCAACCCCGCGCAGGTTCAGGGCTACAGGCTCATCGGATATGAAAATCGTATCCTCAACAAGGAAGATTTTAATGACGATAAGAAAGATGCCGGTGAGATGGGCAGCGGACATACGGTGACCGCACTTTATGAAATCATTCCTACAGGTGTGGAGACAGATCTGCTCGGAAACGTGGATCCACTTCGCTATAGTAAAAAAGAAAAGAGCAAACTGCAACACGGTGATGAGTTGCTCTTGGTTAAGCTTCGTTATAAGAAACCCGATGAAAATACAAGCAAACTGATGGAAGTGCCTGTGTCTGCAACATCCATTGCATACAAGCAGGCCTCCGGTCAGTTTCGGTTCGCCGCCGCCGTTGCAACCTTTGGTATGATTCTCTCAGATTCTAAATTCAAGGGAGAGTCTGATTTCACCCTCGTTCGTTCTCTTGCGAATTCTGCTGTGGGCGAAGACCCGGGAGGGTATAGGAAGGAGTTTGTGGAGCTTTGTGAAAAGGCGTCTAAATTATACCAGTCCAAGCGGTAGATCATTGACAAATGGACATTTGGACCGTTGTACAATTGTACAATTGCGCAACGGCCCAAATGTCCATTTGTCAATTTTTCTTATAAGCGGGATGATACTTATGAATGGTCTCCCGCAAATACTCCCGATCCAAATGTGTATAGATCTCCGTAGTGGTAATGCTCTCATGCCCCAGCATCTCCTGCACGGCGCGAAGATCGGCCCCACCTTCCACCAGATGTGTGGCGAAGGAATGCCGAAGCGTGTGCGGAGAAATGTCTTTTCGGATCCCGGCTTTTTTAGATAGCTCTTTAATGATCATGAAGATCATTACTCTAGATAATCGTCCGCCCCGGCGGTTGAGGAACACGATCTCTTCATCTCCGGTTTTGGGTTTTTGTTTTAACCTCACATGGTCCATATAAAGCCTGAGATGCTTCACGGCTTCACTGCCGATGGGAACCAATCGTTCTTTGTCTCCTTTGCCGATTACACGGATGAAACCCACATCAAGATATAAGAACCGCAACAGCAGGTTACACACTTCACTCACGCGAAGACCGCAGCTGTACATGATCTCGATGATAGCGCGGTTGCGGATGCCTTCGTCTTTACTATGATCGATCTGCGCGATCATCTGTTCGATCTCATCGAAAGACAATACATCGGGCAGGGTTCTTTTCAAGCGGGGGGTATCGATGAGCTCGGTGGGGTCAGCCGTGATGACTTGCTCGGCTTGGCAGTAGCGGAAGAAATTGCGCAGGCCACTGATGATGCGGGACTGGCTGGTGGCCGTCATTCCCAGCTCACCGATCCACTTCAAAAAGGCCTGCAGGTGTTTGAGGGTGATGCCCGAGGGTTGCACAGATCCTTCCTCCAGAGAGAGGTACTGCGTGAACTTATCGACATCCGCCAGATAGGCCTCCACCGTTGCATCCGAGAGGCTGCGCTCCAGCTGCAAATGCGCCTTGAATCCTTTCTTATAGGGCTCCCACATGGATGCAAAATAAATTTTTTTGCCTGTTAACCGCTTTGAATCATATTTGCCCCTCATTCAGAACTATGCAGCCCATCAACCTTCGTGCCTTTCGCAAATCGGTTAACCTGAACAAACGCCGCTTCAGGATGTTCCTCACCAAACTGGGTAAGAATCCTCCCCGCAAGCTGGATGCGATGGCCGAAGAGGTTGACAAAGAAGTTTGGAAAGAAGTGGATTGCCTGACCTGCGCCAACTGCTGCAAGACGATGAGCCCCACCTTCACCAAGGAAGACCTGCTCCGCATCTCTGCCCATTTGAATATGACGGTGGATGAATTCAAGAAAAAATATTTGTATCTTGACAAGATAGGTGATTGGATGAATGTGAAGCAGCCTTGCCAGTTCCTAGATCTGAAGACGAATATGTGCAATATTTATTCAGTGCGACCATTAGACTGCGCAGGCTTTCCGCACTTGACCCGGAAGAAGATGAAAGATTATGTGCATGTGCATCATCAGAATGTGACGTATTGTCCTGCTACGTATAAGATGGTGGAAAAGATGATGGAGAGAGTGAAGAAAGGGTGAGGAGATAGATAAGGAAGTAGGGAGTAGAGCGTATAATGTTTAATTTATGAATACACCAAAATTAGCGCTCATGGCGCTTATCCTCATGGCATTTGCTATGCCTGTTTTTGCTCAGAGTCGATTTTCTTTGTCTGTCCATGCCGGTCCTAACGGGAACTTTTTTGTAAGGGATATTAGTGAGTCGACTGGACAACAAATAGGTGATTTTTCCAAAAAGAATTTTATTGGCCTTGTCTTTGAAACCGAGGCAAAATTTGCTTTAAATGAAAGATCTTGGTTGTTGGGTGGATATATGCGTAGCAAAAACTCCAGAGAAATCAACTACTCGCAGAACTCAAGTGGGGTGAATGTGATTATTAAGGATTTTACCATTAGTAGCTAAGAGAATAAGTTTTATGTTGGGTTTGAACGTGAAATTTCCCGAAAGCTTAAGGGACTTAATGCTTTAGTTGGCGCTTATTATAGCACCTACGAAGACGAATCCATTCAAGTTGCTTTGCGGGATGTGAACGTTTATGAAAAAAATGTTCAAAACGCGGGTTTCAATGACCTGGGCGCTTTTGTTGGGTTACATTATGAAAGAAAAATTGATACACATTTTAAGTTTGGTATCCAATCAAGGGTGTATGTCAACATTACCTCTTTGTACTTTGAACAGGTTACGTTAACACCAACGCTTACCTATACTTTCTCGAAAAAGAAGTAGCAGGTCCCATTGCCCAACGGTACAATGGTCCCAATGTTCTATTGCTAATAATACACGTCTTCAATCAACAGAATCTCCTGCCCGCCATGCGGTTCAATGGTCACTGCCACGATATCAAATTGTAGCTGGGTCCACCGCGGATAGAGCTGCATAAATGCTTCAGCGGCGCGTTGTAGATGCTGGAATTTTGCACGGTTCACGGATTCTTCGGGAAGGCCCGCGCTTTGCCTGCGCAGGGTCTTCACTTCTACCACATGCAACACATCGTCTTTATGCGCAACGATGTCGAGCTCCAGTGCGCCATAGCGCCAGTTGTTGACCAGAATCTCAAATCCTTTTCGCTCCAAAAATGTTCTGGCCAATTCTTCGCCTTCCTTACCCACACCGTGCTGCCTGTACATCGTTTCTGTTTATCTTCGTCACATGTTTCCACTCAAAGGCAAGGTACAGCACTACGCATGGGGCGGCAAGGGTTATATCCCCGAATTACTTAGTATTTCCAACGATGAGAACCGGCCCTTTGCCGAGTATTGGCTGGGGATTCACCCGGGTGCACCGGCAATGGTGGAACTGTCTGCCAATGCACAAACCGGTCTTGTGGATTTGATCCGTTCCGAGCCGAGAAGATATCTCGGAGCCAGAGTAGCGTCAAAATTTCATGATCTTCCATTCTTACTGAAGATTCTCGATGTAAAAGATATGCTTTCCATCCAGGTGCATCCATCGAAAGAAGAGGCGATCAAAGGATTTGATCGGGAGAATGCAATGGGTATACCACAGGATGCCCCCAACCGTAACTATAGAGACAATAACCACAAACCCGAGATGATGCTTGCGCTGGGTGATTTCTGGTTGTTGCATGGTTTCAGGCCCGAACAGGACCTCACAAGGGTGTTGGAGAACGTGGAACAATTGTCTGCTTTGTTGCCCGTATTTGAAAGCAGTGGTTACAAAGGACTATATCAATATGTGATGGAACTTCCGCAGGAAGGGGTCAACAAAATGCTTCAGCCGCTGGCAGAAGAGATCCTTCCTAAATATGCAGCCGGAGCGTTGTCAAAGAGTGATCCGCATTTCTGGGCGGCTAGGGCGATGGTGACTTATCCGGATGCCTTCGACCGCGGGATTTTCTCGGTCTACTTTTTCAACCTTGTTCATCTGAAACCAGGCGAAGCGATATTCCAGGGGGCCGGACTTCCACACGCTTACCTCGAGGGCCAGAATGTGGAATTGATGTCGAATTCTGATAATGTGTTGCGAGGTGGTCTCACCCCCAAATTTGTGGACGTGCCGGAGCTGATGAAACATATCCGTTTTGAGGCCATCGTTCCACAACCGATGGACGCCGGCAGTGATGCGTATGAGCAATTGTTTAACTGCCCTGTGGACGACTTCAGCCTGGTGGCAGCAACCGTTCAACAAAACGGGTATGCATTCAGCACTTCCGGACCGGAGATCATGCTTGTTTTGGACGGGCAAGGGGAGGCGAAGGTTGGAGAGGTAGGTTGGAGGTTGGAGAAGGGGAAATCGTTCTTCATTCCGGAGGGAGTAGGGGTTAGGGTTGAGGGAGTGGGGGTGAGGTTGGTGAGAGCGTTTGTGCCGTGACAATCCTTTTCCACATATCCACATTTACATCACTGCACCGCCGTATTACCGTATTACCACATTCGATTTTTGCGTATTTTCGCAGTTCTAAAGGAATATTCATGAAGTTCAATAGGAACCTTATCATAAGTTTTGTTTTGTTGGTTGTTGTGGCGTCTTTGTATCGTGTATTGCCCAGGCCAATGGGTTTTGCACCACAGATTGCCATGGCATTGTTTGCAGGTGCCATCTGCACCAACAAGAAGTTTGCGTTCCTGTTGCCTTTGCTCTCTATGTTCCTTTCCGATGCTTTGTACCAGATCCTTTTTAATCTCGGCTACACCAAGATTGAAGGATTTTACGATGGCCAATTTGGGAACTACGTGTTGATCTGTGGCTTGACCGTGATCGGATTTTTTGTGAAGCAACGTAATGTATTAAGCATCGCTGCAGGATCCCTTGCAGCACCTACTGCATACTTCCTCATTTCTAATTTTATGGTGTGGATCGGTGGAGGAGGATATGTCAGGCCTAAGACTTTTGACGGTCTCATGATGGTGTATGCCGATGGCCTTCCTTTTTACCAGATGAGTATCCTGGCAACGCTGTTTTTTAGTGCAGTGTTTTTTGGCGGCTATTATCTCGTGTCCAAAGCCACAAGAACGGCTATTAGCTAATAGCTACTAGCTAGTAGCTTCCTCATAACCTTCGTCGTTCAACAAGTTACTACCATCCGCCGCGGCAGTGGCCAGTTCATCGCACCTGTTATTATACGGATTGGTGGCGTGCCCTTTCACCCATACAAATTCAATATGGTGATCTTTGGATAGTTCGTAATAACGAAGCCATAGGTCGGGGTTCTTTTTGCCGCCCTTGAAATTGGTCCTGATCCAGGTATTCAGCCAGCCTTCTTTTACGGCCTTTACTACATATTGACTATCGGAGTAAACAGTAATATTCAATCCTTTTCGGTTCAGCGCTTCCAGCCCCTTGATCACGCCCATGATCTCCATTCGGTTGTTGGTGGTTCTTTTGTAGCCACCGGACAATTCTTTACGTTTTCCTTTCCAGATCAGGATGGTACCGTACCCACCGGGACCTGGGTTGCCGCGGGAGGAACCATCGGTATACATTGTTAGTCCGCGCTCATTGATCATCAGCAGTAGATTTCTCCTTTCAACACGGTTACGGCTTCTCCGGTCATCAATACGCGGTCCCCTCTGAGTCTGCAAATCATTTCACCGGATCTTGCCGATGCCTGTTGTGCAAAGAAATAATCCTTACCCGTTTTTTGGTTCCAATATGTGGTGAGCAAACAATGCGCGGAGCCCGTCACCGGATCTTCATCAATGCCGCTTTGCGGAAAGAATCCCCTCGATACAAAATCATGTTTTGTGCCAAGCGCCGTAACTATAACTCCACGGGAAGGGATAACCGAAAGTGCTTTGAAATCCGGTTTCAGGTTGCGTACTTCTTCTTCATTCTTGAGTTCTACGAGGTAATCAAATTTTCCCTTGTAAACCAGACTGGGAAATACATTGAGTGCTTCAAACAAGCCATCAGGGATATCCGAGGGCTTTGCCGGATCGGCGGGAAAATCAAGGGTGAGTTTGCCATCGATCTCTTTAGATACCGTGAGCCATCCGGATTTGGAATAAAAACGCAATGGGTTTGCGTTGTATTTGAGATGATTGAAAAATACATGTGCCGTAGCTAAGGTAGCATGTCCGCAGAGGTCTACTTCTACTGTTGGGGTGAACCAACGGATCTGGAACGCATCTTCATAAGGAACGACGAATGCGGTTTCCGCGAGGTTATTCTCCATCGCGATCTTTTGCATCAGCTCATCAGAAAGCCAATCATCCAACGGGCAAACTGCCGCGGGGTTTCCGGCAAAGGGCTTACTTGTAAATGCGTCTACCTGGTAAACGGGAATTGTCATAACAACATGATTTAAACCTGGAACACGCCCAGTTTCATGGATGATTCAATAGGTGAATGATTTGCTGCATGTAAGCTTTCTGAGATCACCTCACGGGTACGGATAGGGTCTATGATGCCATCCACCCACAACCTTGCCGCAGCATAATAAGGTGTGGTTTGGGTATTGTATTTATCGATGATCTTCTGCAACATCTCTTTTTCTTTTTCTTCCCCTATTTCCTCACCCTTACCCTTCATTGCAGCAACCTGAATTTGCAGCAAGGTCTTCGCTGCTTGCTCACCACCCATCACCGCGATCTTGGCGGTGGGCCATGCGAAAATAAAGCGGGGATCATAAGCTTTACCACACATTGCATAGTTCCCCGCTCCGTATGAGTTGCCCACAATGATGGTGATCTTTGGAACGATGGAATTCGCAACGGCATTCACCAATTTTGCGCCGTCTTTGATGATGCCGGAATGTTCACTTCGGCTGCCCACCATGAAACCGGTGACATCCTGCAGGAAGATCAGCGGGATCTTTTTCTGATTACAGTTCAGGATAAATCTTGCTGCTTTATCAGCGCTGTCGTTATAGATCACACCGCCCATCTGCATTTCGCCTTTCCTGCTCTTCACGATCTTGCGCTGATTGGCTACAATGCCCACAGCCCAGCCATCGATTCTTGCATAGCCGCAAAGGATGCTCTTGCCGTAATCTTTTTTGAATTGATCGAAGTCTGATTTGTCTACAATGCGCTCGATCACATCCACCATATCATAAGGCTTGTTGTTATCCGCCGGGAAGAGTCCGTAGATCTCTTTCGGATCTTTTGCTGGCGCTTCGGGTGCGATGCGGTTGAACCCGGCCTGTTGTGCAGGACCGAGCTTACCCATGATCTTTTTCACCTCATCCAGGGTTTCTTCTTCTGTAGAGAACTTGTAATCAGCAATACCAGAGATCTCCGTATGCGTCACTGCACCGCCAAGGGTTTCCAGTTCAATGTCTTCACCGATGGCTGCTTTTACCAGGTATGGACCAGCCAGAAAGATTGATCCCTTGCCTTCCACCATCAGTGTTTCATCACTCATGATTGGCAGGTAAGCACCTCCCGCC
>JBASZQ010000064.1:0-3696 GCA_049661025.1 Chitinophagaceae bacterium | reverse complement strand
GCAAAGAATAGTAACCAGTAAATACCCCTTGATTTAGATTCCATTGTGAAAAATTTTACGCGAATATAGTTCGTTCTAGGATATTTATAAAACAGAAAGCTTTTTGTATTGTGTAAAGAATACACTTAGTTGCGTATTTTTATAGACCAAACCCAACTTGCATGCTAATTCGTTTTCTCCTGCGCTTTTCCACCAAGCCAGGACAGTCGCTACACCTTTCCGGCGGGATACCCCAACTTGGAAATAATGATGCGGCGTTATCCCTGCCAATGCAATACCTGACTGCAGATTTCTGGCAGACCGAAATTGAACTTGTAGATAAGGAACTGCTCACACAGACTTTTCAATATAAATATATCCTCCATACAGAGAAGGGTGAACAGGTGATTGAGTGGGGTGAGGACAGGATCATTGAGCTGTCTCGGATCACTGCCAATGAGATTGATAATATCGATACCTGGAATCATGCAGGTACCATCGAAAATGCTTTTTTTACAGCGCCATTTCGTGATGTACTCTTGCGTTCTCCCAAGCAAGCCACCAAAAGCAAGCCCTACCGCGGAAACACGCACGTATTTATGGTGAAAGCGCCCTTATTGCGAAAGCATGAAGCTTTGTGCATCATTGGCAATACCCCTTCTCTCGGTTCATGGAATAGTGCAGAGCCCGTATTGTTATCAAGGGAAGGCAACTGGTGGACTATTAAGTTGAACCTCTTGCAAGACGTGGAAGACGTCCAATATAAATATGGCGTGTATGACACGAGGCAGAAGAAATTCATGTCTTACGAAGCAGGTGACAACAGGCGGATCAGCAATCAGCAGCTTGCAAAAAAAGTCACCATCGTCAGGGACGGATTTGCCCAGTTACCGAATGTCATTTGGAAAGGTGCAGGGATATCCGTGCCCGTATTCAGTTTGCGATCTGATAAAGGTTCCGGAGTAGGGGAGTTTGCTGACCTTAAATTGTTAGTGGACTGGGCAAAGAGTATAGGCCTGAAACTGATCCAGATTCTTCCTGTTAATGACACCACTTCTACGCACACATGGGTTGACTCTTATCCATATTCAGCTATCTCTGCATTTGCCTTACATCCAATATATCTTAACCTTGAAAAAGTTGCAGGGCAGGAGTATGCCTCTTCCATTCGTTCTTTGAAGAAGACGTACAAGCAGTTGAATGATTTGCCGGAGTTGGATTATGAAGCGGTGTTGAAATACAAGCTGAGCATTATTGAAGATCTTTATCAGCTGCAAAAAGACAAGACATTTGCTTCCGATGAGTACCTGCAGTTTTTCGAAGACAATAAAGATTGGATGGTTCCTTATGCGGCGTACTGTTATTTGAGGGACAAATATGAAGCTGCTGATTTCAGGGTATGGAAAACACATTCTGTTTACCAGGAACAACAGATCGAAAAACTTTCTGCCTCTTCACAAAAACATTTTGACCGAATCGGGATACATTATTTCATTCAGTTTCATTTGCACTTGCAGCTTAAAGAAGCGCATGATTATGCAAACAGGAATGGAATAGTGGTGAAAGGAGATATACCTATTGGCGTAAATAGAAATGGAGTAGATGCCTGGGTTGCACCTGATCTTTACTTCATGGATTACCAGGCTGGTGCACCACCGGATGACTTTGCAGTCAAGGGCCAGAATTGGGGTTTCCCAACCTACAACTGGAAGAGAATGAAAGAGGATGGATATACATGGTGGAAACGGAGGTTTGAGCAGATGAGCAGATACTTTGATGCGTTTCGTATAGATCATATTCTTGGATTCTTTCGCATCTGGTCTATTCCCGAAGATGCTGTAGAAGGAATTCTCGGCCATTTCGTTCCTGCCATTCCTGTGCATATCAGTGAGTTTCACCAGAGGCATATTCCATTGGACGCCAATCGATTTACGACACCTTTCATCAATGATGCCATCCTTTGGGAAATGTTTGGGCCTGATGAAAAGAAGTTCAAGCCTTTTCTGTTGGCCAACGGAGATGGAACCTATGCATTGAAAGAGCCGTTTAATACGCAAAAGAAAATTGAGGCCCATTTCGCTATGCTACCTGGTGTGGAAGATAACGAGCGGATCAAGTCTGGTTTGTTTGACCTGATTTCAAACGTGATCCTGTTTGAGCATAAAGACTCCCAGGGCGCTGATTTCCATTTCAGGTTCAATATGCAACAAACCTTTTCTTACAAATACCTGGACGGCTTTGCGCAACAGCAATTACAGGATTTGTATGTGGATTATTTCTTCCGGAGGCAGGATGAGTTCTGGCGCAAGGAAGCCATGCAAAAATTACCTGCTTTGAAGAGGGCTAGTGAAATGCTGATCTGTGGTGAGGACCTCGGCATGGTACCTGCATGTGTGCCGGATGTGATGCAGCAACTCGGATTCTTAAGTCTTGAGATACAACGAATGCCAAAAGACAGCAAGAAAGAATTTTTCCATCCCAGTGAGGCGCCATACCTAAGTGTGGTGACCCCTTCAACCCACGACATGAGTACCATCAGAGGTTGGTGGGAGGAGGAGCGTTCCAGGACGCAAAGATTCTTCAACAACGAATTGGGGCAATATGGCGAAGCACCATTTTACTGCGAAGCCTGGATTAATAGGGCCATCGTGATTCAACATTTGTATTCTCCTGCGATGTGGAGCATATTTCAGGTGCAGGATCTGTTTGGGATCGATGAGAAACTGCGTAAGTCCGATCCGCATATTGAGCGCATCAATGTACCGGCCAATCCGAAACATTACTGGCGATATAGAATGCATATCTCATTGGAAGAACTCCTGCGTCAGAAAGAGTACACTGCAGAATTAAAGTTATTGGTTAACGCCAGCGGACGCGCATGAAACTGAACCATTATTCTCATACACTGCCTTTCGTGTATCCGTTCACGATATCCAAGGGTACCAAGACGCACCAGCCAACCCTTGTAGTGGAATTAGAGTGGAGGGGACTCAAGGGATATGGTGAAGCTCCGGCGATAAATTACTATGAGGTCACGGTGGAGTCAATGATCAGGGATCTTGAAGCCAAAAGACCCGTATTGGAGAAATTTGCACTCACTGATCCGGAACGATACTGGCATTTTCTTCACCATCTGTTTCCCCGCAACCCTTTCCTGGTTTGTGCGCTGGATATGGCAGGATGGGATTTGTGGGGGAAAATGATTGGGAAGCCATTGTATCAGCTGTGGCAACTGGATCCCTCCAAAGCACCGTTTACGGACTATACCATCGGAATAGATTCCACTGAGCAGATGATCGCCAAGATGGAAGAGAATCCATGGCCCGTTTATAAAGTGAAGGTTGGGTTTGATGGCGATATGGAGATGCTCGCTGAACTGCGTCGGCATACGAAAGCTCCCTTGCGGGTGGATGCCAATGCCGGATGGACCCTTGAACAAGCCTTGGAAAAGATACCCGTTATGGAAGGCCTTGGTGTGGAACTGGTGGAACAACCGCTGGCTAAGGATAACTGGGAAGGAATGGAGAAGCTGTTTCAGGCGTCCTCCATTCCGCTGTACGCAGATGAATCCTGCGTGGCAGAACAGGATGTCGCAAAGTGTAAAGACCATTTTCACGGTATAAATATCAAACTCACTAAATGTAGTGGAATCACCCCTGCCCGGCGGATGATCAAACAAGCCCGCAACCTGGGGTTGCAGGTCATGTTGGGTTGTAT
>JBASZQ010000063.1:0-38625 GCA_049661025.1 Chitinophagaceae bacterium | reverse complement strand
GATTGAAGGCGTTACAGGTATGCCTACCCGTTATTCTTTACTGCACCGGCAACCGGCCACACCCGGTCAGCTGAAATCTCATTATGCTCCGCAAAAGTCCGTGATCATCGGCGATCCTTCCCAACTTATTTATGAGCACGCAGGAAGGAAGATTGCGGTGATTTCTTTCACCCACGCATATGCCAATGCTTATTTGAACAGAACCTTATCCGTAAGGGGAGACCTCGCCGAAGCTGCGGCAAATTTGTTTTCCGTTTTGCGGGAACTGGACCAGTCGGATGCTGATCTGATCATTGCAGAAACTTTTCCACAGGAAGGTCTGGGGATCGCCATTAACGACAGGCTTTCCCGCGCGTCATCCTAGTTTATGAAGCTTGTTGTAAAAGGGTCAACCCATACTATTTTAAAAGTTTTGATTTTGCAATCGCTTCGGTAACTGAATGCACTTGTAATTTCTCATAGATTTTTTTGACATGCGTGTTCACCGTGTGGTAACTTATATGGAGCTCGCCAGAGATCATTTTATAGCTGAGCCCTTTTGTAAGCAGCAGCAGCACTTCCTTCTCTTTAGGGGTAAGATTCGCTTCTGAGTGATCATTTTCAGAAAATTCCTGTCTGAACAAGCCGATCACTTTTGCGGCCACCAAGGAGGTCATAGGCGCGCCTCCTTCCATGACTTCATGGATTCCATCTATGAGTTTTTCAGGAGAGGTTCTTTTAAAAAATAGCCATTGGCTCCGCTTTTTATGGCTTCAATTATTTTGTCATCATCTTCAAAAACAGTTTGCATGATGACCAGGGTTCTGGGCGAGAACTTTTTGATTCTTTTCAATCCTTCGATGCCATCTACTTCTGGCATATTAATATCCATAAGTATAACATTGGGCAGGCATGTTTTGATATCGTTTTCTGTATTGCTGCAGTTGGAAGCAGCGCCCGCAAATTCCATCGCTGGGTCAGATTCGATCAGAAGTTTTAAAGCTTGTTGCCTTCCTACATTATCATCGTAAACAAATACTCGTATTTTCATTCAGTATCTTTTTTCATTGATGCGGGGTAAAGTAAAGTTCAATTTTTGTGCCTTGCCCTTTTTTTGAATGTATATCCAGTTTCCCATTGAGCGCGAGTGCCCTGTTTTTCAAATTGGCAAGACCGTTACCAGCAGGTTTGGAGAAATCGATGCCTACTCCATCGTCTTCGATTCTGAGGTACAATCTTTTTTGGTCTTTATTCATCTCGATATTCACATTTTTACAATGCGCATGTTTAAGGATGTTGTTTAGCGCTTCTTTATATAGTAAGTAGAGATTTTTGCGGTCAGACATGTTCAAGTTGATATTATAAATGGATTCATCTACATGAATTTTCCATGAACAGGCTATCGGATCAAAAATGTCTGAAGCGTGTCTCGTCATTCTTGATATGAGGTCTGAAGTAGCGTCTTTCTTCGGGGTGATCATCCACACAATGTCTTGGAGTGACGATTGTGAGGATTGCGTCTGGTCTCGAATATTTTTTAAGAGGTCTTTCCTTTTGCTTTCATCCACTGTTTGCTGCGCGATACTAGTGAATATGGAGATGTTGCTCAGGTTTGAGCCGATTTCGTCATGCAGATCTTGTGCTATTTCATTTTTAATGCTTACAACTTTAAGGGCCTGATGTAATCGAAGTCTGTACAAAAGGTAAGCCAGCGATGCCAATGTCAATACGGCAAAAACTTTGAACCAGATAGTGAGATACCAAGGCGGCGTAATTTTTATGGTAATTTTTGCAACATTATTATTCCATTCGCCGTCTCTGATGCTAGCGGTAACTGCAAAGGTATAGGTCCCAGGGTCAAGGTTTGTGAATGTTGCAAGGTTAGAGGTGCCACTGTAAACCCAGTCATTTCCAAATCCTTCCATTCGGTATCGATACTTGTTTTCCCGGCTCGCGGTAAAATCCAGTGCTGCGAACTGTATAGTGAAAATGTTTCTTTCAAACGGAAGGGTAATTTGTATAGACGAGTCAAACACTTGTGGGATGTTCAAGCTGGAATCAATCTCCCTCAGGGGCTTGTTGCCAATGAGAATATCTGTTATAGCGATCTGGGGAGATAATGTGCTCTTGATGATTTCGTCAGGCTTGAAATAGTTCAATCCTTTTACGCCACCGAAGAAAAAATAACCTTCTTCTGAAATTGCGGAGCTATACCTATTAAATTCATTTGACTGCAGGCCATCATTCACGGTATAGTTTTGAAAGGTGTTTTTTTCAAGGTTGAAGTTGGATATTCCCATATTTGTGCTCATCCAAAGGCCACTTTTCTCATGCTGGAGTATGCCATAAATGACATTGTTTGGCAGGCCGTCCTTTACGGCAAACCGCTTGAATGAATTATCTTTTTTGTTTAACCGGATTAGTCCGTTGCCATTGGTACCTACCCAAAGGGTTTCTTCCGGATGAATTTTATCAAGCGCTAAAGAGAAAACCGGACTGGAGCCCATAGCGTTGCTTTCCGCTTCCTTTGAATACATGTAGACGGAAGAGTCCGTTAGGTTGAGCCGGATAAGCCCCATCTCGGTTCCGAGCCATGCCTGGGAACTGTCTTCAATTACGATGCAATGAATAACATTTTCGTAAGCAATTTTAAGGCTGGGCAGTCTGTAGAATATGGAATCCTTGCGTTTGGGGTTGTATTTGACAAGGTTTGTCTCGCATGTGAACCACAGGTTTCCATATTTGTCAATTGTTGGAGGGCGTCCGGTTCTCTCATAGCCTCTTTTGATAAGGTCTGTGAGTTTGTAGGACTTGGACCAGGACTGCGTGGTTGGATCAAAAAGCCTGTAGTTAGGTACGTCTCCTACTTTGATTTTTCCATCCAGTACGTCAAGGGATGTGACAGAATTTGTTCTTACGTAGTGGAATGATTCATTTCTTGGATTGTATTTAATCAGCCCATAGCCTCTGGTTCCGATCCACATCAGGCCGGAACGATCTTTGAATGCAGAAACGGCGTTTACACTTTCTGCAGCCTCGTTGGTGAGCAAAATGATAGACACACGGCCTGTGGAAATTTCTAACTCGTATGTGGTTCCACCAACATTGAGCCATATTTTATCTTTTTCCATTTCCTGAAGAAAACCAATTACTCGGTCTGACTTTGTGACATTAATCAGGTAAAGGTCTTTATGGTTGATGGTGGCAATGCCTCCACGAAACACGACATGGATTTGATCATTTATAGGGTCATATTTAATTTGCTGGAACTTAGCAGATTTGACACCTGTAAGGCTGTTGTATACTAGGTAGACATCGGAAATGAAGTATTTTTTGATGGCGCTGCTCAGATCAGTTGTTCTGGTTTGGTGCGTTTCGAGGTTTTTGATGATAATTCTGCTTCCTACACTGTAGATGATTTCTTTTGGTTTTGCAAGGGTCATTAACTCTGCATCTTTTGCCAGCTCTATCGGAGTAGATGTTCCGCTCTTTTTGTCAATCACCAGTGTCTGGTTATTTACAACGGTTATCTTACCCTTTTCCAATTCATGAAAACCAGTTACTGTAGGGATGATGCTGTTGTTATTCGTGTATCTGTAGTGCTTGAATTTTGCGCTTTGGCGATCAAATCTGTCGATCCTGCCATTGAAAGTGCCGATCCAGATATCGCCATCACTGTCTTCGTAAATTTTGGTTACATAATTTTCCGCAATTGAGTTACTGTCATCGATGGCATTTCGGTAGATGGTGAACCTATAACCATCATACATATTCAATCCGTCTTTGGTGGCAAACCACATAAACCCGAAATGGTCTTGTAGGATATCATTCACCATGCCTTGGGAAAGTCCGTCGTCAATGGTTATTGGGTGGGCGGTAATTCTTTTGACAGGATATGGCGGGGAACCGGACTCTTGTCCTACGGCATTTGTGACAATAGATAGCAATACAATCCAAAATCCATGGGTAATAATTGATTGTTTGCTCAAGCTTCGACTATTTGGCCAAAGGTATCATAATCTTAAACAGGCTTGGTATATGTTGTATACCTAGATATAGGTATAGTCAGATCACTATAATTTATCAATTGTCATTTTTTATCAGGTGGCACAAGACTTTCTTTGCTGTATCCATTACTTATTAAAAGCCTAAAATCAACCTTAATGAAAACTAAACTATCCTTGGGCGATTCGCGCTTTTTTACGCACACTTGGCAACGATTGCGATGGCATCGTTATATCCAGTGCGTTTCAGTCTTTCTTATGCTCTTGGCCGCAATGAGCCAGACAGCATCAGCCCAGAACAGGTATTATTGGGTAGGAAATACAAGTTATTGGAACAACTTATCTAAATGGGCTTCCACCAGTGGAGGTCCTGGATTTGCTTATACCAGGCTTCCTACGGACAAGGATTCAGTTTTTTTTTGTGGATTGGTCCCGGGCCATCCCCACTCAAAGCAGAATAGCATCGAATGGACCTGAATTGACCTTGTCCGCTTCTTTGTTGGTTAAAAACCGAATGAAGTTGGTTTTAGGGATGATGGCGGTATCCGGAAATGGCTCGCTGAGCTTGGGTGATGCCGCTGGCGGCAATACTGAATTGGATTTTGCCGATCTGTGGGTTACCAGTGGAAGTCGTTCAATAGTCTTAGTCTACAGAAATGGCAAGATAGATTTCAGGAGTTTATTGGTTCGAAGATATCTAAGCAGCTCCATCTAAGTTTTTTTAAAGGGTGAAGATGGTTGACTTTAACAGTGATTCTTCATTTTCAAAAACAGTAATGATGAATGAGCTTCGAAACCAGGATGTGATGGTCTTTCTTGCACCTAATCATGTAGGGAATGATATTCAAATTCGATTTATTCAGTGTGCCAGGCAGTTGAAATATAAACGGCAAGTGCAGGATTTAGCAGTTAGGAATGTACTGTCTAAAGAATTAAGCAGCCAGGATAAAATTTTTTCACTGTCGGGCCTGATTCGCGGCACATCTGTATTCAAGATTTATGATCAGAACCAAGAACTGTTGCATGTAGAAACGATGATAATACAATAATCTGATCAAATCATAAGGAACGTAATTTTTAAACATTTTAATACCGGAGTCCTATGCGTTAAACAAAGTCCAATTCTATTGAAAAACCGACGCCGGTTACCCAATTCCGATTGAAGAACCATTCGAGTATCCTATGAGAAACTCGGTTCCAATCTGCCCTGGGGACTGGCGTTTTTTATTTCACTATATCTAGGGATATGTGAACGTTTTGTTAGAAGTAAATTTGAAAAGTAATATCCAAACCACATGAAATTAAACTCACTTGAGAATAACTATCCTGAAGACTATAGAATTTTGCGCCTCGTGTTTGAGACGCCGGAAAGGGCGCCGAAAGAGTTTCTTGAATTAATGAATAAAGAAGAGTATAGGAAGGGCGAATTCCTGCAGAATGACTTTCATCAATTGGTGGACTTAATTTATGTGGTTGAAGGGTCAGTTCGTGTTTTCGAGCAGACTGAGGGGGTTGAAAGGGTTCATAGACTTTTGGGGAAAGGAGATGTATTCTACGACTACAGTTCTTGTGGCCGATCAAGTGAAAACAGGTTGATCGTACAATTTTCCTCTCGGTCAATTGTCTACAGGATGCGCTATGATTTGTTGGTTGCCGCCACAGTAGATTCTGTAGTTGTAAGGGAATTTTTAATTCAGTTGGCGTCTAAAATGCTGTTTGAGGAGATCGAGCACCGCAGTTTACTTTCTGGCGTGGAGGCGATAACCAGGATCAATGTTGTAAAATCGCTTTTCCCTCACATGATAACGAGGTTTACACAGCGTGATCTTTCCAGTTACCTGGGCATGGCTGTAGAGTCTTATAATCGATTGTATCATCAAATTTAATGCGATGGTGGATGGAATGAAGGTATTCGTAAATAGCAAGTTTACGATGAAAAACGAAGTGCCTCAAGAGTGTTTGTTCAAGTGCATGGATAGTAAACTGGTCTGCAGGACGATGCCGTTTGACCAGGTTCTCGACAATCGAGATATTTTGTTTGTGGAAGATGGCGCATTTACAATTGTAGAGCGATCTCCCATGGGCGAGAAGCTTCTTTTCCTGATGAATAATGGAGATGTCATTGTGAACGTGTTTGGCGAGAATGCGGGCAAGAGGGATATAGAGATTAGACCTGTGGGTACAACCCTCGTATCAATACTAAGATATCAGAAACTTATGCAATTGCGAGAGGAACAGGGTGAGGCATTTGTGCTTTATCTACGGGTATTTGAGGATGTAATATCATCACAGATCAAATTGAAAAGCATCTTTCTCAGAGAGCGTGCCAGGGGAAGATATGAGGCCATGATGAAGGAGTATTCCCATTTATTTAAGCATTTCCGATTGAAAGACATAGCGGGATTTTTAGGAATGTCACCAGTGAGTCTTAGCAGACTTCGGAGACAAACCTGATCCTACTACAGATTGCTTGGTTATAGGTTCTATGGTTAAAAGGGCCATGGTATTGGCTCTTTTACACGTTGGCACTTTGATGTGCCACAGTTAACCCTGTTAGGAAAGGTTTATGCAAGACGGCGGTCATTTCTATGACCGCCTTTTTTATTGATGAAAGATAGAGCAGAAAAGGGCGGCCGAATTAGATCGCGAAGCACACTAAATTGGCATGACAATCTATTCGTGGATCTGCACTAGTATTTAAAGATTTTTTCGACTTGTCTTTCAAAGCCTGCTGCCTGAATTTGCAGAATGTAATTTCCGGACGCGTATGACGAAACATCAATCATAATCTCCTGCGTCGGTTGGTATTCTTTGTTGATGAGTATCCGGCCGTGAATGTCTATAATTGTAATAACTGCGGTAGATTTTTTAGGGAGTTTTATGGTCAGCGTATGATTGGTAAGTCTGGGATATACTAGTGCGTTGAATTTTCGGTCACTAATTTTTACTTTCACCGTTTTCGAATAAAAGTCTTTCTTTTCTTGTGTAGTCAATTTCACTCGGTAGAAGACATGATTACTGGCCGGCGGATTGCGATCATAGTCAACGTATTTGTTTCCAGTTTGACTGAGTGCCGAGCATTTTTTTGAGAAAATGGGTTGGAAATTGACTCCGTCAAGCGAACGTTCCATGGTATAGAAGTTTTCTTCGTGGTTGAATTGACTGGACCATGCCAATAAGATTGCTGTATTTGTTTTTGTAGCCGACAGATTTATAGAAGACAAAGAAAGTGCAGAGACTTTAGTTTTGGTGAGAAACCATTCATAGAGATTATACGGTTCTCCTGTAGCTGGATCCGTCCAAAGTGGTCCGCCATAATCTATTGGAGTGTAATACTCCGGAATGTTGGGATAGTATCCTTTTCTGTAAGCGTCATGGTTTGAAACGTTGGGTGCCTGCCCGGGATAGGTGAAAAAAGCGGTATCCGCCTGGTAGGGTTTGATCCCACTGGCAGTCATAATGTTTAGCATAGTCAGCCTGTTCATTTTGAATGTAAGGCCACCGATGGTAAAATCATACCTGTTGCAAACGCCGAGGACACTCACTCCATTATCCGCGATCCGGTTGGCAAATTCATCAGACCTTGGACCCATTAACCAGTCTGTTGCGCAGACGGGTGCAATGGCTGTTACTTTCCTCGCAAATTCGTCTTTGACCGCTGGATATTGGTATACAGATTCTCCACCTCCGCTTACGCCTGTGACATAAATACGTGTATAGTCCACACGATAGTTTTGCATCGCCCTGTTAATAGCTGAGTCCACATCATCCGCACTAGCGAGTGTATAGGGTAAGCAACGTTCGGGACCAGAGCTTTGGAGCATGAGGATAATGAATCCTTCTGTTCCAAGTGTTTTGACCGGACTTACTGCCAATGACTTGATCTTTACATTGGAGAAATACCTGGGGCTGGTCAGCAAATAGGAGGGCAGGGGCTCGCCCAAAATTCTTCCAAGACCTTTTGAACGATTAATGGAATTGTTCGTGTTCAGGTATAGGACGCCATTACTGGGACTTCCGCACCCGGCCACATAAATGATGAGCGGATAAGTTTTCTGTTGTTTGTCAGGATTGTCATAGTCATCGGGCAAGTATTCCCAATATCCTTTAACTGTTTCAGAAATATACCACTTGTCAATTTTTTGTCTTGGAATCGTATCTACGTCAATACATTTCATGAATTGTGTACAGTAGTCGTCTATCAAGCCGGTACGAGCTGTAAGGGTCCATGGGTAGGCGTGTTTTGTTCCTTTGTATCTTTGCTTTTCAGGTTCAAAAATCGAATTTTGACCTTGTATTTGTAAGGAAATTGCTAACAAGAATAATAATACATGCAGGTGCCTAAAGGAGAGATTCATTTGTAGAGATTTTCTTAAAAAATGATAGCCTTTAGTCTTTCATGGAGGAGGCCTGCAAATTATTGCGGTATTCCTGAAGAAAAAATTGACATTTGTTTTCTTTCGACGAACTGCTATTTCCTTTTGTGGCTACCAGATCAGCTTATATTGCATAAAAGCTTCGTTATCATCTTAAACTCAGGTAATTTTTTCAATAGTCTATGTCAGTTTCTGGGATTGAAGGAGAGGTCTATAAGCGTGCCGCCTCCTTTGACGGTATAAAAATGAATTTCTCCGCCAAGTTCATCAGCCCTGTTTTTGAGATTCGTTAGGCCGTTTCCGCCATTAGCGTGCTGATCTATACCCTTTCCGTTGTCTTTCAGCTGCAGCCGAACTAGATTACCATGCCTGGAAATAGAGATTTCTGCTTCAGTACAACTTGAGTGTTTAGCGATATTATTGATTCCTTCTTTGAAGAGCAGGTAGAAGTTTTTTCTTTCGTCCAAACTTAATTTTAGGTTGCTGACGGAATCATCGATGTGAAAATTTAGTTTACATTCCAGTGAATCGAATACATCTTTTGCGTACAACTTCATCCTGGTTATAGTTTCGGATGTGCTGTCGTTTTTGGGTGAGATCATCCAAACGATATCCTGAAGAGAAGCGGAAGAGTATTGGGCGTAGTTGGATATTTTTTTGAGAAGGTCCATGGTGCCAGGATTGTTTTCTTTTTTCGCAGCAACATTGCTGAAAATGGCAATATTGCTGAGATTGGCACCAATTTCATCATGGAGATCACGGGCTATTTCATTTCGTATAGTATACACTTTAATGGCGCTATTCAATCGATAACGGTAAATCATAAATGCTATGAGCCACATAAAAGCAATTGCAAGAACCCTGAACCACCAGGTCATATACCAAGGGGGCAGGATATTAATCTTAAGTGTAGCGCCAGTGTTGTTCCAAATGCCATATTTGTTGCATGCAATAACATAAAATGTGTATTCTCCGGGATCCAGGTTTGTGAAAGTTGCACTATTGGCTGTGCCAAGGTTCACCCATTCATTGCTAAATCCAACCAGTCTGTATTTATATCGATTTTCATGTGTTGCAGTGAAATCGAGCGCAGCAAAATGAATAGTAAATAGATTTCTGCGGTAGGGAAGGGTAATTTCCTTGCCACTATAAAGAACTCCAGGGATGTTTAAAGTGGAATCAAGTTCTCTGAGAGGTTTGTTTCCTACGTAGAGATCAGTTATGGCTAGCAGAGGAGGGATGTTTTTCGTTCTGATATCTTCCGGACGGAAATAGTTTAAACCATTGATCCCGCCGAAAAAAAAGTATCCATCTTTGGATTTGGCATAACTATAACGATTGAATTCGTTGGATTGGAGTCCGTCATTGATCGTGTAGTTGTTGATAGTCTGACGATCAGGATCAAACCTGGAAAGCCCGTTATTTGTACTCAACCAAAGTGCGCCTGTGTTTTCCTGGAGTATTCCATAAATGACATTATTCGGAAGGCCATCTCTGGTAGAATAATCTATTGCCTTAAATGATGTCAGATCAAGTTTATTTAATCCGCCTCCATTTGTTCCTACCCAGAGAATATTGTAAGGGTCTTTCTGATCAAGTGTGAGGGAGTAAATACAACTACTGCTCAGAGAATTTGAATCATTGGGATCATTTTTGTAGACAGTATAGCTTGAGTCTTTAGGATTTAGCCGTATCAATCCTGTTTCTGTGCCGATCCAGACAAATTCTTTTTTGTCAAAAGTTATGCAGTGTACGATGTCCCTGAAGGATTCAACCAAACTTGAAATATAATATCTTTTCTGTTGCCTGTTAACAGGGTCAATCTGGATTATTTCTTTGCCTTCCGATGTCCAGTATTGCCCGCTTTCATCTATAGCAGGTGGATGACCGGTTCTGGAATAACCAAATCTCTGCGAGGCAGTCGGGCCTAATGTGTCCATCCATCCTCTTGATTGCTCATTAAACAAATAAAGATCTGGTACATGGCCTACCAAAATGGATTCGCCAATATTGGAAATGGAAGAGGTAGATTGACTTGGTGTGAAGTTGAATAGTTCATTCTGAGGATTGTAGCGAAGAACGCCATATCCATTGGTGCCTATCCAAATGATCCCGGTCCTGTCTTTCCAAAGGAATGTAGCATTGTTTTCAAGGTAACTATTGTCTCTGCTTTTAACTTCCGACTGCGTTTGTTTTTCAGTATTTACTTCATAGATTTTTCCTTCGAGATTGATCAAAAGCATTCCTTTACTAATGGGCAGAAGGCTGGTTATAATTTTATTGGTGGGTAACAGTATTCGCGTTTGCAATGACTCAGCGTCCAATGAAAGAAGAAAAGAACTGAAAACAAGGTGAATAAGACGGTTGGTTGAGTCGTAGTAAGCATTATGGAGGTAAGGCCAGCGGGAGATATAAATGGTATTGTAGATTTTTATTTCGCCCTTATTTTTAATCGATGTTATTTCCTTTTCAATATCTTTCTCTTTGATGGTCCCGGTTGTCAGATTGTTAAATTTTAAGGTGTTTCCTTTCATCGTGACCAGTAGTTGGTTTGACAGCAGCATTGCAGCTTCCGTCCCGGGGTCATGCCTTAGTTCTTCTACGTTCTCAGATAGTGGGTTGATCTTGAATATTTTATTGCTTTGCCCTAGGATGGAGCCGTCTTTTAGCTCAGTAAATGCGAAAACTTCCATTAAACTATTCTTATCGACTCGGTAGTTAAAGTGTTTAAAGGTTTCTGTGTCTATTTCTAATTTGTCTATCAATCCATTGGCAGTGCCCAGCCAAATGTTTCCGTGGCTGTCTTCAAAAATGCTTGTTACATGATTTTCACAAATTGAGTTTGCGTCACCGGGAATATGCCTGAAGATTTTGAAACTATAGCCATCATATTTATTCAGACCGTCCTTTGTGGCGAACCATAGAAATCCATGCTTATCCTGCATGATAGCATTGATCATACCCTGGGATAAACCGTCATTGATTGTGAGGATTTTTGTGGATATTATTTTGGTTTTTGTTGGGTTGTTAATATCCTGTGCTAATCCACGGAATGGTGCTATAAGCAGAATGTGCAATAGGAGTACTGATACTTGAAAATGCATACTAATTGGTTGGGGCCTTAGCTTTTTACATAGAATCGAATCACAAAAGATTTAGGATGTGTGAAACAGAAATGCCTCCCTAAATTAAGTGATTAACGAATTAAAAGCGCTGTGAATCAGCAATTTGGATCATCAATCCCTATAACTAGGGATGCTTTTTTTTGTGGTTAAAATCATAAATGACGTTTAAGTGACTTCACACCCTGAATCCATTGAGGGCGGGAAAATTTACTAGAGGATCCATTTATATATGTGATTTCTTTTAAGTGTTTCCGTTGCCCTTTAGAGATATTCTTAATTGGCTTCAGCGTGTGCTATTAAGTCTGACAAAGCCAAGTTTATGAAATATCAAATGATGAATGACGCCCGACGTGAGTTGCCGGAGGCAGCTTTACGAGAATTGTTAAACCGTTGCCTCAAGTACCTGGTTCTACTTTTGGGATTTTGCCTGGTCCTTTTGGATGCGAATTCCCAGAGTAAGTATTACTGGGTTGGAAACAGCGGAAACTGGAATGATCTCGGTAAATGGAGCAGTGTTAGTGGTGGTTCAGGATTTTCCTTTACCAAGCCACCCACGGAAAAAGATACGGTAATCTTTGACCAGAACAGTTTCACCACTACTGGGAGAAGAGTGAATATCAATGTTTCTGCGGCTTGTGCTACCATGGACTGGTCCAATGCCATAACGGCTCGAAGCGGATCTGGCGCCAGTGGTCCTGGGATTATACTCAATTTCGCTCTTTCTGTGACTACCAAGCTTCAATTACATCCTTCTATGCAAGGTATGTCTGGGAGTGGATCCATCACCTGTGGAAGCGCAAATGGTGGGAATACAGAAGTGAATTTCAATGGGATTTTTGTAGGGGCCAGTGGAGGAGTTATTTTTTTCTCAAACGGAGGAACGATCAATTTGAGGGGCGATCTGGTTGCGGATTGGACCTGGACTTATTTCCGCGGTGGCCAGATCAACACGAACGGACATCGCCTGTTTGTAAGAAACATTGTATCTGATGGAAGTACAGCCAGGACCATCAACCTGGGAAGTTCATCGATCAGTACGCAGCGTTTGGAACTGGGTGGTGCCAGTGCAACGCACGTATTCAATGCAGGAACTTCTGTCATTGAACTGAGGAACGTTTCCGCTAATCACAATTGGATATCCATTGGTGCAGGCATTGCGTTAAATGAAGTAAGGTTAACCCGCGGG
The DNA here is from genome assembly GCA_049661025.1 of Chitinophagaceae bacterium. Classification (GTDB taxonomy): domain Bacteria; phylum Bacteroidota; class Bacteroidia; order Chitinophagales; family Chitinophagaceae; genus Pollutibacter. The sequence goes on along the minus strand of JBASZQ010000063.1, from coordinate 25,955 downwards.
GATGCCTGGCCGATCGCATCTGGCGCAGGTTGTTCTATTAAACGACTTCAAATTGATGAGAACACATCTATGCGTGGTCCGATTCTGATCAGGGAGTATCTGGGATTGGCGCCTGGAAAGACTTTGAACGTGGTAGACAATGGACTTACCATGGGCGCAGGTTCTAACCTTAACCTTGTGGGTGATTGTATCAGCAGGCCCTACCTATTGTCGTCTACAGGAAATCCAGCGCGTGTGAATCTGGTTTCAGCCAGCACAAACATATCCAATGCTGTTCTGGAGAATATCAATATGGTTTCTCCGGTACGTGTGAATGCTATCAACTCAGTTGACTTGGGTGGCAATACAAATATCGATTTTAGTGCATCTACCGCATCCCGAACATTTTATTGGCGAACAGGATCCGGATTCTGGAACGATGTCAATCGATGGAGTTTCTCAAATAGCGGAGGTGCTGTTGCAGGATGTATTCCCGGACCTAATGACGATGTGATATTCGACAATAATGCCTTTACAGGCGGTGCTGATACAGTGAAAATTAGTGGGTTGGTGTTTGCACGTAACGTAGATTTTAGTACAGCAAACGGAACGCCGGTAATTTACGGTGGGCTTCCTTTCAGATATGATTATGGGTTTAGTTACTATCTACCATATAGTTCCACCACCTCGTTTACGATTAATGGAAACCTGACACTCTCCAGAAATGTAAAACTGGACCTCAACCAAACGGTAAAGTTTATTGGCGCTGGTTCTCATACTATTACCAGTGCCGGAAATGGTTTCGGGCATAATGTTGTATTTGCTGGCCGGGGAACCTATACCCTTACGGACTCACTTTGGGTGAGAGGGTCTTCAGCTGGTCCGAATATTACTACCTCCGGAGGTTTATTTATTAACAGCGGAGGTTTTGTATCAGCAGGAAACAAAGTGATAGCAAGGTCTTTTTATTCTAACACCAGTACTCCACGGTCCATTAATCTGGGAAATTCTGAATTGCTATTAAACGAGAAAGAAGGGGCCAGTGATTATTGGAATACTTTGGATATCCGGAATAATCCGACCCTCAACCTGAGCAGCGCAACCATCAGGATCAGATCCGAGGGAATGAACAGGGTGCAGTTTATTCTTGACGTGGCAACGAGGGTAGGTACGCTGATCGTTGAAGACACCACTGTATTTCCAACCAGCGCGTCGAGGATATACTTCAGGGACGGTTCAACTGTGGATCGCCTCAGGATCATGAGCAATATGACGATTCAAGGCTCATTTACGATTAATGAATTTCTTGCGCTTAAAGAGGGAAGTTACAAGTTCCAGCCAGGTAAAACCATAACCTTTGATCCTAACGCAACACTGGATAATATTTCTTCAAATGTAGATTGTCAAAGCTTTATTAATCTTGACGTGGATGGGGCAGGTACTTATACTTTCAGGAAAGCCAGCGGTGTACTTTCGGTATCCAATGCAGTTATCGGCAGTAATATAGCAACCGGAGGTGCAACTTTCAATGCCATAAATGGCGTACTGACCAATTCAACCGGATGGCAGAGCACTTCGGCAATGGGTAGAACATTGTTCTGGGTTGGCGATGGAGGTAACTGGACAGATCGTTCACACTGGAGTTTGAGCAGCGGAGGTGCCGGTGGTCAATGCGTGCCTTCTGCACTGGATAGTGTGATTTTTGACCAGAATAGTTTCTCATTGACTAATCAGGTAGTTAGTTTTCAAAATGGTAACTATTCCTTCAGGGGCCTTAATGCAGGTAGTGTTAACCGCAATGCCACCTTCAGTGGCTCATCAGCTGTCAATATTGTCAACGCAGGCAGCATGGTTTTGTCTAGTATGGCAAATTGGCAAATCGCCGGTACTTTCGCATTTGCAGGAAGTTCAAACCATATTGTTGATATCAACAGTAGTTTTCAAGCAAGAAATATAGATTTTAACGGAGTAGGTAGTTATACCATCGTTTCTACGCTTCTTGCTACTTCTTCAACTATTGGATTAAACAGAGGGACACTCACCCTAATGCCTGGCAGAACATTGAGTATAACATCATTCATCTCCAATATCAATGCCACAAGGAGGTTTGTCATGAACGATGCCACCCTGATTACCCAAGGTGATCTAAGGACTCCATTTCAGGTGGCGGGAACTGGATTCACTTATGATTTTTCAAAGAGTAACTATATTTTACGAAATAGTGGTGGATGGTTTCCGAGGATAGAATGTTCAGGTTTGAAGTTTGCCAGGATGGTAATGGAAGGAAGGGCTTTGGAGATCACTGCACCAGTAACTTTTGACGTATTGGATTTCCGCCCGGCCTTGTCAGGTAGCAGGATTGTTTTTTCTGGGAATATGACAATTCTTGACTCAATTATGTTCAAACCGGGTGCCGACTACATCTTTGCTGCAGGATCCACATTGACTATTGTAGATACAGCGGATATTCTGGCCAATGGCATATCTACTGCCTATACTTCTTTTAATTCATCAATTAATGGAAGCCAGTTTACAATCAATAAGCAAAAAAACCCCAATGATCCTTCCAAGGCTCAGCTATGTGTAGAGTATGTTTCTGTTGGGAATACCAGGATTGCCACGGGACCCAATAATACAGTATTCAAAACAAATACGGAGTCACGTGACCTCGGTAATAATTCGGGATGGTTTGTGTCTGTGGCAGGTACTGCAGGATCAGGTTCTATTAAGCTATTGGGCGGAATGTGCAAAGGATCGATTACCGTTCCATTGGAGATAACCATTACACAGGGAAGTTATCCCCTTGATGTGGTAGTTCGAAACCTGACAACAGGTAAAAACGATACCGTGAAAGCTATCACTGGTAATGGATTTCCAGTAACTTTTAATTTAGCACTAACAAGACCAAATGTTACTTCAATATACAGACTTGAGCAGATTGGAGTATACAGATGTGACCAAATTCTTCCTAGCATTAGTGGACCATTTAATGAAGTGACTTACACTGTATATTCCGGGGGATCTGGTGTATGGACTAACCACTCTGGAAATTCTAATTGGGACGAATGTACGAATTGGGGTGATGCAGGATTGCCTGATGCAAATACAGATGTCACTACGAATGTAGTTGCTGGAGCAAGCAGAACAATTATTTTGCCGCCAGGAACAAGGAGAATCAGGAATCTAACCCTCGGTGCTGGAGTCACGCTCCAGTTCTCACCGGGCTCAATTCTGGAAGTTGAGGGTAATATGACAACGAATGCAACTTCTTCAATTAGAATGGATGTAGCCAATGCATTGCTGGTTATCAAAGGAAACTGGACTCGAAACAATGCTTCAGTAGTAATGACAGGAGCGGGAAGCACAATTAATTTTAAAGGGGCAGCAACTCAGGTTATACCACCTGGAACTTATAATATTATATCGGTGGAAAATTTGGCCGGGGCTTCGTTTGCAATAAACACAAGCGTAACTGCAAATGACTTGAGTATCTCAAGTGGCGCGTCGCTGACGTTGAATGGCGGCTCCACGCTAAATTTGTTGGGGACCCTTACCAGATCCGGAGCGTTGACGATGAATGCTACATCTCGGTTGGTAATGGCAGGTTCTTCACAGCAAGTATTACCAAATGGCATATATGCTAACCTGGTAGTGAACAATGCCGCCGGCGTACAGGTGAGTGCTGGTGTTTCTATCAGTGGAACGCTGACCCTTACCCGCGGTATTGTTAATACAGGAAGCGGTACGCTTGTTATATCTAATGGTTTAGCTACAGCCATAACTGGCCAAAGTTCTGTAAGTTATATTGTAGGAAAACTGCAGAGGGCGATACAAACTAATACGTCTACTTATGTATTCCCGGTTGGAAACAATGGTCTTTATGCGCCATTGGAGCTGATAAACAACAATCTTTCTGGTGTTACAAATCTAACCATTTCTCTAGCGCCCAAAGTTGGAAACGATATTGGCATGAGTGTGACAGATGCAGGATTAGTTTTTCAACGGGTAGCTCCAGATCTGGTATGGACACTAACTCCTAATCAGCAGCCAGCTTCCGGTTCATATGGTGTTAGGACTTATTTTGTGAACTCGCCAACTACTATAGCATTGCTGAAAGACAATGAGTTCACCATTGTGAAACGCAGTGACATTAGCACAAATGCAGCCGACTGGATAAGCGGAAATGGTGTACTGAATCCGATTAATGGCCTTGGACGTAAAGTTTCTGACGGTTATGCATTGAAAACAGGGCTTCGTTCATTCTCTCAATTTGGTATAGCATATATGGGTGCAGCGGTACTATCCATCAGACTCACTTCATTTGCGGCTCTCCGTATGAATGATCATGTTAAAGTGACCTGGGTTACAGAGAATGAATCGCGGAACAAATATTTTGAAGTGGAGCGTAGCGTGAACGGAGTAGATTTTGAAGTGGCTACAAGGGTGGAAGGCGCGTACAATTCAAATATCAGAAGGTCATATACTTATGCAGACTACAGTGCTCCCAAAGGGAAGGTCTATTACAGACTGAAATCAGTTGATGATATGGGAGTTGCAGACTATTCTAAGACTATTCTTCTGCAAGGTGATATTGACGTGAGCTTCAGTACTCAGGTTAAGCCAAATCCTGTATCGGATAGATTTACCTTGACCGTCAGTGATAGATCAATACTGGGTGCGGAAGCACAGATCATTGATATGTCTGGCATTAGAGTTATGACATTTGCACTCAGGGATATGGAAACGTCTGTAGACGTAAGCCGACTTAAAAACGGTGTTTATTATCTGAGATTAATTAAGGCAAATGGAGAAATACTCGCAGTTGAAAAGGTGGTAGTTAGCAAATAATCAACTTAAAAAGATTTAATATGAACTGACAAACTTTGTATCGGAGCGTGTGAAAAACCAAATGAACCGATATCCTTGAAAAACAACGCCAGTCTCCAATTGTTAATTGAAAATCCCGAAATTATTTATACGGAAAATACAATTCAATTACCAATGGAACTGGCGTTTTTTTTTCTGCTACTGGTAAGTCAATCATAGCACTTTAGAAGTTGGATTCAATAATGGTAAGAACGCCATTTTATGAAGTATATACCTATAGAAAAATATAAACGCACTGGCCTGTTTTTGTTGAACCAGATCATAGATGGCAGCAACACTTTGACACCAGAATTTGAAGGTCTTCTGCAACGTAGGAGTTACAAAAAGGGCGTTTTCCTACAGGAAAATCAATTGTTGGTTCCGGAAATTATCAAAGTTGAGAAAGGTTCTCTCAGAGTGATTGAAACTCGAAATGGCACTACTCCCGTTCATGGATTCCTGACGCCTGGAGATGTTTATTTTGATTACTTATCACATAAAAATGGCAGTGGTACACGTTTAAGGGTGCAGGCAATGGAGTCCTCCAGTATTTTGGCATTGGAATATAAGCGGATTCTTGAGTTTTGTAAATATTCCATCATTGCCAGAGCGTTTTTGGTGAATTTGGCAACTCACTGTTTGTTGAATACCATCACGCACAGGAGGTTATTGTCTGGTGTGGAAGCTAAGAAGAAGATTCAGATTATCCGGGACTCCAGTCCTCATTGGATTAGTGCTTTTACACAGCGGGATTTGTCAAGTTATCTTGGGATGGCAGAAGAATCCTATAATCGATTATTTCATCAAATGGACTGAAATGGTTGATGGATTCAGGGAGTTTTTAGATACGAGGTTCTGTGCAGAAAATAGCAGTGTGCTTGATGAGGTTGCACGTTGTGCAGAACGTATGGTTATCAATAAAACGACCAACCTGTGTGATTTGCTGAATGAACTTGACATTTTATTTGTTGAGAATGGTGCCTTTGCATTATCTCTTCTTGACGTTGAGGAGAATATGCAACTTTACCTGATGCAGCAAAAAGATTTATGGGTTAATGTTTTTGGTTGCGGAGAGGAGACAACCTCATTAGGAATTAGTCCTTCAGAAACTGGTTTAGTATCCATACTTAGATATGAAAAAATACTTCAAATTGAAGATCCTGAAGGGAGGGCATTTTTATTATACCTGAGTTTATTTGAAATGGTGGTTTCTAAGCAGCAAGAGTTTGAGGGAATGTTTTTGAGAGAACGTGCCAGGGGCCGTTATGAAATACTGCTTGTTGATTATCCAGGTTTGTTTCAGCATTTTCGATTGAAAGATATAGCAAGTTTTATGGGTATTTCACAAGTCAGTCTAAGCAGACTTAGACGCCGGGACTAGCTATTCAATAAATTTTGACTATACAGTTGGTTTCAAGAGGGCCATGATGATGGCCCTTTATTTGTTTCCTGGTGCCGCCATAATAGCTGGAAATGCCGACTTGCTTGTCGAAGGGTTTCGAAACTACCCTCTGCAACAATTCTTCCACTATCCAGCACATAGATGTGATCAAAGAAGGGCAGGAGATGGAGACGATGTAAAGAGGAAATAATGACTTTGTCTTTGAATTCGTCAAACAACTGTTGATAAATCAGCAACTCCGTTTTAGGGTCAACACTACTGGTGGGTTCGTCCATTAAAACGATGTCAGATTCCTGCGCGGCCAGTATGCCCCTTGCCAGTGCCAGGCGCTGCTTTTGCCCACCGGAAAGATTAACCCCTTTCTCTTTGATATGACTTTCCATACCGTTAGGCAACTGTGTGATCACTTCAGAGAATTGAGCCACCCGGCAGATCCGATTGACCTGTTCTTCATCAAAAGGCAAGCCAAGCGTGATATTATATCGGATCGTATTTTCAAAAATCTCAGGCTCTTGTGGAAACAAGGTGACATCACTGGTGAGCATCTGCATATGATCAAATGGTTGATCATCTACCATTACTTCCACACCCTTCTCTGGCTCATATAATCCTCGCAAGAGCGCAAGCAGGGTAGACTTACCACTGCCACTTTCACCAATCAGTGCAATTCGTTTGCCCTTAGTAAGATTCAAGTGAATCTGATGCAGGCTATGTGCATTGCCGTCTGCATAGGCCTGGTTATGCGAATAGTTGAGTTCACTGATCCGGATCTCGCGCCAACCTTCCTGGAGATCTGTATCGATGTCCGTCCGATGATATTCGGCATATGCTTTTTTGATGGGCCTTGCTGCTTCCACATCGTTGTTGTACTGGATGATCTGGTTGTATTGCCAGGCGATGTCGTGGAAAACCGATGTAAACTGCTGCACATAGGCCAGCAAGGTCACTAACCCTCCCACAAGAAAGACTTCGCCCGGCACCCGGTTCTGAATCACATATCCAATGGTGATCACTGCATATACAAGTGCCACCAGCATATCTGCCACAAACCATTTCCATTCATTCACCACAACATTTTTCCGAAACGGTGGAAACACGTCTCTCACTTTCTGCAAAAGACTTTTCTCCATCTGCTTCTCCAACCTTAGGGTGATAACGGTATTGATGTTAGATAAACTATCAAAAAGGTTTGCTGATACCACATGCTCTTTCTCATTGGTTTCATTCAGGTGTTTGATCAGTGGCTTATCAAACTGAAAGATCAACCAGATCGTCAGTGCACCCAGCGCTGCACCAATGGCTCCAAACAAGGGTGAGAAGTACAACATCGCCGCGAAGGAGAAAATGAACTTGGCAAATGAGTGGAAAAACATGAAGCCATCCTGGAAAAAATGCTTCAAGGCTTCATATGCTTTACGAACGCGATTGATAATGGCCCCACTGTGATTGTCCTGATGCCATTTCACGGGAAGATGCAAGGTCTGGTGATAGGTTTCCATCAGGTAGTTCTGGCTCAAGTTGAAGGCAAGGGTTCTTTCGGCTACCCTTGCCGGTCCGTGGATCATCCATTCCAGCAGGTTGAGGCCAAGATAAGCACCAGCATAAATCCATGCATTGTTCAGTACATTCAATCCGTCTTTTTGCAAGGCATTGATGAACCATCCATACAGCCAGGGTCTTGTTGCGTTAATGATATTGGTACACGCGAAAGCGCTGTACACCAACAGGTATTTTTTCTTTTCTTTCCGGGCATAGCGCCAGGATTCAGACATCAGGTTGATATAGGGGTTGCGCTGGCCGATGATCGAAAGTAGGGATATTCCGTAAATGAAAAAGGACCTGGTAAAGGCCCTTTTGAAATTGAGTTCGATTGGGTTTACTGCAAGTTCAGGATTAGCTCCTGCAGATCCCTGCTGTTGCTTCCCACGAAGATGCTAATCTGGCCGGGCTCCAACTGCGGTTTGCCATTTTCATCAAAGTACTGCATAGCTGATTTATTCAAGGTGAAGGAAACTGTTTTTGTTTCACCAGGGGCCAGACTGATTTTTTGAAATCCTTTGAGTTCCTTCACGGGCCTTATCCTGTTGGCCAATGGATCCCTGATGTACAGTTGTACAATTTCTTCTCCGGCCAGCTTTCCGGTATTGGTGACATTTACCTGAATGTTCACTGTGCCGTTCATGCCGATGGAAGATGCACTGATGCTGGGTTTACCGTAACTGAAAGTAGTATAGCTCAAGCCATATCCGAAAGGATAAAGTGGTTCATTGGGAATATCGCGATACCTGCTATACCAGTTACCCTGACCGTCTGTGGGATTGGGCCGGCTCGTATTCATGTGATTATAATAGACCGGGATTTGACCAACGGCATATGGAAAACTCATGACTGTTTTGGCCGAAGGATTGTATTTGCCATAGAGTACGTCTGTTAATGCATTGCCCTGTTCCGTTCCGAGGATCCATGCGTATACAATGGCATCGCAGTATGGTTCTGCTTTGGTGAGCACGAGGGGTCTGCCTGCATTGACTACCGCCACAATTTTCTTTCCCGTATTGCGCAGCGCCTTCAACAATTGAGTTTGCGATTCAGGAATCTCCGGCATCGCAATGCTCCTGTCTTCGCCGGCGAGTTTTCCACTGATGCCGATATTTACAACTACAACGTCAGATATATTGGCTAAGCTGATGGCTTCCTGAATCATCGCATTGGATGTGTTGAGTTGCTCGTCGTAACCTTTAGCAAAACCATAGGTCACGCCTGCTTCTTTCAAACCATCTGATAGTGTTGAAGGTTTGTATGGATCGGATTTTGCATTCGCTACCCAGAAGTCGAAGATGTCTTCACTACTCGCGGCAAAATGGCCGATCAACGCAATCTTTTGATTTTGTTGCAAGGGCAAAGCCTCCAGATTATTTTTCAACAAAACCACAGATCGCTGTGCTGCTTGTCTGCTCAGTAAGCGATGTTCTGTTGTAAATACATTTTGTTTTTCTCTTGCGGGATCACAGTTCATATATGGGTCATCAAACAGACCGATGCGAAACTTCCAGTAAAGAATTGCACTCACTGCTGCATCAAGAGTCTTCATCGATACCTTCCCTTCTTTAACCAATGCAGGGATCTCAGTAACCATCGCTCGGGTTTCCATGTCCATCATGCTCCCGGCGTTGATAGCCTTCATCGCAACATCTTTGTTGTCCTTCGCATAACCGTGCTGGATCATCTCACCAAATGAATTCCAGTCGCTCACCAAAAATCCTTTAAATCCCCACTGTTTTTTCAATACTTCATTCACCAGCCATGCATTGCCGCTGGCAGGAACACCTTCATAAACGTTGAAACTGTTCATCACCGTTGCGGCACCTGCTTCTACAGCGGCACGATATGTTGGGAGGTACATGTTCCAGGTATTCACTTTGTCTACACTCACCTGGTTGTATTCACGACCTCCTTCAATAGCGCCATAGACCGCGAAATGCTTTACGCAGGCAAGCAGATTATCTTTTCCGAAGTTTCCCTGAAAGCCTTTCACCCTTGCTGCACCAATGATGCTGCCAAGGTAGGGGTCTTCTCCTGCGCCTTCCATCACTCTTCCCCATCTCGGATCCCTGCTGATATCAACCATCGGAGCAAAGGTCCAATGCATTCCTTCTGCCGATGCTTCTTTTGCTGCAATCTCCGCTGCTTTCCTGCTCAGTTCGGGATCCCAGGCACATGCATCTGCGAGTGGTATCGGGAAAATGGTTTTGTATCCATGGATCACGTCCAGAGCAAATATAACGGGAATGCCTAGCCGGGATTCCTTAACGGCGATTTCCTGGATCACTCGGGTTTCAGCGGCCCCACTCACGTTAAGCATGGACCCTACCTGCCCTTTCCGAACCATATCCATTTTGGCTTTCTGCCCGGGATCATTTGCAGCTGGACCGGTGAAAGCGCCGCCGTTCAGTTGGTTCAATTGCCCGGCTTTCTCTTCAACGGTCATTCGCTTGAGCAGGTCTGCCACTCTTTGTTCAATGGGAAGCTTATTGTTGAGGTAGGGCACAGTGGGTTGTGCATGCACATAGCAGGCCATCGAGGCTGAACAAACCAGCATCATTACTATTTTTTTCATATTGCTGCATTGCGTTGTAAAAACCGAAAGGTAATGCGGGCCTATGCCATAAGGAATGATGCTGGTTGGCAGAGTAGAAAACGGAAATCATCTTTCGGTTGACAACATCCAAACATCATTGGAATAGTGAAAATCCGGCATTTGAGGCGTGCCGCCATATTTGCCCCCGGTCATGTAGATCTTATTCTGGTAAACGGTTGCAGCCACACCGCCTCGGGCTGACCATGGCGCATCCATGCCTAACCATTCCCTTCCGTTTTGGCTGAATAATACCTGACTGGTGAACTGGCCATTACGGTTGCAGCCAAGTAAAAAGATAGTATTATTCATTACGATGGCATTGTACCCGAAGATCGGTTGGTCGTTTACGATCTCATCCGTAAGCTTTGTCCAGTTGAGTGCATCGGTTGAACACCACACATCATTGTCCAGTAAAAAAAGGCTATCATTTTTTTGCACCACCTGGCTTCCACTGCGCTCGCCAAAGGGAAGGTTGGATTTGACCTGCGTCCATTGAATCCCATCATCGGAACGCCAGATGTCGTTGTATTTCCGTTGCCTGTCTTCCCCTCCAATGAGCCAGAATTTCCCACGGAACACAAATGGATGGTAGAAGAATCGTGGAGGAAGGTTGGAGGCTGTACTTATTGTTGCCCAATGGCGCATATCAGTACTCCGGTATATGTTGGGCTTGTAAGAATAGGTTTCGATATTCCCCTTAAAATACCCAAAGCCATAGAGCGTGTCATTGCGCAAAACATAGTCCAGGAAAGCCATATTGTTGATGATGTTGGGCAAGGGGCCCTTCGCCCAGGTGCTGCCATCAAGGCTGAACCAGGTACCATCCGGATGAAAAGTCCACATCGTATCCCTGATGGTAAACATCTGAAAATTATAATTCTTTCTCCAGGCCGCGCTGTCGAGCAATTTTGTCCATTCAAAGCGCAGTGAAGATGCAGTGGTAGATTCAATCTTTTTTACATCAATCTGCCTGGGTTTACTAAAGCAGGAAACAAGTATCAGCAGGATAAAAAATAGACGTACCATGATATGAAGCGTTTAAGATCCCGACTTATTCTTCTTTTTCTTCTTTCCCGTTTTTTCCGGCGCACCGTCTTTCAATAGTTCTGACAGTCCTCTAAGGGTTTCTGAGGTATCGAAATACAGGGAAGCTTGGTCAAACATCAGGTTGGGTTTCACAGAGAATTTATCACAGGTGCCTTCCAGCACCCTTCCCTGTTGGTTGATGTTGAGGTAATTGGCCATTACTTCATACTGGTCCGGCACAAATATGGTTTTGAATGCTGTTCCGCAGGATTTGCCATCCCCACTGGAAACAATGGCATCAATGATGTTTACATATTGCCGCTGCACATGCCGCATCGTGGAATCATTGCTTCCACTGATCTGCAATGTCACCAGCATATTGTACAGGGATCTCGGACTAACCGGTTGTTCATGGTACACTTCCTTGGCCAATGCCAATGCTTTTTTGGTGTCTTTGTTCTTCAGGAGATCATTCAGCTCGCTATTCTTGAAATCTGCATAAGGGGAGTAGCCGGGTTGAAAAGGGTAGCCGAAATATAAAAAACGATAGTCTTCCAGATTCAATGTGCTGTCATAGGCCAGGTAACGTTTCAGCAGCGTCTGGTAGTAAAAAGGTGAGGTACTGTCTTTAACCTTTTTCTCTATGTACTCACGGTTAACAGGAATATAGTTTGATTGTGCAATGATGCTGGTGCTTGCCACAAGTAAAAGGATAAGGATCAGGGGTCTGATTGGTCTCATACTTGTGAATTTAATCTTTTATTTTTTTCGGGAAAAGCGGAGCCAATACCCGCCAGGAATAGCAATTCATTATCTGTTTAGCAGCCTACCTATAAGTAGGGATAATCAGGGTATATGAAGGTATTTAACTTGCTGGCAATTAACCATTTAATCCAACTATGATTTTACTAGTATTGATAGGCTATGCCATTGGATTTTATTTGTTTGCCAAGGTATTGCAGGACGACAGGTCAAAATCCTTATAGGTTCAGATGTCATAGGATCCTGTCACTCCACTACCTCACTTAGCTCTAGCCAACGCATTTCTTTTGCATCAAGCAATTGAGCAATCTCGCCTATTCTGGCAGAAAGCTTTTGTAGTTCATCAAAGGGCATGTTGCTTTCAGATAGTTTTGCAGTGATGGTAGCTTTTTCTGCATGCAGGTCCGCCATCTCTTTTTCAAGCAATTCAAACTCGCGTTGCTCCTTGAATGACGGTTTCTTCTTGGCTGTGACAGGAGGCGTCACCTCAGCAGTTTTTTCCCTTTCTTTTGGCTTGGTAACCTCTTCCGTAGGCGCAGCCGCACGGTAGGAGGAGTAGTTGCCGGGAAAATCCCTGACGGCTCCCTCGCCTTCAAATACCAGCAAATGGTCCACCAGTTTATCCATGAAGTAACGATCATGCGATACAATCACCAGGCAGCCCGGAAAATCCATCAGAAAGTTTTCCAACACCGCAAGGGTTGGGAGATCGAGGTCATTGGTGGGCTCATCAAGGATCAGGAAATTGGGGCTGCGGAAGAGAATCGCCAACAAATGCAACCTGCGTTTTTCTCCGCCACTAAGTTTACTGATGTAGGTATATTGCTGATCCGGACTGAACAGGAACAGTTCCAAGAATTGTGAAGCACTCAATGACCCTCCTTTGGCGAGGGGAAAACTTTCTGCCATCGTTTTCACAAATTCAATCACACGCATATCTTCTTTGATCACGAGTCCCTGTTGAGAGTAGTTGCCAAACACAACCGTATCCCCGATATTGATCTTGCCACTATCTGCTTCTTCCAATCCTTGAAGAATATTGATGAAGGTAGATTTGCCTACACCATTTTTTCCCACTACGCCCACGCGCTCGCCTTTTTTAAAGGTGTAATCGAACCCCTTTAAAATGGTTTTATCCCCGTAGCTCTTGTATACTTTTTTGAGTTCGATGACTTTCCCGCCTAGCCTGTTCATTTTCATTTCCAGCTCCACCTGCTGGTCAATGATCTTCTTCTTTGCCTGCGCCTCAACCTCGTAAAAATTATCCTGGCGTGATTTTGATTTAGTGGTACGGGCCCTGGGCTGTTTACGCATCCACTCCAACTCTTTTCTATATGTGTTTCTTGCTTTATCAATTGACGCTGCTTCGTTCTCAATCCTTGCGGCTTTTTTCTCAAGATAGTTGCCGTAGTCGCCACGATAGGTGTACAGCTGCCCATTATCGATCTCCCAAATCTCGTTACAAACCTCATCCAGAAAATACCGATCATGGGAAACCAGCAACAGGGTGACATTTTCTTTATTCAGGTAGTGCTCCAGCCATTCCACCATTTCAACATCCAGGTGGTTGGTGGGCTCATCCATGATGAGGAGGATATGCTTGTGTTCAAATCCGATATCAATCAGGGTGCGCGCCAGTGCCACGCGTTTACGCTGGCCACCGCTGAGGGTAGATACAATTTGGTTGAGGTTATGTATCTTCAGCCGCCCCAGGATCTGCTGCACTTTGGCATCAAAATCCCAGGCTCCAAGTTCATCCATTTTCATGATGGCATCGCCCTGGCGAACATGATCCTCGGTTTCCATGGCCGCTTCGTATTCGCGGATGGCATCCATGACCGGATGTTTGTGAAAGAAGATATTCCGAAGGATGGTCTCCCGTTCGTCAAAACTGGGCTCTTGTTCAAACAAAGCGATGTCCACATCCTTATTTACCCAAACCTTGCCGTCATCCGCATGGTCCGCACCTGCGAGAATCCGCAGAAGGGTTGTTTTACCACTTCCGTTCCTTGCGATGAGCGCAATTTTATCACCTTCGGAAATATGAAAAGTAAGTCCGGAAAAGAGGGGTTTGATGCCGTACGACTTACCCAGGTTCTCTGCTGTCACATAATGCATGGCGCGAAGATACGATGGAATGTTCAGTGCCTGCTCGCCAGGAAGATCATGGCGCAGATCAGGACCGTGGCGAGGATCACCAACGGCATTGTCCACTGCTCGGCCCGCTGTTTTTTCTGATGGGATTTTTGGAATCCGGTGATATAGCCTATTGCTTCTGCGTCATTTCCCGCCAATTTTTTCAGGATATCCAGTATGGGAAGGGTAAGCCTATAGGGTAAGGGTTTAAGGGTCATCAGCACGTGGCGGATGATGGTCCGGTTCATGTCTGGCTCCTGGAATCGGGAAAGACAGTCAAGGTTCTCTGCCGATAAAAGTTTTTGAACGGTGGACACCACGCCAAAATGATCCATCCGGAACACATCCATACCCGCTACCACTCTTTCATATTTCAATACTTTCTCCAGAATGCTGAAAGGAGTCAGGGGAGCAGTTTCTCCGTTACCGGTGTTGTAGACCTGCCGGAGCCATCGTTCCTTCAGCCATTCTTCTTTCTTGGCCGGCTGGGTGAGGGTTTCGTAGGCCTCTTTGATATCATGAAATTTTGCAGAGGCATAGGGGTCATTATTGGTAGCATCCGGATGATACTGTTTCGCGAGTTTCCGGTACTGACGGCGGATCTCATCGCGGGTATACATAGGGGTGACTTCGAGGATGCTGTAGTAGTCTTTCATCATGTGCAAGATACAACTAGCTAGTAGCTATTTGCTATTAGCTATTAGCTAGTTGTGCAACAACTACTTTAAATTTGCGTTTTCAATCCAGATTATGAAGAACTATTTTTTTATTGCTACCGCAATGGTGATTGGATCCTTCGCCTGCACCAACAGCCCCAAGGTAGAGTCCGTTGGTGTTGGTAGAGACACGGTGGCTGCAGCTCCAACCTCCAACCACCAACCTTCAACCTCCCAAAAAGAGGCTTCTGCGGCCGAGATCATGGCCCGTACGCAGGTACCTATTTTGTGCTACCACAGGATCAGGCCGTTCAAACCATCGGATTCCAAGAGGGCGAAAGATTATATCGTGACACCCGAAGATTTCAGGGCCCAGATGAAAATGCTGTCAGACAGTGGTTATAAAACCATCCTGCCAGACCAGTTAATGAATTATCTACAGTACGGCGATCCCATTCCGGAGAAAGCAGTGATGCTGACCTTTGATGACAATGTTGGCGACCAGATGACCGTTGCGGAACCGATCCTCAAAGAACTCGGTTTCAAAGGCGTATTCTTCATTATGACGGTTACCCTAAATAAATCCGGTTATATGTCCAAAGAGCAGGTGAAGCAATTGCACGATGAAGGGCATGTCATCGGTTCACATACTTATGATCACCAGAACATGCGTAAGCTGCCGGATTCCTTGTGGGCAGTACAGGTTGACAAACCACAGAAGCAACTTAAGGATATCACCGGGGCAGATGTGAAATACTTCGCCTATCCGTTTGGGTTATGGAAGCCCGAGAATATTCCCGCACTGCAGAAAAGAGACCTCAAGGCAGCCTTTCAATTGACCGAGAAAAGGGATACTACGGCGCCGCTCTATACCATTCGTAGAATGATCGTTCCCGGCGGTTGGTCGGCCAACCAAATGCTCAAGAGCATGAAGGGATCTTTTTCGCACCGATGAGCGGGAATTGATTACTTTAAGATTCCAATTGTATATGCAAAAGTTGTTGGGATCTGCCAAGCATACAGTCATATTTGCCTTCATCGTCGTCATTTTCCTGGCGAACAGTATTCCCTATCTTTTATCTCAATCTGTAAACGCAGATGAAGGGGCCTATACTACCTATGCCATTCGCTATCTTAAAGGTGATCCGGTGAGGGTAGAGCCGCGGAGGGATAATAGTATGATGCCTGTTATTGCATGGAACCTGGTACCAAGGGTTGTGCAGCAACTTTTGCAACCCGGGTTGTCGAAAGATGATGAGGGCAGGTCGGATATCATTAACGGAAGATTCATGAGCCTTGTGATCGGAATATGGATCATGTGGGTTCTCTATATTTTTGGGTCTGAACTTTTTGATAAGCGAACGGGGCTGCTCGCCGCAGTTTTCTTCAGCATTTGCCCTAACAGTCTTGCCAACGCCTCATTCGCCAGTACAGATATCTATTCTGTGTTGGTGGTATTACTCACCGTTTTTCTGTATTGGCGATGGCGGCAACATTCAAAGACGAGTTATTTTATCCTGTTGGCTGTTGTAGTTGCTTTGGGTCAGGTCACCAAGCAATCGATGACCTATCTCTACCTGTTGTTGCCGATCATGTTGTGGGTAAGTGGTGACTATAAAAGGTTGCAAACAAGGCAAGCGATCAAAGGTGTTTTTGTATTTCTGATCATCCAATGGCTGCTGATCAACGCGGTGTATTATTTCTATCACAGTTTCATGCCTTTGGGCGAGTATTCTTTTTTGAGTAGCGCCTTTATGGGTTTGCAAAACATACTGCCTTCAGGTTTATGGGTTCCATTACCTGAACCATACATCACAGGTTTAGATCAGGCAGTGTACTATAATCAACTCGGCGGGGGAATCGCAGGCGAGAGCTGTTTCGGAAAAGTGACGATCCTCGGTAAGGCTTTCACGGGGGAAGGCATCTGGTACTATTATCTGGTTACACTATTTTTCAAAACCCCGATCCCGCTCCTGCTATTCATCGTTGCGGCAATCGCTTCCCGGCAAAGAACAGTGCCGCACAAGACCTTTCTACTGTTGCCGGTTTTGTTTTTTTTATTGGTCATGAGCCTGATGTATCAAGTACAGGCCGGGGTCAGGCATATCATTTTTATTTATCCATTATTATTCCTGCTTAGCGCCGCCTGGGTAGTAAATATGTTGGATACCCGGTGGCGATGGGTGGTGTATGTAGGACTTGCATTGTGGGTCATCAGTGTTGGCAGGTATTGGGGGCAGTTTTATCCCTACACCAATGAACTGATCTTGGATAAGAAAAATGCATGGCAGTGGGTTGGTCATGCCAACCTGGACATACACCAGGGATACCTGGCAGCAAATAAATTCCTGCAAGCACATCAAGACATTCAAATGTTACCGGATCGCCCAGGTAAAGGAAAATTTCTGGTTAGCGTGAACGATTACCTTGATATCTGGAACACCGGTGCATTCGACTGGATCAGAAAATACCCGGTAAGCGGAGAGGTGGCTTTTACCTGGTTGATCATAGAAGTACCCTGACGTCTACCGCAAAGAGGGTAGTGGACAATTATTTATGGTGGGTAATTTTCATATGACGATTTTTCATCTTATTTTTTGCTCCCTTCTGTTACCCTCCACCTTATTAATTCCAATGTATGCAACGTAAGTTCATTATCGCATTGGTTTTTGCCGTGTTTGCACTGGTGCCGGCAAAAGCGCAATTGCTGAAAAAGCTCAAGGAGAAAGTAAACCAGGCCACGGACCAAATCATTCCCGGAAACAATACGAATTCGGGCAACACCGGAAATACATCCGGCAATTCATCCGGTAAACCACAGAACAAGACAGGGGCCGGTCTGATCTCCACGCCGCCGGACATTGAATCTAATCTCGCCAGTTCTGAAACAGCATTCAAGGCCAATAAATATTCTGAATCGAGATTTGCATTGCAGCAGGCTATACTTGGTGTGGAATTGCGGATCGGACAGGAGATCCTGAAGTTGATGCCCGATGAAGTGAATGGTGTGCCCAAAGTCCCCGAAAAAGATAAAGTGGCTAGTTCAGGCTGGGGATGGAACGGTTTAATGATCAATCGTGAATACCAAAAGGGCGATAAATACCTGGGCGTTGCCGTGCAGGATTTTTCTTATCTGGGGCCGATGTGGGGTATGTATTTCAACGGGGGCATGACGCAACAGGAGAACAATGAGCAGAAGATGAAGAACATTATGGTAAAGGGGAACAAGGGTGTGATATCCTACGATGCCAATAAAGGATACACCGTAGTAGTCATGTTAACACAAGGTTCTGCGCTGGCATGGGAAGGCGTGAATTACGCCAGTGAACAGGAGATGCTGGATGCAGTGAACAAGTTTGATATCGATAAGATCAAAGGCCTGCTGGGAGAGAAGTAGGCATAGGGCATGGAGGCATTGGGCATACTTAACACTAAAATCGGACAAAATGAAACTTTTATTTTCTATAGTACTTCTTATTGGTTGCATTTCAGTAGCGGCGCAACAAAAAACAACCGCACCGGTTTCCGGAAAACCCGGCGCACTGGGCGCTGATTATCCAAAGTATCTCAGTGCTTCACGTGATGCTTACAAGAAGAGCGATCTGGAGGATACGCATTATAATCTCATGCTCACCTTGCAACAACTGGACATGAAGATCGGCGAAGAGATCCTCAAGATCCTTCCAGAGAATATGGACACCTTGAAAGGAAACAAGGCCAACGATAATGTTGCGGCAATGACGGGTACGGTGATTGGAACAACCATACATCGCGACTACGGGTTAACGAATAAGCTTGAAGTGGACGTAATGAGTAATTCACCGCTCGTGGCTATGCTGAATGGATTCATCAACAATCCTTTGCTCGCCAATATGGGTGGAAGAAAGGCGATGAAGGTGGATGGATACAAAGGGTCCTACACGTATGAAGTTCGTGAACAAACCGATGCATCAGGTAAAGTGACTTCTGTGCCGGTGGCTGAAATGCAGATACCAGTATCAACATCTCTCGTGACCATTAAAGCTGCCGGCCTTTCAGAGGATGTATTTGTGAAACTAATGAACACCGTTCCAGTAAGCAAAATCGCTGAACTACTCAAGTAGGCAAGATGGCAGTGCGGTAATGCATTACCGCACTGCCGCATTACCGAATTGCCACATTAAGCATAAGCGCTTACCGGCTCACAAGTACACACCAGATTTCGGTCTCCATGTGTATTGTTCACCCTTGCTACTGAAGGCCAGAATTTATTGAGCTTTACATATTCCAACGGGAAGGCTGCTTCCTGCCTTGAATATGATTTCGTCCATTCATTGGCTGTGATCACAAACTGTGTATGTGGCGCATTTTTCAATGCATTGTCTTTTCGGTCTGCCCTTCCTTCTTCAATCGTCCGGATCTCCTGCCTGATGGCGATCATCGCATCACAGAACCTGTCGAGCTCAGCTTTGTCTTCACTTTCCGTTGGCTCAATCATGATGGTGCCCGGAACGGGGAAACTCATAGTAGGTGCGTGGAACCCATAATCGATCAACCTTTTCGCCACGTCCTCTGCTTCCACATCGGCACTCTTTTTAAATGGCCTAAGGTCCACAATGAATTCGTGTGCACAAGTGCCGTTAGTGCCGAGGTAAAGAATATCAAATTCATGCTGCAGTCTTGCACGCATATAGTTGGCATTGAGGATCGCGAATTCTGTTGATTTGCGCAAGCCATCATTCCCTAACATGCATATATAACCGTAGCTGATCAGCAGAATGGATGCACTACCAAATGGAGCTGCACTCACCGCGTGTTGTTTGTGATTTCCGCCAAAAACATGACCCGGAAGGAAAGGTGCGAGGTGTGATTTCACACAGATGGGACCCATGCCGGGGCCACCGCCGCCGTGGGGGATCGCAAATGTTTTATGCAGGTTGAGGTGGCACACATCGGCACCAATTAAGCCAGGTGCAGTAAGGCCAACCTGCGCATTCATATTTGCGCCATCCATATATACCTGGCCACCATGTTGATGGATGATATCGGTAATGTCTTTCACCGTTTCTTCATATACCCCGTAGGTTGAAGGATAGGTAATCATGATACCCGCCAGGTCATTGCTGTGCAAGGTTGCTTTTTCCTTCAGGTCATCCACATCGATGTACCCATTCTCCAACGCTTTCACCACAACTACTTTCATGCCGGCCATTACTGCAGAGGCAGGATTGGTGCCGTGAGCAGAGATTGGGATGAGCATCACATTGCGATGATGATCTCCGCGGGAAATATGGTAATCGCGGATGGTCAGAAGCCCGGCATACTCGCCCTGTGCGCCAGAGTTGGGCTGCAGGCTACAGGCGTCAAAGGCTGTTACTTCGCAGAGATATGCGGAGAGTTTTTCGACCACATATGCATAGCCCTGGGTCTGATCCATTGGCGCGAAAGGATGAAGCTTGGACCAATGGCTCCAGCTGAGGGGCATCATTTCTGTAGCCGCATTCAGTTTCATGGTGCAGGAACCAAGAGATATCATCGATGTGTTCAAAGAGAGATCCTTATTCTCCAGCATTTTGATGTAACGCATCATCTGGCTCTCACTGCGGTGACTGTTGAACACCGGGTGCGTGAGGAATGGTGAGGTGCGCATCAAAGCGGTGGGGATATGATCCAGGGTAGCATCATCATTGATGGTGAAGCTCACTGCATCTGTATCGTTCTCAAAACAATTGATCAGGTCATAAAGATCATCCAGCGAAGTGGTTTCATCCAGCGAAATGCCGATGAGCTGATCATTGATCACACGCAGGTTGATCTGTTGTGCATATGCCTTGTCGTGGATCGGCTTCGCATTGGCCACTTTCACCGTGATGGTGTCAAAGAAATTGTTGGACACCAGTTCAAAGCCTCGGCGTTGAATACCTTCCGCAACGGTTTGCGTAAGCAAGGCCACTTTCTTCGCAATATTTTTCAGTCCCTCAGGTCCATGATACACTGCGTACATGGCGGCCATATTGGCCAGCAATGCCTGAGCAGTGCAGATGTTAGAGGTTGCCTTTTCACGTTTGATGTGTTGCTCACGGGTTTGAAGCGCCATTCGTAGTGCGCGGTTGCCTTGTGCATCGATGCTCACGCCGATGATCCTTCCGGGTATCGCCCTTTTGAATTCATCCTTGGTGGCAAAGAAAGCCGCATGCGGTCCGCCATATCCTAAAGGAACACCGAAACGCTGTGCTGAGCCGCAGGCCACGTCGGCGCCCAGATCTCCAGGGGAAGTGAGGAGGGTGAGTGCTAAGAGATCTGTTGCCATCGCTACAAACGCGCCTGCACCATGAACCTTTTCAAAGAATCCCCTATAATCTTCAATAGAGCCCTTGTCATTTGGGTATTGAACGATGGCGCCAAAATAGGTCTCGTCTATAGCTGCCTTCGCATAATCGCCCTTTACAATCTCAATGCCTACCGGAACGGCGCGGGTGATGAGTACGTCAAGGGTTTGCGGGAAGATATGTTCATCCACAAAGAACTTTGGTCTTTCGATGTGGTCCTGTTTGTTGAGGTGTGCGAAGAACATGGTCATCGCTTCAGCGGCAGCCGTGGCTTCGTCTAACAACGATGCGTTGGCAATGGGAAGACCGGTGAGGTCAGTTACCATGGTCTGGTAGTTCAGCAGGCTTTCCAAACGTCCCTGTGCGATCTCCGCCTGGTAGGGGGTGTATTGTGTGTACCAACCCGGATTTTCGAAAATATTCCGAAGGATCACACTGGGTGTGATGGTATCATAGTAGCCCTGGCCGATATATGTTTTGTAAGTCTTATTCAGCAGGCTGATCTCTTTGATGTGTTTCAGGTATTCAAACTCGCTCATTCCGGCAGGTGTGCGCAGGGAATGCGCCATGCGGATTGCTCCCGGTACTGTTTTATCGATGAGCTCGTCAAGGCTCATCTCACCAATGGTAGCAAGCATGGCCGTGGTTTCATGCTCACTAGGTCCGATATGTCTTGTCTTGAATTCGTGCTGTTCCAGATCAAAGATGTTCATATAGCGTAAGGTCGTTTAGAAATGCGCTGCAAAGTTACGGGTTTCATATGGCAAAGCGGTAGCGTTGCTGGCTGTGCGGCGGCACGGCGAATAACTTGTGAATATGTTCAACAAAGCGCAGAATGTATTTGATAAACACTAACAAATTACCCAATAACCTTAATAACCTTCTCCGCCCTACCTTTGTTGAATGGATCTCCTCCAGAATTGGGAAAAAAAGTCGAAAGACCGCCAGAAAGAATACAAGCGCTTCCTGCAGCGGGTGCATAAGAACGATGTGCTGAAGCACCAGCAGGAGATCCATGAGGAGGCTGTTGCCAAGATCGACTGTCTCAGCTGTGCCAATTGCTGCAAGAACTATTCCCCGCGCTTCAAGACACCGGATATCAAGCGGATCAGCAAGCTGCTTCGCATGAAGGAAGGTGAATTTATTGAAACCTATCTCCGCCTTGACGAAGAAGGAGACTATGTCACGAAATCAGCTCCCTGCCCGTTCCTGGGGTCAGATAATGCCTGTACCGTTTATGAAGACCGGCCATCAGATTGTGCGCGTTTTCCGTATACGGATGAAGATGTGATTGTACGCCGGCAGCCACTGACGCTCAAGAATTCTACGTTTTGTCCGATTACGTATTATGTGATTGAAAAACTGATGCAGAAGATACCTTGATTGGCAATCAATCATACAGTTATACATTACTGTATGTCTGATTGTCTGTATTCCATCTTCTCTCTTTCACGCATTTGTTCCGACGTTTTCCTGCTTCCATCATGGCTCCAGCCGGGCGGGCCGAAAAGATAGCCCATTCGTTCCTTGATGGTGAGCCCTTTTTGTGAAACGTCTTTCACGATGGAGATCCATTCATGCGAAACAATATGCACGGGATTTTCAGATTCGAGCGGCTTAGTGAGGCCGTAACGGATCGGCTGGTATTGTTCTCTTGATAGTTCTTCCTGGAAAGTGCCGAACATCTTATCCCAGATGATCAGGAACATACCCATATTTTTATCGAGATACAATGCATTTGAAGCGTGATGAACGCGATGATGTGAAGGTGTTACCAGGATGTATTCCAGGAACCCAAGTTTGTTGATGTATTCTGTATGGATGAGGATGCCCCAGATCTGCGTGGCGGAATACATGAAGATGATGTCCATCGGCTGAAAGCCAAACCATGCCAGGGGAATGAAATAGATGAATCGATACAGGGGTTGAAATACAGAAGACCGGAAGCCTACCGTAAGGTTCATGTGTTCCGAAGAATGGTGGGTCACATGCACGGCCCAGAATAATCTTATTTCATGATCAAGCCGATGCAACCAGTAAAACAGAAAATCTTCTGCCAGCAGAAGGGTGATCCAATACATCCATGGCGTTGAAATTTCTGCAACGCGATAGTTCCATACAAACACGAGTACCACTACATAGACGGATCTGAAAAGCAGGTCCAGCCCGCCATTCAGCAGCATCAACAGGAAATTGTTGACCGTATCTTTTACGGAATACAAGTTTTTTTCCTGCAGGTTGCTGAGGATGATTTCCATGCCGATGATGATCACGTAGATCGGCGTGGTAGCTAGTATCAGAAATTGTTCCCGTAGAGACTCGTTCATATAAGAAGGGGCAAAAATAGGGAATTAGGACGCAGTTCGCGTAGGTCGCAAAGGTCGCAGGAACCAAATGCGACCTCCGCGACCTTTGCGACCTGCGACCTAATACTCCAGTTTTTTCAAGGTCGGCACTTTCAACCAGGTAAACACCACCACGGCAAGGGTCATAGTGCCGCCGAAAACCACGGCGGGGATCACGCCCATGAGGCGGGAGGTGAATCCACTTTCAAAGGCGCCAAGTTCATTGGAGCTCATGATGAAAATACTGTTGAGCGAAGCAACGCGGCCGCGCATCTCATCTGGTGTTTTGAGTTGGAGGATGGTGCTGCGTACGATCACGGAGATCCCATCGAGCACACCACTCATGAAAAGTGCAAACATAGACAGCCAGAACATTTGCGAGAGGCCGAACAGGATGATCATCGCCCCAAATCCCGCTACACACAGCATCATCAGTTTGCCCTGTTGTTTTTGCAGTGGCCGGAAGGTGACCCATGCCAATACGAAGAGAGAGCCCACGGCAGGTGCGGAGCGAAGCATTCCAAGTCCCTGCGGACCGGTCTTTAATACCACATCGGCAAAATAGGGCAGCAGCGCCGTTGCGCCGCCAAAGAAGACCGCAAAAAGATCAAGACTCATCGTTCCCAATACTTCCTTTGTACGCCACACAAAACGGAAGCCTTCACGAATGCGCAAGAGCATGGATTCCTGCCCGGTCTGCGGCACTGGTGGCTTGGGCCGCATCAGCGAGATGGGAATCAGCGCCGCAATAAACAATCCAATCATGATAGAGAAAGTGGGTGTCACGCCGATGGCTCCATAAAGGATACCCGCCAGGGCGGGGCCAGACACCGCGCCGATCTGCCAGCTTCCGCTGTGCCAGGTGATGGCATTGGGCAGTTCGTCTTTTGGAATCAGCTGGCTCACCATCGCGAAGGAGGTAGGACCGCTGAATGCCCTTAGTATACCTGTGAAAAAAACAACTGAATAAATTACAAACAGAATGGAAGTAGAGGTGAAAGTTTGAAGGGAGAAGTTGGAAGTAATTCCCGTGAGGGTAACCGTCAGAACCACATTCGCGGCCATGGCGGCAAGCATCATTTTTCGTTTATCGCTGAGGTCAATGATGTGCCCGGCAAAGAAGGCCATGATCACGGCGGGAACAAATTCGATCAGTCCGATAAGCCCGATGCTGAACGGATCTTTGGTGATCTCATACACCTTCCAGCTGATCAGCGTGGCCTGCATGTTCAGCACCAGGATGAAAAAGAACCGGGAGAAAATATACAGCCGGAATTCTGGATGACGCAGCACATGGTAAGCCTTTCTCATGTGCAAAGATTATGGAAGTGCAAGGAAATGCTGCCCATCGTCATAATCTTTCTCCAACGCGTCAATAATGGTTTGCAAATGTTTTGGATTGCCCAGGAAATCCGCATTGCCCGCATCAACAAAAATAGTTTTGACATTATGTTGGCGGATGTAATGCGTATAGGTTTGTTGAATATTGAACAGGTAATCGTCTGGGATTTTCTGTTCATAGGAGCGGTTACGTTTGCGGATATTCTCCTGTAACTTATTCACCGGTGCATGTAGGTAGATCAGCAGCTCGGGCATGATGACCTGCTGTTGAAGGATTTCAAACAATCGCTGGTAAAGTCTGAATTCATCATCGGGCAGATTGACCTTAGCGAAGAGCAGGCATTTGGTAAACAAATAGTCTGAGATCGTGATCTGCTGGAACAGGTCTTTTTGGTGGAGCAGGTCCTTCAGTTGCTTGAACCGTTCTGCCATGAAAAACAGCTCCACTGGAAAGGCATATTGGTTGGGGTTTTCGTAAAATTTCGGGAGAAACGGGTTATCTGCAAATTCTTCTAATATGAGCCGGGCGTTGTAATGACGCGCTAAAAGATGCGATAATGTGGTTTTCCCGGCACCGATATTCCCCTCAATGGTTACAAAATGATAATTCATACTGCTTGGCCAAACTTAAGATGGTCAATTTGAATCACATGTTTTTTTTATTAACAGGGAGCGGGTCAGTGCATTCCACCAGCATCTGGCGTATGGTTTTTGACAATACCGGGTGGATAAGTTCTCCGGCGATCTCGGCCAGGGGTGCCAGTACAAAGCGCCGGGACGCCATCCGGGGGTGAGGGATTTGAAGGCCCGGTTCATGGATGACCTCGTGATTATATAATAAGATGTCCAGATCGATGGTACGCGGACCATTCTTCTTCTGCCTGATCCGCCCGAGTTCCTGTTCAATGTCCAGGAGTGTTTCCAGAAGTTCACGGGGTGTTTGTGCCGTTTCCACCAACAGCACCTGGTTCAGGAAATCCGGCTGGTCCTCCAGGC
>JBASZQ010000062.1:0-14964 GCA_049661025.1 Chitinophagaceae bacterium | reverse complement strand
CGCCAGTCGGCGGAAGGCGATCTCCTGAAGATCACATCCTTTGAGCTGGTTCATGAAGAGACTGGCAGGAAGATGAAGTTCCTGTGTAATACGCCGTTTGCCATCACGCAGTAGCAAAAGGGCAGGTTGGCATGCCCAATGCCCCAATGCCTTTATGCCTTATCTTAGTGTTGTGTTTAGACCCTTAATCATTTGCCTGCTCCTGCTGGCACAACTAACTGCTTCCGCGCAAAAGATCAATGAAAAGTATCGCCTGCGCATCAGGCGTACCACAACCCCTGTGATCATTGATGGCATCAGCAATGACAGCGCATGGGATCAAGCTGAGACGGCGCGGGATTTCTTCATGGTGCTGCCCATGGATTCCAGCAAAGCCAATGTGAAAACAGAAGTGAAGATGTGTTATGACGATAAAAATCTTTACCTCATCGCCATTTGTCACAAACTTATATCTGGCGTAAACATGGTTGAATCCTTGCGC
The DNA here is from genome assembly GCA_049661025.1 of Chitinophagaceae bacterium. GTDB lineage: Bacteria > Bacteroidota > Bacteroidia > Chitinophagales > Chitinophagaceae > Pollutibacter. Next base: position 14,483 of record JBASZQ010000062.1, on the reverse strand, counting down.
AGGGATTTCAATTTCGGGAAGAATGATAACTTCCTCATCTTCATTGATCCTTTTGAAGACAAAACCAGTGGATTCTCTTTCGGCGCTAATGCTGCGGGCGCACAGTGGGACGGAATGATGTTTGAAGGTGGAAAAGTGGATCTCAACTGGGATAACAAATGGCAGTCTGAGGTAAAAACGGACAGCGCCAAATGGGTTTTTGAAGCAGCAATTCCTTTTAAGACATTACGGTATAAAAACGGGCTAACTGAGTGGGGCATTAACCTGAGCCGGAATGACATCAGGGTTCCGGAGAAATCAAGCTGGGCTCCTGTGCCCAGACAATTTCCCACGGCTTCCCTCGCCTATACGGGCACGTTAGTATGGGATGAACCACCGCCATCGGCCGGACAAAACATCTCCATTATTCCATATGCACTGGCAGGTACAGCCAAGCAATACCAACCCAACCAACCCACCACATGGCAGAAAGATATAGGAGGTGATATAAAGATCGGACTGACATCGGCCCTCAACCTAGACCTCACTGTTAACCCGGATTTTTCCCAGGTGGAAGTGGACCGCCAGGTTACCAATCTGGATCGGTTTGAGTTGTTCTTTCCTGAACGCAGACAATTCTTCCTGGAAAACGGAGACATTTTTGCCAATATCGGCTACGCTACCTTACGACCTTTTTTCTCAAGACGCATCGGGCTAGAAGTGCCGATCCTGGGTGGCTTCCGGATGAGTGGTAAACTCAATAAAGACTGGCGCATCGGCGTGATGGATATGCAAACCGCGGGATCCAAAGAAAAAGGGCTTCCCACACAAAACTTTGCCGTCATGGCTCTGCAAAGAAAAATTTTCGCCAGGTCAAACATCGGCGTGTTTTTTATCAATAAACAGTCGCCCGGATTCTTTAAAGACACCCTCCCCGGCAAACCCATCAACACATATAATCGAAATGTGGGGCTGGAATACAACCTCGCATCGGCCAATAATAAATGGACCGGCAAGTTGATGGGCATCAAATCTTTTACGCCTGGGCTGAATGGAAAAGACTGGGTAAACGCAGGTAATATTCTCTACTCCGCAAAACGTTTCAATTTTGGGTGGCAACATGAATACGTAGGCAGCAACTACAATGCTGAAGTAGGTTATGTACCACGCAAAGGATACATCAAAGAAAATGCCACCGCCGGTATTTTGTTCTTTCCGAAAAAAGGAAGAGTGCTTTCCCATGGCATACGATTGTCCAGCACTTATTTCTTCAGTGAATCAGGCAAACAATTAGACAACGAAACTTTCATTCCGTATACCATCACTTTCCGCGACTTCTCTACTTTCACCACTTGGGTGGCTACGGATTACGTTTATCTCACCCAGCCTTTTGATCCCACCAATTCCGGAAAAGACACACTGGCAAGGGGAACGAAACACAATTGGAAAGCGTTTGGAACAGAATATTTCTCCGCACCACAGAAACTCTTCACCTTCAGTTTTTCCACCCGTTATGGAGGCTACTACGAGAATGGTACGCGGTTAAATCTGAGTGGTGAAATCGCTTATCGAAAACAACCGTACGCCATATTCAGTGTGGCCGTGAGTTATAACGATATCCGCATGCCGGCGCCCTGGAACAATACCAAACTGTGGATCGTAAGTCCGCGCATTGACATCACCATGCGCAACAATCTCTACTTCACCACTTTTGTGCAGTACAATAGTCAGCTTAAAAACATCAACATCAATTCAAGATTGCAGTGGAGATACAAACCAGCTTCGGATATATTCCTGGTGTACACAGATAATTATCTGCCGGCACCTTTCTCAGTGAAGAACCGGGCGTTGGTATTGAAGATCACGTATTGGCTTACTACATAATTGCTATTAGCTAATAGCTACTAGCTAGTGGCATTCCTCCGTGAAAGTTCCTTCTTAATCAACAGCAGCTCTCTGCTCGTCTGTCCTGCAACGGAAGAGTTTTCCTGTGCACGGCGCATGAGATAAGGAACCACGTCTTTGATGGGACCGAAAGGCAGGTATTTACTAACATGGCATCCTGCTTTGGCAAGGTTGAAAGTGATGTTATCACTCATGCCATACAACTGAGAAAAATGAACATGCGGGTGATTGAGCGAAAGTCCTTTCTCCTGCATCAACTGCGTGCCGTACATGTTGCTGTATTCATTATGCGATGCGATGATCACAGAAACCATTTTGATATGCTCAATGGTCAACTTCACTGCCGCATTATAATCAAGATCACAGCTTTCCTTATCTGGTTGAATGGGCGACGCGTACCCCATGGCTGTGGCACGCTCTCTTTCCTTCTCCATATAAGCACCCCGCACCAGTTTCACGCCAAGTATAAAGTTGCGCTTCTCCGCTGCTTCAATGGAATCATGCAGAAACGCAAGCCTGTCGTGCCTGTACAATTGCAAAGTATTATACACTACAGCCTTGTCTTTGTTGAACTGATCCATCATCAGCATCGTCAGCACGTCAACGGGATCCTGGATCCATGTTTCTTCTGCATCTATCATCACGCCTACCCCCTTCTGGCTTGCATGCGCACAGATGCGATGCATCCTATCGTAAACCCTTTGCCACTCCTGCCGCTCTTCATCCGTCAGCGTATCCAGCGCATGAGTATAGCGTTTCATCAGGGTTCCTTCAGTGCCATCAACGGAGTGATCGAGTTTTTCCAACAAGCCAAACCTGCACATTCCGGTCACCTTAATACTCATGAATGGAATATTGGGCTGAGTTGCCGCGTAGTTGATCACCTTGATGAAGGTCTCACAGGCCTCATCAAATCCTTTCTCTCCATTATGCCCACCTTCCACACCATAATCGAGGATCACCTGAACGCCATACTCACCAAGTTTCTTGGCAACGGGTGCTGTTTGCTCCAATGATTCACCACCAACAAACTGGCTGAAAATAGTGCCTCGGATCAGGCCCTTCACCGGCAGTCCGGATTGGATGGCCCAGGGCGTGAGTTTGGTGCCCCATTTAACGATCCAGGGATAGTGCATCGCCGAAAACAAAAAATGGGCCCGCTTCAGTTCACCCGTTGATTTGTAAGCAAAAGCGTTGTGGGTATTGTCGAAAGAGATATTAAACATGGCAGGACAAATATAATGTGGCAATTCGACAATGCGGCAGACGCTTCGCGAGGCATTTGGCAGTAGGCATTTGGCACTGCCGAGTAACTACTGCCCTATGCCTTTCACTGCCGCATTACCGCATTGCCAAATTGCCACATTGTCTATATTGCTTGGTGGTTAAATGGTTGCAAAACCATCTCCGAAACCACGCCGGACCTCGGCTGCTGGCAGAGAAACCAGATGGCACGGGCCGCTTCTTCGGCCTGGATCATTTTCTCCCGCTGCACCCTTAGGTCAATGGTATCCCAGAATGGAGAGTCAACACCACCAAGGAAAATATTAGTGATCCGGATCTCGGTTCTCTTCAGCTCTTCACGGATGCTCTGCATCATGCCCACGAGACCGTACTTGGAGGCGGAATAAGCCGCTGCTCCCGCCATGGGTACTTTGCCCAGCACACCCGGCACATTGATGATCAGTCCCTTCCCAGAGGCCTTCATAGACGGCAGGAACGACTTCACCAGTACAAAACTGGCCTCGAGATTCACCTGAAGGCTCTGCCGGAACTCCTCCAGGGTTAGGCTGTCCATCGATTTAATGATCCCTATGCCGGCGGCGTTCACGATGATATCCGGCTGCGCAACCTGCAACAACAGCTGACTCGCCATTTCCTGTATGGTTACTGGCTTCATGGCATCCACCATAAAACACCTGGAAGATGGAATCTGCACTTGCTCCGCCAATGCCAGCAATTTATCCTGGTTCCTTGCAGCCATATAAACAATGGCGCCGGATGACGTGAGCAACTTCACCAACGCCGCACCGATCCCTCCGGTGGCGCCCATAACCAGAACGTGTTTACCGTTTAGTTTTTCCATGCCTATCTAAACATTGCATTGTCAAAATTGTTGGTCAAATCTGATGGAAGCCGCTTTGATTTTTCCGCACCAACTTTTTGAACAGCACCCCGCGTTGGATAAAAAACGAAAGGTGATCCTCGTGGAGGAATGGCTTTACTTTCGGCAGTATTCCTTTCATCAACATAAATTGGTACTCCACCGTGCGAGTATGCGTGCATTTGCTGACAGGCTCGTACAGCAAGGGTATAAAGTTGTGTATATCGATGGGTTGATGAAGGAGCAGGATAGCAGGCAACTCATTCCTTATTTGGAACAACAAGGAATCAAAAATCTGCTTTGGGTGGATACAGAAGACAGCTGGTTGGAAAAACGCCTCCGCGCAGCTGCGGCACGTGCTCAAATACAAACAACCGTGCTTCACTCGCCCAACTTCATTACAACGCAGGAAGAATTCACCGCATTCTTCGCGGCAAAACGCAGATACTTCCAGACTGATTTTTATGTGTGGCAACGAAAACGGTTTAAGATCCTGGTCAATCAACAGGAGGAACCACAGGGCGGGCAATGGAGCTATGATGCAGACAACCGGGAAAAATTCCCGGGACATATTCCCATCCCCGTAGTGCCTGCCGCGGTCATGAATGACTATGCAGAAGAAGCCATCGCATATGTTCAAAAATATTATCCGAACAACCCTGGCAACGCGTCAACCTTTGCATATCCATTTACTCATGAAACTGCGAAAGCGTGGCTGAAGGATTTTCTCGCCCATCGGTTCAAGTATTTCGGACCCTATGAAGATGCTATGGTGCCATCGGAAAACATACTTTTCCATAGTGTGCTTACGCCCATGCTGAATATCGGCCTGCTTGATCCAAGGGAAATCATCAATGCAGCCATCCGTTATGCAAAAGAAAATGAGATCCCAATCAATTCACTAGAGGGATTCATCCGGCAAATCATTGGCTGGCGTGAATTCATCCGGGCGATTTATCAACTGGAAGGTGGTAAACAACGCACCCGGAATAATTTTGGCTATTGCAGAAAAATTCCCGCTTCATTCTGGGATGCCACAACTGGAATTGTTCCAGTAGATACGGTGATCAGACATATTCTTAAAGATGGATATACCCACCATATCAACCGCTTGATGGTCTTGGGAAATTTCATGTTGCTCTGTGAATTTGACCCGGATGAGGTGTATAGATGGTTCATGGAAATGTTCGTAGATGCTTATGATTGGGTGATGGTTCCCAATGTATATGGCATGACGCAATATGCCGATGGCGGCCTGATGACCACCAAGCCTTATATCAGTGGAAGTAACTACCTGATGAAGATGGGATCATGGCCAAAAGGCCCATGGCAAGGGACCTGGGATGCTCTTTTTTGGCGGTTCGTGCATATACATCGGAACACCCTGGGCGGCAACCACCGGTTAGGCATGATGGTTAGGACTTTCGATAAATTCAGTAAGGAAAAACAAGATAGCCTGTTGGCTGCAGCAGATGCGTTTCTCCAAACCTTGGTGTAGCCAATAGCTATTAGCTACTTGCTATTAGCTATCTTTGCACCAGCCATGAAGATTACGCATACGGAGATCTACAAATTAACTATCAAGATGGAGCCTTTTGTTATTGCTACAGAGGTTTCCTATTACACACAGAATATTTTCATTCGCATTCATACGGATGAAGGCATTACGGGTATGGGCGAGTGTTCCGCCTTCCCCATGTTGGTGGGAGAAACACAGAATACATGCTTTGAAGTAGCAAAAGATTTTGCCAGGATCACCAAAGGGATGGATCCACTGGATATCGAGGGCGTAATAAAAACCCTGCATCAATACATTGCGTTCAACAGTACCATCAAGAGTGCCTGGGATCTGGCGCTGCATGACCTGGCCGCAAAGAAAGCCGGATTGCCGCTGTACAAATTTCTCGGAGGCAAAAAGAAAACCATCCAGACTGATCTCACCATCGGCATTGACACACCCGAAGTGATGGCGCAAAAAGCGGTTGAATTTGTTGCAGATGGGGTGAAGATCATCAAGGTAAAACTCGGGAAAAAAGGAAAGGAAGACGTGGAACGTATCCGGTTGATCCGCGAAGCTGTTGGCCCCGGCATTCAATTACGGATTGATGCCAACCAGGGCTGGGATTATAACACTGCTGTGGAAACCTTACAGGCTTTAACCAAGTACAACATTCAATATTGCGAGCAGCCCATTCCACATCAACTCGATCCTCTGTTGCCCGCACTAAGAAAGCAATCACCGATAAAGATCATGGCTGATGAATCTGTGTTTGATCATCATGATGCCATCAGGCTGATGGACGCAGATGCCATTGACTACGTCAATATCAAGCTGGCAAAATCCGGCGGCATTCTTGAAGCCAAAAAAATTGCGGATGTTACTGGCGAAAGAGGTATCGCGTGCATGCTTGGCGGCATGTTGGAAAGCAGGCTTGCGCTTACGGCAAAGGTCCATTTTGCTATGAGCCACGATAACATTATTTTTTATGATCTCGATACCTGTTTGCTTGGACAATTGGAAGATCCGGTAGTAGGTGGCGCGAAATACGACAACTATTTTTTACATGTAACCGATGAGCCTGGGATTGCTGCAGACATTGATGAAGCCTTTCTGGCCGGTTGCGAAAAAAGTATCATTTAATTTAAACACATGGAAGGAAGACATCCCCAAGACAGCCTCGTAGTGATGACCGAACTGGTACTGCCGAATGACACCAATCTTTATGGTAACCTGATGGGTGGCCGATTGATGTATTGGATGGATATTGCTGCAGCCCTTGCAGCCGGTAAGCACTGCAATGCACCTGTAGTAACAGCTTCGGTTGATAACATCTCTTTTGAATCTCCGATCAAACTCGGCAATGTGGTACATATTGAAGCAAAAGTTACCCGGGCATTCAATACTTCTATGGAGATTCATATGAAGGTTTGGGGCGAAGACTTCACGCACCAATACAAATACAAGAGCAATGAAGCGTATTACACTTTCGTAGCCCTGGATCCAAATCGAAAACCAAGACCGGTACCTGCTGTGATCCCACAGACGGAAGAAGAAACAAAGTTGTTTGACGGTGCGCTCCGTCGTCGACAACTGCGATTGATCTTAGGTGGCAAAATGAAGCCCAATGATGCGCAGGAATTGAAGGCTTTGTTTATGAAAGACTAGCGTTCCGGCCTATAATTGATAGGCAACATATTGCCAAACTTCTCATAACTCCAGAACCCCGAGTATGCTATGCGCAATGGGGTTTCAGGGAGGCCGAGTTCAGAGAAAACAACAGGCTTCATCAACATCGTTAGATCTGACTCTATACCCGTAGGCAAATATCCGGAGATCATTGTTTTTTGTGCCAGTGCATTTTTATACACCGGGTTTTTCAAGTATTGTACAGTGATCTTGTCATCCCAAGACAAATATTTCTGGCCGGTAATTGAATCCTTGAATACCAGGGAAAAAGCAGATATGGGATTCTTGACCAATTTAACAGAACCATTGTTGGATATCTGCATCTTCTTGAAAAACCTGAATTGTTGATCTTCCGCAACACCGTCATAAAGAGAATGAAACAGATGCATGGTACTACCGTAGTAGTATTCTCTCCGTTTTTTGATGTACCGTTTGGCAACCGGGCTATCCAGTTCTGTATAACGTGCGAACCCTGCAAAATAAGTTCGGCCCGTTTCTTCATCGATATAAAAATCCTGAAGGTCAAAAAAGATCCTGTATCCAAACTCGCGGTTGATCACTTCGAGGGGTTTATCCGAATGAGCATAGGCATCTTTTTTCCCTTCGCCCGCACTGAAATAGACTTCGCTTTCATTCCGTATAGAACTCTTTAAACCAGGCGTTGTAATGCCAAGGAATTGGCTTCGGAAAAGATCCATCATTCGCTTCCGGCGTTCATCGTTCATGATCAGGATACTCCGCATCTCCTGTGGCTTTGCATTCAACCGGAAAACAAACCGAAGATCTTTATCTGCAACAGTAATGCCGTGCACGATCACTTCATAAGACACGAAGCTCACAATGATCTCAAACAAACCATGTTCGGGAACGCGCAATATAAAATCCCCCTGGGAATTGCTGGTGGTTCCAATGGTGGTATTATTAAGATAAACAGAAGCGCCACTTAGTGGCTCGCCGGATTCATTGCTGATCACTTTTCCGGAAATAGAAATCTGTGCATGGGTTATCTGCAGGAGTAGGCAGCCTATGAACAGAAAGAGAATCCTCATTTATCAAGTTTAGTCATTAGGTGATGTTTGCTTTTTAGCATGTACTTCCGGCTTTGTTCAATGGCATCCATCACCTTCTCTAATATGTTATCAACAGTATCATTGTAGTCGATGTTCAATGGCTCCTTAAATTTAACAGAAAGCAAAGAACCTTTTTTCTTGAACGAGAGCCCCTTCTTGGTAAAAGCCCGCCAGAAGCCATTGATCACAACGGGTACTACAATAGGCTTGTTCTGCTTGATGATATGGGCCGTCCCTTTCCGTCCGGGTGCAAAAGGTTTGGTAGTGCCCTGTGGGAAGGTGATCACCCAGCTGTCTGAGAGAGCCTCATTGATTTTGGATGTATCGGCCGTATCCACATTCCGCTGCACCTCCTCGCCGTTTGCCCTCCAGGTCCGCTTAACCGTAATGGCACCGGCCAGGGAAAAAATCCGGCTCAAAAAGCTGCCCTTCATGGTTTCTTCAGCGGCAACATAATATACGTTGGTGAAAGGATTCAAAAGGTAGTACGGGATACCCAGTTTGTTCTCTTTCCTCCATTTTACCGCACAGAAAATGTGCAGGAAGGTAATGACATCGGCAAAATAGGTCTGGTGGTTGGAAACGAAGAGCACATTTTCCTTAGGAAGGTCCTTCAGGTGCTCCGTACCGGTGATATTGATCGTATTGATCAACGCAAGGCCCGGATATGACACGATACCAACGGTGGCATACACCAGTTTCCTCACGGGGTTGAAGCGAGTCAATCGTTGTATAAAATCTTGCATATCTGGCAACTACGCCGTGCAATATAAGCCTTTTTGCAAATTAGCCGGCTATTCAGTAAAAAAGAGAAAGTCACCCAATACAGGTGACTTTCTCTTTTCCCGGTAAGACTTATTTATCTCTGATCGATAACAAGCTTATGAGACTCAATCTTTCCATTGGCATATATAACCTGAACAACATATACACCACTTGTAATATTTGAAGAAGTATTCAATACAAAGCTGTTTGAACCTTTGTTGACACTCTTCATAACATCTGTTACAGCGCGTCCCGAATAGTCTATCATTCTAACTTTAACTGTTTGCCTGCTGTCGCTATTTACAGATATCGTAGGATTTGATTTCGCAGGATTGGGACTAATCCTTGATTCAGAAGTTGTGAAGTTGTTATTTCTTACAATCATTACTTTACTGAATTGCGCCCTTGCGTTTTTATCAAGCACCATTACACGGTAATACATTTTCCCGTTCACCTCTCTCTTGTCATTGAAGATGTATTTTCCACTGTTATTGGCCGTCAATTCACCAGCTTTCTGAAAGGATTTTCCATCCGTACTGTATTCAACAATGTACTTATCAACCATTTCATCGTTGCCAGTAGTCCAGCTAACAGTTGTTGAACCACTATTGTAATAAGCAGTAAGATCGTTAAGAGAAACAGGAAGCAGGATCAGACACTGATACATTTCAAAATCATCAATAGCCCAGTCGTTACCACCACCACCAGGGGCGTTGTTCCTCAAATTGATATTGAAGTTGGTAGAGGAACCGGAATTGAAGGTAAAGGATTTCTTAACCCAGCCGCTTAAGCCAGGCAGGTTACCCGTGGTGTAGTAATCCAATCCATTGATAGACAAGGCCAGATTAGGCAGTACGCCGTTACCAGTCATTCCTCCTCCAGTGGGATTTGAACTACAATTTCCACACAGGTTACGAATCCAGAAAGAGAATGTATAGGTAGTGAATGGAGCCAAACCATTTACAGTGGTTGTAAATACTGAACTTGGTGCATAAGACGCGTTCACGATCAACATATACCCACCATTTGCACCTGCTGCCGATGGAGGATTTCCAACTGCGTCGTTTGTTCCGGTATGATCACCAAAGATTTCCCATACACTAAACGCACGGTTTGTACTGGGAGCAAAAATATTTGTTGTTTGCGATGGAGAAGAGTTCTTTACAACAGCATACGAGCCATCATTTGGCGTATTGTTAGAGATGGTACTGTAGGTAAACCCTGTAACAATTGGTGAAGCAATCCTGTTCTGACCAGTTCCGGATGCATAGGTACCACTTAACTCATCCGTAATCATATTTGTTGCATCCAAAGCGCCACAGCTAAACTGCGCATTCACCAAAATACCAAAATCGGAAGTAGGATAAGACACTACAGTCCCTCCACTGGTGTTTGCATACCTGAATGCGTTACCCGTAATTACAATTTGCGTTCCTATGGCAGATGATGCCCTTACCCTGTATGTTGCCTGGATAATGGTAGCGGCTCCCCAGGAATGTGGCACGGTGCTTCCACCATTGATTGTACCACCGTTCGCAGGCGGTATGCCCGCCGTCTGACCAAGATTCATTACAATATTGGTACCTGAAATTTGTGCCCTGTCATCACCCGAAGCGTCTGTGTAGTTTCCGGTATTTGTGTACCCGATCTGACCCTCATTGGTCTTTGCAGAAAGCGTTCCAGCAATGTAAGTTGTGTTTATAGGAATGGTGCCAGTATACCTGACCCTGTAGATATTTGTGCCGCTCCTAACACTGAGTACGGCTCTAATCTCCAAGGTATCCCCGGGACTAACAGATCCTCCGTTAGGACGAGATAAATTTACGTACGAAATTTCTCTGCTCACCTGACCATGAGTTACTGACACCACCAATAGCAGCAATGGAATCAACAGTGAACCCTGACGTAGAATTCCGTTTATCTGAATGCAACGTTGTCCTCCAGGAAAATTCAGGTTCAGTCTTCGAAATAACTTTTTCATGATTACTTAATTTGTATTCCGTTATTTGTAGCCCCCTTATTGATTTGTTATAGCAAAAGGCTAAAAACCACAAATCGGAATAAGGATAAAACGACAAATTGATTGACATATGATAAGAACCCCCGATAAAATATCGAAGAATTACGTCCATTCGGCGATATTCGATATGGATGGTGTTTTGATTGACTCCGAACCATTGTGGTACGAAGCTGCAAATGAGGCATTTATGCCATATTGTATTCAACTCAATCCTGAAGAATATGCTACGTCTATTGGCTTAAGAACCAAAGAGTTCGTTGAATTTTGGCTAAAAAAGTACGCGCTGGGGCTGGATCGGGCTCCTATCATTGAGAAAGAAATAAATGCATTGATAATCAGTAAAATCGCTCAAAAAGGCACAGTAATGCCCGGCGTAATTTCCACATTAGAGCAATTAAAGCATCGGAATTTTACGATAGGGCTTGCCACATCTTCTCCAACATCCCTGATAGATGTTGTCGTAGATAAATTGAATATAAGGTCGTACTTCTCCGCATTTGCTTCTGCAGAAAATTTGCCTTTCGGAAAACCCCATCCGCAAGTCTATCTGAATTGTGCGATGACTCTGGATCAGTCACCTTCCAGATGTATTTGTTTTGAAGACTCATTTAATGGATTGATTTCCGCTAAATCAGCACGAATGACTTGTATTGCAATTCCTGCGCCAGAATTTAGACACCAGCCCAGGTTTCAGGCTGCGGATTTGATTCTGAACTCTTTAGAAGAATTTGACCTCGATAGGATTGAGATACTTAGAGACTAGCCCTACATTGCCGCATTGCCGCATCGTCAAATTGCCACATTGTCAATAGATATTATACCAAACAAAAAAACCCGGCTATTGCCGGGTTTTTCATTGTTTGGTACAATATCTATTGACCGTCTCCTTCTTCCATCTTCTTCTTCAGCTCAGCGAGTACACCAAGGTCACCCAGGGTTGTTTTCTCCACTTTGCCTTGAACGTCTTTCACTGCCTTCTTTGTTTTAGCAGCTTCAACCTTCTTCTCCTTGGCAACGGCTTCTTTCTCTTCGTACTTCACTTGCTCCCAGATGCGTGCGTGGCTAACCACGATACGCTTCTCATTGCGATCGAATTCAATCACCATGAAAGGCAGTGTTTCTTCTGCTTTCACAGGTGATCCGTCTTCTTTCACCAGATGACGGCCGGGGGCAAAGCCTTCCAGTCCGTAAGGAAGCTGAACAATAGCACCTTTGTCATCTTTACGGGAAATAGTACCCTCATGAACTGATCCTACAGCGAATGTTTCCTGCAGGGTGTTCCAGGGATCTTCTTCCAGTTGTTTATGACCGAGTTGCAGTTTCCTGTTCTCCTTATCGATGTTCAAAATCGCTACATCGATCGTAGAACCCACTTTCGTGTACTCTGATGGATGGTTGAAACGCTTCAGCCAGCTCAGGTCAGAAATATGGATCATACCGCCGATACCAGGCTCGAGCTCAACAAACACACCATAAGGAGTGATGTTCTTTACGATACCCTTGTGACGGCTCTCTGTAGGATACTTGCTTTCGATATCGCTCCAGGGGTCATTGGTCAACTGCTTGATAGAAAGGCTCATCTTGCGGCTTTCCTTATCCAGCGTTACAACCTTTGCTTCGTACTCGTCGCCAAGTTTGAAGAACTCCTTCGCGTTGATCGGGGTATTAGCCCAGGTGATCTCAGAAACGTGCACCAGGCCTTCCACACCAGGGAGGATTTCCAGGAACGCACCGTAATCTTCGATGTTCACCACTTTACCTTTCACCAGTGCACCTTCTGAAATGGTTTCAGGAAGTGTATCCCACGGGTGTGGCGTCAATTGCTTCAGACCAAGGCTGATACGGCGTTTCTCATCATCAAAATCGAGAACAACCACATTCAGTTTCTGATCCAGTTTCAACACCTCTGAAGGATGGTTGATCCGTCCCCAGCTGATGTCAGTGATATACAACAAACCATCTACGCCGCCAAGGTCAAGGAACGCACCGAAATCGGTGATGTTCTTGATGGTACCTTCCAGTACCTGACCTTTCTCGAGTTTGGACATGATCTCGAGACGCTGTGCTTCGATGTCGCTTTCAATAAGGGCTTTGTGAGATACCACAGCATTCTTGATGGCTTCGTTAATCTTCACCACTTTGAATTCCATGGTCTTACCTACGAACTGATCGTAGTCAGTAACAGGCTTAACGTCAATCTGCGAACCTGGCAGGAAGGTTTCCATACCATAGATGTCAACGATAAGACCGCCTTTGGTTTTGCTGGTAACCAGACCGGAAACCACTTCACCAGTTTTGTGTACTTCCACGATCTTTTCCCATGCACGGGTGACCCTGGCTTGTTTGCGGCTGAGGTGAAGATGACCTTCACGGTCTTCTTTCTCAACAACCATAACTTCCACAACATCGCCAGTCTTAAGATTGTGCAAATCGCGGAATTCGTTCAAGGAAATCAGACCATCGGACTTAAAACCAATGTTCAATACAACATCAGTCTTGGTGAGGCCTACAACAATTCCCTCGATCATTTCACCATCAGTAATGCTGCGGAACGTATTCTCATACGCTGCATCATACTTTTGTTTCTCTTCGTTGGTGTACGAAGTGACATTTCTTTTGTCAACGCTCCAGTCAAAATCATCATGAGCTGAGGCGATTGCGGGGGCAGTTACATTTTTGTTTTCTTCCACTTAAAAAGTCCTCCTTTTTGTAAAATTAACAGGGATTTTATGGCCCTGTTTGGGGACGGCAAAGGTAGCGCTAAAAACCAATAAATTGCAGAAAATGGAGGCTTTTTTCCTGTTTTTCCGCCGTTTTTGATCCCCGGCAAAAGAGCCATGGTTCTGGTGCGGCCATCGTGCTTCCCATTTACTTAACTTACAACCATGAAACAATACCTGTTGCTTTTCTTCGCGATACTGACGCTCTTTGTCCCAACGATTTCCGCTGCCCAGCCAAAGATCAGCATTACCATACCCCAAACCCTGGAAAATGGTCCATTGAACGGGCGATTGCTTTTGCTGTTTTCGACCAATAAAACGCAGGAACCCCGCTTCCAGATTGAAGACGGTCCGGGTACTCAACAGGTTTTTGGGATGGATGTGCAAAACTGGCAGCCAGGTACCTCTGTAACCTTTGATCCTCAGGCATTTGGCTACCCGATACAACAGCTGAAAAGCTTACCCAAAGGGCAATACCAGGTACAGGTGGTCTTCCACAAATACGAGGTATTTAACCGATCCGATGGCCACAAAGTATTGCTCCCCATGGATCGTGGCGAAGGACAGCATTGGAACCTGGCCCCCGGAAACCTTCTGAGTACGCCCTCTGCCCTGACCTTCGATCCCAATAGCAAGCAAGCGCTCGCCATCACCATAAACTCGAAAATTCCGCCCATCAAAACGCCGGAAGACACGAAATACATCAAACACATCCGCATCCAGAGTAAGCTTC
>JBASZQ010000061.1:0-22216 GCA_049661025.1 Chitinophagaceae bacterium | reverse complement strand
AAGTGGAAGAGCCTATACCATCGGGCGGTTCCGTGGTCCCTCCTATTTTTATCTTGAGTCTGAGTACCGCTTCCCGATCACCGCCAACAAATTCCTGAGCGGTGTGGTTTTCGCCAACATGCAGTCCATTGCTGATGCAGATAATAAAGAATTGTTTAAAGGCTGGAATCCCGGCGCTGGCATGGGTTTAAGGATCTTGTTCAACCGCAGCACAAGAACCAATATCTGCATTGATTATGCGTTTGGCACCTATGGCGCTAAAGGTCTCTTCTTCGGACTGAATGAAGTGTTTTAATTAAAGCTTCGCTTTTGCGATGATCTCTTCGGCATGCTGGCGCACCCGGGGCTTCTTGAAGATATGCTTGATCATCCCTTTTTCATCCACCAGAAATGTTGTCCTGATCAATCCCATATATTTTCTGCCGTACATATTCTTTTCACCCCACACCCCGTAGGCTTCAATGATCTTTTTCTGTGGATCCGCCACAAGGGTATATGGAAGTTCAAATTTGCCGATGAATTGCTCATGACTCTTCACATCATCCGGGCTGATCCCTACCACTTCAATCCCTTCTTTTTTAAGCAGCGCATAGTTGTCACGCAGGTTACATGCCTGCTCTGTACAAGTAGGCGTATCGTCTTCAGGATAGAAAAAAATGGCCAGTTTTTTTCCGAGATAGTCTTTCAATGACACCGATTCACCCTTTTGATTTTTTCCTTTGAACGATGGCGCTTTCTGTCCTGGTTCTAACATGTTTTATCTTTTAAACGGAATTGACATTTTGGTTTTGTTTCCTGCTTCGTCTTCAACAGTTACAGACAGCACATGTTCACCTCGGTCACATTTTTCATCAAAAACATAGGTGAAGCTGTTTCCCCTGCGGACAAACCTCAGCCATTTACCATCAAGCTCTGCCCGGAAATTTTTGATCTGCTGGTAGTTATCTTTCACGTAGAGCACCATTTTCTGGCTTTTGGAAAGATTAGCATTGGGCGCAAGACCTGATACCACCGGCGGCTGGTCGTCAGCCACCAGTTGAAAACTGCCGAAATCCCGAAAGCGGGCAACGTATTTCCCCATCTCCCAGTTGGCCCTGGCTACATCAGTGTTTCCCCTTGTCATCTTCTTCATCAGCATCTTATCCCTTAAATGATAAGGAATGGTTGCCGAAGGCTTAATCTTTACCGTCATTGCCACTTGCAGGGGCGTTGTGGCCTGATGCAAATTGTGGATGGGTGAAAAAGTATTGAGCTGTGCATCCGCCGTTACACCATATCGAAAATAGATGGAATCATACAGAGCATTTTCCGGAAGAAAAACCTCAACCTGTTCTGTTTCAAAAACGTTGATCTCCCCGGCGCGCATCAGCGGCTCAGGCCTGACCAATGGCGGCTTGCGCATGGCCGCTCTTTTCAATGTAAACTGCAGGTTTGATTTATTCCCGTACGCATCCATTACCTCAAGCCGATAGTTATGCGCGAGAGTGTCTTTAAGGAAGATATAATCCCCTGGCTTGTTGTATGGATAGATGGTCAGCGCGTCACCAGACAACGGTACCAGATATTGGAGATAAGAACCACCGGACATTTTAGTTCTGTAGTCGATATGCGCATTCAACATCCGCGTTTCATCGTACCCGATTTTATCGATAGCAAACCCCGCCAATGCATTCTCCCCTTCATACAGCGTGGCTTTGTAGATCCCATTCGGATTCGGTACACCGGTCATGGCATCTGTAGCATGGAGCGCAATCTGGACTTTGTCAAATCCAATAGTGGGTACTGCTGCCCGATAGCCGTTTCCGGATTTTTGTGCAACGGCAATGATGGGAATCGTTTCGTACATAGATACACTCTTGTCGTAAACCCCAATTTTATAAATCACCGGCGGAACCTGATCGGGAATATTGAACCCAAAGAGCAGTCCGTTGAGGCATTTCTCAGAAGCAGTCTCCCTGATCTCGAAATGCACATGCGGGCCTTGCGAGCCGCCAGTATTACCGCTATATCCAATAAAATCACCCTTCTTAAGCGGAAACTTCCCGTCAGGGATGGCAAGATCCTGCTCCCAGCTCTCCGTGCGGTATTGCTGTTCTTTTACAAATTGCTGCAAGGCGGGCATGAAATCATTCATGTGTGCATACAAGGTGGTCAAACCGTTGGGATGGGCTATATATATGGCATTCCCAAAGCCTCCGGGTTCAATTTTCACCCTGCTGACGTATCCTTCCGCTGCCGCATAAATGGGCAGATTTTCCTTTCGCTGGGTAAACAGATCAAGACCCATATGAAAATGGTTTGGACGCATCTCCCCGAAATTGGCATTGAGCTTTGGCGGAATATCAAGCGGATACCGGAAATACCCTTTAGGATAATCGGTACTCACAGGCTTCTGCGCGGAAGCACTGGTTATAAATAAGATACATGAAAGGAGTGCGGGAAGGCATTTCATTTAAGTAACTTCAGGGTGCAAATCTACAGTCAACAATCGTTTAAAATTCAAGGTTATGGGAGTTGGTTCAAAACATATCGCCACATTTCTTCTCGGTGCAGCAGCAGGCTACGCAGCTTTTAAGTACGCTAACATGAGTGATGAAGAAAAAGAAAAATTAATGGCTGACCTTAAAGCAAAAGCAAACGACCTGAAAAATGAGGCCGAAGGAGCAGCAGATAAAGCCAAGGAATATTTCGAAGAACTCAAAACCAAAGGCAGTTCGGCATTTAAGGACCAGTTTGGTGATCTGGATGGGGTTTTTGATGACCTCTTTGGCAAGAAGACGCCAGACAATTCAGCTAAACCTTCTGATGGTTAAACATTAGAAACAAGGTTTTCAGCCTTTTAACAATTATGAAACAAAAACAGCAGGATTTTCTGTTTTTGTGGTACAACATTTGGCATCTGTTTGTTGTCTAAACAATAAATGGGTGTGGTATGAAGAAATATTTACAAAAACTTGCTATAGTATGGATAGCCATACTCGGCATCATCGGCATCAACAAAGAAAGACTGGCCAGGAACGAAGAAAAGTCCAAGGCAGCCCCTCAACAACAAGAGGTTATGCTGGATGAGTTTGAGATTTCCTCTTACCATGGTTCATAATCACATGCACATCGTCTATGAATATATCGATCCCGCTCATTGGCGGGATTTTTTGTTACAACTGCAGACTTCCCCCCAGCAACACATATCGCCCCACAAGATCGTATGACGAACTGCCTGATTGATAGGCCGAGATCTGCCTTGTCATCAATCGTTGCTGATTCAACAGATTATGCCCCTGCAACCGAAACGTCCACCGCTTTCCGATTTTCTGTTGCAAATACGCATCAATGCCATGTGCATATCTCCCACTTCCAAAGGGTGATGCCCGCCATAAACAAGACAGAAAGCCCTGCTCAGACCACTGCCAGCTGGCCTTCTGGCTCCAGCCGGGAAACCAAAGCGTTTGGGCTGGTTGCTGATCCATTCGCGTCAGGTTGCCCGCCACTTTGAAACGGGTTTCTAATTTTATCTTTTTCGATATCAACCCCGCCCACCAAAGCTCCGCTAATACGCTTCGGTTACGGGTGAGCGCAGACTCCTGATTCAATATAATCATCCCATTCAATGCATTCCCTATCAAAGAGAAGCCGAGCTTTCCCCTGATAGGGTGAACATATTTTTCAATAGTACCCATTACCATAGAAGACCAATTGCCACTGGCCAACTGCCATCCATTGACCGAGTAGGCTGGTGTTACAAACATATCCGGTATATACAAAGTCTGGCCCAATCGCCACTGTAACCTAAGAGACCAGCTCAATTGATGTTTAAGAATATTGGCAAAATAACCCAGCTGAAGAAGTTGTCGCTGTTCCGGCTTGCTAAATGGGATACTCCTGAGTATGACGCCATTTCCTGAAATCAATGGATCCGGGATAAATACACCTCTTTCCGGCAAATCACGAGAATACTGCCAAGACAAACGAAGCGTTTGCAAAAGGCTAAATTTATATACCCATTCCGCCATCAGGTTTCCGCCCGCTGTAAGGTTCCGGGTATCCTTCCAATCCAGCACTCTTGGTCCACCCCTGAGTTCTGTAGAAACCGACATCTTCTTCCACTTGTCAAGTTGCAATGAAGTAAACAGATCCGCCGACTTGATTTGCACTCCCTGTGCGCTGTTGTAAGTGGTATCTGCCTGAACATTCATTACGCTTGCTCTACCTCCTAATTCTTCATAAGAGTAAGCAATAGATCCACCCATTTTCATTGTCCAGGAGCTGTACTTTTTAATCCAGTTCTGACCTAGTGAAAGTCCCCAACCTCGTCCGGAAAGATCCTGTGATTGCAGGTAATTACCCTGCTTCAGGTTGAAATATCCGGCATACCTGGAAGAATAGTTTGATAGTTCCTGGTCAATACCCTGATACCATAATTCTGCATGGGTAACTGAAACCACATTTTTGTTCACTTTCATAGTAGCTTTCCATCCCGCCCTGGCCTGCAACCCCTCATTCGTCAGCTGCTCAATAAGGCTGTCAGATAAATCAATACTTGTAAGATTTATGTATCGATTCTTTTGCCTGATATAAGCCATTTGCATTCCACACTGAATCACAGTTTTTTTTCCTCTGTCTGTATTGGCCGTCAAACGTAAAAAGGTTGTTTGCGGAACCTGCTCCTGCAAAATGTCGTTGCTCACTTGCCAGGTCTGTAAGCTATCCGGGAATGTTTTTATGTTTGACGACAGGTTTGCAACCCAGCTCCGCTTCTGGGCGCCGGCCACCAAACGCATAGCGGTATGTTTACCTGTTTTCCATGTAAGCATTGTTGCTAACCCGGCGTCATTGTTGTTTCTCACATATTTCTCCGGCAAATCCGGTGGAAACAATTCTCCGGACTGCAGAACCATATCCCGGCCACTTACCCCCGAGTGTGAAGCAGAGGCATTTTCCATCTCCTCATAAGTCTCTGCTTCATCCAGCGGGTTGTTAGCTATATTGTTCAGGTTGAAAAACGAAAAAACCTTCAACGTCTTTTTAACGCGGATACCATGACCATCTGCTTCGTATCGCTTGTTGATGGACGCTAATAAGTCAATACCCCCGTTCCACTTTCCCAGAAGATTTTTCCTGATGGAAAGATTGATCCCAACCTTTCCTGCATTACCCTGCTCCTTTAAGACCCGGTTTTCATGATCATTCAAGAGCACCTCTACTTTATCAATGTAACCAGCATTCAGGTTCCTTGTAAGAAGTTGATACGATCTGCCAGTGAGGTCATCACCTTCAATCATTACCCGCTCCACCACCTGGCCATTGTACGTGATCTGGCCATCGCTGCCAATACTAAAACCTTGCATTTTTGCCAGCAGATCTTCTACTTTGCGTGTATCTGGCCCAGCATAAGCATCTGCCCTGTATGTCACCGTATCCTGTCTAATGACAACTGGTGCTTTTCGCACTATCGTTACTTCCTGAAGCTGCTGATGCCTAGGCTTGAGCAGGATACGGTCTGGCGCTGAGATATGATCTGCCAAAGATTCTACAAAAAATGTATCTGTCTCATAAGACAAATGCCTAACCACAACCTGATAAAGCAACATAGGCTTTAGTTGTACCCTGAATTTCCCTTCCACATCTGTGATGGCAAAGATCTGGGCCTGAGCACCTTTCAACGGTTTGAATATTACTGTTGCCGATGAAATTGGCTTACCATCTGTCCCCGTTACTTTATGCTCGAAAGGTTGCGCAGCAACTGTTAATCCCAGTGCTACCAAAATCAACAAGCACAATAATGGTTTCATTGCGGGAGCTTTTCCCAGAAGTAAAAGCTTGCCTTGGAGCTTCCTTTACAGGATAGACAGTTCCCAGACTGATCCACACTCGCACTCTGTTGTAAACGCTGTGTTACCTTTTTCAGCTCTTCAATATGCTTTTCCATCGTATACTTCACCTTATTCGGCAGGTCAAAGGCTGAAGACTTGAATTGAATAGACTGCAACTGGACAACAAGATTTTCATCAACGTCCTGCAGGTCAACGATTAACCCGGGCAGGCCACCCATTTTCCAAGGGCCGTACGGGAGTGGGATTTCAGGTGCAAACCACGCGATATACTCCCGCCCCCGGAAATGACATCTTGCTTTTACACAAACCAATGAGTCTATTTGCTTTTGGTCAGGAAGGATCTCCCAAACCATTGGGTACAAAGAATCCGAAACAAAAAAAGCTTTACCGTTGAAACCATACTCCTGTGCAATCAATACACTCTCGTTTTGACTGGTGAAAACCAAATGGGAAGAATCAGGCGTGAAGCGAAGATCATGTTCATCTGTTGGTTGAAATGATTCCTTGGCAACCATATAGTACTTAGACTTCCCGTCAGAGATCTCCAACGATGCCTGGTAAAGTCTTTCTTTTCGGCCTCTGTCAAACTCATCGTTGAATTTAACTGAGTATGCAATGCTTAGATTGTTATTCGTATCTGAAGTAGCTGCCGTAAATAGGCCAATCCAATAGAGAATAATATGATACATCATCATTGGTAAGAAATTGATTCGTTAAGAAATAGATACAACTATTGAATAAATTCTCTCTTTGCATCTTCTAAACACATCATCACTTGTACAATGGCAATCCAGCATGCGGGAGATGAATAGGTACATTTGATTTCAATCTGGTTACCGGAAGGGCCTACCATTGCAGACATTGTAAAATTGCACATCCCAGTATTCCTAAGCAGATTTTTTGCTTTAGGGTTTTTACCTGTTGCTTCTTCGCTCTTTGGTGTACCGGCGTAAACCGTTGCCGTACTCCACAGCAGCAATGCTGCGATCATTAATTTTTTCATGATATTTATTTTTTAATTGGTTTGCGATGTAAATAGTCCGGAAGTTGATTAAAGAATAAAGCCTGACGCTTACTGCATAACAGCAGCCTTAGCGTCTTTCAGACACTGTGCCACATTTGTAATGGCTTCTTTGCAAGTAGCCGCCCTATAACTACACTTGACTTCAACCTGGGCGAAGTTTGGTCCTATTTTAGTACTGATAGATACCTCACACTCATCAAACTTCTGGGTGCTTCTGATTTCTTTCCCGCTTACCTGGTCATCCTTGCCTTTTGTTTCGGTGGCAAAAACCGTTACCGTACTCACGAGCAGCATTGCTGCAAACATCACTCTCTTCATGGTCTTGATTTTTTAATTGGTTTTGAAATGGTTTCCAGCTTCCGGACTATTGCCGATTGGCCTGATAAAACTACAATCCGGCCATAGCCCTCTCCAAGGTGATTTCACCGCTGTTCAATGTTATTTTTCACAACTCTTTTCCAGATTCCACACTTTCACACTTTCACACTGAATTTTGCCCTACATTTGCTCCCCGGGAAAACGCCCGGAAGGGGCGTCCCCGCAACATTTCAAAGCCCCGAAAATGCCCCAGGACAAATCAATAAAGACCGTTCTCATCATTGGCTCCGGCCCAATTATCATCGGCCAGGCCTGCGAATTCGATTATTCAGGATCACAAGCTGCGCGCAGCCTCAGGGAAGAAGGCGTTAAGGTCATCCTTATCAACTCCAACCCTGCCACCATCATGACCGATCCGATCATGGCTGACAGGGTGTACCTCCTTCCCCTGAATGTGGAAAGCATTGAGCAGATCCTCCAGGAAAACCAGATTGACGCTGTCTTACCTACTATGGGTGGACAAACCGCGTTAAACCTGGCCAAGGAAGCAGACGAGCTTGGTATATGGGAAAAGTATAATGTGAGGTTGATTGGTGTGGATATCAAAGCCATCGAAAAAGCGGAGGATCGGGAGAAGTTCCGCCAGTGGATGATCCAGATGGGCATCCAGGTGGCGCCAGCAAGAACGGCGAATTCATTTCTTGAAGGCAAAGAGTTTGCACAGGAGATCGGGTTCCCATTGGTGATCCGACCCTCCTTTACCCTCGGTGGTACGGGCGGAGGTTTTGTACACAGCAAGGAGTTCCTTGACGAAGCACTGAACCGAGGTCTTAATGCTTCCCCCATTCACGAAGTATTGGTTGAAAAAGCCGTTCTGGGATGGAAAGAATTTGAACTGGAACTGCTTCGCGATGCCAATAATAATGTGGTAATCATTTGTACCGTCGAGAATTTTGATCCGATGGGTGTCCACACGGGTGATTCCATCACGGTAGCGCCGGCCATGACCCTGTCTGACACAGCGTTTCAGCTGATGCGTAATACGGCTATTGACATGATGCGCAACCTTGGCAATTTCTCTGGTGGCTGTAACGTACAGTTTGCATTGAATCCAGATACAGAAGAAATCATTGCCATCGAGATCAATCCGCGCGTGAGCCGTTCTTCTGCACTGGCATCTAAGGCTACGGGATATCCCATTGCGAAAATTGCTGCGAAGCTTGCACTCGGGTTCACATTGGATGAACTGAAAAACCAGATCACCAAAACAACGTCTGCTTATTTTGAACCAGCACTGGACTACGTCATCGTTAAAGTGCCGCGCTGGAATTTCGATAAATTCAAAGGAGCCAATGACACCCTTGGCCTTCAGATGAAATCTGTAGGTGAAGTAATGTCTATCGGAAGAAGTTTTACCGAAGCTATCCAAAAGGCCTGTCAGAGCCTGGAAAACAATGCAGTGGGCCTGGGCTATTATGGACAAAGCCTGATGCATTCAGACGAACTCATTGAATACCTGAAAACACCAAAGTGGGACAGGATATTCAGGATCAAGGATGCGCTTATGGCAGGCATCAGCGTGAAAACGATTGTGCAGGCAACCCGTATAGACAGGTGGTTTATTTATGAGATCGAGAAGATCGTAAACCTGGAGAAAGAGATCGCAAAATATAAGTTGGATACAATTCCGATGGAACTCCTGCGTGAAGCCAAACACCATGGTTTCTCTGATGAACAGCTCTGCAAGATCATGAAGGATGGCAATGAGGACCAGCTGTATGAAAAACGGAAGGCTGCAGGGATCCGCAGGGTATTTAAAATGGTTGATACCTGTGCCGCTGAATTTGAAGCAAAGACTCCTTATTTCTACAGCACCTTTGAAAATGGGGGCACCAATGAAAGCAATGTCTCGGATAAACAAAAGATCATTGTCTTAGGCTCTGGTCCAAACCGGATCGGACAAGGAATTGAGTTCGATTACTGTTGCGTACATGGTCTGCTCGCCATTAAAGAAGCCGGTTACGAAGCCATCATGGTGAACTGCAACCCGGAAACTGTTTCCACGGATTTTGACGTGGCCGACAAACTTTATTTTGAACCCGTCTTCTGGGAACATCTCTGGGAGATCATTGAGCACGAGCAACCTTATGGTGTGATTGTGCAGCTGGGCGGACAAACTGCACTGAAACTGGCGGAAAAATTACATGCGAAAGGCATTAAGATTGTAGGTACCAGCTATGACAGCATGGATATCGCCGAAGATCGCGGCCGTTTCTCTGATATGCTGAAGGATCTTTCTATCCCATATCCACAATATGGCACTACTTACAATGTGGATGATGCTTTTGAAGTAGCCAAAGAAGTGGGTTATCCGGTATTGGTACGTCCCTCATATGTATTGGGCGGACAACGGATGCGGATCGTGATCAATGATGACGAATTGGAAAAAGCAGTGGTGAGTCTACTCAAGCACTTGCCTGGCAACAAGATCCTCATTGATCACTTCCTTGACAGATGCCAGGAAGCAGAGATCGATGCCATTTTTGATGGTGAGAACTTCCACGTAATGGGAGTGATGGAACACATTGAACCCGCAGGTATCCATAGTGGTGACTCCAACGCAGTATTGCCTGCGTTCAACTTGTCACCGTTGATTGTTCAGACGATGGAGTTTTATGCCGAGAAGATTGCGCGCGCTTTAGATATCCGCGGACTGATCAACATCCAGTTTGCTATTAAAGACGGAAAAGTATTTGTAATTGAAGCCAATCCAAGGGCATCAAGGACAACACCTTTCATTGCCAAGGCCTACCAGATCCCTTACCTCAATGTAGCAACCAAAGTGATGATCGGCACACACAAACTAACAGACTTCAAGTTTGAAAAGAAATTGAAGGGATTCGCAATCAAGGAGCCTGTATTCAGTTTTGATAAGTTCCCAGGTGTAAACAAAGAACTGGGCCCGGAAATGAAGTCAACGGGTGAAGCCATTCGATTCATCAAGGACCTTAGAGATCCTTACTTCAGGCAGCTTTACAAGGAAAGAAGTATGCACCTCAGTAAATAAAAAAAGGGACCAGATTGGTCCCTTTTTTTATTGTGGTGTGATCCACTATAACATTACTCTGTTGATGGTATGGATAATTCCGTTGGTGCAGACACTGTTGGCTGCAGTAATCAAAGACACGGGTTGTGTACTTGATACCAGTTTCACGCCGGCAGCAGGAATTGTAGATACAACCACTCTCGCTGCTGGATTCGCCGTATTGTAAACAGCTGTATTTTCCAGATCTGTAGACCAGACGTTAGTACCTACCACATGGGCTTTTACAACTGCATCAAGCGTTGCCGTTGGTACCGCGTTAATATCGGTAATACCTACAGCACGGAATGCGGCATTGTTGGGCGCAAAAACAGTCAGTTTATTTGCATTGTTTAGTAATGGCAATAAGTTCAATTTAGTTACTGCTGCAAACAACATGCTGAATGTAGAATCATTGCCTATAGCACTGGCAATAGACTTGGTAGGCGCTGGAGGAGTCAATAACTTCTCTACAACCTGAATGTACCCATTAGAACCCTGCCTGTCTTTTGCCTTGATAGTTATACCATTGAAGAAAGTACCATTTCGATTGTTAGATGCATAAACATTCTGAGAGTTTGCCGTTTTCAAAGTATCAGAAACGGGAACACTAGAGAAAGGCACACTTCTAGAAATCACATGGTACGATAATATTGACTGAAGCGTTGGAATGGGCAATGCGTTGATCGCATTCACATCAGGAATTCCTGACAAGTAGAATGAATAGTTGTCTGGCGCTAAGAGCGTAATATTTGGAGCCGCCAAAGCAGAAGAAAGGTTTGCGCGATTTATTGCAGCATTCAATAGGGACAAGTTAGGATCTCTGGCAACGATTTCGGCAATATTGGGATTGGGTGCCGGTGTTGACCCAGTAATATCTTCTGTGCTACATGCTGAGAAAAAAAAAGCACCAGCAATAGCTACCAATGAGATCAACTTCCTAACATAATTTCTCATATAATATCTTTTTTCTAGAGTCCCAAAGGTATAATATCCTACTTACATGGATAACATGTAAATATTATTGGAACAAATGTTTCGGCTAAAATACGTCAACATCGGTAGGATTCAAAGCCAAAGTGTTGATTTCCACAGCATTTTATGGGAATAAAGCGGATAATCCAGATAAATCTTTGTGCCAACTTGAATCATGAACATTCAACAGAATTGGTGGGCTGGCTATCCTATGCTTCGGATACTACCGGCATTGGTTACAGGCATTGTGTTGTATGATCTGTCATATACACACCTTCTCCGGGAATTGGGAGCCATTTTAGCTCTTTTTCTCTTCTTGCATCTTAAAAATCCGCGTCAACTGATCTCAAATTACAGGTGGATCTTTTCTCTCCCGCTGATTTGTTTGTATGCTGCCCTGGGGTTCTACCTGATGTATACAACAAACATGCACAACACTAAATCTTGGCTGGAACCAGATCACAAAGGGGAAAAGGATTACATCGTTAAAATCGTCCAGGATTCCAGAGCCTCAAAACAAGGTTTTCAAACGATAGTCCAGATTATTGGAAAAAAAGCAGGGCAAGAGGGTTGGCAACCTGCTTCAGCTTTGGTTTGGGTCAATCATCAACACATCGCGTTTTCTAAAGGAACCCTGGCCCTCATGAGAACTGGACTACAGGATATAACAGCAGAAAAAGCACGAACCAACGGATTCTATGGCTACTTAGTTCGAAAAAACATATCCTATTTGTCGCGTTCCGCCGCTATGTCTTTACTGCTCTCAAAGCCGTCAACCGGTGCTCGTCTGTCGATTTTCACCAGAAACAAACTTTCTGAAATACTTGACTCTCTGTTTCGGGATGATGATGTCCGGAATATGGCAGGTGCATTGATGATCGGAGAACGTACCTATCTTTCCCAGGATCTCAAGAGTGCTTATATCAATACCGGCGTGGTTCATGTGATTGCCATTTCCGGGATGCATCTGGCCTTGCTGTACACCGTGTTAGCACGAATGCTCGGCTTTTTAAATAAGGGTCGTAAAAAATGGCTTTATACCATCCTGTGTATCTCATGGCTCTGGTTTTATGCATCTGTGTGTGGAAATGCACCTTCGGTGGTCCGAAGCGCCTGGATGTTCAGTTTCATGTTGGCTGGAGAACTTCTCAGCAAATCACATAAAACCGGAAACAGCCTTGCGGCATCAGGAGTTGTTATGCTTTGCATAGATCCACTACTGCTTTGGGACCTTGGGTTTCAACTCAGCTACACCGCAGTTGCCAGCCTCCTCATTTATCAAAAAACCATCAGCAGCCTATGGCAGCCAAACAATAAGATCCTTCTGTATGGCTGGACGCTGATCTCCACCACGCTGGCCGCGCAGATCCTTACCACACCGATCGCCATTTACCACTTTGGTCAGTTTCCGATAATCTTCCTGATTAGCAATGTAGTTGCCGTTCCGATTTCGGGATTGATCTTGATTTTGCTCCTCCTTACTTCCATACTTTTTCCCATTGGTTGGGCAACTCCTTTAGCTTACATCTGCTCTTTCCTGATTCGCTTTATGAACGAACGAATCATGGCTTTGGGAAAGGTGGAAAACGCAATGGTCGGCGACTTACACCTGAGCCTGCCCGCTACAATTAACTGCTACATCATCATCTTCACGCTCACCCTTTGGATAAGGTCAAAAAAACGGTAGCTTTGCACTCCCCTATCCATTGCGCATTACATCCTTTCAGCTATGCAAAAGAAGATCAAATCGGCTTTGATATCTGTTTTCTATAAAGATGGTCTGGAACCCATCGTACAAGAACTCCATGCAAATGGCGTCAATATATATTCCACTGGTGGAACACAACAATTCATTGAGGCGCTCGGCATTTCCTGTATACCTGTAGAGTCTGTCACTTCCTACCCCAGCATTCTGGGAGGAAGGGTCAAAACACTTCACCCAAAAGTATTTGGCGCAATCCTCGGCAGAAGAGATGTTCCCCAGGATCTGGAAGAAATGAAGCAATATGAGATCCCTGAATTTGATCTGGTCATTGTTGATCTCTACCCGTTTGAAGAAACCGTAGCCAGCACCAACGAGGAAAAACTGATCATCGAAAAAGTGGATATCGGCGGACCGTCCATGATCAGGGCTGCTGCAAAAAATTTCCGCGACCTCGCAGTAGTAGCATCCAGGGATCAATACCCTTCTTTCCTTGAGTTGATCAGGTCCCAACATTGCGAAACCTCTATAGACCAACGTCGCGCTTTGGCTGCCAAGGCATTTGAAGTTGTTGCGCATTATGACGTTGCCATCGCACAGTATTTCAATACAGGAGAAGAACATTTCCTTGCTTCTTTCCCTTCACCCAAGTCTATGCGTTACGGCGAGAACCCCCACCAGCCCGCCGTATTCTATGGAGACAACAGCAAACTGTTTACCCAGCTGCATGGCAAGGAACTCTCTTACAATAACCTCGTGGATGCTGATGCTGCCATGCAACTGATCCGTGAATTTGTTAGCCAAACCGTGGTGTTTGCCATCATCAAACACACCAACGTTTGCGGCGTTGCGCAAAGAGACAGCGTTGCCGAAGCGTGGAAAGCAGCGCTGGCCGGGGATCCGGAAAGTGCCTTTGGTGGCGTACTGGTGACCAACGGGACCGTTGATGCGGCCACGGCACGTGAGATCAATGAAATATTTTTTGAAGTATTGATAGCCCCTGACTTTGATGCCGATGCATTAGAGATCCTGAAAACAAAAAAGAACAGGATCCTCCTGAAACAACATGCCCAGGTTGCTTATGGCAAGATGTTCAAATCAATGCTCAACGGCGTGCTAACCCAAAAACAAGACGAAGGGAATTTTGAAAAGTGGGAAGAAAAAGGAGGCAGAGACGCCACCCCCGAAGAAAAAGACGACCTCCTGTTCGCTAATCTGGTGTGCAAACACCTCAAGTCAAACGCTATTGCCCTAGTAAAGGATAAACAACTCATCGGCAAAGGCTGTGGACAAACATCAAGGATCGATTCTCTCAGGCAGGCCATCGAAAAATCAAAACAATTCAATTTTCACCTCAAAGGTGCGGTGATGGCAAGTGATGCATTCTTCCCCTTCGACGATTGCGTTGAAATGGGACATGCCGCGGGAATCACGGCGTACATTCAGCCTGGTGGTTCCATCAGGGATAATGATACGATCACGTACTGCCAGAAACACCATCTTGCACTCGTGATCACCGGCATGAGACACTTTAGGCATTAGGCATTGGGCATTAGGGATTAGGGACATGAAAGCAGCACCCGTAAAACAATACATATATGACCTCTATGACACGGTAAGATCTACGGTGCAGCCCCTTCATCCCAAAAACCAATCCGAAAAAACAAGGGCCCTCATCGCCGTTGCACTGGTAAGTTTTTTCTGGGGTACCACCTGGCTGGCTTCTAAAAAAGGCGTGCAACATATGCCAGCCCTCCAGCTGGCAGGGGTCAGGCAGTTCCTCGGTGGATCCATCTACCTGTTGTATTTTTTCTTCAAAGGCCATCGGCTTCCTACCAAAGAACAGTTCATTCAGTTTGTATGGATGAGTGTCATCATGTTTGTAGCCAGCAATGGACTCAGCACCTGGAGCGTGCAATACATCCCTAGCGGACTGGGCGCTGTGATTGGCGCCATCGCCCCAATATGGATCGCCATCTTCAGCGTCACCCTTTTCAGGGAAACGAAGTTCAATGCCATCACCATCGTTGGACTGGTACTGGGTTTTGGAGGGATCATCATTATATTTTCTGATTACCTGGAAGATCTGTTCAATTCCAAGTTCTCCCTCGGCATCCTTCTCGGCGTAGTGGCCACCATGACCTGGGGGCTGGGAACACTATATACCGTAAAACATGCCAAAAATCTTGACCCATACTACAGCCTTGGGTGGCAGATGTTCATCAGCGGAATCATCCTCACATTAATTTCCCTGGTGACGGGTCAATACAAACCATTAACCAGCGTTGATCCTATTGCCTGGTATTCCATCGGCTATCTCGTCATCATCGGTAGCGTAATCACCTTCCTTGCGTTTATCTATGCACTGAAACGTTTACCTGCTGCGCAGGCTAGTGTGTACGCTTACATCAACCCAATTGTTGCTGTGATCGTATGTGCATTATTAAACGGGGAAAAACTGAATATGATCATCGCCATAGGCACAGCCGTAACCCTACTTGGTGTCTACCTTGTAAATACTGGTTTCAGAAAAGCTAAACCCTCAGCCTAAACCCTCCCCCTAAATCTCCCAGTACACCACCTGGTCAAGGAAAATCTCATACACTTCTTTCCAACCCGCAAATCCTTTCTCGGTACTCAGGAAATTGTTGTGTGAAATGATCTCCATATTTCCGCAAACTTTCTTCACCAAATCATGGTAATGCCTAAGTTCATCATAGGCTTGTGCAGGTGTAAATTTCTGCTCATAATAACTGTTGGCATCCATCCAGCAATAGGGATAAACCTTCAGTGGGGTAACTGCTTCCCGGTTCAGGTCATACCATAGAAATGCATGGCTGGTAGACGCACGGAACCCATTGGTGGTTCCATAACCCATGGAATGATCCTCACTGATCCCGGCATCAATAAGCTTCCGATAGCCATCGGGGAGATTGAACCGGATATAATGAAAGCGGCTATAGACGGGCGCCGCGCCGGTGATTGCTTCAAACAAGGTCAGCTCTTCGTTGAACACAGAAACACTATCGCCAGATTGCCAGGAGGGATGGATGCCGGTTTTATAGCCCGTGGCATGATAGATCAGCAAATCTTTCAAAGCAGGATTGTATGGAGAGATGTTTCTATCATAATCCTTCACCTTGATTGCGAGAGGGAAAAAATAATACGGCTTCAGTCCATAGCGGAGATGGATGGCATCCAGCCATTCATAAATATCGTACGGATCTTTTTCTCTACCCCGCAGCACGCGTAAACGAAGACGGTTTCTCTCGTGATCACCGCCAAGCAAATCTCTCCCGAAATGAGCAACGGTTCTCACCAAACCCCGATGACGAAACAACCATGCATGATCTATATCGTAGGTTGGCGTGAAACTGAATTTCCGGAATTCAGGGATCTCTTGCGGAAACTGCCGACTGATCTTTTCTTTGAGCTTCATCGCCCATTGATCTATCAACGGCTGGGTCAGGAATCCCTGCCTGTACGCGAGCGATTCTTTGTGCGCATATCTTCCGTATTCGTCTTTGGTGTGAGGTAGGTATTCTTCGTAACGGGTGACGAGGTAAAAAGCTGCGGCAAAAAGGTCAAACGGAACTTGCCCGTCTGTTTCAAAGAATACCGGCAAATCTTCCCAGTTGCTCATGGCAACTTCCTGTGATGTAATATCATTTTGCGTCAACAAGCCATGTGGGGTGATATGGATATTCTGCACTTGTGGCGGCGTATCTGTATATGCAAGCACAGCTTCTCCCGGCGCAGGATCTTCGTTAAACCGGATATTGTATCCCAATACAGATTCCAATACAAATCGAAAGATGTATTCAATTCTGGGTGAATGTTTACCGGTAATGATGATCATGCAAAGGTTTACTTGGTCTCTTTTCCAAGGGACTGTTGCTTTTCACGGTAGGCCTGGTTGAACGTCTTGGGTGCAAAATGGAGTTCACCCCGCAGGTGGGTCCAGCTTTTGAAGAGACTGTTCACCACAAAATTTTTCATCTTCCCCGTACCCAGGTTCATAGCGGTTCTGCTCAATGAGGCGCGGCGCCACATTTTCCACGCAATCCTTTCGCCCAATGAACTTGAACCCCCGGCCACTGCTTCATAGCGGTTCTCCAGCAACAATTCATGCAGGTTGATCCTGACCGGAC
Organism: Chitinophagaceae bacterium; assembly: GCA_049661025.1. Classification (GTDB taxonomy): domain Bacteria; phylum Bacteroidota; class Bacteroidia; order Chitinophagales; family Chitinophagaceae; genus Pollutibacter. The sequence continues at coordinate 5,133 of JBASZQ010000061.1, read as the reverse complement.
AAACCTCCGTACAGTTGCCACACAATGAAGAAGCATAGCTCAGGTGTTTCCATTCACCCATATTGCGCAGGTGAGGCGTGATGACGCTTCCCACAGGGCCACTATATGTTGTGCCATATGCATGCCCTCCAATATTCTTATACACCGGACAGGCATTGAGGCAGGCCCCGCAGCGGATGCAATACAAACCCTCCCTGGACTTGGCTTTGAGCAGATTGGTACGGCCATTATCCAGCAGGATCACAAACATTTTCTCCGGACCATCAGTCTCTTCTTCTTTCCTCGGACCACTGATGATGGAATTATACACCGTGATTTTCTGACCTGTACCAAAGGTTGCCAGCAAGGGCCAGAATAATCCGAGGTCTTTCAGTTCAGGAATCAATTTCTCGATACCTACCAGTACAATATGTGTTTTTGGCCAGGCACTGCTGAGCCTTGCGTTCCCTTCGTTTTCAGTGAGCGCAATGGAACCAGTATCTGCAATGATAAAATTGGCCCCCGTAATACCCACCTGGGCCTGCACATACTTCTTACGAAGTTTCTCCCTCGCCACCAGCGTTAGTTCTTCCGGTGAGAGGTCAGGCGCAGTATGCAGCTTCTCTGCAAACAATTTCGCAACATCTTCTTTGCTCTTGTGCATCGCCGGCGTCACAATATGGTAAGGCGGCTCTCCATCTAATTGCTGGATATACTCTCCAAGATCCGTCTCCACACTTTCTATCTGGTGCTGTTCAAGAAAATCATTGAGGTGGATCTCTTCCGTAGCCATGCTCTTACTTTTCACTACGGTTGTGCATTGCTCGGCTTTGCAGATATCAAGGATGGCTTTCTGCGCCTGTTCAGTTGTCTCTGCCCAAATCACTTTGCCACCGTTTCTGGTAAAGTTGAATTCAAACTGCTCAAGGTATCGGTCAAGCTTTTCAATAGCCCGCCATTTCAGATTTTTTGCTTTCTTACGGGCAAGCTCGAGGTGTTCAAACTGGGTCTTACCCTGTGGAACAACCGCGTTGTACTTACCAATATTGAAATTGATCTTCTTCCGATGATCCAGATCAGGTGCCATCTCGGCACTTCGTTCCAAAAATTTCTCTGCCTGTTCTGAATGCATGTATTTATTTTTTAGGCCGATGGGTGGCTTCAAAGTAATCCAGCGCCACTTGATGCAGAGCCTCATAAAACTCTTCTCCGAATTTACGGATTAATGGCTCTTTGAGGAACTGATACACGGGCACCTTTAGTTTCTTACCCAAAGAACATGCCGGAGCGCACATCGTTTCCCTTGGCTCGTAATTTAATTTCTCGTAGCCTGAATATTTTGACGTTGAGGCCTTTATGGGATAAAGGTGACAGGAAATCGGCTTTTTCCAACTGATCAATCCGTCATTGTAGGCTTGCTCAAACGCACATTTGATGATCCCCTGCCCGTCCCGGTAGCCATAGGCGCAGATTCCGCCATCAACTGTGGGGGTCACCCAGCCAAACTCCTGGTCATAACGGTACAGCCCCTGCCTCTCCAATTCAGCTTTTCCATCTTTGGTGAGGTATTTCTCCACCTTTCCAGCGGCATCCCGCACAATTTCCAATTCCTCATTGGTGAGGGGCGCACCGGCATCACCATCTTCGCAACATCCCCCTTTGCAACGGGAAAGATCACAAACAAATTTCTCTGAAACGATATCGTCAGAAATCAGGACATTATCGATGGCAATCATAACCCAAAGATAGCTAATAGCTAGTAGCTAATAGCGATTGGCTACTTCTTCCACTTAAAGGTCTTAATGATATGCTTCATATCTTCTTTCAGGAAGTCGTTAACCGGCGCAAGGGAGTCCGCATTGGGTGAAGCATCAAAGTATAAAGCGCCGCGCAGGAAATGACGCGTGGTGTCCGTTACAAAAAACTGATTGGCCGTAGCGGCATTCCCTCCAACGGAAAAATATACACCGGAGATGCCATTGGCCGTGCGAAAAAGCGAATCATCAATGGAACTGGCTTTCACACTGTGCTTGAAACTCATTTTGAATGCTTCTTCGCGAAGCCCCTCAAAAGTGTTGGGCACCAGCGAGTCTTTGTACCCATTCGCTGTTTTGATCTTATATACAGAGTTACCGCCAATGGTTTTAAAACTCATATAGATCCGACTGGAGAATTCCGGGAAATCGATATTGATCCAATAAGGATTGTCAGGATTATCGTCAAAAAGCGTACTGTCTTTATTCACCTTCCCGTAAACCGGATATTCAAAACTGTAGGGATAACCCGGCTGGTCAAAAAGTTGATACTTCTTCTCAGGAAGTTCAATATGGTAGTAACTCCTGGGCTTAGGCGTAAAAGGACTGTTGCAGGAGAACAACAAAAGCGCACTGGTCAGGATCAGGATTTGCTTCATCAGTCTACATTCGTTGGGTTGATCTCAATACTCATCCGCTTGATGCGGTTCTTGTCTACTTCAAGCACTTTGAAATGAAAGTCTCCCACGGAGATGTCCTGGTTCACACTCGGAATTTCACCGGCAATTTCCAATGCCAGACCCGCCATCGTTTCACTATCTCCCCGCACCGCATCAAAAGTATCCAGGGGAAGGTCCATCAGCCTGCAGGCTTCAATGATCATCGTTCTTCCTTCCACAATGAAGTGCTTATCATCTATTTTTTTAAACCCAGTGTCTTCCTCATCAAACTCGTCCCTGATATCGCCAATCACTTCTTCCATAATATCTTCTAGCGTCACAATACCTTCCGTACCTCCAAACTCATCCACCACCACGGCAAAATGGATATGCTTGGTTTGAAATTCTTTCAGCAGGTCCTCAATCAATTTATGTTCATGCACAAAGAATGGTTGCCGCAAGAGCTTGTGCCAATCAAAATCATCTCCTTCGTCTATGAATGGGATCAGGTCCTTGGTATGCAGGATCCCTGTAACGTTATCCAGATTCTCTTTATAAACGGGTAGTCTTGAATAGGTGAGTTCCTGAACTTTCTCCATCAACTCAGGAAACGGAGTACTCAGTTCAATACCATGCACATCCAGGCGGCTTCGCATGATCTGCCTCACCGTAATGTTGCCAAACTTGATGATGCCTTTCAGCATGTTCTTCTCTTCCTCCGTTGCATCTTTTGAAGTGGTGAGGTCGATAGCTTCATCCAGTTCTTCCAAACTGTAGGTAGACGACTTACCACCCCCGAGGGATTTCTCAATACGGTCACTGTAGCTCACGAGCCAGGCACTTATGCCCCGGAACAGGTAGTGTACCGCAGAGACTAAGAAAGCAGTATAGTAAGCAAAGCGAAGGTTATTCTGGGCTGCCCAAACCTTAGGCACCACTTCTGAAATCAATACCAGTACGGCACTGATGGAAAGGATCTTGACCAGGAGGCCAATGAAAAAGCTGGCGTCCAGATCAGTCAGTTCATCAAAAAGAAAATTTGCGATAATGATCACTGCAATATTTGCCAGTGTATTCACAACAGACAGTGTAGCCAGTAGTGTCTTGGGTTCATCCAGCAATGCGAGGATCCTGCGGGAAGAAGGATGTTGCTTGGTTTTAAGAACGTTGAGGTCTTTGTACGACAATGAAAAATACGCTACTTCTGCGCCAGAAACGATGAAGGATAACACCAGCAAGGCCATCAAAACCACCACGAGCAAAGTGACGGTAGATTGAGGTGGCACATTCAGGACAAACGGTTTCAGGAATGGAAGGATCAGGCCAGAAATGGTATCGTGCAAAACTTGAGTTTTGGTTTACAAAAGCAAAAATAGGGATTGCCGGTGACGCTTTAGAATGGCATATCTCCGGGGTGGTCCGTCATGGGTGGAATTTCATCCATCCCGCTGTCTGATCCGCCGCCGCCGTCCATCCGCTTGTCTAACATAATCAGGTTGTCGCCAACCACTTCCGTGGCAAATTTCCTGTTGCCCTCTTTATCTTCCCAACTTCTCGTGCGCAACCTGCCTTCTACATAAATCAGGCTACCCTTGTGTAAATATTTATGGGCCAGTTCTGCCAGTCCGCGCCACAACACCACGGTGTGCCACTCTGTTTGGCTGATGAGCTTACCGGTCCTGTCCTTATACGTTTCAGTGGTTGCCAACGGGAATTTCGCCACGCCAATATTTCCTTCGAGATACTGAACGTCCGGATCTTTACCCAGATTTCCTATCAGCATCACCCTGTTTACGCCTCTCATATGACTCTGTTTTTACCTTAACAATAAATCCTGCCTAAGCCTTACCTAAATTACAATTTTTCGTGCATAAACGAAACGATGAACTTAGGGAAGGCGAGCTTGCGCACCGCTGAAAGATCTACGGCAGTCATGTGTTCCAGGCCTTTAGCGGGCGAGGCAAGCCGTATATGTAAAAATTTACCGATGATCTCCTGGTGGGTGAGTTGTTGTTTCATCTTCATCGATTCGTGGACCAGGGTTGATCCTTTCCCGGCAATTCGCTTCACTTCATTGGATGCCAGGATGGCTTCTGTGGTAAGCAATTGATCTGCTTCCAGCAGGAAAAACTCAAATAAACCCTGCCAGATGTCTTTGTCTGATCTTTTCCGGACATACACATTCCGTTGGAACTCAAAAATGATGTAATGAAAAAACCGCTGGGTACGCACCAGTTTTTTTGACTTGAAAGGGAGCTGTTCCACTTTATTGTTTTTCTGGGCAATGCAAGTACGTTTAAAAGGGCAGGTAGCGCATAGGGGTTGTCGCGGCTTACATATGGTTGCGCCGAAGTCCATAATGGCCTGGTTATAAGCTGCAGGCTGTTTCTGATCTATCAGATCCTGCGCCAGCAGGCTCATGCGTTTCCTTGTTTCCGGAAGATCCACAGCCTCTTCTATCCCAAAGTAGCGGCTCAGCACCCTGATAACATTGCCATCCAACACGGCAAAGGGAAGGTCAAATGCAAAGGATGCGATGGCAGCGGCGGTATAAGGCCCTATGCCAGTAAGGGCAAGGATGGAGGGGTAGGTTGAAGGGAAGATGCCATTCAACTCGTAGGCAATAAACCGTGCCGTCTTAAGCAGGTTCCGGCAGCGGGAATAGTAGCCCAGACCCTCCCAAAGTTTAAAGACCTCATCATCCGGGGCCAGTGCCAGGTCATGGATGGTGGGGTAAGTTT
>JBASZQ010000060.1:0-2401 GCA_049661025.1 Chitinophagaceae bacterium | reverse complement strand
CCCGCGCAATAGCTTCTGCCATTTCCTTTTGCCCTGCATCTGAATTGAGGTAGTCTTCTTCCTCTGAGTTGGTAATGAATCCTGTTTCAACCAGTACCGCAGGCATATTGGTTGCCTGCAAAACCCAGATGCCTTTTTCATTGCGCTGGAGAACACCAAGGCTTTTCCTGCCGATGGCTGTGAACTCGTTCTCAATCATCGTAGCGAGCCTGACGGACCCTTTGAAGAATTTCTGCGACCAAAGCCTTGCTTTAATGACCGCTTCAGGGCTGGCGGGGTCGGGTATATCAGTTACCTCAGACTCAGATTCAAACCGTTCATCAGCAGCAATACCGCTCGCTTTTTCGTCCAATCGATCTGCCGCAAACACATAGGTTGATGTCCCGTACCGGGGATTCGGCGTTGTCCAGGTCTTGTAGACGGGATCTTTTCTCGTTTTTTTCTTGCGGTTTTTGCCTTTACCGGTATAGTAGGTTACAGTCTTGTAACCCGTAAGCTCTCTGTGTTTGATGGGCGGTGCTGCATTAACGTGCACACATACAAAAAGGTCTCCGCCTTGCGAGTTTGCGATGTTCGCCTTCTCCCTTACATTATGATAGATGTCCGTTTTTCGGGTCATGACGATGCGCGTGTCTGGCAACATCTGCTTAATAATATCTTCAAGCTTATTGGAGATCTGCAGGGTGATCTGGGCTTCAGTGGAGTATCGCCCCCGGGCACCCGCGTCACTGCCGCCATGACCTGCGTCAATGATAATTGTCTTGATCTTAGAACCGCCACCGCGGGTCTGTCCATAGGCCCCGCCGGCGGTTAACGCGAGCAGGCAAAGGATACAGGAATACAAGCGTACGTTACAAAACATAGGTACTCACTGGATTTTTGGGTTAGTTGCTTATTCATCTTCACAATTTCTTACAACTTTAATGGCTATTTTTGCCGCCACTGCTATGATGAATAAACGTTGTAAAGTTAGCCCAAATTATCATTTAAGCCTGCTTTACATGCTTTTTGGTTTGACTTTTTTATGCAGTGAAAGTAAAGCAGATACACGGAATTTTAGCAGGTTTGACCTTCCCTTAACAGTTACAGACACCGTTCCTGCTGCGCAAGATACTTCCCGACCCCGCAAGGACACGCTCATCGCCAAAACCGATACTTTTGATATTCCCGTTTCTGCTGACTCGCTCACAGCCCCAGTCAATTACTCCGCGGCAGACTCCATGGTGCTGGACGTAGCGTCAAAAAAGATCTTCCTTTTTGGTAAGTCTGAAGTGAAATACACCAATATCACCCTATCGGCCCCATTCATCCTTTTTGACCAGCAAACCCAGAATGTTTTGGCCAGGATGGCAAAGGATACGGCAGATAAAGTAATCGGTATGGCCAAGCTCACCCAGGCAGAAACCACTACGGTGAGCGACAGCATCCTATTCAATTTTAAAACCCAAAAAGGGATCACCCATAATTCGTTTTTCCAGCAGCAGGAGATATACAATTTTGCAGAGCGCGTCAAGAAGATCGATGCAGAGACATTCTTTGCTTATCGTGGCCGCTTCACCACCTGTAACCTGGATACGCCACACTTTGCCTTCCGTTTCAAACGCGCGAAATTCGTGAACCAGAAAGTGGCAGTTACCGGCCCGGTACATCCCGAGTTTGAAGACGTGCCTATTCCAATTTACCTCCCCTTCGGCATCTTCCCATTGGCACAGGGAAGGAGGTCAGGCATCCTACCACCCCAACTCACCTTTACCCAACAGTTCGGCATCGGGCTGGAAGGGATGGGATATTATAAAGTAGTCAACGATTATCTGGATGCCAAACTTTGGGCCGATCTGTATTCCTATGGTTCATGGCGGTTGAATTTCTCACCTACTTATCGGAAAAGATATCGATATAGTGGTGGATTCACCATCAGCATGCAAAACACGAAGTTTGCCTTTAAAGGTGATCCGGACTATTCCGTCACCAAGAGTTTTTTCGTAACCTGGAATCACTCGATGGATTCCAAGGCAAGGCCTGGCATTACCTTTTCTGCCAACGTACAAGCCGGAAGCAGCAAATACCTGACCCTGGTACCTAATGGTGCGCAGATCAACACCGGCTCAGGAACAGGGTTCAATAATGGAAACAACAACATCCAGCCGATCAATTTTACCAACCAGTTGAATTCATCGATTTCCTGGCAGAAGCAGTTTATCGGCAAGCCTTTCCAACTTTCCGTTAACGCCAACCACAACCAGAACACCCAAACCGGAGTGGTGAACCTGAACCTTCCTGACGTGGCGTTTGTGATGAATACCATCTACCCCTTCCAGGCCAAAGAATTTGCGGGCCAAAGCAAATGGTACGAGAAGCTGGGTGTTGGCTACACCGGAAACATCAAAAGCCAGGTTTCGTT
>JBASZQ010000059.1:0-25902 GCA_049661025.1 Chitinophagaceae bacterium | reverse complement strand
CAGCAATTGATAATCAATGAGTTATATTTGTAATCACCCGGGAAAATGCCAGCATTCCGAAATTAAGGACGGCAAAGCTAGGAAATTTTCCACCCGTGGCCAAAAAATTACGCGTAATGTGGTGGAACATGTTGTGTAGGCATTGGGCGTAGGGCATTGGGCATTGACTACCCGAATTTCTGAAAATAAATTATTAATTTAAAATATATGAAACTGCTACTGGTACTCATGCTTTTCTTCAACCTTCCACCTTCCAACTTCCACCTCCGGCAAGATGACCTTATCTTTCACAAGCTGACAGGCACCTGGCAACGCTCCAACGGCAGAACCCATGAAAAATGGGAAAAAAAGCCCGATGGTTCCTTTTTTTCAGTTATGTACAATGTCAGAGGGGCTGATACCACCATTCAGGAAGAGGTGACCACCACTCTAGAAGGCAATCGCTGGGTGTATGCTGTAAAAGGCGCCGGGAATGCCGAGATCGTCCGGTTCCCCTCAGTTGTAGTCACTCCCACTAAGGCTCATTTTGCCAACCCTGCACATGATTTCCCGACGGATATCGTATATGAACTTATCGACCCAACAAAACTTAGGGCTTACATCGTTGGACCGAATGATAAGGGAGGGAAAGACACTGTTTGGTTTAATTTCACCAGAATCAAAGATTGAAAAGATATCAGTCGACAATTTAAAGAGTTAAGATAAAGGTAGAAGTTGGAAGGAGGGCCTTTACGCTTCTCCCTTTATCTTCTCAGTTTTACCCCGCCCTTTCCTCCTGATAATGTCTTGCACCGGCACACCCTCAATCTTACTATCCAGCCATGAAATGAAATCGAGGTACATAAAGCTGCGGCTCTCGAGTGGGTTGGCTTCATACTTCGCAAGCTTATCGCGCAGCTGTTCAAAGGCCTTGCGCACCTGCTGCCGGTTCATGTGGAAGATCTGTTGCAGGAACTTAAAGATCTCTTTCTCCACCACACTCAGGTTCTGCATCTTGGCCATGAATCGATAGACGGAACGGATCAGGTAATCCAGGATCTCGTAGTTCCCAAGTTCATAGTGTGAGATGAGGTGCAGCAAGCGTGCATAACATTGCAGGTCCGTACGCAGGTCCACTTTCCAGTTGATGATCCGATTGAGATATTCAATGGCCTGAGCAAACTGGCCCGCACCAAAATACAAACAGGCGATCTTATAATAGAAGATCAACACCCTGTGCCGATCCAGCAGCAACTCATGTTCTTCCAGCTTTTCTTCAATCAATGGCACCAGCTTCAAACCCTGTGTGAAACTGCCTTCCATAAAGTGCTTGTTGATCTCGGCAATGTATAAATACACAAAGGTCTGCACCCGGTTGTTGTCGTTCAGGTTCGCTTCTTTTGATGTATAAAACTTTTTGAAAGTGCGAAGGTCCTCATTGAATTTATCACGGTTACGCAGCATGAAATGGGCATTCAGCAGGTTGTGCATGCCCTTAATATACTGCTGCGTCTCCACTGTTTTCATGATTGGCTCCTTGTCAAACAGATCCACCCATCGCTGGCAACTCTTATAATACATCAGGAAATCCTGTAGGATAAATCCATACCAGGCATAGCTCTGGTGCAGATACAGCTTTTCATAAAATCCCTTGTAGCCAGCAGCACCCACTGGCAAATGATTTTCAAAAAAAGCCTTCACCGCTTCCTTGTCTTTTTTGTCGCGAGCATGTCCCATCTGGATATACCAACCATACAATTGCAGCGCCAGGTTAGACAGTCTGCCTACCATCACCAATCGATCATCCAGTTCATTCACTTCACGGGCCAGTTCTTCTGCCCGGTTCTCAAAGCTTCGGGTGATGTGCAGGCTCTCGATCTTCTTCTCGAAGAACAATGCCTGCAACCAGAAGGTAATTTGGTTGTACTGCCTCGCCTGATCTTTGGTCCGATTCAGTACTTTCAGGCTCTGGTTGTAAAGGCCCTTATTGTATAAGATCCGGGCATAGTCCATCTGCTCATGCAGGAGGATATCGATATTGTCGTCATCCTTCATCACCCTGAGACTGGCCAGGATCTGCTTATAGAGATGTGCTTTCAGGTTAGACAACTGCTGCTTACGGATGGTCTTGTTTTTCTTCAGAAGGAGCTCTTCATCGTACTGCTCCATCTTGTCCAACGCGTCAAACAAAACGATGATCTTCAGGTCCTCCTGAGCAGAATTCCGCTTCACGAAGAGCTTGAAATTCCTTTTTTCAGCCTTTTCGAGGGACTTAATCAGTTGGAACAGTTCGTCTTTTGAGCGGTTGGGCATCGTATAATGGGATGTTATTAAGTTATTGGTTATTAATAACTTATAACTCAACAACCTCGTTTTGTGGGTGTAAATTACAACTGATTTTGACTTGATAACCAATCCTTCCAGAGATATATTCGTTTAAGCAGGCTGTTGTTTTCTTTTATCCATGGCAAGCAATTCAAAGTTCACAGCCTGCTATTTTTTTATCTAGACCCAGCAATCTATGGCTTCTGACAGGATTTATATTTTTGATACCACCCTCAGGGACGGCGAACAGGTTCCCGGCTGCAAGCTCAATACCCACGAAAAGGTAGAGATCGCTTTGCAACTGGAACTTCTTGGAGTGGATATCATTGAAGCGGGCTTTCCGATCTCCAGCCCGGGCGATTTTGAAGCGGTGTCAGAAATTTCTGCCGTCATCAAAGACGCAGTGGTTTGTGGGCTCAGCCGAGCCGTAGAAAAAGACATCGAAGTAGCCGGCGAGGCGCTCCGCAAAGCCAGGCGCCCACGCATCCATACCGGCATCGGCACCTCTGATTTTCACATCAAAGCCAAATTCAACAGCACCCGGGAAGAAATTCTGGCCCGTGCCGTGCAGTGTGTGAAATGGGCAAGGAACTATACGGACAACGTTGAATTCTATGCTGAAGACGCGGGTCGCACAGATAATGAATATCTCGCGCGCGTGGTTGAAGCGGTGATCAAAGCAGGCGCTACCACCGTGAATATTCCCGACACAACAGGCTATTGCCTGCCGCACCAATATGGTGAGAAAATGGCCTACCTGAGCAACCATGTGCCCAATATCGATAAAGCCATCCTCTCCTGTCATTGTCATAATGATCTTGGACTGGCCACTGCCAATTCCATTTATGGTGCGATTAGCGGAGCAAGACAAATCGAGTGTACAATAAATGGATTGGGAGAAAGAGCGGGCAATACTTCTCTGGAAGAAGTGGTGATGGTGATCAAGCAACACCAGCACCTCGGTTTGTTCACCAATATCAAGAGCGAATTACTCAATCCCATCAGCAGGCTCGTTTCCGATACCATGCGCATGCCCGTCCAACCCAATAAGGCGATCGTGGGCAGCAACGCATTCTCGCATTCTTCCGGAATCCATCAGGATGGATTTCTGAAAGATGCGCAGACCTATGAAATCATTGCACCACAGGAAGTGGGTGCAGACAGTTCAAAGATTGTACTCACCGCACGCAGTGGCCGTTCTGCACTGGCCTATCGTTTCCGAAACATCGGCTATGATTTCAGCAGGAACGATGTGGATGTTTTGTACAATTGGTTTCTTGAACTGGCGGATGAATTAAAAGAGGTGAACGATGTAAACCTTCACCAGCTTGCACTGAAATACAAAAACGAGACCGTTACCGTCTGATAAAAATTTTCTCATGTCCAGCTTTGGTGGCGTGGCCTTGTGCCACGCCTTTTTGACAAAGTTTATTACAAATGGCAAATACAATATTTGATAAGATCTGGGATAAGCATGTAGTAACAACCATTGAAGGTGGACCATCGGTATTGTATATCGATAGGCATCTCATTCATGAAGTGACCTCACCTCAAGCGTTCAAAGGCCTGAGCCAACGCGGCCTCCCTGTGTTCAGGCCACAACAGGTGGTAGCCACAGCAGATCACAACGTACCTACCCTCAACCAACATTTACCCATTGCCGAAGAACTGTCTCGCAAACAGGTGGAAGCCCTGAAAGAAAACTGCGCAGCCTTCGGCATTGAACTCTATGGCCTCGGACATCCCTACCAGGGCATTGTTCACGTCATCGGTCCTGAGTTGGGTGTTACCCAACCGGGCATGACGATGGTGTGTGGCGATAGCCATACTTCAACCCATGGGGCCTTCGGAACCATTGCATTTGGTATTGGGACCAGCGAAGTGGAAATGGTGCTGGCCACCCAATGCCTCCTGCAATCCCGTCCCAAACTGATGCGCATCAATGTGGATGGAACACTGAAGCCCGGGGTACTTTCCAAAGACATCATCCTGCATATCATTTCACTGATTTCTGCATCCGGTGCAACCGGATATTTTGTGGAGTATGCTGGATCTGCCATCCGCGCATTGAGCATGGAAGGTAGAATGACCATCTGCAACATGAGTATTGAAATGGGTGCTCGCGGCGGATTGATTGCACCAGATGAAACAACATTCTCCTACATCAAAGGCAGAACCTTTGCTCCCAAAGGCGAAGAATGGGAAAAGAAACTGGCGTATTGGAAAACCCTGCATACGGATGCAGATGCAAAGTTTGATGAAGAATTGCATATCCGTGCAGAAGATATTGAACCGATGATCACCTACGGTACCAATCCGGGCATGGGCATCGGCGTGAGCAAATCCATTCCAGACCTCAGTGTCATTAAAGAAAATGAGAAACCCAATTACATTAAGGCACTTGAGTACATGGGTCTTGAAGCAGGTGCGCCGATCATGGGGCAAAAAGTAGATTATGTCTTCATCGGTTCCTGCACCAACTCGCGAATTGAAGACCTGAGGCTGGTGGCGGAATTTGTGAAAGGCAAGCAAAAAGCCGATGGCGTGGAAGTATGGGTGGTGCCCGGAAGTAAACAGGTGGAGCAGCAAGCGCGGGAAGAAGGGATCGATAAAATTTTTGAAGCAGCGGGATTTCAGCTACGAGGTCCGGGATGTTCTGCGTGTTTGGGGATGAATGAAGACAAGATTCCTGCAGGGAAATATTGTATCAGTACCAGCAATAGAAACTTTGAGGGCAGACAAGGACCACGTGCGAGGACGTTGTTGGCGTCACCGTTGACGGCGGCGGTTGCGGCGGTGACGGGCCAGGTTGGAGACGTGAGGAATTTTTTTGGCAATTGACAATTGGTAATTGACAATTAGCAATTGGCAATGGTTATTGGAGATTGAAGTTTGGAGGAGGAATAACAAATAACTACTAACGATTAACGTGTATTAATGGGCAAGAGCATAAACATAGTCACATCTACTGCTGTTCCACTCAAGATTGAAAACGTGGACACGGACCAGATTATTCCGGCGAGGTTTCTGAAGGCAACTACGCGGGACGGATTTGGGAAAAATTTGTTTCGCGACTGGAGGTATGAGAACGATGATGATGCGAAACCAAAGAAGGATTTTATTTTGAATGATGGAAGGTACAGTGGGAAAATCCTGCTCGCCGCTAAGAACTTTGGTTGCGGATCTTCACGTGAACATGCTGCCTGGGCCATTAAAGATTTTGGATTTGATGTGGTGGTGAGCAGCTTCTTTGCCGATATCTTTAAAAACAATGCACTCAATAATTTTTTGTTGCCTGTGACTGTTTCGCCAGCTTTCCTGGAGAAACTTTTTCTTGCTGTTGAAAACAACAACAGCTCCCTCATTGAAGTGGATCTAACTAGTCAGCGCATCACCATTACTGCAACAGGAGAAACAGAATCCTTTGAGATCAATCCGTACAAAAAAGAGTGTCTGTTGAATGGGTATGATGATATCGATTACCTACTGAGTTTGAAAGACCGTATCGAACAATATGAGAAACTAAACAGCTAAACAGTTTGCCATGCACAAAAACATTACAGTGATTCCCGGAGACGGCATTGGGCCGGAAGTGATCAAACAAGCCATCCGTGTGTTAGACGCCATCGGCCAGCAATATGGCCATCAGTTCTATTATAATTTTTGTTTGATGGGTGCAGATGCCATCGACAAAACCGGCAATCCCCTTCCAGACGAAACCCTGGCAGCTTGCATGCAGAGTGATGCCATCTTGTTTGGTGCCATCGGTCATCCCCGTTTCGACAATGACCCCAACGCAAAAGTGCGTCCGGAGCAAGGACTCTTGAAACTTCGCAAATCATTGGAACTTTTTGCCAATATCAGGCCCGTTAAATCATACCCTTCACTTCAGCATTTATCTCCTCTGAAGGCTAATGCACTGGCGGGTATTGATTTCATCATATTTCGTGAACTCACTGGCGGGATCTATTTCGGTAAGAAAGAAATCAACGAAGAAAAGAGTTGGGCGATGGACGACTGTACATACACCCAGGCAGAAATAGAACGCATTGCTCACCTGGCATTTCAGTTTGCCGGCAACAGGAGAAAGAAAGTCACGCTGGTAGACAAAGCCAATGTACTGGAAACATCCAGGCTTTGGCGGCATCATGTGAAAGCAATTGCACAAAACTATCCGGATGTGGAAGTGGATTTCATGTTTGTGGACAATGCCGCGATGCAGCTGATCCTTAATCCAAAACAATTTGACATCATCCTTACTGAAAATATGTTTGGGGACATCCTCAGTGATGAAGCCAGTGTGCTCACGGGCTCACTCGGGCTTTTGCCATCCGCTTCTATTGGTAATGGTAAGGCCCTGTTTGAACCCATTCATGGATCTTACCCACAGGCCGCAGGGAAAGACATCGCCAATCCTTTGGGTGCGGTGCTTTCTGTTGCATTAATGCTGGAATATTTCGGATTGCAGAATGAAGCGGACCATGTGAGACTGGCAGTGGATTGGACTTTGGAACATGGTTTTGTAACGAAAGATATTGACCCTGTGAATTTTTATTTCACTTCAACCATTGGCGAACTGATCTCAGATCATATCAGCAATAAATTTCCCAGTGCGATCAATAAAGCAAACATCGAACTGAGAAAGTCAACGATCATCTAGAAAAGCATGGCAAACTATTATAACAAAGACACGGTACTCTGGCTCAATGGCGAAATTGTAAAATCTGCAAAAGCAACAACAGACCTGTATGGGCAAACCCTGCACTACGGTTATGGTGTGTTTGAAGGGATCCGTTCCTACAAAACGGCATCGGGAGAAACTAAAATATTCAAACCCGTTGAACACTATGAGCGATTGCAAAAATCTGCCGAAGCCTTGAATCTGCCTTATACCTGGAATGTACAGGAGCTCATAGATGCTACTTACCAGGTATTGGCAAAAAATAATCAGCAGGACGCCTACATCAGGCCATTGGTTTATGCACCTGCGAACATGAGCTTCAATCTTAACACGGAATCACATCTCGCGATCATGACCTGGGAGATGCAGCCCTTCCTTGGTGATAAGCTGCTTAGGGTGTACAGTTCACCTTTCCAAAGACCGAATCCAAAAGGATTTTACATCCATGCAAAAGCGGCGGGGCACTATGTAAATTCTATTTTGGCCAGTCAGGATGCTAAGGCAAAAGGATTCGACGAAGCCTTGTTGAGTGATATGAATGGATACATTGCTGAAGGCCCGGGCGCCAATATTTTCTTTGAGAAAGACGGTATCATGTATACACCTGCTGCCGGGAATATTCTCACAGGAATCACAAGAGCCACGGTGCTGGAGATCTGCGCCGAGCTGGGTATTCCGGTGGTGGAGAAGCAATGCACCAAAGAAGAATTGTTTGCTGCTGACGCTGCTTTCTTCTGCGGAACGGCGGCGGAAGTGATTGGTTGGCAATCCATCGATCAATATCAGTTCCCTCTCGCGTGGAACGAAAGTCTGGGGCGACAAATACAGATTCAGTACAAAAATAAGGTAACCGAAAAGCAGACTGCTGCACTTAGTCTATAGTATGGAATTGAATAAATACAGTAAAGTACTTACACAGGATGTGACCCAACCGGCAGCGCAGGCAATGTTGTATGGCATCGGCCTTACGGATGAGGATATGAAAAAAGCGCAGGTAGGTATTGCCAGCATGGGATATGATGGCAACACTTGCAATATGCACCTTAATGACCTGGCTGCATCTATTAAGAAATCTATTTGGGCCAATAATCTTGTGGGACTAACCTTCCACACCATCGGCGTAAGTGACGGGATGAGTAACGGAACACCGGGTATGCGCTATTCACTGGTGAGCAGAGATATTATTGCAGACTCCATTGAAGCCGTTTGTGGCGCGCAATATTATGATGCCCTGATTGCAGTACCGGGATGTGATAAAAACATGCCCGGGTCAGTGATGGCGATGGGCCGTTTGAACAGGCCATCTATTATGGTGTATGGTGGAACGATTGCACCGGGTCACTACAAAGGCCAGGACCTGAATATCATTTCTTCCTTTGAAGCACTGGGTCAGAAAATTGCAGGGCAACTGAGTGATGGAGATTTTAAAGGCATCGTGATGAATTCCTGTCCGGGCCCAGGTGCCTGTGGCGGTATGTACACGGCCAACACGATGGCATCGGCCATTGAGGCATTGGGTATGAGCCTGCCCTACTCTTCTTCCAATCCGGCGATCAGTCCGGAAAAACAAAAAGAGTGTGAAGACGCAGGAAAAGCGATCCGATTGTTGCTGGAGAAAGACATCAAGCCCAGTGATATCATGACGCGCAAAGCATTTGAAAATGCGATCCGTGTCCTGCTGGTGCTTGGGGGTTCAACCAATGCCGTGCTTCACTTGATTGCGATGGCAAAAAGTGTAGGTGTAACCTTGACCCAGGATGATTTCCAAAAGTTCAGTGACATTACGCCATTGATTGCGGACCTTAAGCCGAGTGGTAAATACCTGATGGAGGACCTGCATAAAATTGGCGGTGTTCCTGCCGTGATGAAATACTTATTAAAAAAGGGTATGCTGCATGGGCACTGCCTAACGGTTACCGGTAAGACCATTGCCGAAAATTTAGAACAGGTTCCTGATTTGGATTTCGATGCACAAAAAATAATTCTGCCGATTGAGCAGCCTTTAAAAGCAACCGGGCATTTACAGATTCTTTATGGCAATATTGCTGAGGGCGGTAGTGTGGCAAAGATCACCGGAAAAGAAGGCGAGTATTTTGAAGGTCCGGCCCGCGTTTTTGATGGCGAGCAGGAACTGATTGCAGGGATCAGCAGCGGTAGGGTAAAAGCTGGTGATGTGGTAGTGATAAGGAACGTTGGACCCATTGGTGCTCCGGGCATGCCTGAAATGTTGAAACCCACATCTGCAATTATTGGTGCTGGTCTTGGAAAATCTGTGGCACTTATCACGGACGGAAGATTCAGCGGAGGCACGCATGGATTTGTGGTGGGCCACTACACCGGAGGCCTACAAAGGCGGGAACATCGCAATTGTGCAGGATGACGATGTGATCAAAATTGATGTGATCAACAGAACCATTGATGTGATGCTCAGCCAGGAAGAGATCGCTACACGCAAAGCTGCGTGGAGTTGTCCGCCCCTCAAAGCTACCAATGGTATCCTTTATAAATATGCAAAACAGGTCAGCAGTGCAGCAGAAGGCTGTGTGACCGATGAATTGAATTAAATCTTTGGTTTATGAATGCTGTAGATGTTAGTACGCAGGAAGCCGTTCACAGTTCGCAGGAAGAGAGCAAGACCGTTGAGAAAACTGTTAAGGTCAGCGGTTCGGTGGCGGTACTGGAAGCATGTCTTGCAGAAGGTGTCACAACCATCTTTGGCTATCCCGGTGGCGCCATCATGCCCATTTATGATGCACTGTATGATTACAGGGAAAAACTGGAGCACATCCTCGTTCGTCATGAACAAGGAGCCATTCATGCGGCGCAAGGTTATGCACGGGTCAGTGGGCGAACAGGTATTGTGTTTGCTACCAGTGGACCTGGCGCAACAAACCTGGTGACCGGACTGGCTGATGCCATGATCGATTCCACACCATTAGTGTGTATCACCGGCCAGGTCTTTGCGCACTTGCTGGGGACCGATGCATTCCAGGAGACCGATGTGATCAATATTACCACGCCTGTCACCAAATGGAATTACCAGGTTACAGATGCAACTGAAATTCCATCTGTCCTGGCCAAAGCGTTTTACATCGCCAAAAGCGGAAGGCCTGGGCCCGTATTGATCGATATCACAAAGAATGCACAATTGCAATTGTTTGATTACGGAGGATATGAAAAATGCAATCACATCAGGAGTTATCGTCCCAAGCCAGTGGTAAGAAAGGAATACATCGATGAAGCAGCTAAGTTGATCAATGAGGCAGAAAGACCGTTCGTGATCTTCGGTCAAGGGGTGATCCTTGGGAAAGCAGAAAAAGAATTCAAAGCGTTTATTGAAAAAAGCGGGATACCTGCAGCCTGGACGATACTGGGGTTGAGCGCACTGCCAACCGACCATCCATTGAATGTGGGCATGTTGGGCATGCACGGCAACTATGGTCCCAACGTAATGACCAACCAGTGTGATGTGCTTATTGCTATCGGAATGCGGTTTGACGACAGGGTAACGGGCCGTTTGGATAAATATGCCAAACAAGCCAAGGTGATCCACCTGGACATTGATCCGTCAGAGATCGATAAGAATGTGAAAGCTACGGTACCCGTGTGGGGAGATTGCAAAGAGACCCTTCCTATGCTGACAGAAAAAATCGAGAGCAAGGTATATCCGCAGTGGCTACAGAAATTTAAGGACTGCCAGTTTGAAGAAGAAAATGTGGTGATCCATGAAGAACTGAATCCCAGCACAGAGATCATGTCTATGGGCGAAGTGATCAGGACGCTCAATGAACTCACGGGTGGAGATGCAGTCATCGTAACTGATGTGGGCCAGCACCAGATGGTGGCCTGCCGATATGCACAGTTTACACAAAGCAAAAGTAATATCACCTCTGGTGGATTAGGAACGATGGGGTTTGGCCTGCCTGCGGGCATCGGTGCAAAATTTGGCGCACCGGAACGTACCGTAGTATCCATTATTGGTGACGGCGGTATCCAGATGACCATCCAGGAATTTGGTACCATCATGCAATCCAACGTGAACCTGAAAATACTGATCCTGAATAACCGCTTCCTCGGTATGGTGCGGCAGTGGCAGCAGTTGTTCCATGAGCGCAGGTATTCATTTGTAGACATCCAGAGCCCCGATTATGTGCAAGTGGCCAAAGGATATGGTATAGCCGGAAAATCAGTAGACAAGCGGGAAGACCTTGCTGCGGCCGTGAAAGAAATGATTGACCATCCGGGTGCATTTCTGTTGGAAGTCATGGTGGGCAAGGAAAACAACGTATTCCCCATGGTGCCGCAGGGATGCGGGGTGAGTGAGATCAGATTAAAATAGTTAGTTGTTATTGGTTAGTCGTTATGCTAAGAATAACCATTAACAAATAACCCAATAACATCATCATATGAAACAAGAATATACCATTACCGTCTACACAGAAAACCAGATCGGGTTATTGAACCGAATAGCGATCATGTTTTCAAGGCGGAAGATAAACATTGAAAGCCTGAACACGAGTCCTTCGGAAGTTGAAGGCATTCATCGGTTCACCATCCTCATCCATGAAGTGGAAGATGTGGTGAAGAAACTGGTGCGGCAAATTGAAAAGCAGGTTGACGTACTGAAAGCGTATTATAACACCAACGACGAGATCGTTTGGCAGGAACTCGCCCTGTATAAAGTACCTACAGAAGTGATTGCCGAAAAAGCAAAAGTGGAAAGGCTGCTGCGGGAGCATGGTGCACGTGCGGTAGTGATCCGCAGGGACTATACCATTTTTGAAACATCGGGTCATCGGGAAGAAACAGATAAGCTCATCACCGTGCTGGAACCTTTCGGGCTGATTGAATTTGTACGAAGTGCCCGGGTGGCCATCATCAAGAACAGTGCGGGCTTCCATGAAAAACTTAAAGAATTTGAATACCGGGAACCGGGCGAGGACGTGGTAGAGAATGAATACCTCGCCAAGCAACAGGAAGTATTCAGCATGTAATCAAAGCATAAACAATCATCATTTTAAAAAACAAACAAATATGGCAAAGCTCAATTTCGGTGGTGTGGAAGAAAACGTGGTGACGAGGGAAGAATTTCCCCTTTCAAAAGCGCAACAGGTATTGAAGGATGAAGTGGTTGCAGTGATCGGATATGGTGTGCAGGGTCCTGGACAGGCCTTGAACCAAAAAGAAAACGGCATCAATGTGATTGTGGGTCAGCGCAAGAACTCTAAAAGCTGGGATAAAGCGGTGCGTGATGGATTTGTACCGGGTGAAACACTTTTTGAGATTGAAGAAGCCCTTGAAAAAGGAACTATCATATGTTACCTGCTAAGTGATGCGGCGCAGATCGCGATGTGGCCCACCGTAAAAAAGCACCTGACACCTGGTAAAGCATTGTACTTCTCCCATGGTTTCGGTATAACCTACAATCACCAGACGGGCATCGTTCCGCCTGCAGATGTAGACGTATTCCTGGTTGCACCTAAAGGTTCGGGCACCTCGCTGCGCAGGATGTTCTTGCAGGGACGTGGACTGAACAGTTCTTATGCCATCTTCCAGGATGCTACCGGAAAAGCATTTGACCGTGTGGTAGCCTTGGGCATCGCCATCGGTTCGGGATACCTGTTTGAAACAAACTTCAAAAAAGAAGTGTATAGTGATCTTACAGGAGAACGCGGCACATTGATGGGCTGCATCCAGGGCATCTTCGCTGCGCAGTACCAGGTTCTTCGTGAAAGGGGACACAGTCCTTCAGAAGCGTTCAATGAAACCGTGGAAGAACTGACCCAATCCCTCATGCCACTGGTTGCAGAGAATGGCATGGACTGGATGTATGCCAACTGCTCTACTACCGC
Source organism: Chitinophagaceae bacterium (assembly GCA_049661025.1). Classification (GTDB taxonomy): domain Bacteria; phylum Bacteroidota; class Bacteroidia; order Chitinophagales; family Chitinophagaceae; genus Pollutibacter. The sequence continues at coordinate 13,065 of JBASZQ010000059.1, read as the reverse complement.
TCAAAGAGGTGCTTTGGACTGGTGGAAAAAATTCAGGGATGCTACCCTTCCCGTATTTAACGATCTGTACGATAGCGTTGCCGCCGGTAAAGAAAGCCAGCGCAGTATCGACAGCAATAGTAAATCAGACTATCGCGAAGGGCTGGAGAAAGAACTTGCGGAACTCAGGGACAGTGAACTCTGGCAGGCAGGTAAAACGGTACGCAGCCTTCGTCCTGAAAACCAGTCCTCGGCAACAGGAATCAAAGTGCCCGGAGCAGAAAAAGCAAAAGCATAATGATACACAACACCACGCAGCTGGCTATGGAACTGGGCTTCGATTTTAACGGAGCCCTGGATACCGTAAAGAAGGTTGCCTACAAAACGCCGCTGACCTTCAACCTCAACCTTTCCAGGAAGTATAACTGTAACGTATACCTGAAAAGAGAGGACTTGCAGGTAGTGAGGTCATACAAGCTGCGTGGTGCTTTTAACATGATGAGCCGGCTTCCGCAAGAAAAGTTATCTAAAGGCGTTGTTTGCGCAAGCGCGGGTAATCACGCACAGGGATTTGCATACAGCTGCAAAAAGCTCGGTGTAAAAGGTGTGGTTTTCATGCCAGTGATCACACCCAAACAAAAGATCCACCAAACCCGCATGTTCGGCGAAGACGCCATCGAGATCCGGCTGGCAGGAGATAATTACGATGAATGTGCCGTTGCAGCCAAATCGTATACACAGGAACATGGCATGACCTTTATTCCTCCGTTTGATGATATCCGTATCATTGAAGGGCAGGCAACCGTAGGCCTTGAAGTACTTCAGGAACTGCAACATGTGGACCTGATCTTCCTTCCGGTTGGTGGCGGAGGTTTATCCGCAGGTGTTGGCCTGGCTTTTAAGACCTTCTCGCCCCATACCAGGGTGATCGGCCTGGAACCTGAAGGTGCGCCATCGATGAAAGAAGCGTTCCGGCATGGCCATCCGGTGACCCTGGATCATATCGACCGTTTTGTGGATGGCGCTTCCGTAAAACGTGTTGGGGATCTCACCTTCTCTATATGCCGGGAAGTGCTGGACGATATGCAATTGGTTCCCGAGGGAAAAATTTGCTCTACCATCCTCCAATTGTATAACCAGGATGCCATCGTTGTGGAACCAGCCGGCGCACTCTCCATTGCTGCACTTGATGATTTCAAAGATCTTATCCGTGGCAAGAATATTGTATGTGTTGTCAGTGGCAGCAATAACGATATCGATAGAATGCCCGAGATCAAGGAACGGTCCCTGCAATATGAAGGCTTGAAACATTATTTCCTGATCAACTTTGTTCAACGTCCCGGTGCATTGAAAGAATTTGTTAGTGATATCCTTGGACCAACGGATGACATCACGCGTTTCGAGTACGTGCAGAAAACGCTCAAAGAAGCAGGGCCAGCACTCGTAGGCATTGAATTACAGAGCCGTTGTGATTATGAAATATTGATATCCAAGATGATAGAGCGAGGTGTTGACTATAAAGAGATCAATAAAGACGATACCCTTTTCAGTTACCTGATCTGAATACCCAATACGACCACATGAATGTTGACCAGTGATGTAAAATTCACTGGTCTTTTTTTTGCGCATGATCAGAAAAAGCAGTTAATCCACATTCATGTACAACACAGTTGATTGATTATCATGGGCCAAAAAAAATATATGCACAATTGAATAAATTGATCGCAACAATGCTAATTTTATTGAACCGATATCTGCGTTTCCCCCTTCCTTTATGGTTAATCCAATGCTTTAAAAACCGGTGCTTCTCCCGAACACAGGAGGTCATTTTTTTCGATCAAAAAAAAGTGCTGGCTATGCATGATCATACGCTCTTTAACGAGAATAACGGAACGTTCTATTATTGTTTTGACGATGCTGTTGAAGTTATTTTTAAAAACCTCCCCAATCCCATCCGGTTTAAATACACATGGGAAGATGTCATGCTGATCCTTGAGATCAAGGATGAGTATTACGATATCTGCAGCCAACACCTTAGTGATGAGACCATCTGCGAATTCCCCATCGAAATTGATGAGCAAAAACTCAGGGATTATGTCATGCTCCAGACCCACCACAATGACCTTGAGGTTGAAGAGGCTGATCTGATTGAAATCCTGGATGCTGAACTTGCTTATTTTGAACAGCACGGCGCGTTGCGAGATGCCGGCGAATACCTGAATTAGTAATTAACAATTGATAATTGACAATTGGTAATTGGCACTGGTTTCTAAAGACTAGACTTTAGAAACTGGTTCTAATTGCCAATTGTCAATTGTTATTTGCTAATTGTTAGAATTTGGTGTTTATTCCGTAAATTAGATCATTGCTTGTCGTGGATCTTGAAATCCGTCTATAGAAACCTTCCTTTTATTGAATTATTTCTAAACACTGCTGCATGGAAATGACAAGCAACATGGGATTGTATCGCCCAGAATTTGAGCACGATGCGTGCGGGATAGGATTTGTTGCCAATATCAAGAGCAACAAGAGCCATAAAATTGTTTCCGATGCATTGACCATCCTGGAGAATATGGAGCACCGCGGTGCCTGTGGCTGCGAAGCCAACACAGGAGATGGCGCGGGCATTCAGATCCAGGTTCCACATGAATTTCTCTTCGAAGAATGCCTGAAACTGGGCGTTCACCTGCCTTCCTTCGGTAGATATGCCGTGGGCATGATCTTCTTCCCCAAAGAATTGAAACTTCGGGAAGAATGCAGGGATATATTCATCCGTGCCTCAGAGAAACTGGGCCTGGAGATCCTTGCCTGGCGGAAGGTTCCGGTGAATCCCACCGGCATCGGTCCTACCGCTTTGTCCGTAGAACCCGAAATGGAACAGGTGTTCATTGCCTGTCCGGATCACGTAACCGATTCCATCGTCTTTGAAAGAAAATTATTTGTTCTCAGAAATTATTCCAGCAACCTCATCAATAACACGGTGAGGAAAGACGCCATCGGGTTCTACATCGCATCGCTCTCTTTCAAAACCGTTGTATACAAAGGGCAATTGACCAGTCATCAGGTAAGGCAATACTTCCCTGACCTCAGCAACAAACGGGTGGTGAGCGCGTATGGCCTGGTACACTCAAGGTTCGCGACCAATACTTTTCCATCATGGAAGCTGGCGCAACCGTTTAGATACATCGCACACAATGGCGAGATCAACACCCTGCAGGGAAACCTGAACTGGCTTCGCACTAGCGAAAAAGGGTTTACCTCACCGTATTTCACCAGGGAAGAAATGGAGATGTTGCTTCCGATTGTTACAGAAGGACAATCGGATTCTGCGAGCCTGGACAATATGATCGAGTTGCTGACGCTCACCGGAAGATCCCTTCCACATGTGATGATGATGTTGATCCCCGAGGCCTGGGACGGCAATGAGGATATGGATCCTGTGAAAAAAGCATTCTACGAATTCCATGCTTCATTCATGGAACCCTGGGATGGTCCGGCATCCATATCATTTACAGATGGCAGGATCATTGGCGCAACACTGGACAGGAATGGACTTCGCCCTTCCCGCTACTGCGTGACCAAGGATGACCGGGTGATTATGGCTTCCGAGACAGGTGCACTTCCTGTTGATCCTTCCATCGTCCTTGAAAAAGGAAGATTACAACCTGGTAAAATGTTTGTGGTTGATCTGGAACAGGGCCGCATCATCAGCGACGATGAATTGAAAAAAGACATCTGCTCACGCAAGCCTTACGATGAGTGGCTGAATAAATACAAGATCCGCCTGAATGAACTTCCGGAACCAAGGGTGATGTTTACACACCTGGAAGAAGACCAGGTTTTCAAATACCAGAAAACATTTGGCTATAGCACGGAAGACCTGGAGACCATCATCTCCCCTATGGCGGAAGATGGAAAAGAACCGATTGGATCGATGGGCACCGATGCACCGCTGGCTGTGCTGAGTGATCAGCCACAGCACCTAAGCAATTATTTCAAACAACTGTTTGCTCAAGTGACCAATCCGCCCATCGATCCCATCCGGGAAAGATTGGTGATGTCGCTGGCAACTTTTGTTGGAAACAATGGCAACCTGCTCAACGAAGAACCACTCGCCTGCCATACCGTAGCTTTAAAAAATCCGGTATTGAGCAACTATGAACTGGAAAAAATCCGAAGCATAGACACTGGCATCTTTCAAGCAAAAACACTGCAATGTTATTTCCGTGCTGATGGGCAACCCGGCTCGTTGCGCAAAGCCATTGATCGGCTCTGTCGTTATGCTGTGGATGCTGTGGAAGACGGATTTGAAGTGTTGATCCTGCAAGACCGTGCCATTGATTCAGAACACGCGCCGATCCCTTCATTGCTGGCTACAGCTGCAGTGCATCATCACCTGATCCGAAAAGGACTGCGTGGAAAAGTAGGTATTGTTGTAGAAGCGGGAGACGTTTGGGAAGTGCATCATTTCGCCTGCCTCATTGGGTTTGGCGCAACAGCCATCAATCCATACCTCGCACTCAGTTCTATCCGCGCACTCAAACAAGCCGGCAAACTGGGTAAGGATCTTGATGCAGAACAATTGAAAAAGAATTACGTCAAAGCCGTGTGCGACGGGCTATTGAAAGTGTTCTCCAAAATGGGCATTTCCACTTTCCAGAGTTACCAGGGTGCGCAGATCTTTGAGATCATCGGTCTCAACAGGGAGGTGGTCGATAAATATTTCACTGGTGCCGTTTCCCGTATTGAAGGAATGGGGCTTGATGAGATCGCAAAAGAAGTGTTGATCAAACATGAAGTAGCCTTCTCCAGAAAAGATATTCCGGTGGATCGATTGCCTGTGGGTGGCGTATACCAATGGAAACGAAAAGGCGAGTTCCACCTGTTCAATCCGCAGACCATTCATTTGCTGCAGCATTCTACACGCACCAATGATTTTGGTTTGTTCAAAAAGTATTCTAAACTGGTGAACGATCAATCGGAAAAAGCATGCACGCTTCGTAGCTTGCTGGAGTTCCGCAGAACGAGGCCAGCCATCAGTATTGACGAAGTGGAGCCGGCAGAAAATATTTATAAGCGATTTGCCACTGGTGCAATGAGTTTTGGTTCTATTTCCTGGGAAGCACACACAACACTCGCCATTGCAATGAACAGGCTGGGTGCAAAAAGCAATACCGGCGAAGGCGGTGAAGATGAAGCAAGATACCAACGTCTACCGAACGGAGATTCCATGCGCTCATCCATCAAACAAGTAGCATCCGCGAGGTTTGGCGTAACAAGCCTGTATCTCACAGAGGCTGATGAACTGCAAATAAAAATGGCCCAGGGTGCCAAGCCTGGTGAAGGTGGACAGCTACCCGGACATAAAGTGGACGATTGGATCGGACGTGTGCGTCACTCCACACCTGGTGTGGGTTTGATCTCTCCACCACCGCATCACGATATTTACTCCATTGAAGATCTTGCGCAGCTGATCTTCGATTTAAAGAATGCAAACAGGGCCGCAAGAATTAGTGTGAAGCTCGTATCCAAGGCAGGCGTGGGCACTATTGCAGCTGGCGTTGCCAAAGCAAAAGCAGATGTCATTCTTGTGTCTGGTTTCGACGGCGGAACAGGTGCATCGCCGATCAGCTCAATCAAGCATGCAGGACTTCCATGGGAACTGGGATTGGCTGAATCACAGCAGACCCTCGTAAAAAATAAATTACGCAGCAGGGTTGTATTACAAACAGACGGCCAGTTGAAAACGGGTCGTGATGTGGCGATCGCTACCTTGCTGGGTGCAGAAGAATGGGGCGTTGCAACAGCGGCACTGGTAGTGGAAGGTTGTATCCTGATGCGCAAATGCCATCTGAATACATGCCCTGTTGGTGTAGCCACACAAGATCCTGAACTGCGCAAGAGATTTAATGGCGCCGCAGATTATGTGGTCAACTTCATCAAGTTCCTAACGCAGGAATTGCGCGAGATCATGGCAGAAATGGGATTCAGAACCATCAATGAAATGGTGGGCCAGGTACACAATCTTGTGCAGAAAGAAAACATCGATCATTGGAAATACAAAGGACTCAATCTTGCACCGATCTTATACAAAGAACCTACATCGATGTATACGGGCCTGTACAAACAGGAAGAGCAGGATCACGGTTTGGGCATGGTGCTCGACTGGAGATTGCTACAGGCCGCACAACCCGCACTGGAACAGGGTCAGCGTGTGCAAGCACAGTTTGAGATCAAGAATACGGACCGCACCACGGGTACTATTTTGTCTAACGAGATCACCAAAAGATATCGTGATGCAGGATTACCAGATGATACGATCCATTTCAAATACAGGGGAACAGCCGGACAAAGTTTTGCGGCCTTTAATACCCGTGGAATCACACATGAAATGGAAGGCGATGCAAATGACTATTTCGGTAAAGGACTGAGCGGTGCAAAACTGATCATATATCCGGATCATACCGCCGGATTTGTTCCCGAAAAAAACATACTCATCGGCAATGTGGCATTTTACGGCGCAACATCGGGCAAGGCCTTTATCAGAGGTAAAGCTGGTGAGCGATTCTGTGTGAGAAATTCAGGCGTAACGGCGGTGGTAGAAGGCGTTGGTGATCATGGCTGTGAATACATGACCGGAGGCAGGGCTGTGATCCTTGGCGAGACAGGAAGAAACTTTGCGGCGGGCATGAGTGGTGGCATCGCCTATGTGTATGATGTCAACGGAAATTTTTCCGGCAACTGTAATCAGGAAATGGTTGACCTGGATCAGATTGACCACGAAAGTGCGGCAGAGTTGAGATCCATGATCCAGGAGCATTTCAGTTATACGGGCAGTGCAGTTGCGAAATTCATCCTCGATGATTTCGAATCACAGCTCAGGCATTTCGTAAAAGTATTCCCGAGAGATTACAAAAAAGTGCTACAAGCCAAATCAATGGCGCAAGGAGTAGCCAGTCATTAATTCATTAACAGCATCATCATCGAGATATGGGAAAAATAACAGGATTCATGGAGTTCGACAGGGAACTTCCTGCAAAAATACCGGTGGAAGACAGGTTGAAAAATTACCAGGAATTCGTTCAGAGATACAGTGACGAAAAACTCAACCAGCAGGCTGCACGGTGCATGGACTGTGGCGTACCTTTTTGCCACAATGGTTGTCCTTTAGGTAATATCATTCCTGAGTTTAATGACGCCGTATTCCGCAAGAGCTGGAAAGAGGCATATGATATTCTTTCCTCCACCAACAACTTCCCTGAGTTTACAGGAAGAATTTGTCCGGCCCCCTGTGAATCTGCTTGTGTACTCGGCATCAATCAACCTGCCATCACTATAGAAGAGATCGAAAAACATATCATCGAGATCGCCTTTGAAAAAGGACTGGTGAAAGCCAGGAAACCAAATGTCCGCAGCGGAAAGAAAGTGGCGATTATTGGTTCAGGTCCTGCTGGTCTTGCCGCAGCTGCGCAATTAAACCAGGCCGGACATATGGTAACGGTATATGAGCGTGACGACAAACCCGGTGGCCTGCTTCGGTATGGCATCCCGGATTTCAAGCTGGAGAAATGGGTTATCGATAGGCGCGTTGCACTGATGGAAGAAGAAGGAGTGCAATTTAAATGCAATACCAATGTTGGGGTGAATGTAAGCATCAATGATCTGCTTCGGGAATACCATGCCATTGTGCTGGCCGGGGGTTCTACTACACCAAGGGATTTACCGATAGCAGGCAGGGAATTTAATGGTGTGCATTTTGCCATGGATTTCCTCAAACAACAAAATAAGCGGGTAGCCGGTATTGATCCGTTTCACAATGCTGGAATTGAAAGCAACATCGCTCCGGAAACCATCAGTGCAACAGGTAAGCATGTAGTAGTGATCGGTGGCGGGGATACGGGCAGTGATTGCGTGGGCACTTCCAACCGGCATGGTGCAGCATCTGTAACACAGTTTGAGCTCATGCCTAAACCACCGGCGTCTCGTGCGGGCAATATGCCATGGCCTACCTATCCGATGGTTCTGAAAACTTCGTCATCACACGAAGAAGGTTGCGAACGTCAATGGGCCGTTACCACCAAGGCTTTTATAGGAGACGAACAAGGAAAACTCAAAGCGCTGCGGATTGCGGATCTGGAATGGAAAACCAGCGAAGACGGCAGACCCTCAAGCTTTGTTGAAGTGGAGGGTTCTGAGCGGGAGATTCCTTGTGACCTCGCGTTGCTGGCCATGGGATTTGTACATCCGCAACATATGGGTATGATCCAGGAACTGGGTGTTGAATTGGACACCAGGGGGAATGTTAACGCCAATGAGCGCAACTATAAGGCCAGTATCTCCAAGATCTTTGCCTGTGGTGATATGCGAAGGGGCCAGTCCCTTGTGGTTTGGGCCATCAGTGAAGGAAGGGAATGCGCCAGATCTGTTGATGAATACCTGACTGGATCCTCAAAACTGGAGAGCAAAGACAGAAGCATCGTAGAACTATACAGATAGACCCAATTTTTACAAACCAACAGCGTAAAAGCCCCCGGATTCGGGGGCTTTTATATTATAATTAATTCTATATATGTATTTATCCAGATTTAATTTTTTATGACAAATTGATGACAAGTATATAATGGGTCATTTAAAGCATTGATTACAAATATCTTATGCCGCTAAATCGTTGTAAATCCAGTCATATTACATTTATTTCTATGTTTAAAATTACTAACTCGAGGGGTTACTTTTTATCATTTTCTGAACTAATATTGTGATGTCAATAGATTTTAGCCAAAACAAACAACTATGAAGAAAATTGGATTAAAAGAAGCCCTTCCCTTTGTTCTGCTGGCTTCCCTTGCGGTTGCCGCAATCTTTGTTCCCTCTCTTCCAAATTTCGACGATGGTGGCAAATCCTACAATGCAGCCGATATCGGCTGGATCATTGTTGCCACTGCCCTCGTGTTCCTGATGACGCCGGGCCTGGCCTTTTTCTACGGTGGTATGGTTCACAGAAAGAATGTGATCTCTACCATGATCAAATCCGTAGTAGCGGCTGGTGTTGTCAGCATTATTTGGGTAACCGTTGGTTACAGCCTTTGCTTCGGTGACTCCATCGGTGGTTTCATCGGAGATCCTTCAACCCACCTGTTTTTTAAAGGTGTGAATTCTGGTGAACCCTGGAGCCTTGCCCCAACTATTCCAAAGACATTATTTGCATTATTCCAGCTCATGTTCGCCATCATTACACCGGGTCTTGTTGTAGGTGCCGTTGCCGAAAGGATCAGGTTTACTTCATACATCTTGTTTATTGCACTGTTCAGCATCCTGGTATATGCACCTTTGGCGCATTGGAGCTGGCATCCTGAAGGATTCCTGTTTAAATTAGGCGCGCTTGATTTTGCGGGGGGTACTGTAGTACATATTTCTGCAGGTTGCGCAGCCCTGGCTGGTGCTATGGTGCTGAAACGCCGCAAAACACATATAGAAGGTGCTGAAATTCCTCCGGCAAACGTTCCATACGTTCTTATCGGAACCGGATTGCTATGGTTTGGGTGGTTTGGTTTTAACGCAGGTTCTGCATTGGGTGCAAACGCGCTTTCTGTATCTGCTTTCGCCACTACCAATACCGCTGCTGCTGCTGCTGGTTTATCGTGGATGTTCTTTGATGTCATGAGAGGTAAGAAACCATCTGTGGTTGGCTTCTGCATCGGTGCAGTCGTTGGCTTGGTTGCGATCACACCCGGCGCAGGATTTGTAGCAATTCCTCAGAGTATTTTTATTGGTGTGGTGGCTGCCATCATCTCTAATGTAGCGGTTTATTATAAACAAAAATCCAAACTGGATGATACCCTGGATGTGTTCCCCTGTCATGGTCTTGGCGGTATCGTAGGTATGATCCTCACCGGTATCTTCGCTACAAAAGCTGTGAACAGCGCCGGAAATGATGGATTGTTCTATGGCAATGCCGCTTTCTTCTTCACTCAATTGAAGGCGATGGCCATTACCGTTGGATATAGCTTTGTTGTTTCTTATGCCATTTTCAAATTCATCAACTTTGTTATCCCTATGCGTGTGTCTTCTGAAGATGAAGAACGAGGTCTTGATGCGTCTCAACACAACGAATCTTATGTTCAGGGAACATTGATCCTGAAAAAGAAAGGAGAAAAGGATACAGAAATCAGAATAGAAAAAGGCACAGTAGAAGAACTTGTTGCGGAATAACAAGATAATTTCTTCACCGTACCTTTTTCATTCAGAACTAAAAAGCATTACAATGTTAAGAAAACTTATTGTAACGGCTGTGCTTACAACAGCCATAAGCCCTCTTTTTGCCCAGGAAACACCGGCTACCGAGCCCGTAAAAGAAGAAAAAAAGCCTCTGATCATCTCCGGTTTTGTGGATGCATACTACCGGTATGATTTCAGCAAAAATCCATCAAACAACCGCACCTCATTTACCAATAGCCATAACTCCTTTGAATTGGGCATGGCCTCAATCAAACTTGAGCATAGCATTGGCAAAGTAGGTTTCGTGGCGGATCTGGGATTCGGAAAACGCGCCCAGGAATTCTCTTACAACGATAATGGAATAACACAAGCGATCAAGCAACTTTACGTCACCTATTCTCCCAAAGACTGGCTCAAACTCACCATGGGTAGCTGGGCCACACATGTGGGATACGAATTGGTGGACGCCCCTGCAAACAGAAACTATAGCATGTCCTATATGTTCTCCTGGGGTCCTTTCTTCCATACGGGTATCAAGGCGGAAGCAACTGCAGGCAAAAGCGGATTCATGTTGGGTATTTCTAATCAGACCGACTACAAATGGTCTCCCCCCGGTGCTAAGAAATTTATTCTTGCACAGTACAGTCTGGCTGCAACGGATAAAATCAAATTTTACCTGAATTATGTGGGAGGACAAACCGCCGATTCTATCAAGGTTCGTCAGCTTGACCTGGTTGCAACTGCAACCCTCACTGATAAATTCAGCGTAGGTTTCAACGGTACCGTACAATCTAAGAAAACGGTAACGCAAGATGCGCTTGCAGCAAAAGAAGATTTCAAGAACTGGTGGGGTACTGCAGCTTATCTGAACTTTGATCCATCATCAACTGTTGGTTTCACGTTCCGTTCAGAAATTCACAACGATAAGAATCAACTGGGAGGTATGTCGATAGCACCAATGGGTGCATCCGTTTGGGCTAATACCCTCTCCGCAAACTTCAAAGCGGGTCCGCTTACATTCATCCCAGAAATCAGGTTTGAATCCGCAAGCAAAGAAATTTTTGCCGATAAAGAAGGCGCTACGTTAAAATCAAATACGAGCGCTCTCATCGCAGCAATTTACAAGTTTTGACAAGCAGTCAAAGTTGGGTCATAAACAACGGGGAACATTTCTATGTTCCCCTTTTTTTAATGTGTCAATTCGGCAATGCGGCAGTGCGGCAATGTTGGAAGGCTCGCCATGCGTTGCGGCGCGCCGGCAGTCACTCCGGGTGGTTCTGCGCAGGCCGGCAACGCACGGCCGCGCTTCCTACATTGCCGCATTACCGCATTACCAAATTACCGCATTGATTAAGCGCTATTTCTCCCTGCATTGATAATCCCAAAACTGCATCGCATCGCCAGCTTCTCATACACCGTCCGCATGGGCGTTTGTACGAGTTGCTCATCCATCTCCCGCACCTTACTGATCGCATACTGCTGAATGGTCAGTATCGGCAGAACAATTCTTTCCCGCATCTGTACAGACAACTGTTCAACCGGGTAAGAAGCCATTAATTCCGCTTTCCCATTCAGCTTGGTGAGATACATCTTTGTAAGTTCATATTCATCATGGATCTGTCGCCAGATCTCACCATACACAGGATGGTCAGCGATATATGCTGTCAGCGGAAAAAAACATTTCTTCATAGCCATCTCGCAGTTATCACAAAGGGTTCTGAAAAACGGCGACTGATCATAGAGTTCCTGCACCTCATTCCACCGCCCTTCGGTATCCAACTTTTTCATCGCCGTACCCACACCAAAATAGCCAGTAACATTCTGCTTTAACTGGCTCCATGCACCTACAAATGGAATCGCACGCAGATCTTTCAGGCTTAATCTTCCCCCACCCCTTTTTGCGGGTCTGCTTCCGATATTGGTTTCTGCATAAAACCTAAGCGGGCTCACGTGCGAAAGATACTCAAGGAAATACGGATGATTTTTCAATCCGACGTATGCACCGAAACTCGCTTTCGCCAACTCACTGATCAACGCCTCTTCTTTTGCAGAGAGGGTCACATTTTTCTCAGAGAATAAATCGTTAGAAATCCCGGCGTGAAGCAATTGTTCAATATTGAACTGGGCTGCGTCCACGGTACCAAAATTGGAACTCACGGTTTGCCCCTGAATGGTGAGCTGGATCTCCCTGTTAGCAATCTTATGTCCGAGAGAGGAATAGAACTTGTGCGTTTTGCCGCCACCACGGGCCGGAGGTCCGCCCCTTCCATCAAAAAACACTACATCAATGCCATACTGCCTGGAGATTTCCGTCAGCTCAACCTTTGCCTTGTAAATACTCCAGTTCGCCATCAGGTAACCACCATCCTTGGTGCCATCCGAAAAACCGAGCATGATGGTCTGCACACTTCCGCGTCTGCGCAAGTGCGTCATATACACTTCATCGTCATACAATTCCTTCATGACGCCGGCGGCCTGCTGAAGATCATCAATGGTTTCAAACAAAGGCACCACATCGATCTTCACGGCATCACGCTTCCAGCCTGCGAGATAAAAAAGGCCCAACACTTCCATCACATTCAATGCACTATTGCACTGGCTGATGATATAGCGATTGCAACCCTGCTCTCCATTTGTCCGCTGGATATATTCGATCGCCTGAACACTGGCCATCGTTTCACGTACCATCATGTCTTCAATATCCAGGTTCTTCAACGGCTCAAGGTTTCCCAGGATCTTTCTTTTTTCAGCATCTCCGGCTTTCAAATACGCACTGCTGATCATGCCCTCCTCTGCGAGATAGTCATACAGCTTTCCATGTACACTACTCTCCTGACGGATGTCAAGGGATGCAAAATAAAGCCCGAACAC
>JBASZQ010000058.1:0-60748 GCA_049661025.1 Chitinophagaceae bacterium | reverse complement strand
GGTGCTGGTAGATCATCCAGTAAGAATTGGGGTAAACGATGAAGTCAGAGTTAATGATCTTATCCGGCAGAAAATCAAGCCTCACTTTGTTGATGAGCTTCATCTCGTTATCATAGATCGATACGTCATTCCGGTTCCGCATGTTCTTGTAAACACTGATATTGCTACCCACCCGGCCCAGGATCTCGAAATTGGTCTGGCGATAGTCGTCTTTCTCGATATCAGAATAAAAGATCCGCTGACCCTGGGATTGCAGGGTAAATGCAACAAGGGAAACCAGGATGACAAGCTGTTTGCGTAGGATCATGTGCGTTTCCATTAGGCGTTAAAAGTACTATATGTGTGCCAATTTCAGGTTTTTTGCCGAACTAGAACGGCATCGTTAACGCAATTTTCGGGAAAACAGGGGTTTTTAAATTTTGGAACATTATTTCCCATTAGTTATACATTTGGGTTCTAATTTTACAGTTCAACTGTATCTAACATCATCAATCGGTGGGTAAAAATCTAAACAAGGTTTCAGCGGCAGGTCTGCTGATAGCCTTGGGCATCATCTACGGGGACATTGGTACCTCTCCTCTCTACGTGTTCAATTCAATCATTGCGGATCGGATGATTACGGAGGACCTGATTATCGGGAGCCTTTCCTGTATCATCTGGACACTGACCCTTCAAACAACGGTCAAGTATGTGATCCTGATCCTGCGGGCAGACAACCGGGGGGAAGGGGGCATTTTCGCTTTGTACGCGTTGGTGCGGCGGCGAAAAAAATGGCTGGTCATCCCCGCGATGCTCGGTGGCTCCGCGTTACTCGCCGATGGTATGATCACTCCTCCGATCTCCATTACTTCGGCTGTTGAAGGCTTAAAAAATATTCCATCGCTGCATGCCATTGAGTCTAATGCCATCGTGTACATCGTACTGGGCATACTGGTGCTTTTCTTTTTCCTGCAGCAATTTGGTTCTGCCTCCATCGGCAAATTGTTTGGTCCCGTCATGTTCGTTTGGTTTACCATGTTGGCCTTGCTTGGTATTATTCACTTAAGCGACGATTGGTCTGTTTTCAAATCATTCAATCCTTACTACGCTTATAAACTTCTTGTTCAGTCCCCCGAAGCCATGTGGTTGTTGGGTGCGATCTTTCTTTGTACCACAGGTGCGGAAGCGTTGTACAGTGATCTCGGCCACTGTGGACGGGGCAATATCAGGATGTCTTGGATCATGGTGAAAGCCTGCCTGATCCTGAATTATCTTGGACAGGGTGCTTTCCTTTTGGCAAACCGTCTCAACATGACGATTACGCCAGAACTAAAAGAGCAACTTAATATCAATGCTTTTTATGACCTCATGCCAAACTGGTTTGTCATTGTTGGTGTAGTCATAGCCACTTCCGCTGCCATCATCGCCAGCCAGGCGCTGATCTCCGGATCCTTTACCCTGATTTCTGAGGCCATGCGATTGAACCTATGGCCCCGTCTGCGGATCGTGTATCCTTCAGAAGAGAAAGGACAGCTTTTTATTCCCGCCATCAACACTATGTTGTTCGTGGGCTGTGTAGGTGTTGTATTGTATTTCCGGGAATCTTCCAGAATGGAGGCGGCATATGGACTTGCCATTGTACTAACAATGATTGCCACAACAATTTTGTTTGCAAATTACCTGGTGCTGCACCGGGTAAACCAGGCTTATATCTACCTGTTTCTCATCGCATTCATGTCCATTGAGCTCTTATATTTTACGGCGCTCATGCAGAAATTCACCCACGGTGGTTACATCACAATCATGGTAGGCTCTATTTTCTTCCTGATCATGTATGTATGGTATAAATCGAGGAAGATCAAAAACCGCTATGTGGAATTTGTGCGGTTGGATCACTACCTGCCGATGCTGCAGGAGCTCAGCAACGATTCAACGATCAACAAATACGCTACGCACCTGATCTACCTGACCAGCGCCAACAATCCAAAAGAGATTGAACACAAGATCATACACTCCATCCTGAACAGAAAACCTAAACGGGCAGATATTTATTGGTTCGTTCACGTGGATACCCTGGATGATCCTTATACCTGTGAGTATGAAGTGCAGACCATCATCCCCAACGAAGTAATCCGCATTGAATTCAAACTCGGATTTCGTGTGGAACCGCGCATCAATTTACTCTTCCGTAAAGTAGTGGAAGAAATGGTGGCCAACCGCGAAGTGAATATTGTCAGCCGATATGAAAGCCTGCAGCGAAACAATATTGTCGGGGATTTTGAATTCATCGTCATGGAAAAATTCCTGAGCCAGGATAATGAACTGCCTTTCTTTGAAAGGCTGGTCATGAAGATCTATTTCTGGCTGAAAGAGATCTCCCTTTCAGAAGAAAGAGGCTTTGGTCTTGATCCGAGTTATGTGAAAGTGGAGAAGTTCCCGCTGATTGTTGCGCCCGTGACGAATATTCGTTTGAAACGTATCGGGGAATAATAGGTTGAAGGTTGTGGGTTGGAGGTTGCAGTAGAGTGCTACAACCTCCTATCTACAACCTCCAACCTACCTTAAAAGACTATCCAGCTTTTTATTAAAAAGACTGAATTCACGGAGATCATTATGACTTCCCCCATCAATGGTAATGAACTCATCGCCGTTTTTGAGGTAAGGTTTTAAACGACTTGCATTGCTGTACGGGATCACGCCGTCAGCAGTACCATGCAGGATGCTCACCGTATCTTTCACTTCGGCCAGGTACTGCCAGGAAGGGATCTTCACCTTGATCATCTGGTCCATTGGATAGATTGGAAGATAATATGCGGCCACAGAACTCAGGCTATAGTAAGGGGTCTCTAAAATGACTCGTTTACAACGCTCTCTTGAAGCCAGGTAAGTGGCCAGGCCGGTACCAATCGATTTACCATAAATAATGATGCTGTCTGCCGGATACTTGCTTCCAGCCAATTTGTACAATTGTTCCGCATATGCATACAGGGAAGCTTCTGTGAGTTCCCCGGTACTCTTTCCATATCCAGGATAGTCCAGCATCCATACTTCATAGCCCTGATCCGTAAACATGGGTGCAAACTGTGCGTACCATCCGATGTTTTTGCGATTGCCATGCAAATACAGGACCACGCCACGGATGGGTTTCTTCGTTTCAAATTGGATGATGTTCAGGTTGGCATCAGCGCGGAATGAAAGATTCACTTCCCGATAGGGTATCGAAAATGAATATCGATGGTCTTTGCGCACAGGTACCGCACGAAAAAAAAGATATCCCTGGGCATAATACATACCGATTCCCAATAATGCATAGATCAGGATGGCCCAGGTAAGAAATTTGCGCATATGCAAAAATAGGCATTAAGGCACTGAGGCATAAGGGCATTGGGGAAAATACCTACCTTAATGCCTCAATGCCTTTATGCCCCAATGCCTCCTCATACTGGCGATCAACTGGTACCTCATCGGCGGTATTTACATTGTATTGATGATCATCGCCTATTTTATCCAGGATCGTTTCATCTTTAAACCCGAGAAACTTTCCCAGGATTTTCAATACATCTATGATGTACCGTTCAGGGAATTGTTTTTCGATGTGGAGCCCGGTGTGCGGATCAATGGCCTGCATTTTCACCGGAACGATCCACATGGTGTAGTGTTGTACTTCCACGGCAATTCCAGAAGTATTAAAGGCTGGGCGAAATACGCCAAGGATTTTTATCGATATAACTATGATGTGGTATTAGTAGACTATCGCGGATTCGGAAAAAGCACGGGCAAACGCAGTGAATACGCCATGCTCGGGGATATGCAATTTGTATATGACACCTTGAAAAAAGACTTTTCAGAATCATCCATCATTGTGTATGGCAGAAGCCTCGGCAGTGGGTTTGCCGCAAAACTCGCTTCGCAAAACAAACCGCGTTACCTGATCCTTGATGCGCCTTACTATAATTTCTCCCGCGCCGTGCAGAAATTCCTGCCGATCTTCCCCTTGCGATTCATGCTTCGGTACAAGCTCAAAACCGATAAATGGATGAAGTACGTAAAATGCCATACGTATATCCTGCATGGCACGCGCGACTGGCTCATTCCTATCAAACATTCCATTTCACTCCAGAAGATCAATCCCAAAATGATCACCCTCATTCGTATTGAAGGAGGAGGACACAACAATTTGCCGAGCTTTCCGGAATACCACAATTTCATCAGAGACATAGTATCAATGTGAGAATGCGGCAATGCGGTAATGCGGCAATGGAGGGGTTAGGGTTTAGGGATTAGGGTTTCACAAAACTTTGACAATTTTATTTTCCATTATGTAAAATATACTTTACTTTTGGCTAAGTAAACTTTACATAATGAATAACTCATTGCTGTTACCGCATCGATACAAAAAACCCGGTTTTTTGATCCTGTTTGTCTTCCTGGCGTTTGGATTGCTAGTCCGTTTTGCGGATCTGCAACTCCCATTTTTATCCATACCCCGGCCGGAAAAAGGTCTGCTGGATGATATGATTAACCTGACAGATGAGTTAGCCCTTACAGGTATAATCGTTGGTCTTCTTTTGATTGCTTTCTCCCGCGAAAAAGTTGAAGACGAATTCATTGGTAAAATGAGACTGGAATCACTACAGTGGGCAGTGCTGATCAATTACATTTTACTTATTGCGGCTACCTGGCTGGTTCATGGTTTTGCTTACATTGATGTGATGATGTACAACATGCTGACAGTACTCATCATCTTTATCATCCGTTTCCACTACACCCTTCGTAAAAACCAGTAGGCCATGACAAACACAATCAAGATCCAAAGGGCCATGCACAGCATGACGCAACAACAATTAGCGGAGAACATTGGCGTGAGCCGGCAGACCATCAACGCCATGGAAAGCAATAAATACGTGCCTTCAACCGTACTGGCTTTAAAAATTGCCAGGCTGTTCAATGTGAAAGTGGAAACTGTATTTCAACTGGAAGACAGCGACTAACCTTCCACCTTCTCCCTTCATCTTCTCCCTTGAGAAAGTCCTGTCAACACTACACCCGTAGGTCCAACTTCAAGGGAATAACGTCCTCCGCAGACCAACGCATAGTTCTCTTTCTCATGGCTCACGGGGAAGCCAAAACAAATGGGATAGGTATATTCTTTCACGATCTCGTGCAGTATTTGTTCAACCGTTTGTCCGAAAGGCAACTGCGTATCTTTCATATCAGAAAAACCACCAAGGATCAGCCCGGCCAGTCCGTCTAACACACCCGCTCGCTTCAATTGGTGCATCATCCTGTCCACATTGTACAGATATTCACCAATGTCTTCGAGAAACAGGATCTTACCCTTACAGTCAACCTCCGCTTTGGAGCCTATCAGGTGTGCGATGAGCGACAGGTTTCCACCGGTCAGGATTCCTTTGGCGCTACCGGCATGATTATAACGATGACGCTTAACCGAAATCTTCAACTGCTCTCCCGTCAATGCCTTGCGCAAGCTCTGCACATATTTATTCCGGAATCCGCCGTCGTTGAACGCATTGGCCATAGGCGCATGCAGGGTGGCAATCCCATATCGTTGAAGGAGATGAGAATGAAGCACTGTAATATCACTGAAGCCGATGATCCACTTGGGATGCTTGCGAAATGCTTTAAAATCCAACGCATCAATGATCCGTCCCACACCATATCCTCCTCGTCCACACAGTATCGCCTTAACAGCGGAATCATCCAACATGTCCTGGAAATCATCCAGTCGCTCCTGGTCAGTCCCGGAAAAATAGTGAAACTGGTTCCCTACTGTTCTACCCATTTTCACCTTGAAGCCCCAAAGCTGTGTGAGTACCCGCACACATTCATCAACCTTTGCGGCATCCATAAACCCTGCGGGACAGGTTATGCCGATGGTATCGCCTTTTTTCAGATAGGGAGGGTGAACGATCGTTTTCACTAAATTGATTTCATCGAAAATACGCATATGGAAGGAATCATGGAAAGATGCCATGACTGAAATCAGGTTATCGGAAAATGAACATCAACAACCCTTCGCTACTATCTTCCTACTTTGTGCCATCAACCGATTGTATGTCTGATCACACATTGCTCCCCATCAATACTATTGCTGCACAACTCAGTCTGGAGGAAGAACAGGTAACCACCTACGGAAAGTACAAGGCGAAAATCAACCTGCCGGAATTGGATGCACAGAAGATCAGCAGGTCAAAACTGATTCTCGTAACATCGATCACCCCCACCAAGGCAGGAAATGGCAAAACAACCACTTCTATCGGTATTGCCGATGCCCTGCATCAACTCGGAAAAAAAGCCATGCTGGCTTTACGCGAGCCATCGCTCGGACCGGTGTTCGGGATGAAAGGTGGTGCAACGGGCGGTGGGTTATCGCAGCTTCACCCTGCGGAAGAAATCAATCTGCATTTCACGGGCGACTTCCATGCCATTAGTGCGGCAAACAACACACTGGCAGCCTTGCTGGATAACTATAATTACTTTAACCAGGGCACGCCGCAGGAGCTCAAAGAAGTTTATTGGAGAAGAGTACTGGACGTGAACGACCGATCCCTTCGATACATCATCACCGGTTTACATGGCGGGAACAATGGCATTCCCACTGAAACCGGATTTGACATTACGCCGGCATCAGAACTAATGGCGATTCTTTGTCTTGCCGAAAACCAACAGGACCTGCGGGATAGGATCAGCAGGATCATCCTGGGCACCACAGCAGCCAAAGAAAAGCTCACCGTGGAGAGCCTTGGTGTCACAGGCGCCATACACAGCCTGCTGAAAGACGCGCTCCAGCCTAATCTCGTCCAAACGTTGGAAGGCACGCCTGCATTGGTACACGGCGGACCTTTTGCCAACATCGCACATGGATGCAATTCCATCCTTGCCACAAAAACTGCCATGCAGCTTGCGGACTACGTGATCACTGAAGCAGGATTTGGGTCAGACCTCGGTGCAGAAAAATTCTTCAACATTAAATGCAAGGCCGCAGGCATTACACCATCGCTCAGCGTGTTGGTGGTAACCAACCAATCCCTCAAACTGCATGGTGAAGTTCCCTATGCACACATCACGGCTCCTGACCCTGAAGGCATCCGCCGCGGGATGCGCAACCTGGAAAGGCATCTGCACATTCTTCGAAGCTTTGATCAACAGGTCATGGTGGTCCTCAACAGATTTCCTTCTGACACAGACCAGGAAATCAATATCGTTAGGGAATGGTGTGCGGAAAGAAAAATCCCGTTTGGCGTCAACAATGCATTTACGGAGGGGGGCAAAGGATCAATTGAGCTCGCCAGAACCATCATCGCCCTCACGGAGACTGCTCCGGAAGACATTCACCATACCTATGATGCGGGACACACGATTGACGAAAAAATCAGGCGGGTGGCACGTACTGTATATGGAGCAGATGACATTGTGCTTGAGAAAAAAGCACGTACGAAATTAAAAGAGATTACACAATTGGGATTCACCCATTTGCCAGTCTGCATTGCAAAAACACAGTATTCATTTACGGATGCACCGGATCAGATCCATCACTACGCTAATTTCGACATCACGGTAGATGACCTGATTGTGAATGCAGGCGCGGGATTTATTGTTGCGGTTTGTGGCGAGATGATGCGTATGCCAGGACTTCCGGAAAAGCCATCCGCACTTAGCTTCCAGTGATATACCATACCGGAGTTGGCATCCTGCATTGCAAATTCTAAATTGGGGAATGAACCGTCATGAATTCCTGAAAATACTTCCCGCCTTATCTGCCGGATCCCAACTTGCCTTCACCACAACCGAAGAATCAGCTCCCGTGGTCATCCCGCCCTACCTGAAAGCAGGAGATACCATTGCCCTGACTTCTCCGGCCGGGTATATTTCGGAGGAGGAAATTCAGCCCGCGAAATTGCTGATGGAATCATGGGGTTTCAAGATCCTCGTTGGCAATACCATTGGTAAAAGAGATTTTACATTCGGCGGAACAGATGCAGAGCGATTGGCAGATCTCCAATCCTTGATGGACAATCGGAATATTCAAGCGATCATGTGTGCAAGAGGAGGCTATGGTGTCAACCGGATCCTGGACAAACTCAACCTGAACAGGTTTATCCAGCATCCGAAATGGGTGATTGGTTTCTCAGATATTACTGCACTACATCTGCATTTGTTGAAACATGCAAAGGTGGCATCCATCCATTCAAAGATGTGCAATAGTTTTCCGAAAGAATGGTCCGCTGCGGAACCCATCGTGCAGGAAACCATCCTCTCCATCAAACAGGGACTCAATGGGTCAGTACTCTCTTATAGCTCACTACCGGGTATGCATAACCGAAATGGTAAGGCCGATGGGGTGATCACTGGTGGCAACCTCGCCATCATTATCAGCATGATGGGTACGGCATCGGAAATACAAACCGATGGCAGGATTTTATTTCTGGAAGAAGTAGGAGAATACTTGTATAGTATTGACCGGATGATGACAACCCTGCAGCGTGCCGGTAAACTTGCTAAATTGAAAGGCCTGGTGGTAGGCGGATTCAATCGTATTAAAACCGATGACCCCGGTGAAGAGTTTGGCCGAAGTTTTCAGGAGATCATCCTCAGCAAAGTGAATGACTATAATTACCCGGTTTGCTTTGGCTTTCCGGTGGGCCACCAGAAAGACAATTTCGCCATCCGTCACGGCATGGTGCACCAGTTGGTGGTGGATGAGAAAGGAGCGGCGCTGATTAGTCACTAGGCGCGGGAGACGGAGTAATGTGGCAATGCGGTAGTGCGGTAATGCGGCAGTGTAGGAAGGTGAGCTTTGCGTAGCGGCGCGCCGGCAGTCACTCCAGGTGTTTCTGCGCAGGCCGGCAATGCCCAATATCCTATGCCCAATGTCTCGCGAAGCGTCTGCCGCACTGCCGCATTGTTACATTGCTATTTGAATCTAAACGCATAACTGATCATCAACTGAAAACTCGTTGCCGTCAGCTTACCCGTTTGCCGATCTCCCTGCAAATAGTTTCCTTCTGTGGGGTCATCAAAACTATATGGTTGTTTGGCGTCGTCATTTCCACCGAAACTGTATCGAAGCCCAAAAACCCAATCACTTCTGCCGATACTCTGA
This sequence comes from Chitinophagaceae bacterium, assembly GCA_049661025.1. Taxonomy (GTDB): domain Bacteria; phylum Bacteroidota; class Bacteroidia; order Chitinophagales; family Chitinophagaceae; genus Pollutibacter. The sequence continues at coordinate 51,645 of JBASZQ010000058.1, read as the reverse complement.
GATATGCCCATGCCAACGTGTACGTAGTCCCAGTTCTTCACCGTAAGATAATGGCCCTGGTAGCTGCTGTCTATATTGGAGAAATGTTTATCCGTGTGCACGGAAAACAACATATGCTTGTTGGGCCTGAACTCCCAGTCAGCGCCCAGGGAACCGTTGATCACCCGCTGATTACCGGCTGCCACCCGCATGGCATTGCTGGAGTAGAGTACATTTGAGTCCGTAGCCGGCTGGATGAAATCTACAGGGCCCGGATCCATGATGCTGTAGTTCTTCACGGCACTATAATAGTTGATGGCCGAGTACATCCTAACCGAGCCAAATGGCCTCGATACACCAAGACTGATGGCGAGTGGATGCTGGTATTTCGATTTCACCTCTTCCACATATCCATTGGCATAATAATCCTGCCGGGGATTTCCCGGCTTGGTAGCGGCATTCGTCAATTGCGCTTTCGCGTAGATATCCCCTTTGCCCATAATTCCCAGTGAAGGAAGCATCGCCGTAAGGCCAATATCCCATTTGCTGAGATTCCAGGCAATGCCTACCCGTGTTTGTGCCATCACCTTGTAATAACTGGTGTGAAAATCCCTGGTGAGCGTCACCCCGGTCATCGTGGCTCCGGAATTCGCAAATGGCAAAGCACTCGCCGCAAAACGCGAATCAAACTCTTCAGAACGGTAAGTGAAATACTGGGATATCCCAAAAGCAAAATGCTCGTTGAGATTCCATCCCGCTCCCAAAACCACGGTCACTTCGTCAAGGTCGTGCGATAAATTAAACTGCGCCAGATAACTCTCATCGCCCGGGCTCTCCACATCATTGATGACGTTGGTGGAATAATTGGTACGGTCCGCGAAGCGAAGTTTGTCGTTCATCCGATGATAAATACCATAACCCAGCACCCAGTCCCTTTCTTTCTCTTTCGGCTTGATCACGCCGGCCGCCATATTCGGCAAAACAGTCAGGTTCCCATAACGGATATCAAAACCCTGACCCAGTCCATTTTCAAACTTGATCGTGCTGGTACCTACCGCCGTGGTGTTAAAAGTAAAGCTTGAGTTGTTGGCAAACGAAAGGGTGGCGGGATTGATGATCACCGCGCTCTGATCCTCAAAACGGGCGATTCCCGCATTTGCCAGGATCGAATTCCGGGATCCCATCCGTAAAAATTCATAGTGGTTGTCTTGCCCCACTGCCTGAACAGCCAGAACAAATAAGATGATAAGGGTGTTAATTTTCCGCATCTTCAAATGTATTCCTACACATAGGATTTACAAAGCCGAACACCGATCCAACTTGGATTAGATTAGCAATTCGAAACAAAGATCCTCCCCCTAATAACCAATGCCTTCATGCCTCAATGCCCCCCAATGCCCAATGCCCAATGCCTTAATGCCTATATTTGCACCCTATGACTCCCAGACGATATTTGATTACCTCGGCCCTTCCCTATGCCAACGGACTAAAACATATTGGGCACCTCGCCGGAGCCTATCTCCCGGCGGATACCTATGTGCGTTTTCTCAGGGCCAACAAACGTGACGTTGTTTTTGTGTGCGGCAGCGATGAACATGGCACAGCCATTCCCATCCAGGCCATGAAAGAAGGAACCACCCCGCAGGCGATCATCGATAAATACCATGGGATCATCAAACAGAATTTTGAAGATCTCTCGATCTCTTTCGATATCTACGATCGCACCTCTTCACCAGTACACCATGAAACCTCCAGTGAGTTCTTCACTTATCTGAACGATAGAAATGAACTGACAACCCAGGCTTCAGAACAATATTATGACGAGGAAGCCAAGACCTTTCTGGCAGACCGTTTCATCAAAGGCACCTGCCCAAACTGTGGATATGATAGCGCTTATGGCGACCAGTGTGAGAAATGCGGCAAGAGCCTGAGTCCGGATGAATTGATCAATCCGGTGAGCACGCTCAGCGGAAATCCTCCGGTCAAAAAACCAACCCGTCACTGGTACCTGCCTTTAGACAAACATGAGCAGTTCCTAAGAGAGTGGATCCTTGAAGGCCATGCGAACGATTGGAAAACCAACGTGCTCGGCCAATGTAAGAGTTGGATCGATGGGGGTTTGCAACCGCGGGCGGTTACCCGTGATCTCGACTGGGGCGTGAAAGTACCCCTGAAAGAGGCGGAAGGGAAAGTGCTGTACGTGTGGTTTGATGCACCCATCGGCTATATAAGCGCAACCAAGCAATGGGCCATGAACAAAGGCGTGGATTGGGAGCCGTACTGGTATGATAAAGAAACCAAACTCGTGCACTTCATCGGCAAAGACAATATCGTATTTCATTGCCTGATCTTCCCAACGATGCTTAAACTGCATGGCTTCATCCTGCCAGACAATGTGCCGTCTAATGAATTCATGAATTTGGAAGGCGACAAGATGAGCACATCAAGGAACTGGAAGATCGATATGCAGGATTATATCGATGATTTTGTGAAGAAAGAAAACGGCGGTCCTCAGGCGGTGGATATGCTTCGGTACTATCTGACGCAGATCGCACCAGAAACCAAGGATAGTGAGTTTACATGGAAAGGATTCCAGGATGCTGTTAACAGTGAACTGGTAGCCGTTTTTGGCAACTATGTGAACCGCACCTGGGTGCTGATGCATAAACTCTGTGGCGGGAAGGTGCCCAAATTACATGAAGCCGTGCTTGACGATGCAGACCGGCAGATGCTTGCACAATTTAACATTACGGCAAACGAGATAGCCGATGACATTGAGCATTATCGATTTAGGGACGGACTGTTTAAGGTGATTGATCTTGCCAGAAAAGGCAACAAATACATGCAGGATAAAGAACCCTGGATCAAGGCGAGACAAGTGGATGAAGCTGGCGTGGTTACAGAAGCAGCTCAGCAGCTCATAGATAACTGCCTCCACATCTGTTTACAATGTTGTGCCAACCTAGCGATCATCGCCAATCCTTATCTCCCGAATACGGCGGCTAAAATGCTGTATATGATGAAGGTGGTAGAAAAAATGCTGGACTGGGAAAATGCCGGCAAGACCAAATTGCTTAGTGTTGGATACAGTCTTCGTGCACCAGAATTGCTTTTCCGGAAGATTGATGACAGTGAAGTGGCGGCACAGGTTGAAAAACTGCAAAAAGGAAAGCTTGAATCGGCAATTATTGCGAAAGAAACCAGCAACGCTCCGGTATTTGCAGAACAGAAACCAGAGATCGTTTATGATGACTTTGCGAAACTTGACCTTCGCGTAGGCAAAGTACTGCATGCTGAGAAAGTTGAGAAAGCCGATAAACTCCTCAAGTTGGAAGTTGATCTGGGGTATGAAAAAAGAACCGTAGTCTCTGGTATTGCCATGCATTATACGCCTGAACAAATCATCGGGAAACAGGTGGTTGTGGTGGCCAACCTCGCGCCAAGGAAAATGAGAGGTATTGAGTCGCGGGGAATGATCCTAATGGCGGAAGATGCCGGCGGGAAGTTGCATTTTATCAATCCGGAAGAAGAGCCGAACCCGGGATCAACTGTAAGTTAGGCATTGGGCACAGAGGCATTGGGCATTAGGAGGATTGAGGGAGTTGTTGTAGTTTGTTAGACTCCTTCATTAAAACCTTCAACATGACCAAACTGTCTACTGCTGCACTGCTGGTTTTTGTACTGGCCTGCAACACGCCTTCCAATGAAGTTATTCCTGTAGCTGATAAACCTGTTGACGTCAAAAAACACGATTACGGCGTGAAGTTCTCCTATTCCTCAGACTTCAGCCTCGGCGATCCAGCATTGGCGGACAAGGTGATATCTATGTGGAAACACTATGATGCCAATACTATCGATAGCACCCGTTCTTCTTTCGCTGATTCCGTGTTCAGTGATATGCCCGGATATGCAGCCAAACTTCAGGCAGATACCATGATCAAGGAAATCAAAACTTCCCGGGCGGAGTACAGTGCCTGCACCACCAGTTTTGATGCCGTCCTCACCACAAAAGCCGAAGGGAAGGATGAAACGGTGGTATTGATTTGGGGCGTTGAAACCGCCACCAAAGGAGGCAAAACATCCAAGCGCGATCTTCATGAGCTCTGGGGTTTTAACAAAGACGGGAAGGTTACCTGGATTAAACAGTTTGAACTAAAAAGATAGCAATTGACAATTGACAGTTTTTTGTATTTTCGTTGAACAATAGTTGTTTAACTAACTAATTCAACGGCTTTACATATGAAAAGAACGATTAGGAAGGTTGCGGTGCTGGGTTCAGGCGTAATGGGATCCAGGATTGCCTGCCATTTCGCAGGCATTGGATTGCAGGTTTTATTGCTGGACATTGTTCCGAACGAGGCCAAAGAAAGCAAGGATCTCAAAGCAAGAAACAAATTGGTCAACGATGCGCTCCAGGCAGCATTGAAGAGCAATCCTTCCCCCGTGTATACCAAAGATGTGGTCAAGAAAATTGCTACGGGCAATTTTGACGATAACATGGCCGAGATCTCCAACTGCGATTGGGTGATTGAGGTAGTGGTGGAGCGTCTAGATATCAAAAAACTGGTGTTTGAGCAGGTAGAAAAATACCGTAAGCCAGGCACCCTGATCACTTCAAACACTTCAGGTATTCCCATTCACATGATGGCCGAAGGAAGAAGCGAAGATTTTAAAAAGCATTTCTGTGGAACGCACTTTTTCAACCCACCGCGGTATCTGCGGTTGTTGGAAATTATTCCCACACCACATACGGACCCCGCTATAGTGGACTTCCTCATGCACTATGGAGATCTCTATCTCGGTAAAACAACGGTACTCTGTAAAGACACACCCGCATTCATCGCCAACAGGATCGGTGTATATGGTATCATGGCAATCTTTGGGCTGGTTGATAAAATGGGCCTCACCATTGATGAGGTGGATGCATTGACGGGCCCTATCATCGGAAGACCCAAATCAGCTACTTTCCGTACAGCGGACGTAGTAGGTATTGATACGATGGTTAAAGTAGCGAAGGGTGTTTATGATAATTGCCCAACGGACGAAGCGCGCAATGCATTTGTGATACCGGCCTGGTTGCAGAAGATGGTAGACAACAACTGGCTGGGAGACAAATCATGCCAGGGCTTTTTCAAAAAAGTCAAGAAGGGAAAAGAGAGTGAGATCCTCACCCTGAACCTGCAGACCATGGAATATGGACCTCGCAACAAGCCGAAGTTTGCTTCTGTAGAAGCGGCTAAACAACTTGAAGATCTTAAACAACGTATTAAAGCATTATGCCAGGGTGGTGATAAGGCGGGAGAATTCTATCGTCATTTTCATTACGGACTGTTTTCGTATATCAGTCACCGTTATCCCGAGATCTCTGATGAACTGTATCGTGTGGATGACGCCATGATGGCGGGTTTCGGCTGGGAAATTGGTGCCTATGAAAGCTGGGATGTGTTGGGTGTTCCGAAGACTGCAGAAGCAATGAAGAAAGCAGGGTATACTGTGGCGCCATGGGTGGATGAAATGATCGCCAAAGGCAATACTTCTTTTTACAAAGTAGAAAATGGTGTAAGGGTTTGCTACTCCCCTTCAACGGGCATCTATGTAAGCACGGTTGCAAAAGGACAGGAATCGGCCTTTATTGTGATGAAAAATTTCGCAGGACAAAGCGTATGGAAAAACAGTGCCTGCAATACTTATCATCTAGGTGATGATGTGCTTGGCCTGGAATGGAATACGAAGATGGGCAGTATTGGTGGCGAAGTGCTGGAAGGCATCCAGAAATCCATTTCTCTGGCAGAAGAAAAATATAAGGGCCTGGTTATAGCCAACGATACCCAGAATTTCTCAGCGGGTGCAAACGTAGGTATGATTTTCATGCTGGCCATTGAGCAGGAATATGATGAGTTAGACATGGCTATCCGAATGTTCCAAAACACCATGATGCGTGCGAGATACTCTTCCGTACCGGTAGTGGTGGCGCCACATGCGTTGGCCCTTGGCGGCGCTTGTGAATTGAGTTTACACGCGGATAAAGTTTGCGCTGCAGCTGAAACGTATATCGGATTGGTGGAACTCGGTGTGGGTCTTATTCCTGGCGGCGGTGGTACCAAAGAATTTGTACTTCGTGCTGCGGATGAAATGCATGAAGATGAACCAGAAACCATCACCTTAAAGAATCGCTTTCTTACCATTGCCACCGCGAAAGTGGCCACCTCAGCAAAAGAAAGTTTTGAACTGGGCATCCTTCGCAAAGGATTGGATGAAGTGGTGATGAACCAGGGACGCAGAATTTCCGAAGCCAAGAAATCCGTGATTGAAATATTTGACAGTGGATACGTGATGCCTACGCAAAGATCAGACATCAAGGTATTGGGCAGATCTGCGCTTGGTGCACTGTATGCAGGTATCAACGGCATGTGGCGTGCAGGGTATGCTACAGATCATGATTCAGTAGTAGCACGAAAACTTGCTTACGTGATGTGTGGCGGTGATCTCAGTGAACCAAGTCTCGTTACGGAACAATATCTGCTTGATCTCGAGCGTGAAGCCTTTCTCTCTTTATGCGGTGAGCGTAAAACCTTGGAGCGCATTCAGTCTGTGCTGAAAGGCGGGAAACCTGTAAGAAATTAAACTGGCAATTAACAATTGGTAATTGACAATTAGCAATTGGCACTAGTCTTTAGAAACTAGTATCTAAAGACTAGTGCCAATTGTTAATTACCAATTGTTAACTGTTAATTGTTAAATTTGAAAATGCTTTTCACAAGGAAGAGTGCCTATCTCGTCAAATCATTTTTGAAATACGATCTCAGGGCAAGTATAACGGTGTTCTTCGTTGCACTTCCGCTCTGCCTGGGCATCGCCATGGCCTCTGGAGCGCCGGTATATTCAGGTCTCATTGCCGGTATCGTTGGTGGTATTGTTGTTTCCATCGTCAGTAGATCTCCACTTAGCGTCAGTGGCCCGGCAGCAGGTCTTACGGCCATATGTGCCAACGCCATTACTGAACTAGGTACCATTGAATTGTTTTTTATCGCAGTGGCAGGCGCTGGCTTGTTGCAGATCATGTTGGGTTTGCTGACACTAGGCGGGTTCACCCATTTTATTCCCTCCAGTGTGATCAAAGGCATGCTGGCTGCCATCGGTGTATTATTGATCTCTAAACAGATACCGATTGTGCTGGGTTATAACAAACCTGATTTCTGGTCGGGCGAACTCATCAACCTTGTCAGCTTCCGGCACGGATTCAGGGGTATCAAGGACCTCGGGCAGCATTTTTCACTTGCGTCCATCGCTATCACCTTACTTACCTTTTTCATGTATTATATCTGGGAAAAATGGGGAAGAGCAAGATTTCCTTTTGTGCCCACCGCTTTTGTCATTGTATTGCTTGGCACCCTGATCGCCTTGATTTTTTCAAGTGTCTCCCCTTCACTCCAACTCAGGCCTGAACAGTATGTACAAATACCGGATCATATTTTTAGCACGATCCGCTTACCCTCATTGAACATCAACTGGAATACTGACATCGCTAAAAATGCGGTGCTGATCTGCTTTGTGGCAAGTCTGGAAACCTTATTGAGTATTGCTGCTATTGATAAACTCGATCCTTTCAACCGGGTGACACCACAAAACAGGGAACTCATCGCGCAGGGCACGGGAAACCTGTTCAGTGGTTTACTGGGTGGCCTTCCCATTACGGCAGTAATCGTCAGAAGTTCAGCCAATGCTGAAGCTGGCGCACGTACACGGTCCTCTGCTGTTACGCACGGTCTGTGGCTGATCCTGGCGCTCACCATCGCCATACCACTCATCAACGCAATTCCTTATTGCGTGCTGGCTATTATTCTCCTGCAAACCGGATACAACCTCGCCAAACCATCGATGGTGAAAGCTGTGTACAAACAGGGCAGGGAACAATTCATGCCTTTTGTAGTAACCATCGTAGCCGTACTATTGACAGATTTGTTAATAGGAGTAGTTCTCGGATTCATATACTCAATTTATTTTTTAATTAAACATACGTATCGCGCCGGATATGCAGTGGAAGAGCGCATGGAAGGACACATCAAATGCTATCAAATTGATCTGGCCCTGAACGTAAGTTTCCTTAATAAAAAAAGATTTGTAGAACTTCTCGATAAGATCCCGCCCTATGCACAGGTGCATATCGTTGGCACAAAAAGCATCTACATTGATCAGGATATCCTTGAGATTTTTCAGGACTTCAAATCAAAAGCCCATCACCGTCATATCGAGGTTGTGATGACGGATGTGCCTGAAGTGGAAACGATTGAATTACACTAGGGCAATGTGGCAATGCGGCAATGTGGAAACGCGGTAATGAAATACAATGCTACATTCTTTTCAATCTCATCACAACATTCTTATCCTGCTTCAATAATAATTCATCATTACGGATCTCATAACGGTTAACCGTAGCAAAAAATTTCATGAATGCATTTTCAAAAGCCTGGTCAACACAAGCCATCATGGTGCCAGCTGGTGGGGAGAATTTTACTTCACCGTTTGATTTCATGTTGTAAGTACCCATCATCCGGTTGCAACCGCTGGAGCCAGAATAACGCTTCTCTGCAGTATTAAAAACGAAATGCGCGTCCTTGTCTGATCCACTTACCTGAACCGGAACGCCATTCATTTCAATGAGGGTCCATTTGTTCCCTACCAAAGAAGCATCAGGCGAAACTTTGGGGCTGCATGCCGCGGCCAACACAACCAGAAGCATCAGGATTCTTTTCATAACACTGTTTTCTATTCTAAAATTGTCAAAATTATCCCACCGACTAATACCACTAAAAGCCATTCCAAGCCGTTCGCAATTGAATTACCGGATTCTATAATCTAAACACTAGTGCCATTTGTAAATTGCCAATTGTCAACTGTAAATTACTAAATTGTTCCCCTATCTGAATGATATGGATGTATTGAAACTTTCCGGAATTGAAAAATCCTATGGCAGGGTGAAAGCGCTAAAAGGCGTGAGTTTCGATGTGCCACTCGGATCCGTTTTTGGCATTTTGGGTCCCAATGGATCAGGCAAAACCACCTTGCTAAGCATTATCCTTGATGTACTCTCAGCAGACAAAGGAAACTATGCATGGTTTGGGAAACCAGGTACGCCCGAGATGCGTAAGCAGATCGGTTCGCTCCTGGAAACGCCAAATTTCTATCATTATCTCTCGGCAGTCAACAACCTCAAAGTGACGCAGAGCATCAGTGAAAGAGGCAACAGACAGGATATTGATGAAGTACTTCGAAAAGTAAATCTTTATGAGCGAAGGAACAGCCGATTTTCCACTTACAGCCTGGGCATGAAACAGCGGCTCGCCATTGCAGCGGCCCTGTTGGGCGCTCCCAAAGTGATGGTGCTGGATGAACCCACCAACGGACTTGATCCGGTGGGCATTGCTGAGATTCGTCAACTGATCCTGCAACTACAGAAGGAAGGATTCACGATCATCATTGCCAGTCACCTGCTTGACGAAATTGAAAAAGTCTGTACCCATGTGGCTATCCTGAAAACGGGTGAGCTACTGGTTTCCGGACCCGTTGATGAAGTATTGACCGATGAAGATGTGGTGGAGATCAGTGCGGGAGACATATCTAAGCTGATACAAGTGGTTGATCAATTACCGGGTATCAGCAACTGGAAACAAGACGGTCAGCAATTGCACTTATCCTTTACGAAAGGAAAGGCCGATACCGAAAATATCAATCGCTACTTCTTTGAAAAGGGACTGGTGTTACAGCACTTGCAGATCCGGAAGAAAAGACTGGAAGCTAAATTCTTTGAACTCACAGGGAACTAATCATGAAGATCTTATTTACCGAGTGGCTTAAAATCAAGAATTACTGGGCGTTCTGGCTCGTCATGCTCATGACCACCCTCGCCTACCCCGGCGTCAACTACTTATTCTGGAGGGAATATAACGATATGCTTACCCGAAAGGATGCAACAGGTGCTGTAATGAAGATGCTGGTGGGCAATCCATTTACCCTGCCTGAGACTTTCCACACGGCCGCCTTTTTCAGTTCTGTTTTTGTCTTCATTCCTGCCATCGTAATCATCATGCTGGTGACCAATGAATTCACCTATAAGACGAGCCGGCAAAACATCATCGATGGTTGGTCCAGAGAAAAATTTCTGTTGGGTAAGTTCTTTGATGTAGTAATCATCACCGCATTGGTAACCCTTTTATATGCAGTGTTTGCATTGATCATCGGAAATCTTGCCACCAAGGAAGCTGTTGCCAATCCGTGGTCCAAAGCCTACTACATCGGCCTCTTCGCCCTCCAGACTTTCTCGCAACTGTCGTTTGCATTTATGGTAGGTTTCCTTATACGGAGATCTTTCATTGCGCTGGGTGCTTTCGTGTTCTATTTTATGATTTTAGAAAATGTGGTGTCTAGTTATGCCATTCATAAGAAATGGGCCTGGGGCAAGTTTCTCCCACTGGAAATCTCAGATCGCATGATTCCCGCACCAGCCTTCATGGCTCGCTTTGACGAAGCCGGATATAAAGTTAAACTGGCAGAAATACCCCAATTTTTCTGGCTCACCATTTTAGTCACATTGGTGATCTGGGGTGTCTGCTTTTATGTTAACAAGAAAAGAGATCTATAACATGAAATACATTTTGATCTTCGCACTGCTAACTTCCACCTTCCAACTTTTACAGGCCCAGCCCATTGAAACCGTTATCAAATCCCAGGCTATTCAAATGGGTAAAGCGATGGTAGCGGGTGATACTAAAACCTTTTCAAAATTCATGTTACCAGAACTCATGGCTGCTGGTGGCGGAGGGGAAAAAGTGATGAAGCAGATGGACAGTGCCATCAATCTGTTCAAGCAATTCGGGGGCCAGGTCTCGAGAATCACATATGGTCAACCGGCCAAAGTTGTAAAGTATAAAAAAGAATTACAGACCTACCTGCCTCAAACCACGGAACTTACTTCTGCCATAGCAGACGTAAGCTTTACATCCAGCATTATAGCTATTTCTAGGGATAACGGCAAAAACTGGTATTTCTATGATGCCAATATGTTGCAATCAACCAACCTCAAAGACAAGCTACCTGCACTTAGTCCCGATATCAAAATTCCGCCCGGAGAAAAGCCTAAGATCATCATGAAGCAGGAACTGCCCGGGAAAGAGGGTGGCTCAAACTAAACAGCAGGGATTTTTCAACACTCTTCACTGCCGTCTTGCCTTTTATCCTTTTAACAGTTCTGGTTGGGAGATTTTGGATAATTTTCAGCCTCAATTTCCCGGACATGAAGCAATTTTTCTCTGCATTATTGGTTTTGATGGCTGTGCAGGGCACGGCGCAACCCAGACTACCCCAAAACTACTACTGGCAAAAACTGGACAACGGTCTTGAAGTAGTGGTGATCGAGAACAACAAAGTTCCCCTGGCAACCATCGAGATTGCCGTTAAGAATGGGGCGTTTACTGAAGGCGCCGAATACAGCGGCCTCTCACACCTTTTTGAACACATGTTCTTCAAGGCAAACAAAGACTATCCAGACCAGGAGAAATTCATCAACCGCACCAACGAGTTGGGCATGATTTGGAATGGAACCACTGGTGAAGAAAGGGTCAACTATTTCTTCACTTTCAATACAGACAGCCTGAAAGCCGGTCTGAATTTCATGAATGCGGCCATCCGTTTTCCCATCTATCGCAAAGAAGACATGGTGAAAGAGAATCCCGTGGTGGATGGCGAATTCCAGCGTGCGGAAAGCAATCCTCAGTTTCTCCTGTGGTATGAAATGCAGAAAAGAATGTGGGGCGATCTGGTTACCCGCAAGAATCCCATCGGCGACCATGACATCATCAACACTGCCACACCGGAAAAGATGATGATCATCAAAGACAAATATTACCACCCGAACAATTCGCTGTTGGTGATCTGTGGCGATGTAAAACATGAAGCCACTTTTGCGATGGTCAAGCAGATCTTTGGAGATTGGAAGCACAGTGGTTTTGACCCTCATCAGAAATTCCCGATCCCGGAATTCAAACCCTTGCAAGCTACAGACTACTTTATCAAGGAGAGCTCCATCGCCTCCACACCATTTGTGTTCTATGAATGGCAGGGGCCAGATACCCGTAATGATTCCGCCGCAACCATCGCTGCAGATGTATTCAGCACCATCCTGGGTCTGAATTCGTCTAAATGGAAGCAGGCCCTGATCGACAAAGGCCTTGCCTCAGCTGCAGAAGCGAGTTACCAGACCCTCCGCTATGTGGGTCCGTTAATGATCTATACAGTTCCAAACCCTGACAAAATGAAAGAGTGTCACGAAGAGCTGATGAAACAGATCGCCATGTGGGATAATGCCGATTATTTTACCGATGAACAACTGGAAGATGCAAAAGCGATCTTGCGCCGGAGCTTCATCCGCAGGCAAGAAAAGCCCTCCTCACTGGCTTCGCAATTGACTTATAATTGGTGCAGTGCATCGTACGAATATTTCACCGATATGGAGGCCAACTACCAAAAGGTAAGCAGGCAGGATATCAAGAATTACATCGATAAATATATCAAAGGCAAGCCTTACATCGCCGGCATGGTGCTTAATGCAGAGATGAATAAAAAATATCAACCGGCCGCATTCTTCAAACTGAATTAATTCTTAGATATGAAAAGATTGATCCTGACAGGTCTGGTATACCTTGGAGCACTTGCTACACAAGCACAGACTGAACCATACGAGATGACGGTGGAAGGTGTAAAAATCATCGTACACCCAGTACAGAACCAGTTGGTAGATATCCTCACCGTTTTTAAAGGCGGTGTGCAAAACTACCCCGCCAGTAAACAAGGTATTGAATCCCTTGCACTGAATGCATTGCTGGAATGCGGAACAAAAAATGACGACAAAAACAGCTTCAAAAACAAGCTGGATAAAGTCAGCGGACAGATCTACTCCAGTGCAGATATGGATTACAGCACGGTTGGAATGAATTGCATCAGTTCAGACCTTAACGCTGTATGGCCATTATACATTGACGCGCTTACCGCACCCCGCTTTGATGAAAAGGAGTTCACACGAATCAAACAGGATGCAGTGAATATGATTGGCATGCAGGAATCAGATCCTGACTATACCATCAACAAATACGCAAAGAAAGTTGCGTTTAATGGTCGTGATTATTCAAAAGATCCCAGCGGAAGTGTTGACATCGTTAATAAACTGACCGTTGCAGAAACGAAAGCTTACTATACGCAGATCCTGAATAAAAATCAGATCATGATTGTGGTGGTGGGTGATGTCCAGAAAGAAGATATTACTAATAAGCTGAAACAGCTTCTGGCAAAGATTCCGGCAGGAAAACCCTTTACCTTGAAGAAAGAAAAATACACGCCCACAGGCAATACCTTCAATGCTACAAAGAAAGAATTCGCGACCAATTACATCGTTGGGATGACCAGCGGACCATTGCCCGGCACACCAGACTATCTGGCTTACCGTGTGGCGATGAACATTTTTGCAGATCGCCATTTTCTTGAAGTGCGTTCAAAAAATGGTTTGTCGTATGCACCAGGTGCCTACTTTGAAGGCAACAGTACATCCGTCACCAATGTGAGCGTCTCCACTACAGAACCCAATAAATATATCAATGTATTTAATGGTTTGGTTGATAAGATTAAAAAAGAAGGCTTCAACAATGAAGAAGTGAAGAACGAGATCAATACTTATTCTACAAGGATCTACTATCGCCAGGAAACCAATGGTGCCCAGGCGGCAACCTATGCAGCCAATGAAGTATTGTTTGGTGATTGGCGCAGGGCCAACACGATGAAGAATGAACTGGCGGGTCTTACCACTGCAAAAGTGAATGAGGCCTTCCGCAAGTATTTCACTAAGATGAGTTGGGTGTATATGGGTAATCCGGCGCAGGTGAATTCAACCTTGTTTACCGGTTCAAAACCGCTTCCGCCATCTAAGGTGACAACACCGGTGAAGAAGAATTAAAACTATTTGCAATCTGTAACAAAATACTTAAGAGGAGATACAAATATTATTATCTTTCGCGGCAGCAAACAATGGTTAATGGTGTATTTTCGGCCAAGTGAAATACACCATTAATTTTTAAACTATGAAAAAAAGTATCCTTCTACTAAATGGACTCCTCACGTTATTGATCGTATGTACTATTAGTTCTTGCTCTAAAGAAGATTCACCAAAAGAAGCAGATATTGTTTTGGGAATGAACACCAACACCTGGGATTATTTCAGCTACAAAACCCTTACTACAGTACCTACAGGATCTACAACGTTTTTTAGCACAAATGATACACTGGTTGGATTAGGCCAGGCAGCCCGACTAGGTGGGCGGTTTCAAACCAAAAAGCAACATGATATAACGGGAAAAGTACTTTACTATAAATGGAAAGTATCCAGCGGTGGACAATTCACAGCAATTGTTCCCCAGTTAAAATATGATCCTACCACAACAGATGGACTGCCCCCAGTTCAAAACGTAGACCTGATGAGTCATTCAACACTTAACAGTTTTAATGGCTCAATCCTGGTTTCAGAAAACACCTGGTATTACACACGTATAGCTGCACAGTCAGAAACCAATAATTTCGTTTGTACCACAGCCACAGGAAATTACAGTAGCAAGGGCGGTTCAGTTGTGGCTACCGTTAACACAACTGTTTACACAAAATGTGGTTTTTTAGCTATCCGGATGGGAGATTGTTTCGCGGGGATTAATGCTAAGTTTATGTTGGCGGAATGCAAGATCTCCTCAAACTAGTTATCATCGCAAAAAAATCTTCACAAGTCTGCATATAGTTGAAAGATTCAATTGACAATCCAGAGTAACATTTTCCTTTTGGACGAGCTCAACAGCTCGTCCATTTTTTTCATGGTACGGTCTGATACTGCGGGGCATCCCCAACTCTCCGGAGTGCCATCGGGATACACTTCTTCATCCGGTGTATAGTCCCAGGAATGCAGTACCACTACCCTTTTCACTGCATTGCTGTTAGTAGAATCCTGACCATACAACCAATACTTTATATGTATTCCCCAACTGCTGTAGTCCCGTTTGCCCACCAGATACCTGCCAACAGATGTAAGGTGACTGTTCACTATATTGCTAGTCTTCGGTTTGTCTTTGGTGAAATCTCTACCCCAGGGGTTAGAACCTGCACCATGGGCTACCATGAAACTGTCAACTGCTTCCCCAGTTTGCAGGTCAACCAGAAACAATCTTTTCTTTCCAGAATGAATGCGCAGGTCAAAGAGTAGGAAATAATCTTGCCGGATTTTCTTCTGCCTTGCAAAGGTCTTCGCATCTTCAACCTGGATAGCCCGTTGATGATAGTTAACGTGATGTTCTGCCGCTGCAATGGAACCATTCGCAAATGTCTCCTCTCTGTCAGTTGCATTACATGCAATGATGGCTATCAGAAAGAACGCAAGTTTAAAGCTTTCGTTAATCATGGTCCGGTTTAGATGCAAACCGGAAATAAATCCATATCAGACCCGATACCGATGCTGGGTTTTAACAAGCCTTTTAAAAAAGATGCTCAGTAGTGTTGCTATTAATACAAACTCTCAATCGCCCTTTCCAGTTTGGGATAGATAAACTGGAAACCGGTTGACTGTACTTTGGCAGAGGAAACGGTGGCGCTTTTTAGAATTTCAACACTCATCTCACCAAGTGCCAGTTTAAGTGCAAATTCCGGAACCTTCATGGTGATGGCGCGGCCATTAGTTACGTGTTGGGCCAATATATTGGTAAGCTCCCGATTGGTAGCGGGATTGGGTGCCACAGCATTATATACACCGGTCATTTCTTTTTCATCGATGGCGTGCATGTAGAGCCTGCAAAGGTCCTCAATATGGATCCAGCTGATGACCTGGTTGCCACTACCGAGGATGGTAGCCACTCCGGTACGCATCGGCTTTCTGAACTCTGCCAGTGCACCACCTTCACTGCTCATCACAATGCCCGTACGAAGGATCACCAGACGTTTCCCGAGTTCTGCAACACCAGAGATCGATTTCTCCCAGGCACCACAGGTCTCGCCAAGAAAATCATGGCTATGCGGGTCCGTTTCTACAAAGGGCTTCCCATTGTCTGCTCCATACCAACCAATGGCGGATGAGCTGACCACGGCCCTTACTTTATTGGGATTTTCTTTTAAGGCTTTGACGATGAATTCGCTGGACCGTACACGGCTTTCCAGGATCTCACGCTTCCGGCTTTCGGTCCACCGTTTCTCAGCAACACCTGCACCCGCCAGATGAACGATGTAGTCCGCCTCGGCAAGCGCAGCGGGATCGATGTATTGCTTATCAATGTCCCAGCGGGAATAATAGACCTTCCCCGTGTCACGGAAATACAGTTCGCGGGCTTTATAATCATGCTTGGCAGCCGTCTCTAGTGGATTTCTGGATACAATGATGACGTTGAAGCCGTTGTCAGCCAACATCTTACTAAGTGCAGTTCCAATCATACCGGTACCTCCGGTGATCAATACGGTAGCCATTCTTTGGCTAAATTACAAAAATTTCCTCTGTGTTAACGAGCAGCTTGTTTCACAGTTAGAAGTTGGAAGGTGGAAGTTTGAAGGGCGTTCTTCCAACTTCCACCTTCCAACTTCAACCTACAAAAAGAGCCCCGCGTGGATACGCAAGGCTCTATGGGGTTACAACTATGAACAAAATGTCTAGTTTCCCGGGTTGGGGATCTATAATGGTTAATCAGGCTTTTTTCCGTCTAAGAAAGTGTTGATTGTACTGATCTGGCCCTGGTTGTTTTCGTCAGATTTGACGGTGTACTTGCTGTAGAATTTCTCAACTGAAGTGAGGGCAGTGTTGTGCATCTCTAAGTTACGGCGGACATAAGCCGGCACACTCTCAAATTCATTGTTTGGATCGGCAGCATTTATATTGAACGACAAGTTGCGCAACTTGTGTAACCGTTCTGCTGCTTTTCTCTTTTGATCCTCTGCCTCGTCCTGCATCGCAGGTTCCTCGACAGAAGTAATGGAACCCAAAGTTGCATGAACAGGAGGTGTGCCAGGCTCATCCACCGCATTTGTATCTTTGATCACCAGCTGCATGTCGAAAATTGGCCCATCTTCGTCCACGTTCGCCGTAATCAGTTCTTCAACAGGCGTATCTTGTTTGGATGTTAAATCAATCTGGTCCTCGGCATAGATGTTGGATGGTTTGGCCAAAAATCCACCTGACGTCCGGGTGGTGCTAGCATCTTTAGTATCTTTTGAATCAACAGACTGTGTAATAGACTGCGATTGGCTTTCAGCTTTGAGATTTTCGGTAGGAACTTGAGGAGGTGAAGATAGATAATGCATTTCAATTTCCACGCTATTTTCTTCAATACTCAACTCCATTCTCATAACTGGTTCAGCCTCAGATTCTTCCTTATCCCACATATTTTGCACAGGTTGTTCAACGGCTGGCATTGGCGGCTCAGAAATCAAAGTTGGGGCATCTCCTTCCGCCATGTTCAGCATATACACCTCAGGCATGGATTCAGCCTGAGGCATATGCTGCATAGGGGTTTCAGGGGTATTCAGGGTACTAGTGGTTTGCACGAGTTGGGGTGCCAGGGGATCCATTTCCTCAACAACAGGTTGTGGCACACTAAACAATTTTGTCTCTTCGCCGTCCACACCAAGCGTCATCACAATTTTCTCTTCTTGTGGCTTTTGTTTCTCCGGAATCATCGCTCCATCAAATGGATTCTTCTTGTCGAATCCGGTTGCAATAAGTGTTATGCCGATGTTGTCTCCGAGGGAACTGTCATATCCCATACCGAGGATCACATCAGTATTCTCACCTGCATGTGTCAATAAATAATTCTGGATGGTTTCCACTTCATCCATGGTAAACTCATTCTCGCCTTCCGCTGAATTAATATTAATGAGAATCCAACGCGCACCACGGATATCATTATCGTTCAGCAATGGTGAATTCAGTGCCTGTTCAATTGCACGCTGTGCCCTGTTCTCTCCATTAACGGTTGCACTGCCCAGAATAGCCACCCCACCACTGCGCATCACCGTACACACATCCGCAAAGTCAACGTTGATCTGACCCGTAGAGTTAATTACATCGGTGATGCATTTTGCAGCCGTTGCCAACACATTGTCTGCCTTGGCAAATGCAGAACGCATCGTAAGATTTCCAAACTGATGGCGCAACTTATCATTACTGATCACTAGCAGGGTATCTACATAATTCTTAAGCTTATTGATACCTTCTTCTGCCTGTGCAATTCGCTTTTTACCTTCATAAGAGAAAGGAGTTGTCACGATGCCTACCGTAAGAATGCCGAGATCCTTACAGATCTTCGCAACAATAGGTGCACCACCGGTTCCGGTACCACCACCCATCCCTGCAGTGATGAATACCATTTTGGTATTCACTTCAAGGATGCGACGGATCTCTTCCAGGCTTTCTTCCGTTGCCTGTCTGCCAATCTCAGGATTGGCACCTGCGCCCAACCCCTGTGTGAGGTGTGGACCGAGTTGTATTTTATTGGGAACCCTGCTTTGCGCAATGGCTTGAGCATCGGTATTGCAAATTACAAAGTTCACTCCTTCGATGTCCTGGCTATACATGTGGTTAACAGCATTGCTGCCGCCACCACCCACACCTATCACTTTAATGATAGATGATTGTTCCTTTGGCAAATCGAATTGAATCATGTTAGGAAAGTTTAGTATTTATAGTATCGGTTTCAGTAATAAATTGATCAAGTATCTAATGCCACATTGCCTATGGCCTGCGCCATTGCCGCACTGCCGCATTGCCACATTCTCACATTAACTTCGCGTCCTCTTCCTCCTTGAACAAATCAATCAATCCGTCCTTAATGGAATCCATGAATCCCTTCAGGCTCTTCTTCCGCTTCTGAACCTTGATCACCACATCTTTTCCATCCTGCACGGTCACCGTTTCTTCAATCTCAACTTCTCTCACCGCGGTTGTAGTTCCACGCATCGTATTCTGTGTGTTCTCAAATACGTTATATCCTTTCAGGATCAATCCGATACAGGTTGAATACATGGGCTTAGCCAGTTCATCAATATGCCCTGATGCCAGATGCTCATTGGGATAACCAATGCGTGCATTCAGACCAGTTACATATTCCGTCAGTTGGATAAGATGCTTCAATTGTGAACCACCACCGGTTAGCACCACTCCGCCGTTGAGCATCCTTCCGTCAAGACCCACCTGCTTCAAATGATAACTCACAAAATCAAGGATCTCGCTCATACGCGCCTGGATGATGTTGGCAAGATTCTTCACACTGATCTCTTTAGGTGGCATGCCACGGAGTCCGGGGATCGTGATGTAGGCATTGCTCTTTGCTTCGTCTGCCAGTGCAGAACCGAATTGTAGCTTCATCTGCTCCGCCTGTGTCTTCAATACGCCCAGTCCGGTCTTGATATCATTGGTGATATTCTCACCACCAAATGGAATCACTGCGGTATGTTTCAGTATGCCTTCATAAAACACGGCGAGGTCCGTTGTTCCACCACCAATATCCACAATGGCAACACCTGCTTCCAGATCCTGCTCACTCATTACGGCTGCAGCTGATGCCAATGGTTGCAACACAAGGTCACGCACTTTCAGACCCGCTTTCTCCACACTCCTGTTGATGTTACGGATCGCATTCTTATCACCAGTGATGATATGGAAATTCGCACCCACCTTTACGCCGCTATATCCAATTGGATTGGGAATATTCTGGAAATTATCTACCGTGAATTCCTGAGGGATCACATCAATGATCTGATCGCCGGCAGGGATATAGGTTTTGTATTGATCGGCCAATAACTGATCGATCTCACTTTGTTTGATTTCATCGTCTGTACTCTTGCGCACGATATCGCCACGAGTCTGTAAACTCTTAATGTGATGACCCGCAATCCCTACATACACTTCGTTGATCTCGAGGTTGGGATTTGATGCGTAGCAATTCTCCAGTGCCGTTTGGATGGCTTTGATGGTTTGGTCGATATTCAACACCATACCATGTTGCACGCCATTGCTATTGGCGCGTCCAAAGCCAAGGATCTCAAGCTTGCCGAATTCGTTCTTTCTACCGGCAATGGCAGCGATCTTGGTGGTACCGATGTCAAGACCTACAATAATGGGTTGTTCCTGGTTCATAGTTGTTCTTTTATTCTGGTTGTTGTAACTGTTTTGGTATGCATCGTGTCTTTCAATGCTTCTTCACGCTGGCTCTTGATCATCTGTTTCACCAGCTGCCTTGCCAGTGTGGTATCTGACCTGATCTCCATCGCATCTTTCCGTGCCGCAACCACTTGCCCTTTGAATCCCACATGCACGGTTGAGTACTGATTCCATCCTGTTTTGCTCATCACCTCATCATAAAAGGCATAGAGCTTCCTGAATTTTTTCGCAGCATCCTCGCCATCCCCAAAAAGAATGGTGTGCTCGCCTACTTTCGGAACCATCACAAACTGCTTCTGCGGATTGATGTCGATCTGATCAATCTGCGCCATCCAGAAACTGTCTGCTGCCAGAAAAAGGCTGATATCTTTCATCTGGTTGAGCAGGATGCTGTCACTGCCCTTCCATTTCGTTCTTTCTGAAGGAAAGCCCGTAAAAACGGGCAACCTGGGTGTGAATTTTTCACTTAAGGGTAATCGGGTTAGTGTTGTATCGATGTAAAACGAATTGCCTTTTGCCGTGAATACCCTTGCGATGGGTTCCCGCTCTTCCACTTTTACGTGCAACACACGGTTGTTGTCAAAATATAATTCTGCATTGCTCACCCATGGATTAGACTCCAATGAATCTTCCATCTTGCTCAGGTCAAACTCTTTCATGGATTTACCCACCAGCTTTCCGCCAATAAAGTCCAGCACATTGCGTACATCACGTTTATCAACAAACATCGCGTTGGCCCCGGCAATGATCGAAATGTTCACATCCTTGCATGGCTTGCTGCTCCTCGCTTCCATTGCCGCGATCAGCAGGGTGAGGGCACTCACCGACAAGCCGATCCAAAAGACCAGCATCAAACTCCGTAACAACCTGCTTCCTGTAATCATAACTTTAATTATAGGCTACTAGCTAATAGCTATTAGCTAATAGCATCTTTTAGCTCAACTAACATTCTGTCAATATCCCCCGCTCCCGCCGTCACTAAAACCTTATCCCTAAACTCCAAACCCTTCACCCTACTCACCACTCCCTCTTTATCTAATACAAACACTTTCGCTTTCTTCATCCGCTCCCTGATCATCTCCGAGCTCACGCCTTCCAACGGCAGCTCCCTGGCAGGATAGATCGGCAACAACATCACTTCATCAGCCAGATCAAGCACTTCGGCAAATCCATCGGCCAGATCCCTGGTCCTCGTAAACAAGTGCGGCTGAAACACCACCACACATTCCCGATCAGGGTACAGATTTTTTACACTCGTGATCAGCCAGCGCAATTCTTCCGGATGATGTGCATAATCATCGATCATCACTACCTCTTCATTCTTCACGATGTATTCAAACCTCCGCTTCACACCCCGGAACGATGCAACCGCTTTCCTGATTTTCTCCGGATCAATCTCTAACCACAACGCCGCGGCCATCGCTGCCACACTATTCTCCACATTATGCAATCCCCCCACATTCAACACCAATCCTTTCAACTCCACTCCCCTGTACACCAGGTCATACACATATGCCCCTTTCTCAATCCGCAGATTCTTCGCATATACATCGGCGTTAGCATCTTCCCTGTGATAAGTGAGACCGGTTATGGGGTTATTTGTTATTAAGTTATTTTCCCGCTTCAGCCCTTTCTTACTGATCAAAACCCCACCACTCCTGATCTTGCCCACAAACTGGATGTACGCTTCTTCCATTTCTTCCGCCGTTCCGTAGATATCAAGGTGATCCGGATCCATAGCGGAGATCACGGCAACATCCGGACTCAACTTCAAAAAACTACGATCGTACTCATCGGCCTCAATCACACAGCAGTTGCGCTCATGACTCCAGAAATTGGTATCGTAGTTGCTGGCAATACCACCCAGAAATGCATTACAACCATAACCAGTATCCCTGAGGATATGTGCCGCCATGGTGCTGATCGTTGTTTTGCCATGCGTACCTGCTACACAGATATTGAAAGCATGCTCACTGATGATCTGCAACACATCACTACGCTTCAACACTGCATATCCGTTCTCCTTGTAGCTATTCAACTCGCTATGCGTTGCCGGGATCGCTGGTGTAAATACAACAGCCTGCACATCCTTCGGTGCCTTTGACCAATCATCTTCATAGTGCACTGTCATTCCTTCTGCCTCAAGTTCTTTCGTCAGTGCCGATGGCGTCTTATCATATCCACTTACCTGAATGCCCAGGGAATGAAAATATCTGGCCAACGCACTCATCCCGATACCGCCGATACCGATGAAGTTGATGTGTTTTATGTCTGCCAGATTCATCATCCCTTCTGCACTGTTTTTAAAATGGTTTCTGCAATCACTTCATCTGCATTCCTGACACCTAGTGGTGCGATATTCCTGCTAAGCTTCTCCCTCCGGGACTGATCAGCAACCAGTGCCATCACCTCGTCAACCAGCTTAGCCGCGGCCTTATCATCCGGCACCAATATTCCCGCCTCTTTTTGCTCCAGGTTCTTTGCATTGGCAGTCTGATGGTCCTCCGCTGCAAAAGGATAAGGGACAAAAATGGCCGGCTTGGCAATCACACAGATCTCGGAAATGGCCATGGCACCTGCCCTTGAAACAATCACATCCGCCGCCGCAAATGCTTTGTCCATCTCTTTAATGAAATCATTCACCCACACTTTACCATTCCCAGCAGCCACTTCCTTACCCCGCTCCGCAAATGGTTTTCCGGTTTGCCATATGAGTTGAATATCATGTTCCGTGATCCTGTGCAGGCCATGGTAAATGGCTTCATTGATGCTTTTGGCCCCGAGGCTTCCGCCGGTTACCAACACAACAGGCAACTGGGGATCCAGACCAAAGAACTTCACCGCTTCTTCTCTCGTTCCCTCCGGCATCAGGATGGTGTTGCGGACAGGATTACCGGTATACATCATCCTGCCTTTCGGAAAAAACTTCTCCATACCATCATGTGCCACAAACACTTTCGAGGCCTGTTGCCCCAACAATATATTGGCCTTTCCTGCAAACGAGTTGCTCTCCAGGATGAATGTGGGTATGCCTTTCTGCTGTGCGTATTTCAACACAGGGAACGTGGAATATCCACCCACACCAATCGCCACATCAGGCTTGAATCCAGCAAATATGTTACGCACCTGGAAAAAGCTTTTGATCAGCTTGAACGGCAACGCAATATTTTTTATCAAAGAACTCCTGTTGAAACCCGCAATATCCAACCCCTCAATTTTGTATCCCGCTTGCGGTACTTTCTCCATCTCCATTTTTCCTTTTGCCCCGATGAAGAGGATCTCCACATCCGGACTTTTTTTCTTCAATGCATGGGCGATGGCCACCGCCGGGAAGATATGTCCGCCCGTACCACCACCTGCTATGACCACTCGCAATCCCATCACGCTTCCTCCACTTCTTCATCAGGGATCACTACGGGTTGCTCACTCTGTTCCACATTCCTTGCCACACTCAATATGATCCCAATGGCCAAACAGGTAAACAGAAATGAACTTCCTCCCATACTGATCAAAGGCAGGGTCACACCCGTCACGGGAAAAAGATTCACATTCACCGCCATATTGGCCATGGCCTGAATCACCAATGTGAAACTCAACCCCAGCGCAAGGAAAGCCCCAAATGCATATGGACATTGCTTGAATATCCGAATGCATCGGAACAGAAACGCGAGGTAGATGAACAACACAAACACACCTCCCATCAATCCATACTCCTCTATGATGATCGCATAAATAAAATCCGAATACGGATGCGGCAGGAAATTCCTGGACTCACTGTTGCCCGGACCAAGCCCCATCCACGAGCCTTTGGCAATAGCGATCTTCGCCTGCTGCACCTGGTATGCCGTCTCTTCCTTGCCTGCATACATAAATCCCTGCACCCGCTTCACCCAGGTACCAATCCGCCCCTTTTGCATGATGGCCGGCAGTTCTTTAGAATGCTTTTCTTCTTTGTCATAGTAAGCTGCTGCAACACCCACCAGAATCATGATCGGAATAAGTGCCGCTACCACTACCAAGCCAATATGCTTTAGATCCACCCGACCAATAAACATCAGCAAAAGACTAGTGGCACCAACCAGCAATGCGGTTGATAAGTTTGCTGGCGCGATGAGGATACAAATGATCGCCACCGGGATGATCAGTGGCAGAAAGCCTTTCTTAAAATCCTTGATCACCGGCTGCTTCTTACTTAACTGCCTGCCGAGATACATGAACAATCCAAGCTTCGCAAGATCTGAGGTCTGGAAGGTCAGGTTGATGATCGGCAACTTGATCCATCTGTTTGCCTCGTTGAGGCTGGTACCAAACAATAAAGTGTATAACAGTAATGGAATAGACGCCAGGAAGATGAATACTGCAACCCTGGAATATATCGTATAGTTAACCTTGTGCGCGAAGTATATAATGATCAGGCCAATCGCGATGAACACAAACTGCTTGAACAGATAAGACTCCGTGCTCTTAGATAGTTTATACGCCAGGGTTCCCGTGCTGCTATACACCACAAGTAGACTCATCATGGTAAGTACCACCACGATCGCCCAGATCACCTTATCTCCCTTTGTCCTTGTATGTAAACTCCCAATCATATTTGCTAATGGCTAATGGCTATTTGCTAATAACTAGTGCTAATTGCCAACTGTCAATTGCCAATTGTCAATTACTATCATAGTTCTTTCACCGCTTCCTTAAACTTCCTTCCTCTCTCCTCGTAATTTGAAAACAGATCAAAGCTGGCGCAGGCAGGACTAAGCAGTATCACATCTCCCTTAGAAGAAAGATGAAAGGCTGCCTTCACCGCCTCTTCTGCACTTTGTGTATTCACCATCACTTCAACTGTATTTCCAAATGCACGATGGATTTTAGTATTGTCTGTACCTAAGCATACAATCGCCTTTACTTTTTCTTTCACCAGTTCTTCAATCAGCGTATAATCGTTCCCTTTATCAACCCCACCCAGGATCAGTATCACCGGCTTGGTCATAGACTCCAGTGCAAACCAGGTAGAGTTTACATTTGTTGCCTTGCTGTCGTTGGTAAATTCCACGCCTCTCACCAGGCCTGCAGGCTCCATGCGATGCTCGAGACTGCTGAACGTAGACACAGCTTCCCTGATCTTCTCTTTCCTGATGCCGATCGTAGATGCGGCTACACACGCTGCCATCGTATTAAATTGATTGTGTTTACCCTTGAGGGCAAAATCATAAATGCTCATCGAAAACTTCTCAGCAGTCTGCACATTCATGGTGTTATTCCGTATGAATGCGCCTTTTGGTAATTCCCTATTCATAGACAACGGCAGTTGGTTAGATTTAAATGGATAATGGTTTAAGTATTCCATGGTTACGGGATCATCCTCATTAAAAATGAAATGATCGTCTACGGTTTGGTATTTCGCGATATTGAATTTTGCCTCGATATAGTTTTCAAAACGGTAGTTGTATCGGTCCAGGTGATCCTCGGTGATATTAGTCAGCACCGCGATATCAGGCCTGAAGGTTTCGATGTCATCCAACTGGAAGCTGCTGATCTCCGCCACATAGATTTGTTTGGGATCGAGGGCCACCTGCCTTGCAATCGAGTTACCGATATTTCCTACCAGGGCACAATCTGCTCCACCTTCCTTACAGAGATGATAGGTCATCGCTGTAGTAGTGGTCTTGCCGTTTGTCCCCGTAATGCCAATGATCTTTGAGCTGCCTTTATACCGATACGCCAACTCCATCTCCGAAATCACCGGGATCCCCTTTTCCCTCACCCGCAACACTACCCCTTTGTCCCCCGGTATGCCCGGACTCTTCATGATCACGTCAGCTTTTAGCACCCTCTCCTCCGTATGGCCACCGTGTTCATACGCGATGCCATGCTGCTCCAGCTCTTCGATGTACTTCGGTTTCAGCGTTCCCCCATCGGAAAGAAACACATCGTACCCTTTCATCTTGCCCAACACTGCCGATCCCACTCCACTCTCGCCACCTCCCAGTATGACCAGTTTCTGCATGCCCATGGATTTAAAATTGGTTCTTCAACGGGTTGAATTCAATGGGATCAGTATCTATTTCGGTTTTTCAGTTTTGCAATGGTGTTAACGGAGTTTGAGGGAAAGGATCGCCAGTACCACACACATCAATGTCACGATCCAAAACCTCACCGCTATCTTACTCTCATGATATCCCAGCTTCTGGTAGTGATGGTGAAGGGGACTCATCAGGAACACCCTTCGGCCCTCACCATATTTCCGCTTTGTGTACTTGAAATAACTCACCTGAATCACTACACTCAAACTCTCCACAAAGAAGATCAGACAGAATATGGGGATCAATAATTCTTTTCTTACCATGATGGCCAACGCTGCGATGATGCCTCCCAACGCAAGGCTGCCCGTATCACCCATAAATACTTGCGCAGGATGGGTGTTGTACCAAAGGAAACCGATACATGCCCCTATCATCGCCGCAATAAAAATGGACAACTCACCAAGATTGGGGATGTACATGATGTTCAGGTAATCCGCCACCCGCAGGTTGCCACTTGCATAGGCAAATAAACCCAGACAAATACCAATGATCGCAGACACACCCGTTGCCAGTCCGTCTAATCCATCCGTAAGATTGGCACCATTGGATACCGCTGTTACGATGAAGATGACGATCAGGATATACAATATCCAGGTGTAAGACCGCAGCGACTCCGGCAACAACTTGGAATAGTTGAACTCATGACTCTTCACAAACGGGATCGTGGTGATCGGCTCGTTGGCTTCTACGAAATATCTGGTCTTTCCATCAATCGTCATCGTCTTCACATCTTTGACATCATTAGGATTACCGGTAAACTCTCGCCAAGTCTTCGTAGCAGGACTGAAATACAATGTTGCACCGATGATGATCCCCAGGCCTACCTGACCCATGATCTTAGACCATCCTGCAAGGCCATCGGCGTTTGATTTTTTATACTCACCGCCCTGCTGTTGCTTAAGGCGTTTGGCCTTTAGTTTAAGATAATCATCCAGAAAACCTACAAGACCCAACCACACCGTTGCCAGCAACACCAGCTTGATGTATACTTTGTCCAGGTTTGCAAACAATAGTGTTGGAATGAGGATGCCGAGCAAGATGATGATACCGCCCATGGTTGGCGTTCCTTTTTTCTGGCTCTCACCTGCAAGGCCCAGTTCCCTGACACTCTCACCGATCTGTTTTCTTTTCAACAGGTTGATGATCCGCTTGCCATAGATCATCGTAATCACTAAGCTCAGCAGAATGGCCATCAGTGCACGGAACGTGATGAACTGAAACAGTCCGCCACCCGGAACCTTGATCCCCCCTTGTGAAAGCCAGTCAAAAAGATGATATAGCATAGTTTGGTCTTACCTGTCTGATAAACATTCCCCCAGGATCTCTTTATCATCAAATGGAAATTTCTGTCCACTGATCTCCTGGTATTTCTCATGGCCCTTTCCTGCCACCAATACAATATCTTCCCTGCCCGCCATACTCACTGCCGCCTTAATCGCCTCACGCCTGTCTGCAATGGCAATGAATTTTCGTTTGTGCTCCACCGTTACACCTGCCTCCATATCTTTCAGGATCGCGTTCGGATCCTCACTCCTCGGATTGTCTGAGGTAAAAATGGCTTTGTCGCTATGCTCCACCGCCACTTCGGCCATGACGGGGCGTTTGGTTTTATCCCTGTCTCCCCCGCATCCCACAACCGTGATCACGCGCTCATGACCTTTGCGTAGATTCTTGATGGCTGCAAGTATATTCAACAATGCATCCGGCGTATGGGCATAGTCCACAATACCGATGATGTTTTCTTGTTTAGATACGATGTAGTCAAACCTGCCTTGTGCACCTTTCAGATTGCTCAGTACCGTAAGCACTTCGTGCCTGTCTTCACCAAGACTTATGGCAGTACCATATACAGCGAGCAGATTGTAAGCATTGAATTCTCCGATCATTCTGAAATTCACTTCCTGCTCATTTACGGTCATATGCAAACCACTCAACGCATTGTCCAGGATCTTCCCTTTGAAGTCTGCCATGGACCTCAGACTATAAAAATATTTTTGAGCGATGGTATTCTGCAACATCACGGCTCCGCGCTTATCGTCCATATTAGATATGGCAAATGCATCGGCCTGCAATCCATCGAAAAAAGATTTCTTCACGCGGATATACTCATCAAAAGTTTTGTGGTAGTCCAGGTGATCATGGGTGATGTTCGTGAAGATGGCACCAGCGAAATGTAGTCCATTGATCCGATGTTGGTGAATGGCATGGCTGCTGCATTCCATGAATACATGGGTACAGCCCTCGTGCCACATATCATGCAAAAGGCTGTTGAGGCTCACTGCATCAGGTGTGGTATGGGTAGAAGGCAACTCACGATCACCTATCATATATTTCACGGTTGACACCAACCCGCACATATGGCCCAGTCCGCTAAACAATTGATACAGCAATGTTGCTACTGTGGTTTTACCATTGGTACCGGTGACACCCACCAGCTTCAGTGACTTCGTTGGCTCACGATAGAACTGATGCGCGATGGGTCCTACAGCAGCAGCAGCATCATCCACCTGTATATAAGTAATGCCTTCAGTGGTTTCAGAGGGGATCTGCTCACAGATAATGGCCACGGCCTGGTTGGCGATGGCATTGCTGATAAAGGCATGGCCATCGCTGAGGGTTCCTTTCACTGCGATGAAGCAGGAACCTTTGCTGACTTTGCGCGAATCCGTTTGCACATCCGTGATCTCCACATCTGTGCTGCCCTTCACCGCGCGAAGGCTTACCTTATATAATATGTCCAGCAGTTTGGCCATCAATTCAATTCCAGTGTTACGAGTTGTCCGTTTTGTATAGGGGCGCCGGCATTGACCGACTGCACATTCACTTTACCAATACCTTTTGCAACTACTTTAAGGTCCATGTTCTCCAGTAGATAGATCGCATCTTTCAATCCCATCCCTTTCACATTGGGCATCACCTGCTTTGCAGTGTTAAGCACTCTTGCAGTTGTGGTATTATCTTGCCTTTGCACAAAGGTCCATTTGGCAGTTGTTGTTGAGTCTTGCACACGCACACCCATCTGCCCGAATACTTTAGAGAAATCCTGCTTCCAACCTGCCCAGTACACCAGTGTACTGTCTTTGACAGGCACTGCGGTATAGACAGGTAAGGTTGATGTGTTCATCGCGTAGAGTTTGTCTGCTACTTCCTTGAACACGGGACCGGCTACTGCGGCACCATAATATTTTTTAGCGAAGGGCTTGTTGCGGATCACCACGATGCAGGAGTATTTGGGATCCTTTGCAGGAAAATATCCCGCGAAAGAAGATTGATAAATATGATCCGCATATCCGCGCGTTCCGTTAGCAACGAGGGCTGTACCCGTTTTCGCGGCGATGCCATAATGTGGACTGGCAAGGGATTTTCCTGTTCCCTCCACCATCACGCCCTCCAGACAATCCTGCAGAAGCCTGAGTGTTTGGGGAGAGCAAACCGCATTAACCTTTATCTGTGGTTCAAACTGTTTCACCACGGTGCCGTCTTTCATGATGGCATTGACGAGGTAAGGCTTCATCATGGTACCATTGTTGGCAACGGCATTGTACAACATGAGGGTATGCAGTGGTGTCAGCGAAAGATTATAGCCGAAGGACATCCAGGGGAGCGATGGTGCGCTCCAATACCTGGACTTCGGCGTAGGGACTACGGGTTTTGACTCACCCAAGAGATCGATTCCGGTGGCTGAATCCAGTTTCAATCTCTTGATGTGGTCAATGAATTTATAGGGGTTGGATGAATAATAGTTAACGGCCATCTTAGCCATGCCTACATTAGAACTCAATTCAAAAGCCTGCTTGATGGTCACACCATTGCGACCATGTTTCTCAGAATCATATACTGTTCGGCCGGCAGTTTTCCAGGTTCCGCCTTCCAAATCCACTACTGTGTTCAGGTTGGCAAACTTATCTTCCAGCACCGCCAGCATCGTCACCAACTTAAAGGTTGAACCGGGTTCTCCTTTTGTGATGGCGTAGTTCATGTCTTCGAAATAGGTTCCATCTTCCTGGCGACCGAGATTTGCGATGGCCTTGATCTTACCGGTTTTCACTTCCATGACAATGCAGGTACCATGTTCTGCTTCATTCTCCACAAGTACTTTCATCAATGCATTCTCGGCAATATCCTGGATATTTACATCGATGGTTGTAATCACATCGCGTCCATCTTCAGGTTCAATCTCAGAACCCTCGATGGGTACGAACGCGCCTCCTGAGATCCTTCTCACGAGGCGCTTTCCGTTTTCGCCTTTCAAAAGGGTATCGTAGGTTTTTTCCAGACCAACATTTTTATTCACCACCACACCATTATCACCAACATATTGTCTGGACAAGCCGATGGTACGGTTAGCGAGCAATCCGAATGGGGTGAGTCGCTTCTCCCTTTCCTCAAAAATGAAACCGCTCTTGTTCCTGCCGAGTCGCACCAGGGGAAAAGATCGCAATTGCTGATAGTCCCGGAAACTGATGTTGCGCTGCAGGAGAAAATAACGTTCCTTCTTTTTATAGGCTTGCTTCAATTCTTTTTTATAGGCTTCCGCGGATTGGTCCCCAAACATGCCGGCGAGGGCGATGGAAAGGGAATCAATATTTTCCGTGAATCGTTTTCCTTTTTTGTCACGCAAGCCTTCAGCGCCAAAATCAATCCGCACATCAAAGTAGGGGATTGAAGTACTTAACATCGATCCGTCTTCACTGTAGATCGTTCCTCGTTCTGCATCCAGTTCGCGATACTCCAGATGAAGACTATCGCTCATGTTCTTCCAATAAGCGCCTTCAACAGTCTGGATGTAAAATGCCTTACCCACAATGGCCAGGCTGAAGACAACGATGCCAAGAAAGATCAGGTACACCCGCCACAATATGTCCTTTTTAATATCCAACCGCGTAACCGGATTTATAGCATCAATAAATAGAATCCTTCAGTCTGAGTGGTGGCTGGGAAAGTTCCTTCAAACCCAACGGCTCCACCGCTTTTACCAATTCACTCTGCTTACTCTGAAACATCAGTTCGCTTTGTATGGTCTTGTATTCATACTGAAGCTCCTTGAGTTCGCGGGAGGAACGGTTAATGTCTTTGATCGTTTTTTCTGCAACGTGACCGTTGTAGATGTACAACACGGTGAGCAGAGAGAGAAAAAGAAAGAAAGCCGTGTTCTTTACTATCCATTGATAGCTCAGCAGCATTTTTTTCCATTCTAGTTTTGGTTCCCGTAACTCCATCAGGTTGTTTTTCACTAGCTATTAGCAAATAGCTATTAGCTAATGGGTAATTGGTTATTGGGATATTGGAGATTAGATCAGATCAACGCAGCAACCCTTAGTTTTGCGCTTCGCGATCTTGGATTTCTTACGAGTTCTTCTTTGGACGGAACGATGGGCTTTTTCGCGATGATGAGGAATGGCGACTTTCGCCTCGTTCCATATATCTCATCCACCTCTTCTTCCTCAAAACTTCCGTTCTTCATATACGTCTTCACCATCCTGTCCTCAATGCTGTGAAAGGTGATCACTGCCAACCTTCCTCCGGGCTTAAGCACCGATGATGATTGTTCCAGCATTTCCTTCAGCGCACCCATTTCATCATTCACTGCAATCCGTAAGGCCTGGAACACCTGGGCAAAATATTTATGGGGATTTCCTCTCACCACAGAACTTACTGCGTCTTTGAACTGTTGAATAGTTTGCAAGGGTACGGATGTACGATATGTTACCATCGTTCTTGCCAGGGTCTTTGCATTCGTCACTTCACCATACGCACTAAGAATACGCACCAATTCTTCCTCACTGATTTCCTGGATCAGCTTTGCCGCAGTGAGCGGTTGCCGCTGATCCATTCGCATATCCAACTCAGCATCAAAACGGATAGAAAATCCACGTGCCGCTTCGTCAAACTGGTGGCTGCTCACACCGAGATCTGCAAGGATGCCATCCACTTGAGCTACCCCGTGGAAACGGAGCATGCGGGAAAGGTGGCGGAAATTAAAGGGTACGAACACTATCCTATTGTCATCGGGCAGATTACGCTTTGATGCTTCGTCCTGATCAAACGCATATAGTTTTCCAAGGGGTCCGAGATGCTTTAATATTTCCCTGCTATGTCCTCCTCCTCCAAACGTGCAATCCACATAAACGCCATCAGCCTTAACACTCAGCGCCTCTACAGCCTCTTTCAGCAAAACCGGAATATGGTATTCCCCTTCCACCTTCCAACTTCCACCTCCCACCTCCATGTTACTCAGGTTTATGGGTACTCATTACCTCAGCAGCCAGCGAACTAAACGCCTCCGGCGTGATCTGATCAAAGAACTGCTGGTATTTGGCCTTATCCCAGATCTCAATCTTATTCACCGCAGACACCAACACCACATCCCGCTCCAGGCCCGCATGATCCATCAGGTTTTTCGGAATCAGCAGCCTGCCCGCCGAATCAAGCTCCATTTTAATGGCACCGTTAAGGAACCATCGACGGAATTCACGAACTTTGGGATCAAAATCATTCAGCTTGCTGATATTGGAAAAAATGGGCTCCCAGCTTTTCTCCGGGTACATGGTCAGGCATTTTTCAAAACCCCTGTTGATAACGAAGGCATTCGTCTCCCCTTCCGGCAACTGCTTTTTAAGCCCTGCCGGGACAAGGAACCTGCCTTTAGCGTCCAAGGTGACTTCGTATTCCCCTAGAAAGCCTATCATTTACAATGAGTTATCAAAAACTGATCCATATTTACACAAATTAACACAATTTCCCACTTTGGTTGTGAAATTCGGTTTTTTTAATTTTTCCACAGGTTAAAGTCGCACCCAGCTTTGCTTACAAGCAATTTTGCCCTTTTATATGTGGAAATCTGTCAATAACATGTGAATTAACTGTGAGTTAGCACCCATTCTATGCAGTCACCCAAGGAAATCAGGATATCCGACTACTATTACGACCTGCCGGATAGCAGGATCGCCCGTTTTCCCCTGGAAGAAAGGGATGCTTCTAAACTTCTGGTTTGGGAGAATGGGAACATATCGGAAGACATTTACCGGAACCTGTCCTCCCACCTCCAACCCGGGACTTCATTGGTCTTTAATAATACCCGCGTGGTAGAGGCCAGGATCATGTTCACCAAGCCCACGGGCGGGCAGATCGAAGTATTTGCCCTTGAACCGGGCCATCAATACCCGGATATCACCACAGCCATGCTCCAAACCGGGTCCGTGCAGTGGAAATGCATGGTTGGCGGAGCCAGCAAATGGAAAAAAGGCATGGTCCTGGAAAAACAACTCGGCGCAACAATCCTGAAAGCGTCTATAGCAGACCAGTTGCCTGATTGTTTCCTGCTCAATCTGGAATGGGATGCTGCTGATATGACCTTTGCAGAATTGCTGCATCGGGCAGGACTGATTCCACTTCCCCCTTACCTGAAGAGGGACGCGGAAGCGTCAGATAATGAACGATACCAGACCATTTATGCAAAGGAGGAGGGGTCTGTAGCCGCCCCTACAGCCGGACTGCATTTTACCGACCGGATTTTTGCATCACTCCGGGAGAAACAAATCACTTCGCGGTTTGTCACCCTGCACGTTGGCGCAGGCACTTTCAAGCCCGTGAAGAGTGAAACGATGGAAGACCACCTGATGCATGCAGAATTTATTGATGTGAGTAATGATACCATTTTGGCACTGTCCAAAGATGAACAGATCGTTGCCGTGGGCACTACCTCCCTGCGCACTTTGGAGTCCTTGTACTGGATGGGGATCAAAGCATCCCTCAACCCAAACATATCGCTGGAAGAAATGGAAATGAAGCAGTGGGACGTATACGAT
The DNA here is from genome assembly GCA_049661025.1 of Chitinophagaceae bacterium. Lineage (GTDB taxonomy): Bacteria > Bacteroidota > Bacteroidia > Chitinophagales > Chitinophagaceae > Pollutibacter. The sequence continues at coordinate 17,560 of JBASZQ010000058.1, read as the reverse complement.
CAACTGCAACATCACATCCTGCCCCGAGAAGAAGCACTGCAACATCTGCTTACCTATATGCATAACCGAAAAATGGAGCGTATGGTTTGCAGAACCCGCCTGCTCATTGCACCAGGCTACCAGCCGCAGATGGTTTCAGGCATCATCACCAATTTTCACCAACCACAATCTACATTACTGCTATTGATCGCTGCACTGGCAGGCTCACGATGGCGAGAAATGTACGACTATGCATTAACGCACGATTTCCGGTTTCTGAGTTATGGCGATGGATCACTGATTAAGATTCAGAACAACAGGAATGTTAAACCCTATTGATGTACAAAGCGATGTTCGTATCTTTATGATCTCCAGTCTGAAAAGGGATAATGCATTCCTCAATGTAAAACAGGAGCATTAACCGTATAATTCACATTTACATGTTTGTCATCATTTTCCTGATCCTACATTGGTATCTCTCTCTTTTTGGTCAAACGTTCTACCTGCATCGCTACTCAGCACACAAGATGTTTCTGATGTCTAAGTTCTGGGAGAAATTCTGGCATATCTATACATGGGTAACACAGGGTACCTCATATCTGAATGCAAGGGCCTATGCAATTTTGCATCGTATGCATCATGCATACAGTGATACAGAGAAGGATCCGCATACCCCACATTTTTTCAAGGAAGTATTTACAATGATGTGGCACACCCGTAAAGTGTATAACGGTGTTCATAAAGGAACGATGAAAGTGGAGCCCAGGTTCGACAAAAATTATCCTGTCTATCCAAAGATCGATAAGGTTGCAGACAGCTGGTATTCCAGGCTTGGGTTTGCATTTGTGTATATAGCTCTTTACATTATGTTCGCTACAGAGTGGTGGATGTTTTTGTTCCTGCCGATCCATTTTTTGATCGGCCCTATCCAGGGCGCAGTGGTGAACTGGGCCGGACATAAATACGGGTACAGGAATTTCAATGAGCATGATCATTCCAGAAATACTTTTTTCATCGATTTTTTGCTAATGGGCGAGTTGTTTCAAAATAACCACCACCATGCAGGAGCCCGTCCAAATTTTGCTGTAAAATGGTATGAACTTGATCCCGCCTACCCCGTCATAAAACTATTTGCCAAATTGGGTATGATCAGAATCGTCTCCACGCAGCCTGTACTAAAAAAATAAAAAAAGCAGTGCCGGTCCTGTTTCTTATAGACCGGTATTGGGGAGGTCAACCGTAAATACGCTACCCTTGCCAGGTACACTTTCTACCTTGATCTTTCCATGATGTGCGTCCACCATGGTGCGGACATAACTTAGGCCGAGACCAAACCCCTTTACATTGTGAATGTTCCCCGTGTGGGCGCGGTAAAATTTCTCGAAGATCCGGCTCACCGTTTCTTTGTTCATACCTATGCCGTTGTCTTCAAGGCGTACCCTTAGGTACTTACCATAGTTCATAGTACTAATGGTGATCACTGGTGGTACATCTTCCTTAGAGTACTTAATCGCATTGTCTACCAGGTTACTCAGCATATTGGTAATATGCACTTCGTCACCTTCAATCAGATCATTCTGCGCTTCCGGTTCAATCACAAGCTTTCCTTTACGTTCGTCCATCTGAAGCTTGAAATTATCAGCGATATGTGCGAGGATGTCGTGAATATGTAACTCTTTCAATCTAAGCTGTACTTCCTGCTTGTCAAGCAATGCCGCCTGAAGAATAGTTTCCACCTGCTTGTTCATGCGCTTATTCTCGTCCTTGATGATATTGCTGAAGTAATGCAACTTCTCCGGGTCATTCACCACCTTGGGATTGCGAATAGCATCAACGGCGAGAGAAATGGTTGCCAATGGCGTCTTCAGCTCATGCGTCATGTTGTTGATGAAATCGCTCTTGATCTCGCTGAGTTTCTTCTGGCGTAACAAGGCGCGGACGGTAATATAGAATGCAGCAAGAATGATCAGGGTAAACAGAATAGCTCCTGCAATCATCCAACCCAGGGATTTAAAAACGAAACTTTTAATATCAGGAAAAACGATGATCAAGGTTTCTTCCGGGACCAAAGACTCTGTATCGCTGCCTGGAAGAGATGATATGTCAACGTAAACAATCCGTGTAGTGTTGGTATCCTCCAATGCTCTCTCGAAGGTAGGTTCAAAGCTTGCAGTCTGCATTTCCAGAGTAAGTGTATTACTATTATTTACAATTGCAAACTCGAAGTTTGTTTTCTTGAGTCCGTGCTGTTCAAGACTTTTACGAATCTTGTCCTGCATCTTGAATGCCGTATAACGCTCCGCAATGGTGGGCACCTTGAAAAGATCGAGCAGCCGATCCTTAGGCCATTCCTGGACCATCTTTGGCGAGATCAGGGTAGGCAGTTTACTTTTCTCTTCGAGTAGATCCTGGGACAAATCATACGCCGCTGCATCAATGGCCTGGTTAGTCTGGTCTTCCTTTAATAGTAAACTGTTCTTGATCCAGGACAATTGTAAAACAATGATCCCGATCAGAGACAGCGTAATCAGTATGGTGATGAGTGTAAAAAGTCTTTTCATCGGCACTGCGAAACTAATATGCTACCCACGAGTTCCTCAATCAATTTTGTTGAATTAACGAAGGTTTATGAGGCCGCCCGGTATAACACGGGCACAAAATAACATCAAATTTTGGTGTTAGATTGGCAAATTGTTATATTAGAAATAATGATGAATCCATCCACTGGTACCTTGTTGATCGCAGAACCCTTTCTCAAGGATCCCAATTTCATGAGAACAGTGGTCCTTTTGTGTGAACACCAGGACGAAGGAAGTTTCGGATTTGTACTAAACAGGGAACTGGGATCAACACTGGAGGAACTACTCCCTGACGTAACACAACTGCATATTCCGGTGTATTATGGCGGGCCCGTACAGCCTGATACCCTTCATTTTTTGCATACCTATCCCGAAGGCATCACGGGTGGATTGGAAGTCAGTGAAGGCGTGTACTGGGGCGGAGATTTTAACCAGGCCATGGCACTTCTTGAAAGCGGAGACCTTGACCCGGAAAAAATTCGCTTTTTCATCGGATATTCCGGCTGGACGGGCGGTCAACTCGACAATGAACTCAAAGAAAACAGTTGGTTGTTGGCCCATAGTACCAAAGGACTGGTTTTTCACCATGATCACAAAGAGATATGGAAAGACTCCCTCCGTCACCTTGGTGGAGAATATGAGATGATGATTAATTTCCCAACAGACCCGCAGTTGAACTAGGGAGAAGATGAAGGGAGAAGTTGGAAGACATTCCTACATATCTCAATCTCTCTTTATTCGCGAGGACAATGCAAATATGGCGATGGCTAACACAACCACCAATGCCAGCGCTGAACGAAGTCCGATTTCGTGAGCGATGAAACCGATGACGGGTGGACCGATGAGGAATCCTGTGAAACCAACAGTACTTACGGCGGCCAGCGCAACACTGGGACGCATCGTTTTACTTCTTCCTGCAACCATATACGCAATCGGGATCACCGTGCTCACGCCATAGCCCACCAATGCAAAGCCAATGATCACCAGCACAGGCAATGATGAAGCCAGTGCCAGACCCATACCCCCGGCGATCAACAAAGCATCCATCATCAACACTTTACGGTAGCCCATCCAATGGATCAGTTTATCGCCTGTAAATCTTCCAACTGACATCGTAAAAGCATACGCGGTAAAGCCTGTAGTACTCTTCACGGTAACATCCTCCAATACAGATTGATAGTATAGTGCACTCCAGTCTGCCATCGCTCCTTCACATAAGGTGCTGCACAAACAGATCACGCCAATGAGCATCAGTGCCTTGTCTGGCAAGGCAAAAAGCTTTTTTGATTCATGCTGCTTATCGTCTATCCTCAGCATAAAAAAATAAGAAGCAACGGAAAGCAAGGTCAACGGTATCAGTACCATGAGGTAATGCGTACCTGTGCTGTAATTGTTTCGCAAGGTCCACCCACCCAGCAACGCACCACACAACGCGCCTACACTCCACATCGCATGAAAAGAAGCAAGGATCGGCTTGTTCATAAGATGTTGTACATCCAGCCCATGGGTATTGATGGCTATGTTCACCGTGTTGCCGATAAATCCAAAGGCAAAAAGCGCTGCAGACAAAGTAAAAATGGTGGGACTTAAACTCAACGCATAAAGGGCTACTGCATAGAGCACAAGTGATAAAGGCCCCATCAGTCTTGACCCCACCCTGTCTACGGCCCATCCTGCAAAAGGAAGGGCGATCAGTGAACCCATCGGCAGCATAAACAACACCCCACCCAATTCTGCCTCATTGAGGTGAAACTGCTCTTTAAAGGCAGGGATGCGTGAGGCCCAGCTGGTAAACACCACCCCACATAGAAAAAAAAGAAGCGACACCGCATAACGGGCATGAACAGGGTTTTCTGCGCGCATGCCGTAAAGTTAAGGCAGGCAATGCGCTTTAACAGCTTCAGTTTGTTGAATCTTCAACAACAAACAACAGATAACCTTAAACAAGATAAACAGCTCACGGTTTTTATTAAAAATGAGCATCATAAATCAATGATGAAAGCAAATACTAGCCTTGATCTTACCATTTTTTTACTAGTTTAGTCTATTCCTCTAACTGATAATTCTATGCGCGTACAAAAAATTCTTTTAATCATGCTGGTGCTTAGCGCCTGCAGCAAAAACGAAACCCCTCCACCAGCTCCATCAGATCCTTCCGTAGGTTCACAAGCTGTTACCATATTTGAAGGAAATGGCGGAACCACAGCAATGGAATTTACGTTTACCCTCAGCGCTGCCAGTTCCAAACCTGCAAGTATAAGGGTTGTATCCAATGATGGCTTCGCAGTTGCCGGTGAAGACTTTAAAAAGGTAGATCAGATATTGCAATTTGCACCAGGTGAAACCTCAAAAAAAATAACGGTAGAAGTAGTAGCAGATGATGCGCGTGAAGGGGATGATGAATTCCTTATTGCCGTGAGTGAACCCGTAAACTGTAGGGTGAACACTACTACTTACCGTGGTACCATTCAGAACGATGATACCAAGGTGGTGTTCGCTACCACCGGCCCCAGCAGTCCGGCAACTTATCCGGGTATGAGTTTGGTTTGGGCCGATGAATTCAATGGCAGTGCTGTAAACACGGCAGACTGGAATTACGAAGTAGGCGATGGTTGCCCAGGTGTATGTGGCTGGGGTAACAATGAATTGGAGTGGTATACCGCTGGTGATAATGCATCCGTTCAAAGCGGGGCATTGGTTATTGAAGCCCGTAAAGAAACCAGAGGTACGAAGAACTATACGTCAACCAGGATGACCACCAAAACAAAACGCCCCATTAAGTTTGGCAGGATCGATATCCGGGCGAAGCTTCCAAAAGGACAAGGCATCTGGCCTGCATTGTGGATGATGCCACAGGAAGATAAATTTGGTGGCTGGCCTCGTAGTGGTGAGATCGATATCATGGAGTTCCTGGGTCATGAAACCAATAAAGTTTACTCAACAGTACACTATGGTCCGGGCCCCGGCAGCATCAATATCAGCAGAAGTATTATTGGTTCAACACCGTTCAGTGATCAGTTCCACGTATACTCTCTGATCTGGGAAACTGACAAACTCAGGTTCCTGGTAGACGATGTCCAGTTTTCGGAAATTAAAAAAGCAGATCTGGGTGGAAACAACTATCCATTTAATGAATCCTTCTTTTTCATTTTCAACGTAGCAGTAGGCGGCAACTGGCCCGGCAGTCCTAATGCAAGCACTTACTTCCCGCAGTGGCTGCTCGTGGATTATGTGAGAGTATTCCAATAGCAAGTCTAAAAAGTAATAGATATAAAAAAAGAGGGTCGTAATGACCCTCTTTCTTTTTATACATTCAACCCTTCACACTAGCTCACACTTTCCACCAACACCACGCACTTGTTATTCAGTACTTCAATGAATCCGCCCTTAATCGTGTAGGATGCAGCATTGTTGCCTTGCTTATCACTCAGCACTTTCACGTTTCCTTTTCCCAATGCACTCACCAATGGCGCGTGCTTGTCCAGGATCTCGAAAGAACCTGAAATGCCGGGCAGTTGTACACCATACACTTCGCCGCTGAACAACTTACCCGTGGGAGTTAAAATCTCTAATTCCATATTATCCTATTTACCACTAGCTACTAGCTAGTAGCTATTAGCTAATTCTTTGCTGCTTCCAGCATCTTCTTACCTTTCTCAATCGCATCTTCAATAGTTCCTACCAGGTTGAAGGCTGCTTCTGGATACTGATCCACTTCACCATCAATGATCATGTTGAAACCACGGATGGTATCTTCAATGCTCACGAACACCCCTTTCAAACCAGTAAACTGTTCAGCAACGTGGAATGGCTGGCTCAGGAAACGCTGCACACGACGTGCACGGGAAACCACGAGCTTATCTTCTTCAGACAATTCATCCATACCAAGGATCGCGATGATATCCTGCAGTTCCTTGTAACGTTGAAGAATACCCTTAACCCTGTTTGCTGTATTGTAGTGCGCCTCACCCACAATCTGTGGAGTAAGAATCCGTGATGTTGAATCCAATGGATCCACCGCAGGGTAGATACCAAGGTCAGCGATCTTACGGCTCAATACGGTTGTAGCATCCAGGTGCGCGAAGGTTGTAGCAGGCGCCGGATCGGTCAAGTCATCCGCTGGTACATATACCGCCTGTACGGAGGTAATAGAACCATTACGGGTTGAAGTGATCCTCTCCTGCATCAGACCCATCTCAGTGGCCAGCGTTGGCTGGTAACCTACCGCTGAAGGCATACGTCCCAACAAGGCAGATACCTCAGAACCGGCCTGGGTGAAACGGAAGATATTATCAACGAAGAACAGGATGTCTTTTCCTTTGCCGGTACCATCTCCATCACGGAAATACTCAGCAACAGTCAGTCCAGATAAAGCCACACGTGCACGGGCTCCCGGAGGTTCGTTCATCTGACCGAAAACGAAGGTTGCCTTAGAATCTTTCAATCCTTCCATATCCACTTTCTCGAGATCCCATCCACCTTCTTCCATGGAATGCTTGAAAGCATCACCGTATTTCATGATACCTGCTTCAATCATTTCACGCAGCAGATCGTTTCCTTCACGGGTACGCTCTCCAACACCGGCAAAAACCGACAAACCACCATATCCTTTCGCGATGTTGTTGATCAACTCCTGGATCAATACGGTTTTACCTACACCCGCACCACCAAAGAGACCGATCTTACCACCTTTTGCATAAGGTTCAATCAGGTCAATTACCTTGATACCGGTAAACAATACTTCAGATGCCGTACTCAGGTTTTCAAACAATGGGGGTTTCGCGTGGATGGGCCTTCCGCCTGTCTTGCTCACCTGCGGCAATCCATCGATGGCATCACCGGTTACGTTGAACAATCGGCCGTTGATCGCTTCACCAACCGGCATCGCAATGGCAATACCCGTATCTACTACTTCCATTCCCCTTTTCAAACCCTCGGTACCGTCCATCGCAATGGTCCGTACACTGTCTTCCCCTAGATGCTGCTGTACTTCCAGTACCAGCTTGTCGCCATTCGGCTTGGTGATCTCCAAGGCGTTATAAATGTCCGGCAACGTTCCATGAAACTGAACGTCGATTACCGCACCAATGATCTGCTTGATTTTACCCTGATTGGCCATATTAAAAAATTAATTAATTCGAGGGTTAATATTTGCCGCAAAGGTAAGGGAAAAATGGTGTGGATGTGTAGAAGTATGAAACTGTGGAGGATATTTTTTTGACCCATATATCGGTTAAATAACGGGTCGAGGAACCATAGCCCTCCGCTTTTTCCATATTCTTAATACATTCACCCCATGACAGACGCCCCTTCCCCCAAAAAGCAACTGACGCCAGAAGAACTGGCGCGGAAAAAAGCGAAAAAAGACAAAAAGGAAAAGCAGAAAAGGCTTGACCAGGAGAAGACTTTCTTGGCGTTCGACCGCACCTTGCTGGCCTGGATTCGGACCGGTACCAGCCTGCTTACTTTTGGATTTGCCATCATGAAGCTTTTGGAAGAAGAAGCGCACAAGCCGGGCCAGCACCCCATACTCCAGATGGTTAATCCCCAGTTTATTGGGTGGACGATGATCTTCTCAGGGTTCATCGGCCTGACCATGGCAGTAGCAAACTATATCAAGTTCGGCAGGCAGTTCCAAAGAAAGTCTTTACAAATCTTTGCAAGTCCAACAATGATCGTCTCGTACGTGCTGATCCTGTTGTGCTTCACTATTCTTCTTGCGCCCTTCCTGAGAAATCTGCTCATTCCTTAGCATCGTTGATCTCGATCCAATACCCATCCGGATCCAGAAAATAGATCTGTTTCACGCCATCCACGCGGTTGGTGACCGACTGCTTTTTCCCGCCCCAGTCTTCATATGGAATGCCGGCTTTATTGAGTTTTTCAATGAATTTGGGGACCGATGGCACGCTGAAACATAGATGGGAGTTCTTATCACGCTGCTCCACCTGCCTGGCGCCAGCAATCAGATGCAGGTGGCTTTTATACCCCACCGCAAGCCAGGTATGCCGGCCATCGTGAAAAGGCTCAGGGATAGTGTCTAGCCCGATAATATCCCGGTAGAATACCGTACTTTTCTGTAGGTCCACCACATAGTGGGCAATATGGTTCAAGACTGTTTTCCCTTCCTGTGCTTTGGCTGTACCCGCAATCATCCCAATCACACATAGCAATAAAAAAATCTTCGATCTGGTCATCCTTAAATATAAAGATTTCGCATCGTAACTGCATAAGTGCAATACAACAAATCGATATAGCAAATTCTCGCTATAGGTGAACTCGTTTTTTTCCCAAAAATTTGCAGAAAAACACCGGATTTGTTTCGGTTTATTCAACAGAGTTTTATGTATGGCATATAAGCCATTGATTATATCCTATGAATTCGTCAGTTTTGTTAAGCTTATGCCTGTGAGAAATAAAGACCAATTTGCCATTACACTGGGGCAGAGAATCCGTGAAATGCGCATTCGAAAGAACCTATCTATTGGCCAATTGGCACTCGAGTCGGGGCTGGATTATACCCAGCTGAGCAGGATCGAACTTGGCAAAATCAATACAAGAGTATTCACTCTACATCAAATATCGAAAGCCCTTGAAGTTCCGCTTGACGTAATCTTAAAAGATATCTGATCAAATATATTTGCGGCTCACCTATGAGAGGCACTGGGCACTGGGCACTGGGCATTGGGCACTAGTGCTGCCACCTTTCAATCAACACCAATCGTCCCCGGGGCCAATGCCCCGGGATAGCCGCAAACTCCAACGCTCAATCAGTACCTTTGATCTATGTTGCTGATCATTCTGGTGCTCCTTGCTTCTTACCACAACCCTCCGCCCGTCACCATCACCGGAAAAGTAATTAAAGTTGTAGATGGCGATACTTTCGATGTATTAGATTCTTCGTTCAAAACCATTCGCATCCGCATGAACGGCATCGATGCCCCCGAGAAAAAACAAGCTTTTGGCGAGGCATCCCGCAAACAACTTGCCGCACTTTGCGCTGGTAAAGTGGTGAAAATTGTAAAGTATAGCACGGACCGAAATAAACGATGGATAGCAGACAGCTACGTTGATGGCATATCCCTCAGCCATCGAATGATTCAGGAGGGCATGGCCTGGCATTTTGTAAAATACTCATCGGACACCACCCTCGCCCGCCTTGAACAACAAGCCCGCGCCAAGAAAATCGGACTCTGGTCTGACCCTCATGCCATCGCACCCTGGGATTATAGAAATAAGAAATTGAGAGATTGAGAAATTGAGAAATTGAGAAATTGAGAAATTCTGCAACCTCACCCTGCAACCTGTTCTGCATTGCCACATTACCGCATTGCCGCATTAACACATTAGTTTTCCCTATCTTGACCCAAACTCTGACGAATGACCCCCTTTGTTGCTGAACTCCTGGGTACGGCTTTATTAATTACCCTTGGCAATGGTGTTGTAGCCAACGTTCTCCTGAACAAAACCAATGGCCAGAATTCCGGATGGATCGTGATCACTTTTGGTTGGTGCATTGCCGTGTTTACCGGCGTTTTTGTATCCGCAGAAGCTTCAGGGGCACATCTCAATCCCGCCGTGACCCTCGCGCTTGCCGTTACAGAAAAGTTTAGCTGGGCTGATGTGCCCATGTATATCCTCGCACAGTTCATCGGTGCCATGATCGGTTCGCTGCTCGTGTACCTGATGTACCAGAAACATTTTGAAGCCACACCAGATCCAGCAACTAAATTGGGTGTGTTTGCTACCGCCCCGGCCATCAGAAATGGTTCCGCCAATTTTCTGACCGAAGCCATCGCCACTTTCGTTTTCATCACTGCAGTATTGCACCTCACGGGACCGGAGACCAAACTCGGTTCCATCGATGCTTTGCCCGTAGCACTTGTGGTACTGGGTATTGGCCTTTGCCTTGGCGGTCCTACAGGCTATGCCATCAACCCCGCGCGCGACATCGGTCCTCGGATATTTCACACCATCATGCCCATTCCCGGGAAAGGAAGCAGTGATTGGGGCTACGCGTTTGTACCCGCGTTCGGTCCCATCGTAGGCGCAGCCGCAGCGGCCTTCCTGTTCAAGTTGATGTAAATTCTATTCGAGGATATATCCGGAAGCCAATTCAGTAAATGCTTCCAATTGTTCAGCGATCCAGGCATCGCTGAACCCTAGTTCTGTAGCCATCACAGCGGCCACAGCAGGTGCTGCTTCCAACGCTGCTTTTGCATCCAGGAACAGCAAGCGCACGCGCCTTGCCAATACATCTTCCACCGTCATCGCCATTTCCTGGCGAACGGCCCATACCACCTCTGCCATAGTAAAGGTTGAACGGGGATGAATCGGCGAGGCCCATGCAGGTTGTTCTTCCATCAGTTTGCGGATCTGTATGGCGTCGGCACCATACACAGCCAAGACCTCCTCTGCATTTTTCATATCCTTCCAACCGTGAATGCGAAGATCTTCGGTTACGCATTCCCGTTTGGTCAGCTTCGCCACAAATGCAGCATTATCCACTGCATCCTTGGCCATTTTCCGGTAGGTGGTCCACTTACCACCAATAATGGTGATCAATCCCGATGGCGATACCACAATCGTATGGTCCCGCGAGATCAGGGCCGTATTCTCCGCATTGGAAGAACGCACCAATGGACGCAGCCCCGCAAATACACTCCGTACATCTTTTCGGGTGAGCGTTGACGTGGTATATCTTGAAAAATGTGTCAGTACAAAATCGATTTCCTCCTCCAGTGCCATTGGCTCTTCATTCACTTCATCCACCGGTGTGTCCGTTGTACCCAACACCACTTTATCATGCCAGGGTACAGCAAACAATACACGGTTATCATCGGTCTTCGGTATCATCAAAGCCGCATTGCCCGGAAAGAAATGTTTATCCACCACCAAATGGATACCCTGTGATGGCGATAGCAGAGGATGTGCGTCTTTGTTCTCCATTTGCAGAATACCATCGGCAAAAACACCGGTGGCGTTTACAATTACTTTCGCTGAAACGGAAAAACTCTCACCAGTGAGATGATCATATAAGACCGCGCCGCTGATTGTTTTCCCATCACGCACCAGGTCATCTACTTCCAAATGGTTCACTACACAGGCGCCATAGTCTACTGCCGTCTGCGCAAGACTCACCGCCAATCGCGCATCGTCAAACTGTCCGTCATAATATTCCACACCTCCGATCAGCCCTTTCTGTTGCACCACCGGCATGCGTTCAATCACTTTGTCCTTGCCCAGCATCTCCACCTTGCCGATCTGTAGTTTTCCTGCCAGCAAATCATAAATCCCTAAACCAATACCATAAAAATATTTGTGGACGATGTTGTAAGACGGAACGATGAAGGCCTGCTTCCGCGTGAGATGCGGTGCGTTGCGCAGCAAGATGCCGCGTTCCTGCAACGCCTCCCTAACCAGTTTGATATTTCCCTGTGCGAGGTAACGCACCCCACCATGAACAAGTTTGGTTGACCTTGATGAAGTTCCTTTGGCGAAATCTTCTTTCTCAATTAAAGCCACTTTATATCCACGAGTTGCTGCATCCACAGCCACACCCAGACCCGTGGCACCACCACCGATCACCAGGATGTCCCATACCTTCTCCGTCTTCAACAACAACAACTGTTCCTTCCTATTCATTCGGTTCGTTTGGATCAGGGAATATAGACAAGGTACTGAACCCGCTGTTGCCTTTCTCCAGCCTGATCTGTGTATATATCCTTTCTTTCAATGATTCCACATGCGAAATGATCCCCACCATCTTATTGGATTCATTCTGCAATTGCTCCAAGGTGCTCATCGCCTCTTCCAGGGTCTCCGGATCCAAAGATCCGAAGCCTTCATCCACAAACAAGCTTTCGATCTTTATGTCGCGCGATGCCAGATCCGATAAGCCCAGCGCGAGCGCCAGGCTCAATACAAAGGTCTCTCCACCCGAAAGCGAACGCACCGTACGCACTTCGCCGCCCATGTATCCGTCTGCTACACGCAGGTCATCATCGCCCCCGGGTTCCAATAAAACATATCGGCTGTGCAAATGTTTCATCCGTTGATTAGCGAGGATGAGCAAATGTTGCAGCGTCAACTCCTGCGCCTTATTGTTAAATTTATTACCCGTTGCATCGCCGATCAGTTTGTTCAGCATCTCCCAGGGCCGGATCGCCTCTAAGAGCTGTTTGCGCTCCAACAGATAACCCGACATTTGCTGCTTTCTTTGATCATCTCCAATCAGTATAGCTCGCTTATCTTCCAACTGTTGCCTGAAGCTTCCTACTTCCACCTTCAACCTTCCAACTTCCTCCTGTTGCGCCTCAACCGTAACAGTAGCATCATCACCTGCACTTTCCACTTCCCACTGCTCCTGTAATCCTTTCCATTCCGCTTTTCTTGCTGTGAGCTCGCGTAACAGTTCCTGCTGCCTAGTTACCAATTGCTTCTGCTCCTGCTCGGAGATCAAACTTCTACGAGCTTCTTCAACATTTACAAAACCCAGCGGCTTCAATGCATCTTCCAATTTTGTTACCAAATTCTGCGTTTGAAGCGCCTGTTCCCTAACCCTTATCTCTACCCCTATTTTCTGCTCAGCCGCGGTATGTCTATCCCGAATCATCCCCTGCATGCGGTCCTCTCTTTCTTTACAGTCTTTCTCTATATCCGCACCTGTATATTTCGCTTTCAACTGTTCTTGCAATGCAGCCCACGCTGCAAACTGCTGGTCATAGGATAAGACCTCAGCATGCAATTGCACTGCCTGCGGCTTCCACTGTTCAAACTGTATACATTCATCCAATGAACGAAGTTTGTTTTGTTCATTGGTGATCAGCTCATTCACCTTCTCTTCCGTTTGTACTTTATCCAACCTAAGCCTGGCCTTAAACTGCCCGATGCTCTCACCCACCGTCTCAAGATTCTTACGCAGATCTTCACCAATTCCGCGCTCCCGTTCAACTGCAGCTTTCAGGTTTGACTCATTCAGCACTGCATCCTTCCAGGTTTTTTGCTGCTGGTCCAGGACTTTTCTTGCCGATTCAAATGCATCCACCGACTTTACCAGGTCTTGCGCAAACTGGTGCAGATAAGGATGATGCGTGGCGCCACAGAGCGGACAAGGATCGCCGTCCTTTAATTGTGTGCGCAGTGTATCCAGATTCTCCGCCTGTAACAATTGCTCCCGCTCCAGCCTGGCCTTATTAAACGACTGCTCAGCATCATCCAATAGCTTCTTCAAGCCATCAAGATCTATTTTCCTGTACTCGGCTTCCCATTGTTGCAGCTTCGTCTCCGACTGTTTCAATTGTTGATGCTGTTGCAAATAGGTACGCACTTCTACCTTCAATTGCGCGAGGTCCGCCAATGTGGAAGTGATCTGCGCACTGAGAGTCTTCAAGCCATCAGGCTTCCAACCTTGCTGCAACAAGGTTTCATCAAATCGCAATTGTCCTTCTTCTATTTGTTGTGTGAGCCCCATCAACCATTGCACATTGCTTTCCCTCGGCTTAAACAACGCTTTCTCCTTGGCAAATGCAGGTTGCTGCAAAACAGCGGTGATCCTGGAATATCTCTCCGCTAATGATTGCTTCGCAGTGGCCGATTGCTGTTGCAGATCCCTTACCTCATCCCGATAGATTCGCAATGCAGAAACATATTCGTTCGTTGAAATGGTTCTGCCCATCCATTGACTCAGCTCCTGCACCATCTCGGCCATCCCGGCATCCAGTGACCCAATCTTATTTTCATACCCTTCAACCTCCAACCTTCCAACTTCAACCTGCTGCTTCAGTCGTTCCTGTTCCACTAAATCTTCCCGGAAGGGAAACAGCAAATTATAATGACGCAACTTCTCGCCAGACAACTGTTCAAATTGTTGCAGTGCTGTTTCATCTTCACCGATGCGTTGCTTTATACCCGATAGTTTGTTCTGGAGCGCGACTAACCGAAGTTTGAGGTCCAGCAGCTGCCTCGATTTATCCCATTCTCCCTGCAACACTGTTACTGATGTAGTAATATTTTGTATCTCAATGTGAAGTGTAGCCCTGCTTTCTTCATCGAGCAAATCCTTCCCAATATCCCTGATTAGTTCATCCTTCCTATTAAGCTCTTCTTCACGCTTCCTGAATGCCTTAAATGCCTTAATACCTAAATGCCTAAACAAGCGAGTGCCGGTAATCTTCTCCAACAACTCCGCACGTTTGTTTTTGTCCGACTGCAAAAACCTGGCGAACTCACCCTGACTTAGCAGGATGGATTTCATAAACTGGTCGTAGTCCAGTCCAATATTTTCGGTGTTCACTTCCGGTGCGGTGCTGGCTTTCTCCGTCAACAACTCACCTGCCTCATTGAACACTTTCATTTCAATATCGCGGAAAGTATTGTTCCTCGTTTTACTCACTAACCATTGCGCGGTGAACACGCCGCGCTTGCTGCTGTAGACCACTTCCGCCAACGCCTCTTTTTCATGACGTGTGAGGATCACACCACCTTTATCGAGCGAAGTCTTGGTAACCGCACCCATCCGGGGCACCTTGCCATACAAGGCAAGAGTGATGCAATCCAAAAGTGTAGATTTTCCGGAACCGGTTGCACCTACTATTCCGAAGAGACCTGCTTCCCGCAAAGGAGACGCGTCGAAATGAACCGTATGTTCACCCCGCAGGGAATTGATATTATTTAACCTGATCCGCAGTATCCTCATTCGTCCTCGTTTTCATCGTCCATGCCCAACAGTTCCAGGAATGCATTGCGCATGATCAGTTGGTCCTCCGGTGATACCTTACCGGCTTCCATCATTTTGTCCAGCACTTCCAGGGGCTGGATTTCCCTGAGGTCCAAATGCCCGCCACTGATCTCATCCATGCGCGGAAGATCAGATTTGATGGCGATGGTATAGTTGACAATATCAATGAAAGCACTGTTCCAATCTGCCACAAATCTCGCCGCATCCGCATACACAGCAGGGTTCATGGTCTCCTCTTCTATCTGCAATTCAGCGTATGCTTTGGTAAGCCCTTCTTCCTGCCATGACTCAACCTTCGCTTTCACATCTTCAAAACTTCCGGAAAAACGCACCAGCTTCCTGAACACAGGCACTTCATGATCTACCTGCTCAATAGCATTACCATCAAGATCTAACTCAATTACAATCTTCCTGTCCTTGCGTTCGCTGAAACTCAGTGGCACTGGGGATCCGGAATAACGGATATGCGATTGCCCGTTTACAAATTGCGGCTTGTGGATATGGCCAAGGGCTATGTATTGAAAGGTCGATGGGAAGTCGTCCGATGCCACCGCACTCTGATTTCCCATCTGGATCAATCGCTCACTGTCTGAAACCGATGATCCCGCTGCATACAGATGCCCCATCGCGATGACCGGCACAGTAAAATCTTTACATGCCTCCGCAACCAGTTCATAGTGTTTACGAATCGCCGCGCGCACCTGCTCCCGTTTGTCTTCAAATTCCATGTCCTTCGTCAGCGCATGAATATCCGGCTCCCGCAAATACGGCACTGCAGCCACTACCGCCTCAACCCCACTACCCTCTCTACCGCCTACCCCTATAATCTCCCCCTGAACTTCAGGCATAGCCGAACCAACTACATGAACATCGAGCAATCGGAGAATCTCTCTCGGTGCATTCAGAATCCCCGGCGCATCATGATTGCCGCCGGTGATGATTACCTTAATGCGAAGGATAATTAATTGCCGAAGAAAATCATAATACAATTGCCGCGCTTCATTGGTGGGATTGGCCTGGTCAAACACATCGCCAGAGATCATCAACACATCGATCTCCCTTTCTTTCAACAGCTCCATGAGCCATGCAAAAAAGAAGCGATGTTCCTCAACGATCTCGCGTTTGTATAATCGTAAACCCAGGTGCCAATCGGCGGTGTGTAGAATTCTCACGTGAGGGCAAAATTACTGTAATAATTAGCCAATTTGTCAATTAGTGAATGCGGCAATGTAGGAAGCGCGGCCTTGCGTTGCCGGCCTGCGCAGAACCACCCGGAGTAACTGCCGGCGCGCCGCAACGCATGGCGCGCCTTCCAACATTGCCGCACTGCCGCATTATCAAATTGCCGCATTGGCGTACGCAATGGCAGTACGAACAGCACGTTGCCATCCAGAAACCAAGGTACTCCTTTGTGAATCTGCCATTGCGGGCGCAAAGGTCTTATCTGCCTGCCAGTAATTCTGAATATCATCCTGCGAGCGCCAGAAGCCCACGGCCAGTCCGGCGAGATAGGCCGCACCCAGCGCCGTAGTCTCGATGATCTTCGGCCTGATCACATTCACATCCATGATGTCACTCTGGAATTGCATCAACAAATTATTGACCGTAGCACCGCCATCTACCCTCAACTCACGGATAGGGATACCCGAATCTGCTTCCATCGCTTTCAACACATCACGGGTCTGGTAGGCAATACTGTCTAACGCAGCACGTGCGATATGCGATGTATTGCTTCCACGCGTAAGTCCAACGATGGTTCCTCTGGCATGCTGCTCCCAATACGGCGCGCCCAATCCCGCAAATGCGGGCACCACATACACGCCTTCACTATCGGGCACCGATTTGGCCAGTGCTTCAATATCAGAACTCTTCTTAATCATCTGCAATCCATCGCGAAGCCACTGTACGATGGCACCCGCAATAAAGACAGAACCCTCCAGTGCGTAGGTCGTTTTTCCATCGATCTTCCAACCAATAGTGGTTAACAAATTATGCGAAGAAGCAACAGGTTTTTCGCCAGTGTTCATCAACATGAAGCAACCCGTACCATACGTATTCTTCACCATGCCCGGCTTATTGCAAAGTTGTCCGAACAATGCACTTTGCTGATCTCCCGCAATACCGGCTATCGGCACTTGATTGGCAGTGAGTATACGCTGTGTGATGCCATACACTTCGCTGCTCGACTTCACAAAAGGCAAAATGTTCCTGGGTATATCAAACAATTGCAGCAGCTCCTCATCCCAATCACCCGTCTCCAGGT
>JBASZQ010000057.1:0-12483 GCA_049661025.1 Chitinophagaceae bacterium | reverse complement strand
TCATAGACCGATGAATGTTGCAACACTGATCCGCAGCGCCGATGGATCATCGCACTGGCCGCCGCCAGGTTGGCCTCTCTATTACCCATGTTCCCACCTATCAGTAAATATGCACGGTTCATAAACGAAAGCTCGGGAGAGCGCCAAATATCCTTAATTTGCCGCTCTAAATCTAGCAAGTGAGGACATT
Source organism: Chitinophagaceae bacterium (assembly GCA_049661025.1). Classification (GTDB taxonomy): domain Bacteria; phylum Bacteroidota; class Bacteroidia; order Chitinophagales; family Chitinophagaceae; genus Pollutibacter. The sequence goes on along the minus strand of JBASZQ010000057.1, from coordinate 12,293 downwards.
CCTGAAGATGTTTCTGGCCGCCTTTCTCGCATTGGTGGTTTTTTGCCTCTTTTTATTTTTCTTTTTCTCCGTTGCCGTCTCCGGACTGATGGCAGATGGCAACACCAATATTGCCGCTAAATCTGTTTTGTACATCGATCTGGCAAAATCTTATCGGGATAAAAAAGAGGTGAACCCAATTACAGAACTCACTGGCAATGTAGAAGACGAAGTACCTTCTTTATACGATCTCACACGCATGATCCGTCATGCCATCAAAGACTCTTCCATCAGGGGCATCTATATCAAAGCTAATGGCAATGCCAACAGTTATGCGTCAAGCGAGGAACTCCGCACCGCCATCCGGGAGTTTAAGAACTCGGGCAAATGGGTGCTGGCCTATGCAGACAATATGGATCAGCAGAGTTACCATGTAGCCAACGTAGCCACAAGGATCTATTGCAATCCGAAGGGGATGTTTGATTGGACGGGATTTTCACTCGAGTATGTTTTTTTCAAGAATGCATTGGACCGTCTGGAGATCCAGCCCCAGATCTTTTACGATGGCAAATTCAAATCTGCTACAGAACCTTTCCGTGCAGAAAAAATGTCTGAAGAGAACAGATTGCAGAGCAGCGTATGGCTCGGCGATGTGTATGCAAGGTTCCTTTACACCTGTGCAGAATCCCGGAAGCTGGATTCGGGTGAGCTTCGCCGTTATGCGGAGACTTATGCCGTGCAACATCCTGATGACGCAGTGAAGTTTAAATTGATCGATGGGGTGCGGTACGATGATCAGGTCCGTGAAGAGATGAGAAAGCAACTGAAAATCGGGGCGAAAGACAAGATCAACTTTGTACAGCCGGGTGAATACCTGCATGCGTTACAACTCAGCGAATACAAGACCAACAGGATCGCCATTTTATATGCAGAAGGGGAGATCGTAGATGGAAAAGGAGAAGACGGACAAGTGGGTGGTGATACTTTCCTGAGCCTGGTGCGAAAGCTTCGTAATGATGATGCTGTGAAGGCCATCGTGGTGCGGGTGAACAGTCCGGGTGGTAGCAGCCTGGCCAGTGAAAAGATCTGGAGGGAACTCAGCCTGGCTAAATCGGAAGGAAAAACGGTGGTAGTATCTATGGGCGATGTGGCTGCCTCCGGTGGATATTACATTGCTTGTGTGGCCGATAGTATTTTTGCATTACCGAATACCATTACAGGCTCTATTGGCGTGTTTGCCATGATCCCGAACCTGCAGGGTTTTATGAAGAACAAGCTGGGAATCACCTTTGATGGTGTGAAGACATCCCCTTATGCAGATGCGATCACGATCACGAGGCCACTGACCGAAGCGGAAAAGAAGGTCATGCAGCAGCAGGTAGATGTTATTTATGCGGATTTCAAGGCAAGGGTAGCTGAAGGAAGGAAAAAATCTGTGACCTATATTGATAGTATTGCGCAGGGTAGGGTATGGACGGGCCAACGGGCGCTGGGCAACGGACTGGTTGACCGACTGGGCGGACTGGATGATGCGATCCGTGCGGCGGCGGCCAAAGCGGGCATGAAAGAATATGCGATCCGAGAATACCCAGAGCCTAGGTCACCCTGGGATCAGTTGTTTAACTCCTACAGTAACATCTCCCATGTGGCTATGGAGAATGAGCTCGGCAAAGAAACTTTTGCGCTCTATACCCGCATACAACAGCTCAAAGCATTGAGCGGAAAAGTGCAGGCCAGGTTGCCTTTTGAATTTGCCTTGCGTTGATTGGGTAAATTTCCCGAGTTTTGCCCCGCTTGTATGAATACAAATTACAGTCATTTTAAAGCGATGCTGGCGATCACCCGCGCCAGTTTCCGGTCTCTGCTGCGCAGCCCGTCTGCCATCGTATTCAGCGTATTGTTCCCATTGATCTTTATCCTGGTCTTTGGTTTTATTGGCGGCGGCGGAAGGGTAACTTTTAAAGTGGGCTTTAATCCCAGGAGTGATACCAGTTCAATGTTGTATCGTGTGTTGCGGGATAGCGTGGGACTGACGCTGGTAAACAAGCCCCTCGCTGAGATGGAGGCGGACCTGGAAAGGGGAAAGATGACGGCGATCCTCAACATCAGGGAGCAGCAACAGCCCGGGCCGAGGTATGTCATCGATATGAAAACCTCAGGCGCCAGCAATGTGCAGAATGTAAGGGTGTTGCAATCCATCATTAATACGGTTATCCTTCGATTTAATCAGATTCTCTATCCACAACAGCCCTCTGTGGCCGTGTTGAATATGGAAGAGAAGATGCCGGGGCGAGTGTATAAAACCATCGATTTCATTCTTCCGGGCCAGCTCGGATTTTCATTGTTGAGTGCAGGTGTGTTTGGTGTGGCCTTTATCTTTTTCAGTCTTCGGCAGAACCTGGTATTGAAGCGCTTCTTCGCCACACCCATCAAGAAAGGTTACATTGTTTTTGGAGAAGCATTGAGTCGCGTCATCTTTCAGATGCTTACAGCAGTGATTATTCTTGTGTTGGGGCATTATTTTTTTGGTTTCACGCTGGTGAATGGGTTTGTGACGATGGTGGAGATGCTGGTCCTGAGTTTGATCGGTCTTTTGGTCTTCATGGGATTTGGATTTATCGTGAGTGGGATGGCCAAGAACGAGGCCGCGATCCCGCCTTTTTCTAACCTGATCACGCTTCCACAGTTTTTATTGGCCGGAACTTTTTTTCCGGTGGAGAATTTTCCGAAATGGCTGCAGCCGATCTCTAAGATATTGCCGTTGACGCACCTCAATACCGCCATGCGCAATGTGGCTTTTGATGGCGCGCACCTGACGGATTGTGGTACAGAACTCGCGGTATTGCTGGCCTGGGGCGTGGTGGCTTATGCTGTGGCGGTGCGGGTGTTTAAATGGGAATAATATGCAACGATGGATCAAGCCGGTGATCATTGGATTGGCCGGTCTGTTTATAGTGATGCTTGGTTTTTCACTGATCCTTCCGGATCACGTAATGACGTCTAAATGGGTAAAGGTTGCTGCCGATAAGGACAGCGTTATTGCAGAGATCAAACGTTTGGACAATTGGGAATCCTGGAATCTATTGGTGAAAGACGGAAAGAATATCCAGGTCTCGGATTCAGTGTTGACCTGGACAACGGCAAACGGAAACATCAATTCCATACATATTGATACCGTCAATAACAACGGAGTGGCTACATCCCTGAGACTCAACCAGGGCCGGCCGTTTATTTCCGGATTCTCCGTGGAGAAACGCAACCCATCGGAAGACTCCGTTCAGGTGGTTTGGTATATCGTGGAAGATTTGAAATGGTATCCCTGGGAGAAGTTTTACGGGATGATGGCGGCGGATATGAAGGGGCCGTTGATGGAAGCCAGTTTGGCGTTGCTGAAGACTGAAGTACAAGGAAGAAGATAAAGGGAGAAGTGTGAAGACTGCGACCTGCGACCTTTGCGACCTGCGACCTACCTCACTGGTTATCAGCTACTAGTAAATAACCTTACACTAAAGCCGCCAATTGGTTCGTTATTTGCATAGACACACAAAATCCTTTTATGAAAACCAGGCTTCTCCTCGTGCTCACTTTGTTTGTTTTTGTGATTTCCTGTACCAAAGAATCTGCTGTACCAGAGGGTACTTCTGAAAATCCATCTGGCGGAACACCCAGTGGCGGATCTGTTGTTTACAATATCAATAAAGACCTGATGTTGCAGCTCATTAATGATGCCAGGACCAAGGGCTGTACATGTGGTAGTACCGTGATGCCCGCTGTTGCAACTATTACATGGAACGATCAACTGGCGAAAGCTGCGTATGATCATAGCAAGGATATGTCTGTAAATAGTTATTTCAGCCACACTGGTAAAAACGGTTCAAGCCCCGGCGACAGGATTAAGACAGCTGGATATATGTGGAAGACCTATGGCGAGAACATCGCCAATGGATACGGTTCGGAACAAGCGGTCATGACGGCATGGCTGGCCAGTGAGGGGCACTGTAAGAACATCATGAACGCATCATTCAAAGAGATCGGCGCGGGAAGGGAAGGCAATTACTGGACGCAGGTATTTGGCGCCAAGTGACGGCCATCGTTCCTTATTTTTTCTTGTAATAAAATTTATACCCCATACCTACTTCCACCCAGTCGGCAGTGGCACCATTGGCTGTCTTCAAACCAGCTTGTGCAAACAGTCTGTTGTTGACTTCATACCGTACCGCAGGCCGCACGAAGTAGTTTCCTTTCATGTCCCTTCCGGTTTGTGTAAGATGAAATGCAACTTGCAGTTTGACGGTTAGTTTCCAAAACATCAGATCATATCCGATGTGTGCCGCGGGGAAGAAGACTTCCTGCTTCGGATTGTTTTTGTATTCTACGGTGTCTGCTGCACTATAGTCCCACAACGCATCTGCACCAAAGGTGATACCATGTTTGTTGCTGAATTTGTGCTGGTATTCGAGTAACGTAGACACAGTAAGATACCTTGTGTTAGTGGCCGCATTGCGTTTGTTCTGTACGGTGCCAAAAGCCTGGTAGAGTGAAATGTTATTCTCTTTTATTTTTAATGCATCGGCACCACGAGGCAGGGTTGGACGAGCCTGCAACACTTTGGTGGGACGCAAAGAGTTATCCACCTTGCGTTGATCAGCATTGTAATGATATCTTGCACCGATGCTGAAGCCGTACATATTCAGACCCATGTTAGGTGTTACGGTACGGCCATTTGAAAAGTGTGTGAGATCAACCCCGTACAACACATCAATCTCCCTGCTTACTTTTAATTTACCACCGGCATGCAATGAAAAATACACGGCAAATTTTGAACCGATGGCATCGTTAATCACATTGTCTTTAGGGCTGTAAGGACGCAGGTTATATGTAAGTCCCAGTGCTGGTTCCACCTGGATATCATGACGCTTACCACGAACGATGGGAAAATCGACGAAGCCATACAAGGCATGCGGACTGCCGAACACATCTACATCGCCTACATAACCACTATACCAACCAATACCGTAAGCGGGATAGCCCCAGTATTTGGCCCAACTGTTGTCGGCCTTCGGTTGCCATCCATAACGTAGCTCCAAAGCAGAGTAGCCACGTTTGAGTTTATCGCCGAGGGTCTCTCCGGTATATATATGCCTTCCACTATGTCCTTTGACACTTACAAATCGAAAACGGCCAACATTTTCAGTGGAATCCTGCGCAAACAAGGAGGAGCTTAGCAACAGCAATAAAGCCCCAACAATCAAATTTCTCATCATACTGCCTGCAAAATTAGCCGGGAGAGGCGGCAATGGCAAGGGATTCACTTGATTTATGATGTCTCTTTTTTCATCGATAGAAAAGAGGCTTTTGTCCAATAAAACTTTCCTTTGGAACTGCGATTCCCATTTGCTAAAAACTCACCCTAATCACTCTCCCTGTTTTTTGTACGTTATGGTAGAATAGGCCATACCAAATCCCTCGGGTAGTTCAAGTATGCCCAAGTAGAATAAAGCAACTTTAATGAGTGCCATGTGATGAATGGTGTGCTCTACATTGTATAGTAGTTCACGATGGTAAGTAGACAGCACTTGGTCCTCTTGGCTGCTGGTTTCACCATGGATCACGTTAACCGCTTTATTGTCCCGTTTACATTGCTGAAAAAGGTTTTGGAGTGACGCCAATGCAAGGGAAGGATCTTCTGCCAACTGCAGATTTCGTTCCCGGTTATGGTAATCGATGACGCCCGTGGCATGTCCATTCACGGCACACTGCAGGATTTCTACAATGTGCCGGGAATGGTCGCCTATGCTGGCATGATATAATGCGGGGATCTTTTGCTGATAATGATTCTCCGGAAGGGTTGATATGACGTCATGCAGTAGTTTTGCCTGCTCTTCGAGTTGTACAAATACATTCATGGATTCAGGTAGTTTTCTTCAGGCGGGCAAGCCAAACTGGGATTTCTTTTCTACGGATGGCGAGCACCACTAAGGACAGTGCCAGAACAATGATGGCGAGCATGAAAAGTTGACCACCGTCGTTATCTGATTCTATGCCGATGACAAACAGGTGTGATGCGATAGCGCCGGCCATGAGACCGAGGCTTAGTGCTGCACCAATCAATGCTGTTGCAGGGACAAGAATAAGTAAGCCTGCGATCAATTCAATGACACCTGTGCCGATCCGCCCCCAGGGCTCTACACCCAGTTTGGAAAACAGCGCCACAGATTCAGGATGACCAGTGAACTTGAAGTAAAGCGTTTGAAGTAAGATAACGGCGATGGCTATGCGAAAAAGCCAGTCGATGATGCGTGTAGTCTTTTGCATGTTGTTGTTTAATGATAAAGTTTAGTCCAGTTTTTATCCGCTTCGGTCTTCAAATGGGATTCGTCTTTGTTCCACTTGGTGAGGGTGTTGTTTGACCAGCTGTGGTAAAAGAGATAGAGTTTGCCATTCAGGATCTTAAAAGTTTCCGGATCGATCTCCACTTTTTCGCCGGTAGCCCCCATAGCGTAGGCGCACCAACCACCGTATTGGGGTTCATAGTTTTTGGGATTTTTCAGGAACAGGGCTTTGTTGGCTTCGCTGGAGAAGCGGTAGGTAATGCCTTCATAGAATACGGCGAATTTTGCATCGCCTTTCACGGCTTTGTTCTGGGTGAAATAGGATACTACATCATAACCGGATACGGCGATGCCTTTTTCTATATTAAAAGCTTTGGCGCGTTGGTCAGATTGTGCATTGGCGTTAATCCCAATGATTGTCAGGAAGAGTAAAAAAACGTATTTCATATTATTTCAGTTTGGGCCAATATGCATTGGCGGTTTGAATTCTTGTGGTAGTGTCCTTGATCCACAGGGATTTCACTTTTAGGTTGTAGTTCAGGTAGAGGGTGTCCTTTACGATAGTGAACGCCTGCGGGTCCGTGGGGGAGAGGTGATTTTCACTGACTCCATAGGCGCAGTAGCCACCGTAGGCGGGCGCGTATTTGCCCGGTTCGGTTTTGAAGCGGTTTAGATTCTCCTGGCTGCTGAAAAACCAATTGGCGCCATTCCAGGAGAATTGCAGTGAGTCTGCGCCCACCACGGCTTTGTTTTCTGTGTGATAGGCCACGGGGTCATATCCCCGGATAGCTTTCCCGTTCAGCGAGAAGACTGATTGAGCGTTGGCTGATGCAAGCACCAGCAAGGCTGCGATGGTTAAGAAGATGCGTTGATTGTTCATGCAGCAAAACTATCTCTATCCACTAGGGTAGGAAATGGCAATAGTTCCCGAAGGGTGGTATCTTTTTCCGCTAGGTGACAGGTTTATGGAAATCTGTGGGACTTTGGCCGGTTTGGTTCTTGAAAAACTTGGAGAAATGGGTGTGGTCTGCAAAACCTAGATCGTTGGCTATTTCCTTGACCGACCTATCAGTATACAGCAGGAGTCTTTTGGCCTCGGTGACGATGCGTTCATGGATCACTTGTAACGGTGTTTTGGAGCCATGTATCGCAAAAAGGTTTGTAATGGTTTTGGGGGCCTTATTCAGTTTGGCTGCATAGTACTGCACCTGGTGTTCTTTTTTAAAGTGCAGTTCCACGAGGAAGTGATATTGGCGGATGAGTTCAAAGGACTGCTGGGATGGGTGGGTAGGAATATATTGCCTTTTGGCGATGCGGGTAAGCTGGATCACCAGGTTCACGAGCAAGGCCCGTAACATACCTGCTTTGATGTCTTCTTTATTATCGAATTCTTCCGTGAATTGCTGGTAAAGTTGCTCTATTCTGATTTGGTCATCCGGCTGCAGGTGCACGAACATGGTAGGCTGGGGTCCGAAGAAGAGAAAACCATAGCAACCCACTTCGGAATCATGGTTTTGCAGGCAGTAGAAATTGCGATCAAATTGCAGGCCGATGATATCCGTCCCATCTTCAAACCGGAAGCTCTGGTTGAGCATAATGGGCAGTACGGTATTGGCCCCGAAAGCATGCGGCACTTCATCGATCCAAACCTTCGTGGCCTTGCCGCGGTTCCATGCTATGGTATGGGCATTGAAGCCTTTTTTTTGCTGATAATAGATCTGTTCCCAGCGAGCCTCGCCGCTGTACATGCTAATCCTTCCGTTGGTATGGGTATCGTGAAAATGCTGGGGCATCAAAGGTGAAGTTAGGGAAGTTTAGACAACCTGGTAATTGCCCTTCATTACGCCACTTTCGCATCCATCGATCCCGCGGGCTAAATTATACTACCAGCGCATATTAATTCTGAATATTACCTCTGGGCAATATTATGTACTCTTGTAAGTCTGATCATATGGAATAGCTAATTATCTAAGGGTGTCAAGGGTTGATATGCGAAAGTGAAAATGTTCGATTTAAGTCATGGACTTGGAAGGTAAAAGGAAAATGAAAGTCAAATTGCTCACACTTATTTACTGTTTTTTATTTTTTGAAGGATATACTCAAGAAGTGAAAAGCGATGGGTTGACTTTTTTTCAAGATTTTGATATATTTTCTTTGGAAGGTGCAAGTGTATTAAAGGAGAGTCAAGCTATTAAATCACGCAAATATGTAAAAGTGCAAACCAAATCCGGGTCAACGATAGTTTCTATTATTGACCCTCGGTTTAAAACGGGAAGACAACTAGATTTTGATAGTGGTCGCCATATATTGGAAGGGCGTAACTTTTTGATGCATAGAATACCTAAATCTGGAACTGGGTCTAACGAGAAAGTCAAAATTGTAGGGAAAGATTCATTGTTGATTCTCCAGAGCGTTGGAGTAGCACAGGGAGTTTTTCCTTCAATTATTTACAAATCTAATGACACTATAAATATTGAACGATGGAGGGTCATGAAAGACTATGATTCTTTGTCGTTAGAATATTTAGTCAGCAATAGTTGCAGGATAATAAACGAGAAGTTTTTTAAGGAAGGTGAAAAATGGGTCAATGAATACTTTGTTTTGAAAACTGGCTTTTTATCTCGGCGAAAACTTAAATCCAAACAATTAAGGTATATAGATATTTTGGCTTGGTGTGAAAGCAAGGATTGTCAGATCAGGTGACTCGTTATATTTCACACAGATACGTGTCTCCAGTCATAGTGGTAGGGCCTTGGATTATGTTTGGCGCTTCTTATATTTACTTAGATGAAAATGAATATTGAAATTGACGAAGGGTTGTCATTTTGTTTTCCTGCATTCAGGCAGCGCTGCATAGAGTGGGCGAATGCGAATTGGCAAAAGGATACGCATCGCGTTATTCTCGGTTCATTCTATACCAGATCGCCCGAATTGGCTGTTGATATTAATGTTTGGGAGCAAGCGGTTGCCGACTATCCTTTTTTGTTGAATGATCTCAGTAAGGATGAGGATAATCTTTTGCTGCCGAGATTGTTTGGTTGTCGAGAGGTCTGGGATACTTCAGCCTACCACCAGGTTTTGCAATGGAACAACACTATGGAATTTGACTGCCAGCGCTACTACTTTTCGATTGCACAGAATAGCGCGGTATTGTGTCAGTTGTGTGAGTATGATTTTTATGCACAGGGGAAGATTGTTTTTGACAAGTGGTGGGCCTTTGTAAAACGTATTTTGGCATATCGATTCAACGACTTTGAACTCAATTTGGATGGGGGAAAGGGCAATCGGATCCACCTCCGCAAGGAAATTGCTCCCAATATTTACTTAGCTCTGGAATGCCAATTGACTGATATCATGTGGGACCTAAAAGAAAATTGTCCGGATTTGCCGGACTTGAAAATATTTGTGTATTCCGGAGATCAAAAAACAATACGTGGAAGTGTTAGGCGGTCTGAAAAGCGATACCTTGGATTGTTAGGGAACCCCCTGTTTTATCATCCCTGTTATCCATTAAGGGGATACCTGGCGGTTCTGCGTGTTGAAAAGAAAAATGGTGTGATATCATTTCGGAAACCAGATGAGTTTATTCCGCAGATCGCTGAAAGGGCTTATTTCTATGTAAGTATGTTGCAGGAGACGTCGGATTTATTTCTGAAGTATCTTCAAGATGGTATACTAAAAAATTACCGGCCTGGCTAAATTGAGTACTTTAGTATAAGGTCTATAGTTAATGCGATACTATTAAACGAAAGACACTACATATTGATAGAAAACCTGAGATGCTGGAGGTCAGCCTTAGCCATGGACGCTATGGCGAAGGCATTATATCTGTAATGCTGATATCCGTTTTTTTTGCGTTTGTATTGTACTTTATACTCAATGGCGGAAGGTTACTTGCATTCAGCATTCCTGTCTTCTTGGTCTCGCTGGTGTTTTTTTTCTCCATGATTTATTTCCGGCGCGGTGACTTCAAGCGCCGACCTTTGCGACTGTTTGTAAAGGATGATATACTCCATTGTAACAGAAAGATGTTTGACCTCAGTAATGTTCAAATAGTTTTAACATTAACGGCATTCCGAGGGGAACCTTTAATGTCAGCTGACGGTTTGTTAGGTTTGGCGTTGAATGGTCATCATTTTGAAATTGGGAATGTTAGTTTTGAAGAAGCCGATGCAGTTAAGGCTGCGATTGAGGAATTGCTTGCTCGGCCTATTGAGATCAAGGCGTCAAGCATACTATGAAAATTGGTTGTCGCCCAGGACCAATCCCCCAGGCGTTGCAACTCCCGATCATTATTTTGATATTTGTAAGTCCAGTTATAAAAGCTTAAACCCGATGGGTAAACTAATCCAAAACGATCTTGGTGAGTACTGTTATATTTTTAATGCCGGGGAAAGAATCCGTTCCTTTTCGGAAAAGATTAGGGATCGCATCTCTTTGATTTCTCTGAAGGAGGTAGGTTGTGAAATTGATTATTCTAAATTGGATTTTTGTACCCGACTGAATATATTTGATTCAGATCTTCGAAAGTGTCAGTTGACTGGCATCGTGGCTTTGCATCAAAAGCTTCAGTACCTTAATTTGATTGATTCCGATTTTCCCGTTTACTACGATTTCTCAAAATTTACCCGTTTGTTATCACTTGAATTGAATTGGCATAAAACCTATAGTAACTTGAATATGCCATCACTGGTTACATTGATCCTGAGAAAATTGAAGGGCAAGTTGCCTATTCAGGACCTCTCGGGATTGAAAGTTCTGGAGCTTATTCAGGGGTCCGTAAATAGTCTTATTGGCATAGAAAAGCTGACCCAGCTAAGATCGCTGGTCATTTATCGGACGAGAAACATGGCAGCTAAGGAATTTGAGCGACTAGAAGGGCTGGAGCATCTGGAGTATCTGCACATTGCGGGTTGTAAGGATTTGATTGACTTAAGGGTGTTTTTTCGATGCAAGTCCCTGAAATGGGTTGATTTGGAAAACTGCACCAACGTATTTATTGCGAATGATCTGGTTGTGCCTGATACCCTTGAGTCAATAAACTTTTTCCGTAAAACCAATATTTCGGATACTGATCAGTTAAGATTAAATCCAAAGGGCAGACCTGTTAATTATTATCCAAACCGGAGAGATTATCGGGTAGGGGGTAAGAGGTTTCCGAAAGGAGGGTGATCTTAGATTAAATGGTTTGGCCATTACTACGATGCTGATTTATTATTCGTGTAATAAAATGGATTTGTAAAATGAAAGAAGAGGTTTTGGCACTGAACGAAATGTACAAAGAATTCTATCAGGAGGGAAATACTGTGTCAGACATCGATCCTGATTACAAAAAGCTCTTTACGCTGCATTGTTCACTGATTGAGCTAATATGTAGTAGCAGTGTGTCGTCATTGAAGGAATTTTTGAATAGTCAGAACGATGATGATTTTTACCATATGCCATTCGATCTAAAAGTCATTGTTTTCAAGTTGGTCGTTTTGCAGGATCCCGAGGATACAGAGATGCTCAATTGGGCTATTAATCATTTATCGTGGTTTACACACATTGATTCGAAACTTTTGGTTGACTTAAGATCTCGCCTTGATCAGCATACGAAAGAATGATTCAATTGCTGATCTAACGAAGTACTTGTTGAGTCAGTCGGATATTGAAAGCGATCTACCGGGGTTTATGGGTAGCCTTTCTTCCAAATCATTCAAGCGTTGGAACGGAGAGCCAAGACTCTGGAGCAATAGTGTTACCCAATTCTCGCAGTGACATTAATTTGATTTTATTTAATCACCTTGCTGATTAATTTCATTTCATCTTCCCCGATACAATACGGAGGCATGGTATATACGGTATTGCCCAATGGTCGGATATAGACACCCTGTTCCATGGCGCGGCGGCCGACGACAGCGCCGGAATTGTTCAGGTATCCATCCTGGCCTTCATCCAGTTCAAATGCCAGGATGGTGCCGAGGGTACGCAGGTTGCGGA
>JBASZQ010000056.1:0-1716 GCA_049661025.1 Chitinophagaceae bacterium | reverse complement strand
TGAAATTGGATACTGGCTTGAACTGAAGCCCATGTTTGATCATTTCAAAGTGCCTCTGCCTGCACTGGTACTAAGGAATAGCTTCATTGTGGCGAAGTCAGAAGATGAGCAGAAATTGAAGACGTTCGGGTTAGATATTACAGACCTGTTTGCGGGGGAGTTTGCGCTTATCGACAAATATGTAAAAACGCATTCATCAAAGATTCTGGATACGGAGAATGAACGAGCGGCCGCAACGGAAATGTTTAAGGGACTTAAAGTAAAAGCAGCAGCGGTTGACCAAACCCTTGTTCAGCATATAGAAGCGCTTGAGACTAAATTGGATAAAAAGCTGGCAGATGCAGGTAAAAAAATCCTGCGTGCAGAAAAGAGAAAGTTTGAAACCGAGAAGTCACAGCTTCTCAAACTCAGGAATAAGATATTCCCCAACGGTACCCTGCAAGAGCGGGTGGATAATTTCATGCCATACTATGCCATGTATGGCCCAGAATTTATAGACATGCTGTACAAGCATTCCCTTTCTCTCGAACAGAAGTTCACAATAATAGCTATTAGCTAGTAGCTATTAGCTATTAGTAGCCAGACTTATCACTACTGGAAACTTCAGCGGAAGAGAGTCCGTTTCTTTTCCGGGCTTCTTCAACAATCGCGGCTGTGGCCGTTGCGCCAATTCTCGTTACACCCAGTTCTTTCATCTTCATCAGCTCATCCAGGCTTCTGACACCGCCAGCGGCTTTCACTTGTACACCCGGTGCCACATGTTTCAGCATCAGGGCTACATCTTCCATCGTAGCTCCTTTGGTGGAAAATTTTCCGTCATCGCCCTTTACATATCCATAACCAGTGGAAGTTTTGACAAAGGCTACAGTGATCTCGCTGCAGATCTGACAGAGCTTAATCTTATGCTCGTCCTTAAGGTAATCGTTTTCAAAGATCACTTTCAGGATAGCGCCATGCTTCAGGCATTCTTCGTTGATCGCTTTGATCTCATCCGCCACATAGGTCCAGTCGCCACTCAGTACTTTCCCAATATTCACCACCATGTCAATTTCATCACATCCTTGTTCACAGGCTAGTTTTGTTTCAGCCACTTTAATGGCTGTGGTATGGCTGCCATGAGGGAAGCCGATGACGGTACAAACCAATACACCGGTACCTTTAAGCCAGGCCGCACATTGAGGAACGGCATAAGGCTTGATACAAACCGAAGCCGTTTTGTAATGGATAGCCTGTTGCACACCTTTCTCCAGGTCTTCATCCGTCATGGTGGGATGGAGAAGGGAATGGTCGATCATTTTCGCGATTTCTTCAATATTGTATTGCATCGTTATAGCTTATTCGTTATCCAATGTATTCTTCCAGCCTGCTGCTTTCAGCTTGGTAATTTTCACCTGTACTTCATCCGCCATATCCGTTTTGAACTTATCCATTTGTTGGCCGATGTTTTCTTCAAATGCGCCGATGATCTGTGCTGCCAGGATGCCCGCATTTTTTGCGGCGTTCAATGCAACAGTAGCTACGGGTACCCCATTGGGCATTTGCAGGATCGACAAAATGGAATCCCATCCATCTATTGAATTAGGTGATTTTACAGGAACCCCGATGACAGGCAGTGAAGTCAGTGCTGCCACCATACCGGGCAAATGTGCTGCACCCCCGGCTCCTGCGATGATCACTTTCAGTCCCCTTGCTCTGGCACTTCGAGCATACTCTACC
>JBASZQ010000055.1:0-23241 GCA_049661025.1 Chitinophagaceae bacterium | reverse complement strand
TGTAAATGCTACGGTGTATGTAGGCAAGGAGACCGGTATGGTCCACAGCATCCGGAACAATCAATGGCGTGTGTTCGATTTTTTATGGATGCTGCATATCATGGACTTTAAAACAAGAGACGATATCAACAACTGGCTGCTTCGATTTTTGTCGATAGCCGGATTGATCACCCTTTGTTCTGGCTATGTACTTTTTTTTCTCAGTAAACGAAAAAGAAAATCATTATGAAAAAAAGCATGAAAATTGTGGGTATGGCAGTTTGCTGCTTCGTACTCTTCTACGCCTGTAAATCCAAGAGTAAACCTGTGGTTGACGAGCAGAAAGCCATAGCAGATCTCAGCTCTGTGATGCAAGCCAAGCCTGCTATTGGCGTGAAGACCATCGGCATATTGCTCTATGATGGCTATACCAGCCTGGATGCCATGGGTCCTTACCAGGTGCTCGGCGAACTGCCTGGAGTAAAGGTTTTCTTCGTCGCAAAACAAAAAGGTGCAATCGCAGATGCGAGAGGAACAAAGATTCAGGTAGACACATCCATTGCGGAAGTGCAGCAACTAGACGTGTTGGTGGTGCCCGGCGGTTTTCGAGAAACCTATAATATGACAAGGGATATGCCTGTGATCGACTGGATCAAAAAGATCGATAGCAGTTCCGTTTATACAGCCAGTGTTTGTACCGGTGCATGGATAATAGGTGCTGCGGGTTTATTGGATAATAAAAATGCGACCACGCATTGGTACGGCAAAGATATTCTGCGAAATGAATTTGGTGCAAAGATCGAAGACAAGCGTTTTGTGCGCGATGGTAAGTATTGGACCAGCGCAGGTGTAACCGCGGGTATGGATATGAGTTATGCAATGGTGGGCAGCATAATGGGTGAACAATATGCAAAAATGTCAATGTTGAATCTTGAGTATGATCCCAAGCCGCCTTATGAGGGGGGTAGTGTTAACAACACTCCGGAGAACCTGGTAGAGGGTATGCGTATCATGTACAACCAGGGTATGGAAACGGCACTGCATCCGGAAAAAATGTATAAAAATCTAAGCTTTGCCAATGAGCGGGATCCTATTTGTCACATGCCCGTGGGGGCAGGCGTGGCGGATACTGCACATTTCAACGGGAAAGTCTATGGTTTTTGTTCAAGTGGATGCAAGGATGCATTTAAGGTGAATCCAAGCGGATACATCGCTAATAGCAAATAGCTACTAGCTAATAGCGTATTCAGCTTTCCTCATATGAGGAAAATTGTCTACTTTTCTTGGGTGAAGTACATGAATTATGCTGCCCTTTTGTTGATAATGCTTGTTGTAGGTGCATCCTGCAGCGATCGAAAAGACAATCATTTTACGTTCGATAAAGAAAGGGAAGTTGTTCAACCCGATAGCTTTCGTCCGGCGAAGTGGATTGATGTTGGCGGACTAGACACCGTTGGCTATGCAAAAATCAGTACGGCCCCTTTTAGTATCAGTCAAATGCCTTCGCGGAACTCGCCGTTCCTTGAGTACCGTGGGTTTGCAAAACAGCCCACAACAAGGGTGCTCTCCAAGAAACCCGTTGCTTTTCAGCCCTTGCTGTCCAGCAAGGAAAATATGGAGAAGATTACACCGCAGAAGAAAGCGATGCCCAGAGCGAGTATTGACCGGATATCTCCTCCCAATATTTTGCCGGGAACCTCCACTGCTTTGTTGCAATTCAGTGAGGCCGAAGGACTGAATGGTAATTTGATTTATGCAGCGGTGGAGGATAAAGAAGGTACCAAATGGTTTAGTACGGAGAAGGGTCTCTCAAGGTATGAAGGTGAAACATTATTAACATACCAAGTCCTTAACATTACTCCACAAGGGTCGTTTTTTCCTACCTCTCATTTGAACGTGGATGCTAAAGGAAGGCTTTGGCTGATTTCCTGCCAGGACGGGATTTATATTATTGACGTTTCTGCAGATTCCTTGATACACCTGCCTTTCAAGAAGTGTTTTTCGCAGGTGGCTTTTGACCATCAGGGGACTGCCTGGGTTGGTAATTACAACAGCCGGGATATCCTTGCCATCAATACAGAAACCTTAGACTACAAACAGTACACATTGGATGCTGCGGTATATACCCTTACTGTGGACCAAAGAAACCGTGTGTGGGCAGGCGGACCGAAACGTGTGTTTGTGATTGATTCTGCACGGAGCGACTTTACTACCTTTTCAGATGCAGATGGCATGAAGATGGACGGGGTAACCGGATTTGCAGAGACTATGCAGGGTGATATGTGGATGAGTTCCGTGAACAAAGTACTGTACAATTTCAGCAGTGACCTGCAAACCATAAAAAGTTATGACAGCAGTCTGACGAGGATGAGTGCGGGGATCAACCTGCTGGTCAATAAAAAAGGAGACCTGTGGGTGCTGGATGATGATACATTGATGATCATCCGCCCCGGAGAAAATACGTATCGAAAAATTTATACAGGTGCAACCTTATTAAAGAATTTTAAAGCACCGGCATTGATTGATCTGTATGGCGTTCTTTGGTTAGGTACCATTGACAAAGGTTTCGTGCTGCTGGATACAGAAGGGCCGATGGTGGAAATTCTGGATGATAAGTCTGGATTGTCTGATAACAATGTGTGGGGGATGGCCGAAGACAGTGTTAGAAAACTACTTTTTCTTCCCTCGAGAAAAGGGATGGATATATTTGATCGCAAACTAGGCAAGACATTTGTCTACTTACCGAATGAGCGTTTATTAACCTATAACCGCAGAATTTTGCAGGTTGATGCAGATCGGTTTTTGCTCACCAATGGTTATGGTGTTTCCATGTTGAACCTGGCTACAAATAAAGTGACACATTATAACCTGAATAAGTTTCTGAAGAATTTCTTCCCATTGTCGGCATACATGTTAAATGAAGACAAGCTTATCATGAACCTTGATTCTGGATGCTTGATTGTGAGGACGAGCGATGGATTAGCTACTCGGCTCTCTTCAAGGCAAGGGCTTCCCTCAGATCTTAGCTGGTTCCTTTCTGTGGACCGCAATAAAGCGTTTCTTTGGTTGGGGACAGACAGTGGTCTTGTACGTATGGATTCTTCCCTCAGTAGAATGCAGATATACAAAAAGCAGAATGGATTGGCGTCCAATAATATCCAGCGCGTTGTGCAACGTGACAACGGAGAATGGGCGGTGGCGATGCAGGGAGGTTTGTCTATCATCAGTAAAGACCTTAAGACGGTCAGAAATTTCTCGGAGCGTCATGGACTTCGGCATACTAATGTGTATGATCTGCTGTCTTATAAGGATAAGATCTATGCGGGTACACAAGATGGTTTATATGTGATCAGTTTACCAGACAGCGGTAAAGGGGACTTTAACATGCGTCGCTATGCAAAACGTCAGGGTCTTCCGTATAACGACTACAACCAGAACACCGGAATGGTCACGAGTTATGGTCAGTTGTGGTGGGGTGTTACCCCGAATGTGACGGTGTTAACACAGCCCCTTCAATTGGATACCATTTCCACTAAGGTTCGATTGACGGGACTGCGGATACTAGATCAGCGTCTGCATTTAAGAAATAACAGAGAAGCGTCACGTAACAATAAGGACCTTCCTCCTGATCATGCTGTTCCCAAAGGAATTACCTGGGACAGTCTGTCAGGTGTTCATAGTTTACCTGTAGGTCTTCGTCTTCCCCACAACCAGAATACAGTGAACATCGATTTTAATACCAGTGATGTGCGGGGCAGGGACCAGATCGTTTATAGTTACTTTTTGGAAGGACAGGACTCCGGTTGGTCGAGGCCCACACCCATACCGGAAACCAGAACTTACTTCAACCTGTCCGCGGGTAAATATACATTCCAAGTTAAAGCCAAAGGCGTCAATGGAATCTGGGGACCCATAGCATCCATTTCATTTGAAGTGCTGAAGCCATGGTGGATGCAATGGTGGGCCTTGATCCTCTATCTGGGTGCATTGGCATTATTCACCTGGCTGGTGTCTAACTACAGGGCCAGAATGTTGAAGAAAGAAAACAGCCTTTTGGAAAAAAGAGTAAATGAAAGAACCGTTGCACTTGAATATACGATCCAGGAGTTGAAAACCACGCAGGCACAAATGATCCAGCGTGAGAAAATGGCGAGTCTGGGTGAACTAACAGCCGGCATCGCACATGAGATCCAGAATCCGCTGAACTTCGTGAACAATTTTTCCGAGGTGAACCAGGAACTATTGATGGACCTGCAAACGGAAATCGATAAAGGAGATGATAAGGCGGTGACTGAACTGCTGCAAGACCTTCATTCCAATAATGTAAAGATCAACCAGCATGGCAAACGGGCAGACAGCATCATCAAAAGCATGCTGCAGCACAGTCGCAGTTCCAGTGGTGATAAAGAATCCACGGACCTCAATGCACTTTGCGAGGAATATCTGCAATTAAGTTATCACGGCATGCGTGCCAAGGAAAAAGACTTTAATGTAAGGATCAGGTCTGATCTGGCAGCAAGCTTGTCTCCGGTAAAGATTGTGCCACAGGATATCGGGCGGGTGTTGATGAACTTATTGAACAATGCTTTTTATGCTGCACGAAAAAGCAAAAAAACAGGACAACCTGGTTTTGAACCTCAGGTAAGTCTTACGACTGCTTCACACGAAAATATGGTCAAGATTTCCATTACGGACAATGGAGATGGCATACCCGAGGACTTGATGAAGAAGATATTCCAACCTTTCTTTACCACTAAGCCAACGGGAGAGGGCACCGGCCTTGGATTGAGTCTCAGTTTTGATATTATCACCAAGGGACATGGCGGCCAGTTGCAGGTACAAACAGAACCAGGAGTAGGAACAACATTCACCATAAGTTTGCCTAAAGCCTGAGATATAAAGGAACAGCCGAAACTACCGCAGTATGTTGTGAGCCATTACCTTTGGAATGATTAATGATTTACTATGACCCGAAAGATTACCCTGTTTGTAATTCTTTTATTTTCATCGGCCCAAATCTTTTCGCAGATTCAGCATGTGGAACCCATGAATTGGTGGGTGGGAATGAAGGATCCTTTTTTGCAGATTCTCGTACATGGAGAGGGCATTGGTGAAACCACTCCAACGATCAAATATTCCGGTGTTAAGATACTGAAAGTGCATAAGGCCGATAGCCGGAATTATCTGTTCATAGATCTTTCCATCAGTACTGCCGCCAAGCCTGGTAATGTAAAAATCAATTTCACAAATAAAGGGAAACAAGTCTATTCTCATGACTACCCGCTGAAGCAAAGAGTAACTGGCGCTGCCTCCCGCAAGGGATTTGATGCGTCTGATGTGATCTACCTGATCACGCCAGATCGTTTTGTGAATGGAGATCCTGCCAACGATGTGGTGGCTAGTATGCGGGAGAATCAGATCGACAGATCCGCTCCAGGTATGCGTCATGGTGGTGATATCCGCGGTATCATTCAATCCCTGGATTATATTAAATCGATGGGCTTTACGGCGATCTGGCCACAGCCAATGGTGGAGAATGATATGGCAGCATATTCTTATCATGGCTATGCCATCACCAATCATTACAAGGTGGATCCGAGATATGGTTCGATGGAGGATTACAAAGAGCTGGCTTCAAAAGCCAGGGACCGTGGAATCAAGTTGATCTACGATGGAGTGGTGAATCATATTGGGACGGGTTACTGGTGGATGAAAGACCTGCCATTTAGGGACTGGCTCAATTATCCGGAAGGTAAACTGAGAACCAATCATCGGAGAACAGTGAACCAGGACGCGTATGCCGCTAAATCCGATAAAGATCTGATGACAGGAGGATGGTTTGATGGCCATATGGCCGATATGAATGCTGCAAATAAATTTGTAGCAAACTACCTGATCCAAAATTCCATTTGGTGGGTGGAGACGCTTGGTCTGGGCGGCATTCGCCAGGACACATATTGTTATTCCGACAAGCAATTTCTGAGCAACTGGAGTTGCCGCATCATGAAGGAATATCCGCAATTCAATATAGTTGGGGAAGAATGGAGCCTGAATCCATTGATCGTAGGCTACTGGCAACAGGGAGCAAAGAACAGGGATGGATACACCGGATGCCTGAGATCCGTGATGGACTTTCCGATGCAACATGCCTTAGTGCAGTCGCTAAAAGAAAAAGATGGTCAATACACTTCTACTGGCCTCGTAAGATTATATGAGTCGCTGGCCAATGATTTCGGTTATGCGGATCCGTTACACGTCATGGTGTTTGGTGATAATCATGATATGGACAGATTGTACACGCAATTAGGCAAAGACGATGCATTGACTAAAATGGCGTTCACTTATCTGATGACCGTGAGAGGGATTCCCCAGGTATATTATGGGACCGAGATCCTAATGGATAATAGTCAGGCGCCCAATGATCATGGGATTATCCGATCAGATTTTCCCGGCGGATGGAAAGACGATGCAGTGAATGCCATGACAGGTCAGGGATTGACCGATGCACAGAAAGAGATGCAGCAATATGTTCGGAAATTATTGAGCTGGAGAAAGGGGAACGAGGTGATCTCCAAAGGTAGAACACTTCACTTTGCGCCGATGGATGGTATGTATGTTTACTTCCGTTCAATACCCGGCAAAACGGTGATGGTAGTGATGAATAAAAATGAATCTGAAAAGTCGCCGGATCTCGAAAGGCTGGCAGAAGGCATCGGAACAAAACAAACCGCGAAAGATGTGATCAGCGGAGAGGTGAAAAAATTGCAGGAGTTGAAAATACCCGGGAAAACAACCGCGGTGTATGAATTGCTTTGAAGAAAGGCAATGGGCATTGGGCACTTGGCATTAGGAGGGCTTAGTCACTAATCCCTCCCAATGCCAAATGCCCTATGCCCAATGCCTACTAGGACTCCTCCATCGTCAGGGTCTTATGCAAAATTCCTCCGATCGCGGCACCTACGATAGGAGCCAACCAGAATAGCCAGAGCTGGCTCAGGGCCCAGGAGCCAACAAAGATGGCTTGTCCAGTGCTACGAGCAGGGTTTACAGATGTATTGGTTACCGGAATGCTCACCAGATGGATAAGGGTAAGACCCAAGCCGATGGCGATGGGTGCAAAGCCTGCCGGTGCTTTTTTAGAAGTACTTCCGAGGATAACGATCAGAAAGAAACAGGTCATCAGCGCTTCCATAATGAATGCTGATACCATGGAATATTTTCCGGGAGAATGTTCGTCATAACCGTTGGCTGCAAATCCACCCAATTCAAATCCAGGAGCGCCACCAGCTACCACATACAACAAACCCGCGGCGGCAATGGCACCCAATACCTGGGCAACGATATATCCCGGGAGTTCAGAAGCCGAAAATTTCCCAGCTACCGTGAGGCCGATAGACACTGCTGGGTTAAAGTGTCCGCCGGATATATGCCCTACGGCATATGCCATGGTAAGAACGGTTAAGCCAAATGCGAGTGATACACCGAGCAAGCCAATGCCTACATCTGGAAATGCTGCAGCAATTACGGCACTGCCACAACCGCCAAATACCAACCAGAAGGTTCCAAAAAATTCAGCCAGCAATTTTTTTGATTGCATAAAACAGGTTTTGTTGGCCGATAAGATAGGAAATAAAAGGCATTGGGCATTGGGCATTGGGCAATAAGGGGCATTGGGCATAGGGCATTGGGCATTTCCGACGCTCCCCAATGCCCCTTGCCTAATGCCCACTCCCTCCCAATGCCCCGTGCCTAATGCCAAGTGCCTTCTAAGGGCCTATTTGGGAAGAAGCACATGATCCACCACATGAATAACACCATTCTGCTGGTAAACATTGGCAATGGTCACCATCGCCCTTCCACCGTTCTCGTCCCAAACCCATACATTTCCTTTCTCATCAAGACTGGCATAAAGTTTACCGCCGCTTAATGTGGTTAATGTTGCTTTCCCTTTGGCATCCATGATCATTTTCTTAATGTCCGCGGCTGACCATTTGCCAGAAACCACATGGTACTTCAGGATGCCCTGCAGTTGTGGCTTGGCAGAAGGTTTCAATAAATTGTCGACGGTGCCCGCAGGCAACATATTGAATGCATCATTGGTAGGCGCAAACACGGTGAATGGTCCGGCAGACTGAAGGGCATCCACCAGGTCTGCTGCCTTTACTGCCGCCACCAGGGTGGTGTGATCTTTTGAATTGACTGCATTCTGAACAATGTTTTTGCTGGGGTACATGGCAGCACCACCAACCATAACTGTTTTTTCCTGTGCAGAAGCCGACCAAACCAATCCTAAAAAAAAGAACGTTGTAAGCATTTGTTTCATGATCGTATGTTTTGAGATCACTTACGATGCAATGAAAGAATCAGATGTGAAAGAAAATTAAATTTACGTGTTGGCCATCACGATCATGGTCTCTAAAGTAGGCGTGGGGCTGCCTCCGGCTTGTTCCAGCGTAATGGCAAATGCTTCGGCACGTGGAAATGCTTTCATTTTTTGCATGGCTATACCACTGTTTAATACGCCGGCATCTACAGGTTTACCGTCAACAATAGCCCAGAGCTGATACTGCTTTCCTGATGGAGTTTGAGGTAGCCTGATCTGTGCAACAAATACATCTCTTGTTTCTTTGTTCCAGAACAACTGCACGTCTGCATCCGTACCACCAGGCAATGCTTTCAGCTTAATTTTTTGGAAGCCTTCATTGTTATACATCGCCATCATCAGACTGTCTTGGCTGATCCGCGCCTGTTGCTGTTGGAGGTTGCCACGCAGCTGATCCAGCGAAGCCTGCATCTTCGTGATCTCCTCTCGTTGATTCATTTGTGTTTTGTACATATACATGAATCCTACGGCAGCCAGAAGTGCTACTACTGAAGCGGCTGCCATCCATGAACTTCTTTTTTTCGGCAGAGGAATCATCTCTACAACAGGTGCCTCTTTTTTACCAGATTCTTCTTTTTTCAAATCTGACAGCGCATGCATAACCTTTTTGCGCAGGGCAGGAGAGGGCACGCTATCCTGCAACTCCGCTGTTTCTTTGAGAGCAGCGGTAATACGGTTGATCTCCGTGTCAATTTCCGGGAACAGCTCTGCCAACCGGGTGATCTTCTCCGCTTCATCAGCAGGGAGCATACCCAGTACGTACAATTCAAGGTCTCCGGATGATATGATACAACTCAGGTCCAAGCGTTCTTATTTATTACCTAATATTTTTCTCAAATGTATGATGGTGTTTCTTATCCTTGTTTTTACCGTTCCTAATGGCGTATTGGTTATTGCAGCAATCTCCTCATGTGTGTAACCCTGAAAATAGGCAAGCTCCAACAATTTCCGGCTTTCTTCCGGTAAACTGTTCAGCGTACGCATCAAACCCACATCCTGGATGCCCGGACCGCTACCCCTCGTTTCCGATATGCTTTCAGGAAGTGCAGTGGTCATGCTTTTCTGGCTGAACTCACGGGAACGCGTACGGTCTATCGCCTGGTTCCTCGCAATGTTGATCATCCAAGTATAAATCCTGCCCCGCATCGGATCATAACTGTTTATATGCTGCCAGATTTTTACAAACACTTCCTGCAACACTTCTTCTGCCATCTCTTTGGAAGGAATGATCTGACTGATCACCGTGAACAATGCTTTTGAATAGTTATCATACAAATACCCATAGGTCTGCTCATCATGTGCAACCAGACCTTCAATCAGTTCCTGTTCGGTATATGTGGTGGTATTAACCAATAGTGGTGAGAATGCCTTCAAGGCGAAACAAAGTAAATGAGGTTTTGTTAAGGAACAAGCGGGAGGGCTGCCTTGAAAGCCCTTCCCGGTTCCTGCTGCTCCGTCATTTCAAAAACGGCCTCACAATATCCAACACTTCCATCGTTCCCAAGGGTTCATCAAATGCAGCACTTGCCGCACCTGCACTGATGGTAAAGCCGTTGATGTTCGTGATCTCAATCTCCGCTTGTTTTGTCAATTCTTCTCCGTTGTAAATGGCCTGGATAGCCGGAATGCCACCGGTATCCTTTCCATTGATCCATCCTTGAATGGATGCACCCCTTTTCCTTCTTACAGCCCGCACATAAGAAGCATGCCTCGCTTCCACTGAGTGGATATTCAATGCAGCCGTCAATACATCTTTGTTAGACATCAGGTTAGCAGCCTGGCCTTTGTAGGCCCTCACGCCCGTATCTTCAAAAGCTTGTGATACGGCCAAAAAAGTATCATAGTTGGTGAATACCGTACTGAAACTACCGCCCGCAGTGAAGTCGAAATTTGGCTTAGACACCGCAGTACCGCCAGCACCACTGATCGCTGCCTTCAGGAAATTGACGTGCGCCACTTCATGATCCCTGATCTGCGTGAAACCCGATACTTCTTCTGCTGCAATCAATCCCGCCGCAGCTACTCCTTGTGTATAGTATTCCGCCTCAAGGTATTCTAACGTCAACGCATAGTTGAGTACATCTAGGATGGATGAAGTGGTTTGGCCATATGCCTTTTTGAAGAAACTTCCTATGGCCAGAGGTAAGGAGGCAATGGCTACTTTGCCGGCAAACTGACTGAATGCTCTGATGGCACTTCTCCTGTCTTGCATGTTCTCCAGAACGGAAGGATCCGTGCGTTCTATTTGCTGATAAATATGTTGTATGCTCATGATGTCATTTTTTTACATGGGTAAATTGGATGCATTGATTTTTGTTTCGATGAATGACTGCGCAATCGCCAGCACCTCGCCCGGTGTTCTGCTCTTGTCTAATCCATTCATGTCAATGACCGTTGCATCAGCAAAACTGTTGTAGCTGATCAGATCCCTGATCGCCGCGGCATGCCTGGCTTCTACGCTCACAATTTTTCCTGCGAGCAACAAATAAACCGGATTGGTCAGCAGTCTGCCCGCACCATTGTAAGCCGATACCCCCAGATCTTCAAAGGCTTTTGCCGTAGCCAGCACACTGTCCCGGCTTGCGAAGTTGACCGTACTGAAATTGAATTTGAGGTTCTCGATGGCGCTGCTGCCCAGGGCTTTCTTGAAGAATTCCCGATGCGCCACTTCATGGTCCCGTATATCATTCATATACTGAGATTCCAACGCATTGATGCCGCTGTAGGGTGATTCTGCCACTTTCTGGTAAAAGGCAGCCTCCAGTTGTTCCAGGGCATAGGCATAGTTCAATATGCCGATGTCTCCACTCCCCAGGTCCACACCATCGTTCATATTCATCTTGTCATTCTTACTGCAGGCAGCCAGTGCCCCGGCGATGCCCAAAGCGCCTGTTGCGCCCAGAAACCGCCGCCTCGTTACCATTGGATTGTTATTCATGCGTCATCATTTGAAGCAATTACGAGACACAATGAATCCTGGATGTGGAATTCCGATGTTTTTCGGATTTTTTTTATCTTACTGCAAACGATTGCCTTATGACGCAGGTTACAGACCCACTGATGGTGAAGGAATGGCTGCACCAGAAACTCGACCTAAAGACCATTACAGACAGGCTATCAGCAATGGGTTTTGATACGGAAACCATCGAAGCATATGTTGCCGCACACAAGAAGTTGAAGCGGGAGCGTAAGCAGACCACCGGATTTGTGGTAACGGCTTCCGGCGCCTTGTTGGGCTTTATCAGTTGTGTGCTTTCCCTTACAAACCCTATTCCAGCATTGTACGATTTCATCCTCTTCGGAGTCACATCCGTAGCCATCCTGCTCATTGTTGCAGGAATGTACCTGATCTTCGAATAACTATTTGGTAGCCGTGATCTGCTCGTAGGGACCTTTGTATAGAGTGGTATCGATGGGGAAATGACGGGTATACATGTTGGCATTCAAAAACTGGTTCTTCAATCTCAATGCCACGAATTCAAATCCTTTTCCATCCTTCGCGTCAAAATCGTTCAACACCAGGCCATTGGCTTCTTTCATCATCGCCTGGGGATCGTCAAGGTAGTAATAAATCACGGCAAGATTGAAGTAACTGGCATATCTCAGTTTTCTATCGTGCTTACTGGATGAATTGTATTGTTTCTTGATTTTTTCAAAATAATCGATCGCAGGTTTCAATCTGTCTTTTGCATCCGCGATGGGCGAGTGTGCCGTCATGGAAAACAATACATCGTTCACAATGCCAACGGCTTTTCGGTTGGCCTGGTACTCCGGATGCTTCCTGCCATCCACCACCCAAACATAATCATTAGTGGTGATCTCACCGTATCCATACTGATCACTGATCTGGTTACTGAGCCGATGCATGGCATTGGTTACATTGATGCGATACAGATCATTGGTGACTTTTAATGAGTTGATCAGAAAATAGGATTCTGCCAGTTGTTTCACAGGGAACTCCGGACTGCGAAAAGTATATTTTCTTCCCCTGTCTGCAAGCACCTGATCACTGATATGTGCGCCTTTATAGTCAGTGATAACAGCCGTTGCTGCGAAGGTATAAGTCATCTCCTGTGTGTATAGGGTACGCGTTCCCGTTATCTTGCCCTGCCTGTCTTTGATGTTTTCCACGCGCTCGGATACCTGGAATGATTCCGGCAGAAGATCATCAAGCCTCACCCTTATACTGATATGTCCCTGCTGTTCCAGTTTACGCCATCCATCCAGTTCCACCATCTTTGCGGGATCCAGTTCACGCATGAAACTTTGCATGAGCCTGGTGCTTTCCACTTCTACATTAAACGTTTTGTAGTTGCTGTCTAAAAGAACTTGCGGGAGAGACCGCATCTGTACCCTGAATGTATATTTATCAAGGTCCACATTTCGTTGGGCAAACAGGAATCCGGGAAGCAAGAGCAGGGTGAGTAACCGAAGTGCGCGCATATAGGATATTCTTATCCTATATAACGTTTAGTCCGCGGTGATATTGGGTGAGTGGTTATTCGGTTATGGGTTATTGGGAATGAAGGGGTTAGCTGAGATCAAACTCCCAGACGGTCCTGTAATTCCCCGATTTTTCCATGTACTCTAACAACTGCATAAAGAATGGGTCGTTACCCAGCGTGGCACTATCCCCAATCACATACAGCTTTTCCCGGGCCCTTGTCAGCGCCACGTTTAAGCGCCGGTAGTCTTTTAAAAAGCCGATCTCTCCATCGTCATTGCTTCTTACCAACGAGATAATGATATTGTCCATCTCCTGGCCCTGGAAACTGTCAACCGTACTAATGCGCAAGCCCGTAGGAAGGACTTCGCGCGCTGCCGCAATCTGTCCGGAGTAAGGCGCAATGACTGCTGTAGTGGAAATATCCAGTGCCTCTGTTTGCAACAACTGCCGAATAATACGCAGCTCTCCATCGTTTTGCAGACTCGTGCCATCCGGTCCTTTTTTCTCCTGAAAACCGGAGCCTGCCGTATCAATAAAATGAATGTGCAGACCTGTATCTTCCAGGTGCGCTGCCGTTTGCAGAAGATTCTGGTAAAAATAACTGCTGCTGAAACCCGCAATACTTTTTCGCATTCGATACTGCGTATTTAGCAAATGGATTTCCGGAACCACATGCAACGCCAAGTCAAGAATGGAATGCCGAAGACCTTGCTGCGCTGCCTGAAAACTCAGGATGGTGGGAGGGAGCTGGTGATGGTCACCCGCAAGAATCCATTTCTTCGCAAGCGGAATGATGCACCAGGCTAAGGGCTCCATACATTGCCCGGCCTCATCGATCACCATTGTATCAAAACTGCCCGGCTTGCACCCTGCATCATAAATGCCGATGGGCGTACCCGCAATGACCTGTGCCTGTTCAAACATCTTCTCTTCCTGATACACCTGAATCTTCTTGATCTCCTGGCGTATATTTTTCACTTCTTTGAAGAGCAGGTTTCTTTGTTCTCTTTCAGCCTTCCCAAAATTGCGTTTGTATTTTAACGCCATCCTTCGGAATTCCTCCGCTCTCTTTCGAAGTTGTTTAATGTCTTTCTGCTCTTTGCTGATTTCCATTTTCCCTTCTGGCGTGAACGGATACAGGATCTCATCTACCTTCGACGTATTACCCACACGCAGCAATTTGATCCCTCTTGCTGCAAGCCCTTTTGCGATATGATCCACGGCCGTATTGCTGGGTGCAGATACCAGTACTTTTTCGCCTTTGTTGACCAGCTGTTGAATCGCTTCCACCATAGTGGTGGTTTTTCCCGTACCGGGCGGACCATGCACAATGGTGAGCGAAGAATTTTGAATCACCGCCCTAACGGCATCTTGCTGACTATCATTTAGCGTATGATTAAAAAGATCGATCGGTGACGTAGAAATGGTTTGCTTGCCTTCCGTTGCAACCTTTGCATGCATTTTTTCGAATAAGGCATAGCTGACCTTATCTTTTTCGAGGTGCTGCAGCACTTCTTTCATAATAGCCGTGGTACGCGTATCTGGCGCCAATTTGATCCCCATATCGCGATCCTCAATCCAATCCGGAAAATCTGGGGCGAAGAGCCTGAACTCGCCAACCCTTCCTTCCAGGTTGAGTAAAACGCCTTTGACCGGATCTTCACCGGGAATAAAACATTCAATGGCCGCACCATCCCTGAACAAACCGGTTTCTGCAGGGTAGGGCAGCCTGAAGCTGATCTCAGGATAATCGGCATAACCAAAACTCTTCCTGGTTACAGTTAGCGGCTGTAAGGCAAGACCCTCGGCCTTTAGTTGCCTGAGCGTATGCTGCTGATCAAGGCTGAACCTGCTGACCTGCTCTTTTTCTTCAAGCTCAATACAATGGATCAGTTTTTGTAAATGGATTTCACTCATGCGGTATCTGGAATTTGGCAGGGCCAAGGTAGATACTTATCTTTTATCGATAAAAACATTGACCATGATAAAGCTATTGTTGTCTTGCTTTCTTTTCCTGGGTTTCGGATTTACACAAACAGGTAAGATCGATGGAACCTGGAAACTCACTGTAGAAACATCTGCAGGTACAGGTACACCCACGATGGTGTTGAAACAAAATGGAGAAACGGAGATCACCGGAACCTACACCGGACGTTTTGGGGAGATGCCCGTGAAGGGAAAAAAAGACGGGAACAAATTCACCATCAGCTTTGAGATCCAAGGCATGGAAATCACCTATACGGGCACGTTAGATGGTGATAATATGTCTGGTACGATGAAGATGGGAGATATGGGAGATGGGAAGTTTACGGGGAAGAGAGGCAGTTAGTAATTTTGGAATCTTGGAATTCTGGAATCTTGGAATCCTGTAATCCAAGATTCCAAAATTCAGGATTCCAGGATTTCAGAATTCCAAGATTCCAGGCATCCAAGACAACAGGCTTCCAAATCAAATAGACACATTAAAATCACGCAGCGCATCATTCAAACTCGTCTTCAAATCCGTACTCGCCTTCCGCTGCCCAATAATCAACGCACATCCCACACCATATTCACCAGCAGGGAATTTTTTGGTATAACTACCAGGAATCACCACGCTTCTCGCGGGCACCCTGCCTTTGTATTCTACAGGAACATCACCACTTACATCAATTATTTTTGTTGACTGTGTAAGCACCACGTTAGCACCCAACACAGCCTCTTTTTCTACGCGCACCCCTTCCACCACAATACATCGGCTGCCGATGAAACATCCGTCTTCAATCACTACCGGACTGGCCTGCAAAGGCTCCAACACACCGCCGATGCCCACGCCACCGCTAAGATGTACACCTTTTCCGATCTGTGCACAACTGCCGACGGTTGCCCAGGTATCCACCATCGTTCCTTCATCTACATAGGCACCAATATTTACATAAGAAGGCATCAGCACTACGTTCTTGGCCAGGTAGGCACCATAACGAGCCACGGCATGAGGAACGGCACGTACACCTAATGATTTGTAATCTTTTTTCAACAGCATTTTATCGTAAAACTCAAATGGAGCCAGCTCCCAGGTCTGCATCTGCTGAATTCCAAAATACATGAGGATGGCCTGTTTCACCCACTCATTCACCTGCCATCCTTCCGCGGTTGGTTCTGCCACGCGCAGCCTGCCCTTGTCCACTTCTTCAATCACCGCCCTTACTGCATCTGTATACACTTGATCTTTCAATAGTTCCCGGTTTTCCCAGGCGCTTGCAATATGTTCATGAAGACTCATCTTTTCAAAATTTTCGCAAACATACTAAATAGCTATTAGCTACTAGCTAATAGCTATTTTTGTAACATGAAGATTGTGTATAGTGACTTAGAACAGGGAATCTTCCAGCTGGTTGCAGCAGCTGCCCGTGAACAAGGCGTAAAAGCCTTCGTGATCGGGGGATTTGTGCGCGATAAAATTCTTGGCAGACCCACCAAGGATGCAGACATCGTTACTACAGGCGATGGTATTGAACTGGCGCAGGCTGTGGCAGATCAATTGACGCCCCGCCCGCCCGTTTCATTTTTCAAAACTTACGGTACCGCTCATTTCAGGTATGCCGATATGGATGTTGAATTTGTAGGGGCCCGCAAGGAAAGCTATCGTCCTGAATCCAGAAACCCTGACGTGGAGCCAGGTACTTTGGAAGAGGATCAGCTGCGTCGGGATTTTTCCATCAATGCGCTCGCCGTAAGCCTGAATGAGCAGGATTATGGCGCGTTGATCGATCCGTTTCAAGGCATGGAAGATCTGGAAAACAAGATCATCCGTACGCCGCAGGAACCCGGTAAAACCTTCAGCGATGATCCGCTGCGGATGATGCGAGCCGTGAGGTTTGCCACCCAACTGGGATTCACCATCGATCCCATCACCTGGGAAGGGATCTGCCATAACGCCCATCGCATTTCCATCATCTCACAGGAACGCATAACCGATGAACTGAATAAGATCATCCTTGCTGAAAAACCCTCCCGTGGATTGGACCTTCTCTATACATCCGGGTTGCTCAAATTGATTTTCCCACAGATGGTTGACCTCGCTGGCGCTGAGTTTATTGATGGCCTTGGACATAAAGATAATTTTTACCACACCTTACAGGTGCTGGATAACATCTCTCAACATACCGATGATCTTTGGTTGCGATGGGCCGCGATATTACATGATATCGGAAAACCAGCCACCAAGCGTTTTGAAGAAGGCCATGGCTGGACGTTTCACGGACATGAAGTGGTGGGCGGAAGAATGGTTCCCAAGATTTTTACAAAGTTGAAATTGCCGCAACATGAGAAGATGCGGTTCGTACGGAGGCTTGTGGAATTACACCTGCGGCCCATCAGCCTGACGAAAGAAAATATCACGGATTCGGCTTTACGCCGGCTGTTGTTTGATGCTGGTGAAGACCTTGAAGCCCTTATGACGCTATGCGAAGCAGATATTACATCCAAGAATAAACAGAAGGTAAAACGTTACCTGGAAAATTTTGAAATGGTTCGTCTCCGTTTACAGGAAGTTGAAGCGAAAGACAGGATCAGGTACTGGCAGCCACCCATCACTGGAGAGCAGATCATGGAGATCTTTGGCCTTACCCCTTGCAGGGCTGTTGGTGAGATCAAAAATGCAATCAAAGATGGTATCCTGGATGGTGATATCGAAAACAATTATGAAGCGGCTTACGCTTTCATGCTGCAGAAGGCCGCTGATATGGGTCTGCAGCCCGTAGGGTGACATGATAAAAAATACCTATTTTCGCACAAACGCCTCTATTAATGGCCATACTTAAATTCAGGGTTTATTTTGACGATGATGACAGTGTCTACAGGGATATTGCTATCAGACATACGCAGAACTTTCAGGAACTGCATTATACGATATTGAAGAGCTTTGAGTTCGACAATAAACACCAGGCAACTTTTTACAGGAGTAACGACAGTTGGCAGCGTGGTCGGGAGATCAGTTTTGATAAATATGCGGATCGGAAATACCAGGCAGAACCATTGATCATGCAGAATACAGCCATTGGTACGGAGATCAGGGAACCCAACCAGAAGTTCATCTATGTGTATGATTTCGGCCGCAACTGGACCTTCCTGGTGGAGCTGATTAGTGTGAGTAAGGAGGAGAATCCCAAAATGACATATCCTTATGCCGTTCGTGCAGAAGGCATCGCCCCCAGCCAGTATGGCACCAAAAGCATACTCGGTGATAAGTTTGTGGATGTAGAAGAAAAGTATGATTTGTCGGGCCGCGAAGAAGGTTTTGGTGAAGAAGGAGAGTTTGGTGAAGATAGCGAAGACAGTGAGGGCAGTGAAGCGGGTGAAGGTAGTGAAGGCACTGAAGAGCAGTTTTAATGTCCGATACATCGTCCAAAACAGCCTGGTTGATTCTTGGACCCACAGCCTCCGGAAAAACAGCTGCTTCTATCCATCTGGCGAGGCAGTTAAAAACATCTATTATCTCTGCCGATTCCCGGCAATGTTATCGTGAAATGACCATTGGTGTGGCAAAGCCCACAACGGAGGAGCTTGCTGCGGTTCATCATGATTTCATCAATACCCATTCCATCCACGAAACCGTTGATGCGAAGATTTTTGAATTGGAGGCATTAACGGCAGCAGAGAGAATCTTTGAACACCATGATCATGTGGTGGTATCAGGAGGTACAGGCCTTTATGCCAAAGTGTTGTGTGAGGGGATCGATGAACTGCCCGATGTAGATGAAGGAGTGAGGGCAGAGGTCAGGGGGCAGAAAAGATCCGTTACGGAACTTAAACAATGGTTAGAAAAAATTGACCCTGATTATTTGCAACAGACTTCGGAAGGGGAGAATCCATCCAGGCTCATGCGCGCCATCGAAGTAAAACTCAGCAGCGGGCATTCTATTCTTGATTTCAGAACGGGAAAGAAAAAGCAGCGCCCTTTTGCGATCCGTAAATACGGGATTGAATGGCCTAGAGAAGTTTTGTATGCGCGGATCAATCAACGGGTGGATGAAATGTTTGAAGCCGGTTTGGTAGAAGAAGCAACTCATCTATATGCCCACAAACACTTGCCTGCATTGCAGACAGTGGGCTATCAGGAAATCTTTGATTATATCGATGGAAAGTATTCACTTGAAACAGCACGGGAAAAGATCAAGCAACATACACGGAACTACGCCAAACGGCAGATGACCTGGTTTCGGAAAGATCCTGAGATTATGTGGACCACTCTCGAAAGTTTGAAGTTGGAAGTTTGAAGCTTTAACACTGTCTTCCAACTTCCAACTTCTAACTTCAAACTAGAACTTAAACCCAACCGTCGCAACCACATTCCCAATCCCACTCTTCGTAGTCACTGGTGCGTAGAAGCCATTTTCAAGTCGGTATGGATAGAATCCGTCTTGCGCCAGTTGGTGTACGTAAGTAAGGTCTGCGAAGATCCCTTTGTTCCGATAGCCAAAGCCGCCACTGAGGTTCATCCTATTGCCTTTAAGTTCAGGATCTTTATAGGGGTTGGCGAAATAACCGAAGCCCGCACGCACCATCCAGATATTGAATTTCAACTCGCCACCCACACGCACATTAAGTGCGTTCTTATAAATGTCTTTGATGGTAGCATTCAGGTCACTGAAATAAGTACCTGATGAAGAGAAAGATTCATCCTGAAATTTGTTGGAACCATAGTTGAGGTATTCAACATCCAGGGAAAGAAATCCACGTTGACGCGTTACGTCCTTGTCTTCACGCAACACATAGGCAAATCCCGCCATGACGCGCAATGGGTTGCTGAAACTGTACGAGTATTGTCCGGGCCCACCTACCAAATCTGTAGAGCTTTGGAACAGTTCTCCCTGTCCGGCATATCCTTCCAGATCTGTACGGACGGTAGTGGTATACACATCCTTCATATTATAAAAAGTGGGAGTATGGAAGGCAAGGCCAAGACGGATGGTTTCGATGGGTTTATATAAAATGCCAAGCCTCAACGTGATACCTTGTCCGGTTGTTTCGAGGGTTTCCTGGGCACTGAAATAATTGAAATCGTTGGCGGGGTTGGTGGTGTTGTCTGACTCGCGAAAAGTCTGGTCCCGCTTGTAGGTAATGTAGTCCAGTGAGAACGATCCACCAAAAAAGAACTTATCGGAAAAATTACGTGATATGGAGAATCCAAAGCTCGTCATGCCTCCGGAAGTATTGATCACCTGTTCCTGTTTAACACCGGTATTTGGTGTAGCGAGACTGTAGTAACCAGTAGCATTACCACTGGCATCGAGGTCTGGTTCCACCAGGAAGGTGTTGATCGCCAGAGACGGTCCGTAAGGATAACCCTGCGCAGCCTGGTTGGGATCGGTCACGTTGTTGTTGATCAGTTCCTCCAGATATTTTTCAGAATAAGAAGATTGGTTATTTACGCCGTTGTAGGCGATGTTAGAGTTGAAATTCGCCGTTTTGGAGATACCGATGCCAAACTGCCAACGGGGAGAACCAAACACAAAGCCAGTGGTTCCGAAAGCCATGCCGCTTTTGGAATCCTTATCTGAACCGCCCAGGTAATTGGCCTTATTGTTTGAGAAGCTGAATCCCGGAGTCAACACCAATTCGCTGGTCTTGAACTGGCCAAGACCCGCAGGGTTAACAAACATGGATTGCAGATCACCACCCAGCGCTGTAAGTGCGCCGCCGATGGCCGTGCTTCTTGCCGTTCCGTTTGATGTGAGCCATGAATACCGGATAGCATCTTCCGGGAGCTGGGCATAGGATTGAATACTCAGGAGCAGGGTGCCTGCAAGTAAAATTTTTTTCATCATGTTCAGATGTTGGAGATAACGGGGTACGAAAAAGCTGATGCATCTATCAACGGGCCTTCCCAATCGATCTATACATCAGCTAACCATTTCCAAATATTATTTACCGCCACCGCGGGGGAATGATCTAACAGGTGCGCTTCCACCGCTGCTTCCGCCACTGCTGCGGCTGCCACCATTGGAACTTCCGGTATTTGTGGTACCGCTGCTCCTTGAGCCGCTATTGTTGCTGTTAAAGCTGCGGGATGGTGAACCACCACTGTTCCTGGTTGAACCTGTAGAAGGGTTGTAATAGTTCCCGCCACTGGTTCTGTAGGTACGCAGGGTAGCAGAGCTGGCATTACCACTGGAAACACCATATACTTTCTGACCGGTCTTAGGGTCTGTATACCCGTTGGTACGGCTATAAGCATTCAGGTTACCACCACGGGGAGCGTAGCTCTTGTAATTCACGGTTTTCGGGTTCACCACAACGATGGGAGAACCGTAATAACCAGGGCAGAATGGATTTCCTATGCCACCGAAGCCGTTCCAGCCCCAATTGTTCCATCCCCAGCCGGTGCCGATGCCTACATTCCAACCGGATCCAATCCAGGGAGAGTAGTAAGGACTACCGAAACTGTTAAAA
This sequence comes from Chitinophagaceae bacterium, assembly GCA_049661025.1. Classification (GTDB taxonomy): domain Bacteria; phylum Bacteroidota; class Bacteroidia; order Chitinophagales; family Chitinophagaceae; genus Pollutibacter. The sequence continues at coordinate 1,999 of JBASZQ010000055.1, read as the reverse complement.
TAGAAGGAATTGTTCCAGGTAGGGTTATTCCAATAAGCAACGTCATCGTCAAAAGTTGACCAGCGGTTGCGGTTGGTAGACTTCATCCTGAGATACCTGTCCTCGGGACTGGTAGCCTCCTCATTGCGGGCATCATCTTCAGTCTCAACATAAGCGGGAATCTCCTTTGTAGGCGAATAATAAACATCGTCCGGAGTCTGCCCGTTTTTATATACCGAACAACTGCCAAAAGCTGTTGCAAGAACAATTAAGAGTAGAATTCTTTGTTTCACGGCAAGAAGGTTTATTATATGACATCGAAGTTACTACTTTTGCGGCGTTGAAATTGTTAAAATACAAAGCATTAGCATGAGCAAGGAAATCACATCCAGAGACAAAGATTATTCGCAGTGGTATAACGATTTGGTACTCAAGGGCGGACTCGCGGATTACTCAGCCGTTAGGGGGTGTATGGTCATCAAACCATACGGGTACGCGCTTTGGGAAAATATGCGGGACGTGCTGGACAGGATGTTCAAGGATACCGGCCATGTGAATGCTTATTTCCCTCTTTTTGTTCCCCGCACCTTTTTGGAAAAGGAAGAGGGCCATGCCGAAGGCTTTGCCAAGGAATGCGCCGTGGTGACCCACTACCGGTTGAAAGCAGATCCCAATAACAAGGGCAAGTTGATGGTGGATCCTGATTCCAAACTTGAAGAGGAGTTGATTGTGCGTCCTACCAGCGAGGCCATCATCTGGAACGCTTATCGGGACTGGATCAATTCATACCGTGATCTTCCCCTGCTGATCAACCAGTGGGCCAATGTGGTAAGATGGGAGATGCGCACGCGACTATTCCTCCGGACCGCAGAGTTCCTCTGGCAGGAGGGGCATACTGCCCATGCTACGGCCCAGGAAGCCATTGACGAGACCGTGAAAATGCTGGGTGTATATGCAGATTTCGTAGAAAACTATATGGCCGTGCCGGTGATCAAGGGCGTCAAAACACCCAATGAAAGATTCGCCGGTGCAGTGGATACCTATTGCATTGAAGCATTGATGCAGGACGGTAAAGCACTGCAGGCAGGAACCTCGCATTTCCTTGGGCAGAATTTCGCCAAGGCATTTGATGTGAAATACCTGAACCGCGACAACCAGCAGGAATATGTTTGGGCCACTTCATGGGGGATGTCTACCCGCCTGATCGGCGCGCTGATCATGGCGCATGGGGACGATCAGGGATTGATCATGCCACCGCGCATCGCACCCATTCAGGTTGTCATCGTTCCCATTTACAAAGGCGATGAGCAGAAGAAACTCATCGATACAAAAGCCTACGAACTCATGCAACAACTGAAAGCCGTGGGGATAAGGGTGAAATATGACGATTCAGACAACGCCAGGCCCGGATGGAAATTTGCAGAGTATGAATTGAAAGGGGTACCCGTTCGTCTTGCACTGGGTGCGCGTGACCTCGAGAATAATGTGGTGGAAATTGCGCGCAGGGATACGAAAGAGAAGAGTAGTGTGAGTCTCGATGGACTGGCTTCACATATCGCTATTCTCCTCGAGGATATTCAGCAAAACATGTTTGAGAAAGCAAGGGTCTACAGAGATTCACATATCACAGAAGTCAACAGTTGGGAAGAATTCAAAGAGGTGTTGAACGGCAAGGGAGGATTCATCTCCGCGCATTGGGATGGCACTGGTGAAACGGAAGAGAAGATCAAGCAGGAAACCAAGGCCACTATTCGTTGCATTCCACTCAGCAGTAAAGAAGAGACTGGCGTTTGTGTTTATTCCGGAAACCCGAGTACGCAGAGAGTGTTGTTTGCATTATCATACTGAGACAATTAGAATACAATGTGACAATGCGGTAGTGCGGTAATGCGGTAATGATGGAAGGCGCGCCATGCGTGGCGGCGCGCCGGCTGACGCTTCGCGAGGCATTGGGCATTGGGCACTAGGCACTGCCCGCCTGCGCAGAACCACTCGGAGTGACTGCCGGCGCGCCGCTACG
>JBASZQ010000054.1:0-16966 GCA_049661025.1 Chitinophagaceae bacterium | reverse complement strand
GATCCATATCGTCCGCCACCTGATAAAACTTCAAAGCATCGTTCATATCATGTTTCAGGGTATTGAAAACGATGGTGGGCGTTTGGCCGTCAAAAACATGCAGGTGTGGGGGCAGCGAAAGATCCATGTCCACCACCAGGCGGATCGGATGCTGGCCCGTCCACAATCTGTTGGTGAGGGATGGATTGTCCAGTAAGGCGGTTCTGGAGCCCACGAGGATAGCTGCTTCTTCACTGCGCCATTGATGAACCAATCTGTTGCTGAGTTCATTGCTGATGAGCAGCCGCTCGTCACCGTTAGCCGCCATTTTCCCATTTGCAGACATGGCCCATTTCAGGATCACGTAGGGACGATGCTGGCGATGGAAAGTGAAAAAGCGGCGATTCAATTTCTCACACGCTTCCGAGGCAATACCGGTTACTACGTCTACTCCGGCGGCACGGAGTTTCGCGATCCCTTTTCCATTCACATCAGGAAATGGATCCTGGCTTCCAATCACCACACGGGGAATCTGATGTGCGATGATCAGGTCTGCACAAGGTGGCGTTTTACCGAAATGCGCACAGGGCTCCAGTGATACATACATTGTTGATTCCGGGATCAATGCCAGATCTTGCGGCGCTACAGTTTTGATACAGTTCACTTCTGCATGCGCTTCACCATATTGTTGGTGCCAGCCTTCTCCGATAATGCGCTGCTCATGCACCAGCACAGCACCAACCATGGGGTTGGGTGCAACATGGCCAGTTCCTTTTCCGGCAAGCTCCACACAACGCAACATAAATGCAGTATCCCTATTCATACCGCCACAAATCTAATGTAATATTTATGTTTGCAGGATGACGGCCAATGCAGCACAGCAACTACTGAGGGATCAGATCCGCCATCTGTACGAAGAAAGGGAAGCCTCGGCTATTGCGCAATGGGTGGTTGAAGACCTTACGGGAACCACCAGGGCAGACCGGTTGGTCCGCGATCCGGAACTAACTGAAGCACAAACGGAAATATTTGAACGATCCAGCCAACAACTTCAGGCAGGCGTTCCGATGCAATACGTGTTGGGCTACGCTATGTTTATGGGCCTCCAGTTTTCTGTAAATCATCACGTCCTCATCCCCAGGCCGGAGACCGAAGAACTCGTGCAATGGTTGCTGGAATCAACCCCCAAAGAGGCCAGGATCCTTGATATCGGATCAGGTTCCGGATGCATACCCATCGTCATCAGCAAACAACGTCCGGATGCTTCCGTCATAAGCATTGATGTGAGTGCCGATGCGCTTGCAGTGGCGAAGGAAAATGCAAACCGGCTGAATGCCCGAGTCCAATGGGTAGAGGGTGATTTCCTGGATATTTCTGTACAGGACCTACTGGATCATCCAAGGGTGATTATTAGCAATCCACCCTACATACCAATTAGTGATAAGGATACGATGGCGGCACATATAGTGGATCATGAACCGCATGTAGCATTGTTTGTGCCTGATCATGATGCCTTGAAATTCTACCGCGCAATCATCAGCTACGGCTCACGGTATGGGGTAACCGAAATTTTCTTTGAAACACATTATCAGTTGGCGCAGCAAGTAGCAGCGTTGGGTGAAGGAAGTGGGTATAGGGCAGAGGTCAGGAAGGATTTGGGGGGGAATGAAAGGATGGTGAGATTAATGCGGTAATTTGACAATGCGGCAGTGCGGCAATGTTGGAAGCGCGGCCGTGCGTTGCCGGCCTGCGCAGAAACACCCGGAGTGATTGCCGGCAATGCCTAGTGCCCAATGCCCAATGCCTCGCGAAGCGTCTGCCGCATTACCGCACTGCCGAATTGCCGCATTACGCAGGTCTAATTTTTATCAACAGACAACACCGTTCTCGCACCCAACTCCCGGGCCACGCGCATCACCGCAACTACATTATCGATCGGTACATTCTTATCCGCATTGATCACAACGGTTGGTATATCTGTTTTTTCTTTCTGGATGGCTGGTAACAAAGCGGCACGCAGCGAGTCAATACCTACTTTATTGGTGCCTACGTAATACATCAGGTTGGCGTCAATGGATACTACAACATTTTGTTTTGCTTTGGTATCGCTCTTCGATTTGGGTTGAGACAGCTTGATCACATTGGGATTGGCAAGGGTAGATACAATAAGGAAGAACATCAGCAGGATGAACAGGATGTCATTCAATGCATCCGTAAATACTTCGGCTTCTCCCCTATGCTTTTTTCGGATCTGCATGTGTTAATGAGTTGGTTCCTGCAATACGTCCAGGAAATCTGCTGCGGCCACTTCCATCCGGTTGGCGGCTTTATCCGTCTGCGCCATGAGGTAGCTGTACCCCAGGTAGGCCACGAGGCCAATCAGCAAACCGGTTAATGAAGTAACAATCTTTACATACAAACCACCCGCAATGGTATTGAGTACAAATTCACCCGTTGAGTTGATATTGAAGAATAGCTGCATCAAACCAGCGAGTGTACCAATGAAACCAAAGATTGGTGCCGCACGTGAGATCACAGAAAGCACATTCAGGTTGCGTTCCAGCTCATACATTTCAAGCTGGGCCACAGACTCCATGCTCCGCTCGATGGCATCGATGGGTTTACCGATCCGCTGGATGCCTTTGTAGATCATCCGCGCAATAGGACTGTTGGTATTCTTTGCCTGTGATTTTGCCGCAGCAATATTTCCATTCATGATATGATCACGGATGATCCCCATGAAATTTTCATCAATTTTTGATGCCCGCTTGATCGCGATCCATCGTTCCACCATAAAGAAAATAGCAGCCACGAGAAGCAGGGCCAAAGGGATCATGATCGGTCCGCCCGAGACCAGGATATCCCAAAGATGCATTTCCTTAGGAGAGGCAGTGATGGCTTGGGTACCCGACTGCAAAGTGTCTGCGGCAGATGTCAAAGGAGTGGATTGCAACAACCAACCAGGCATGAAATAACAGTTTGAGCAAATGTAAGCACACAATAGTTAACCGCTTCATAAAAAAGGTAGCCTTCGGGGTTAGTTCATCAGCAGAATTGTTTATCTTAATGAAAATCACGGCTTATGGCAAAAGGAAGCAAAATCTGGTTGGGCATCTTTACCTTTTTGCCCATCGCCCTTGTCATCGCATACATGGTGGCCTTTGGGTTGCTGGTTAAAGACGTGATCCTGTACGGCAATGAAAACCAACCCATGCCCCTTTTCTCCAGCATGTTCTGGCTCTTTGTGCTGATGCTTGCAATGGGTATTGTATCCTTCGGCCTGTTGGTCTATTATATCATCCTGGTGGTAAACAGCAATGTCAACACAGAGGAGAAGTTACTCTGGATCATCCTCTTCCTTTTAGGGAATGTGCTGGCATTTCCAGTGTACTGGTATATGCGGATTTGGAAAGAACCGATGGATCATTTAGAAATGAGCGCTACTTGAGTTACAGGTTGGAGGTTGAAGGTTGGAGGTTGAAGAGCGGCAACCCTTCAACCTTCAACCTGCAACCTCCAACCTAGGCATTTTCTTCCCAAATCTGCACCAAATACACAAGCGTTTCCACTGATTTCTGCATGTCTTGCACGCTTACAAATTCATGCCTGGAATGCAGGGCCATTTCACCGGTAAATATGTTTGGACAGGGCAGTCCCATAAAAGATAAACGGGAGCCGTCTGTTCCTCCACGAACGGGATACTGTCGGAGTGTTAATCCGGCCCGACGAATCGCTTCTTTCGCGTAGGCGCCAACGTTAGGGTGCAGATCCAGCACCTCTTTCATGTTGCGATACTGTTGCTTCACTTCTACAGAAACTTTTGCTCCCGGATATTCATCGGCAATCTCCTGTGCCAGTTGCTTCAGGAATGCAGCATGTTCATTCAATTTCAGCGTTTCAAAATCACGAATGATGAATTCAACTTTTGCCTGTTCAGCAGAACCACTGATGTGCAACGGATGTACAAATCCTTCCCGCCCTTCAGTGGTCTCCGGAGAAAACGCACCTTTCGGTAACGTATCAACGAAGGCCGCCGCAAGTTTCACGGCATTGATCATTTTCCCCTTGGCTGTGCCTGGGTGGGCACTTACCCCTTCAAAGGTCACGATGCAGCCGTCTGCAGAAAACGTCTCGTCTTCAAAAGAGCCCGCTTCGCTTCCGTCAAGGGTGTAGCCATAATCGGCACCCAGTTTCTGCATATCCAGTTTCTCTACACCACGGCCCACTTCTTCATCCGGTGTGAACAGGATCCTGATGCGTCCATGTTTAATGTCAGGATTCGCCAGCAGGAAATTCGCTAGATCCATGATAATGGCTACGCCTGCCTTGTCGTCTGCACCAAGCAGGGTTGTTCCGGACGCGGTAATGATATCGTCCCCGATCTTCTCTTTTAGATAAGGATACAGGTCCGTGGTCAACACCTGTGAAGGATCGTCGGGCAGGATGATGGGGGATCCGTTATAGTTAAGATGAACGAGGGGCTTTACCCCAGCTCCACTGACATCGGGCGCGGTATCCACATGTGAACAAAAACAAATCACTGGCACGTCTTTGTCGGTATTGCCAGGAATAGTCGCAAATACATACCCATGTTCATCCAACTCGGCATCGGAAATACCCATATCCAGCAATTCCCTTACGAGAAGGCGGGAAAGGTCAAGCTGTTTTGCAGTGCTCGGAAAGCTTTCGCTGTACGGATCGCTTTGCGTGTCAATCCGCACATACTGAAGAAATCTATCTGCAACGGTAAAACGATAATTGTTCAACATAATGCCGGAAAATCTTATAATATATTAAACCAATTGGCTAATTTATAGGCACCAAATCTACTGTAAAATGAAAAAATCAATCATTGCAGCCATCGTTGGCGGCATCATCCTTTTTTTCTGGCAGTTCTTGTCCAACGCTGCCCTTGACCTGCATAGGCCTGCACAGCAATATACGCCCAAGCAGGATTCTATTCTTGCTTACCTTAACCAACACCTGGAAGAAGGAAGGTACATGATGCCCAACTATCCAACGGGCTCCTCATCAGAAGAAGCACAGAAAATTATGACGGCGGCAAACGGTAAACCCATGGCATTTGTTGAGCTTCACAAGTCATTCAACAACCTGGACATGACCATGAACCTCATTCGGAGTGTGTTGACTAATATACTTCTGGTGTATCTGTTGGTTTGGATCCTTAGCCGGGGGAATTTCAATTCTTTCGGATCCATTTTCCTGTCGAGCCTCTTTGTAGGGATCATCGGCTTCCTGTATTTCCCTTATGCCACTTTCATCTGGTATAAGACGCCCGGCATCTGGGCAGATTTCAATGATGCATGGATTCCGTGGGCCCTGAATGGCCTGTGGCTGGGATGGTTTTTGCGAAGAAAATAGGCAAACGGCACAGGGCACTGACCTATTCCCTACCAGTGCCCTATGCCCAATGCCCTATGCCTTTTCTATGCCTCAATGATCTCAACAAGCTCCACATCAAACACCAGCTCTTTACCAGCCAGCATATGATTGGCATCCATGATGATCACTTCAGCTTGTACTTCAAGAACAACTACGGGAACCGGTTGTCCGTACTGATTTCTGAGGGTTAGTTGCATACCTGGCTCCAGCTTCATGTCTGCCGGAATATTGGAAGCAGGAAATTCTATAATGGCCTGCTCATCCCTTTCACCATACGCTTCTGTTGCAGGGATATTGAGCGTTTTCTTATCGCCAACGTTCATACCCACCACACCAGCATCAAATCCTTTGATCATCTGACCTGCGCCTACCGTAAATTCCAATGGCTCCCTGCCTTCTGAAGAATCGAACTGTGTTCCGTCCGTTAACCTTCCTGTGTAATGTACCCTTACTACGTCACCTTGTTTTGCTTGCATGTTGTAATTTTTAATCGGCTCCCCTAAACGCCTGTGCAACCGCGGTTACGTCAGAAAATATAGACGAGGCTGACCGGCAAGGTAAGTGATTTTTAGTGATATTTGGCGATGCAAACGTTTTTCAAACCTTCAGCTATTGTGTTGGCGATTGGCGTCCTGTGCTGTTTTACGCAGTGTCATGCACAGACCCAACCCATTCTCCCCGGAGCCGCCAGATTGCAGGTTTATCTGCCTTTGATCAAGGACAAAAAGGTGGGCATCTTTGCCAACCACACTTCCATGATCGGGAATACTCATCTCGTGGATACCCTTAAAAAACTGGGTGTAAAAATATCCGTCATCTTCGGACCCGAACATGGTTTCAGGGGCACGGCAGATGCAGGGGAAAAAATCGGCAATTATGTTGATGCGCAAACAGGCATCCCCGTGGTGTCTCTCTACGGATCAAAACGCAAACCCAGCGCCGAGGATGTAAAGGATGTGGATATTCTCATTTTCGATATTCAGGACGTAGGGGTTCGTTTTTACACGTATATCTCATCGCTGGAAGAGTACATGGAAGCAGCTGCGGCATTGGGAAAACCACTCCTGATCCTTGACAGGCCTAATCCGCATGGCGGATATGTTGATGGCCCCGTGCTTGATAGAAAATATAAATCATTTATTGGTATGCAGCCTATTCCTGTGGTGTATGGTATGACCATCGGTGAATATGCGATGATGATCTCCGGAGAACAATGGCTCTCCCCCGCTGCCAATGCCAAATTCGCCTATTACCGTACAGCGGAAAACAGCAAGGATACTCCATTCCATTTTCTGGTGATCAAATGCGGAAACTATACCCACCAAAGCATTTACACCATTAAAGAAAAGCCTTCGCCTAACCTTCCGGATATGGCATCAATTTACCTGTATCCGTCTACCTGCTTTTTTGAAGGTACGGTATTAAGCGAGGGCCGAGGAACACCCACACCGTTCCAGGTATTCGGCCATCCATCGCTCCCCAAAACATTGTACGCATTCACGCCCGTATCAACAGCTGGTGCCAAAGAACCGAAGCTGAAAGACCAGCTTTGCTATGGTTGGAACCTTGCGGCCCCGCCGGAACAGATCAGAAAAAAAATCGATGGCAGAATACATTTGGGATACCTTTTGGAAGCGTATAAATTGTTCCCCGATAAAAAGAACTTCTTTATTCTTCCCAAATCCGGTAATGCTGATGGTGCCTTCTTTAATAAATTGGCTGGCAACAATACATTGATGCAGCAGATCATCGATGGAAAGAGTGAAGCAGAGATCCGCCAGAGCTGGCAGAAAGACCTCGATGCATTTAAACTGATCAGGAAGAAGTATTTGATGTACGAGGAATAATGAAAAGTGGAAAGGCCATGAATTATACGCAACTCAGGATCGTCTTCATGGGTACTCCGGAATTTGCCCGCGCCAGCCTGCAACAACTCGTTGAAGGAGGCTGCAACATCGTTGGCGTGATCACGGCCCCGGATAAACCCGCCGGCAGAGGAATGAAGCTGCAGCAATCGGCCGTAAAAGAATACGCCCTGCAACAAAACCTTACCATCCTGCAACCGGAAAAACTGAAGAACCCTGAATTTCTGGCAGAACTCAGAAACCTGCATGCAGACCTCCAGGTGGTGGTAGCATTCCGTATGTTGCCGGAACTGGTATGGAACATGCCGCCCATGGGCACCATCAATCTGCACGGCTCACTCTTACCAAAATACCGTGGCGCTGCGCCCATTAACTGGGCCGTGATCAACGGGGAAAAAGAGACCGGTGTCACTACCTTCAAACTCAAACACGATATTGACACTGGAGATATCCTGCTGCAAAAAGAAATACCCATCGGCCCGGAAGAAAATGCGGGTGAAGTGCACGACAAAATGAAAGAGATCGGCGCAGCTGTTTTACTGGAAACGGTGAAGGGACTTGCAGCGGGAACCCTTGTAGAAAAACCGCAGGACCAGTTTCCGGGTGAACTCAAACATGCGCCTAAACTATTTACAGATACCTGCAGGATCAATTGGAACACCAGCGCTGAAGAGATCCACAACCTGGTCAGGGGATTATCTCCTTACCCTGCCGCATTCACAACACTTCAGGAAAAAATGTTCAAAATATACGCCTGCCAGTACCGGATCATTGAGCCCAAAGAAATACCCGGAACAGTTTTAATGAACGACGGTAAGCTCGCCTTCGCCAGTACTAACGGTTACGTATACCCTACGATCGTGCAGATGGAGGGTAAGAAAAAAATGGCAGTGGAGGATTTTATGCGCGGCTTCAAAATAGCTATTAGCTAATAGCTAGTAGCTAGTATACGAGTGAAACATCAAACTTCGCACCCTCCGCTACCTGCAGCTGTGCACTCGCCGCATTGCTGATACGGATCAACAAGCCATCGTTCTCCTTTCCCGGTGGGATTTCACCCAGGACCTTCGCATATACTACCCGGTTATTGGAAACAGATGTGATCTTAACAATAGTACCTGGCGTCACCTTGTTCATCAGTACGTAGTATTTACCATCCTTCCAGCCACTGGTACTTTTGAATATTCCTGCGAGGCCGGTTGTTTGATTATCGCCTTTTGATTGGTCTTTGTATACTGCAGCAAATGCACCTTCCGTTGAAGGGGCATCGTTCCGTACGGTAGGGGGCGGCGGTACAATAGGTTTCTCTTCAGCAGGTTTTGTTACTGGAGCAGGTTTTTCTTCCACCGGCTTGGTAACAGGCTCTTTCTTCTCCGGTTCTTTGGTTACAACGGGCGGTGGATTCACGGGCTTGGGCGTAGCCGCGGGAGGTGTAGTGGTTTTAGGCGCCTCTGTTGTTGGCGCTGTTTTGGAAGCCACTGTTGAAGGTGGCAACACAGCTGCACCAGCCAGTGGGGAAAGCTCTTTTTTCACCTTCAGATAACCTACGATCAGGTTAGAACCAATCACTACATCATCTGTCTTCATCTTATTGAAAGCCTTCAACTGGTCAGCAGATACTTTGTTGAACGTTTGGCCGATGCGGTACAAGCCTTCTTTCTCTTTCACGGTATGGTAAACCGGGATGAATGCTTCATCAGCTGCGGGCTGGCCTCCTTGTGCGAGGTTTTGATCGTTGAGCGGTATTTTTATCTTTTGCCCTATGGACAGACCTTTGTCCATCTTTAGTCCATTGAAGCCTGCGATCACCGAGGGGCTGAGGTTGAACATCCTGCCCACGCTATACCAGTTCTCTTTGGGTTGAACCGTATGTGGCACATACAATTTACCAGCTTCCTGCTGCACCATCAATTGTTGCGCCTGGAGCTGTAGTACGGTAAAGGCAAGCAAAATCAGCGTGTAAAACTTCTTCATATCTGGATCACTAAATTAAGACATTAAAATACGCCAAGATGATGGATAATAATTATTCACCCGGTTACCCAGGTGTTTGATCAATCCGATGGGTAGTCCTCCATGGGTCACCGTAAACCAGCCTTTGCTGCTTCCCTGCGGGTTGATGTCCTGTTTCCGCAAGAAACAAAGGGCCTCTTCCCTGGTCAGTTCAATCCGCGGTGCCGATCTGGACAAATACTGGCTCAGCACCAGCTCATGATCAGGAATAAACTGGTCGCGCATCAGCGCACCAGCCCTTACACCTGATTTTCTGAGGTGCAAAACCTGTTCCAGTTCCTGCATAGCAGGCTCCAAAGCCGCCGGGATCAGGATCAATTCATTATCCCGGCTCCTCACCCTGATCTCCAACCCTTCATCCACCCAGGTTTTTAAACCCTGGTGATAAGATGCCGATTTGATCGATTTTTCATACCTGGATGCCGTTCGGATTCCGGATTTTCCTCCACCCGTTTTTTGAAGACAGCTGATAAAAAATCCTTCTCCTTTCAACTTATCCGGAAAGAACCGATAACCGATTCCTCCATTTGCAGATGCGGTTTTTACAATACCCCAATCTTGCGGAACCTGGAGATCGATCGCAGTTAATCCGTGTTCGCCTACAAGCCATTGTAAAATCTCCTCATCTTCCTCCGGAGAATAAGAACAAGTAGAATACACAAGGACTCCTCCATCCTTAAGCGCAGGGAGCGCATCTGAGAGGATTCGCTGTTGGCGGGCTGCGCAGAGCTGGACGTTTTGTACAGACCATTCATCCAATGCCGACGGGTCTTTCCGAAACAACCCACTGCCACTGCAGGGTGCATCTACCACCATCACATCGAAAAAACCATCCAGTTTATTAAAAGCAGAGGGATCGTTATTGGATACCAATAGTTTAGGCTCTCCCCACTTCACTGCATTTTCATGCAGTATTGTTACCCGGGTTCTGATAATTTCATTGGCCAGCACAAGGCTGAACTGAGGCATAGACGACAACAAGGTTGCTTTACCACCCGGGGCGGCGCAAAGATCAAGGGCATATAATCCCTGCTGATCATGAAGCACTTGTTGAAGCGCAAACTCCAGAAACATGCTGGACGCTTCCTGTACATAATAAGCGCCACCATGAATGCCTGGGTCAAGGGTAAATGACGGCCGCTCTTTCAGGTAGAATCCCTGAGCACTCCAGGGCACCCGCTGATTCAATAACAGATGAGACAGATCGTAAGATTTGTTGGGATTGACCCGAACAGACACCGGAGCTTCCAGTGTATGCGCGGCAAGGAAGGCTTCCGGCATAAAGCCAGCAACACCATTCAGGGACTGCATTAAGGTTTGCGGTAACTGCACCCCGGCAAGTTAGATATTCTTGATCTCTGCAATGAGGTCCTGTAATGCCTTTTTCGCATCACCGAACAACATGGAGGTTTTGGGCCGATAAAACAGTTGGTTTTCGATGCCCGCGTATCCCGGCTTCATGCTTCGTTTATTTACGATCACTGCTTTTGCATCTTCAACCTCAAGGATGGGCATGCCATAGATGGGGGACGATGGATCTGATTTAGCAGCGGGATTCACCACATCGTTTGCACCAAGCACCAATACCACATCAGTGGTCTTGAACTCTTCATTCGCCGTTTCCATCTCGTGCAATTTATCGTAGCTCACATCGGCCTCAGCCAACAACACGTTCATATGACCAGGCATCCTTCCGGCTACCGGATGGATGGCATACTGGACTTGTACACCCTTGCTTTCCAGCAATTTCTCCAACTCATGACAAGTATGTTGCGCCTGGGCAACCGCCAGACCGTAACCGGGTACAATAATCACTTTATTGGCATAGCTCATCACCATGGCCGCATCACTAAGTGTGATTTCTTTATAAGTACCCCCACTGGCCGTAGCACCTCCGCTGGCCGCAGCCTTGTTGCCACCAAAAGATCCTATGAGAACATTTTGCAAACTACGGTTCATCGCCTTACACATCAGAATGGTGAGCAAAGTGCCCGCGGCACCCACGAGGATACCGCCCGTGAGCATAACAGGATTGTCATAAAGGAAACCACCTGTTGCCGCAGCAACCCCAGTGAATGAGTTCAGCAGGGAGATCACCACAGGCATATCTGCACCGCCGATGGGCAGCACGAAGAAAATACCATATACGGCACTAAGTATAAAGATGAGGTAGAAATAAAAGGACGAGACTTCTCCACCCTGCCAAACCAGATAACCAGCCATACACAGGATCACCAGCAGTAAACCGATATTGATCAGGTGTTGACCTGGAAACGAAAAATCCTTAACACGGCCATTGAGTTTACCCCAGGCCACCATACTTCCCGCAAAAGAAATGGTCCCAATGATGAGGCCGAGTACGATGGCCAGTAATGTGCCACCACCCACCGGCGCTCCGTTTACCATGAATTGCTGATGTTGCAGGTGATTGAATTCCACCATGGAGATCAACGCCGCACACGCACCGCCCATTCCATTGAACAGGCTCACCATTTCAGGCATCGCAGTCATCTTCACTTTCTTTGCAGATAAAGTACCGATGACGGTACCAATCAACAGACCACCAAAGATCCATGTATAGTTGCCCAGTTTTTTTCCTTCACTCTCATATAAAAATATCGTTCCCAAAATAGCAATGATCATCCCTGCCGCAGCAACAAGGTTGCCCTTTCGCGCGGAATCAGGATGGGAAAGCATCTTCAATCCAAGAATGAAGGTGACAGAACCAATCAAATATGCCAGGGTTAGTAAACTGATGCCCATACCGTTCTGCTATTTTTTCTTTTTAAACATTTCCAGCATCCTGTCTGTCACCACAAATCCGCCCACCACATTCAAAGTGCCCAATACCACAGCCAAAAATCCGAGAATCAGTGCAAGGTAATTCCCGGAATCTGCCTGCCCCATCACAATGATGGCACCGATGATCACCACACCGTGTATGGCGTTGGCACCACTCATCAAAGGGGTGTGTAGCACGCTTGGTACGCGACCAATGACTTCCACGCCGAGAAATATAGATAAGATCACGATGTACACCATTTGCTGATGCGCCTGCAGCCAGCCAAGTATCTCTGTCATGCTTATTTGTTTAAAAGTCTTTCGTGAACAATCTTCCCTTCATGGGAAATACAAGAACCCTTCACGAGATCATCTTCAAAATTCAAATGAAGACTATTGTCTTTCGCTGTGATCAATTGAAGGAAGTTGGCAATATTCTTTCCGTACAACCTGCTGGCATCCATCGGCATGGTTCTTTGCAGGCTGCTGTTACCGGTGATGAATACACCATGTACAAAAATAGTTTCCTCGTTTTTGGTAAAGGGTGTGTTACCGCCCGTGGCTGCTGCAAGGTCAATGATCACGGAACCATTTCGCATGCTCTGGATCATTTCCTCTGTGATCAGGACCGGCGCTTTTTTCCCGGGTATCTGCGCGGTGGTGATAATGATATCGGCCTTACGTACAGCTTCGGCTATGCGTTCCTGTTGTTTGCGTTTATAATCTTCTGTTTGCTCAACGGCATACCCACCCGCTTTGGATGCATCCGCTGCACCTTCCACCTCTACAAATTTTGCACCTAGGCTCATCACCTCTTCTTTCACCGCTGGCCTGGTATCAAATACTTCTACTACTGCACCTAGTCTCCTTGCTGTTGCAATGGCCTGCAGTCCTGCAACGCCTGCGCCAAGGATCAGCACCTTTGCCGGCGCCACTGATCCGGCGGCTGTCATAAACATCGGGAAATATCTGGGAAAAAGGTTAGCGGCCATTAGTACCGCTTTATATCCGGCGATATTGGCCTGGCTCGACAAAACATCCATTGCCTGTGCACGGGTAGTCCTCGGGAGCATGTCAAGGCTGAATGCCGTGTGGCCCGCAGAAGCCATATTTTCCGCAACATCAACATTGAACAACGGCTGGTATACACCTACCAACACCTTTCCCGATGGAATGGATGCCAGATCATTAGGTGGCTGAATGGAAAGGATCACATCTGCACCCGCAATCACGGATGCCCTGTCCTCAATCTTCGCACCTGCAGCAATAAAATCTGCATCACTGCAAAAAGCATTTGCACCTGCATTCATTTCTACGAGAATGCCACAACCTTTTTTGACCAATGCAGCAACTGTTTCTGGGGAGAGAGAGACTCTGGTTTCCGACGCGGGTTCTTTAAGAACGCCTATAATCATAATGGTGTGGGTTAATCAGGATGCCAGCAAGGTAACGATTTCCCGGCAGATAATATTTTATCAGTACCGTATGGTAAAGTGCTGTTTCTCCAGTTGCTCTTTCCGCACAAATACCAGCCCGATGGCAAACAGATCGATGGTCAGCGTAACCCGGTGATCTGCACAGATCTCTGCCCAGGCGTCTTCCATTTCCCTGCTCCAATGGATATCATCAAAAACAATACAGCCATCATTCGGTACCAAAGGAAGTATCTGGTTGAAATAATCCAGGGTCGGCTTTTTACGATGGTTACCATCCACGTAGGCCAGATCTATTTGGGTTATCGTCTGCAACAATTCCGGCAATCGATCATCAAAATTTCCCCTGATCACCCTGATCTTGTCCAGTCCGCGAGCACGGAACGCTGCTTCTGCCTGGTCAGCTACTTCAGAAGACCCCTCCATGGTCACCACTTCTTCAGCGGTAGACACTGCCGCCAGGTACATCGAAGTAACCCCCAGCGATGTTCCGAGTTCCAGTATGCGACGGGCCTTTAAAAAGTTTCCCAGCCTAAACAACAGGGAGGCATAACGTTGATGCTTAACCGAATTTCTTGCAATAGAGGCTACCGTGCGCTGCCGGCGTGATCCACCTACAGAACCAGCACCGAGATCCTCAATTTCCAACAAGGTTCTATTGTGCAATACGGATCGCCGGTACTCTTCAGGCAACTCGTATGCCGGAACCTTTTTTTGATCCATGAATACTTCCCGGATCAACTGATAAACAAAAGGGGAATGAATGCCATGGCCACGTCCATTATCTGCTGTCAGCAGGTAGCGAAGATACTTCCAGGCCATCGTAAAAGGAGAATACATCTTTATCTTTCCCAGGTTTCAAAGCGGTAGGCCCAGGCATGTTTTTCATCTGCCGGAAAATCCAGATGATGAATCCTTTTCCATTCCGTGTCCCTGATCTCCGGGTAAAAAATTTCCGCTTCGGGAAAGCTATGCACAACCCGGGTAAGATAAATACGGTGGGTCAGCGGCAGGCTCTGCTTGTAGATTTCTCCTCCTCCCGCAATAAACACTTCTTTACAATCCGTTTCACCCGCCATCACAATGGCCTGCTCAATGGAGGTGGCCACACGCACTTTTTCATTGTTGGGATGGAAACCCGCATTCTGGGTCACAACAATGTTGATCCTGCCAGGCAATGGTTCGCCAGCAATGGATTCGTAGGTTTTTCGTCCCATGATCACCGGCATTCCCCATGTGGTGTTTTTGAAAAACTTAAGGTCATTCGGCAAACGCCACAACAGCTGATTCTGCTTGCCGATTTCGTTATGCTCACCGGCCGCAACGATATGGGAAACGATCATACACAATTTTTTTCTACACCGCTACTGGCGCCTTGATGGCCGGGTGCGATTGATAATTCTCCAGTGTGAAATCTTCAAAACGGAAACCAAAAATATCTTTCACTTCAGGATTAATTTTCATCGTTGGCAAAGGATAAGGATCCCTGCTCAACTGAAGGTTCACTTGCTCGATATGATTGTTATAAATATGGACATCGCCGAAACTATGAATAAAATCTCCGGGTTGAAGGTCACAGACTTGCGCAACCATCAATGTCAGCAATGCATATGAAGCAATGTTGAAGGGAACACCAAGAAAAACATCCGCAGATCGTTGATACAACTGACAACTCAGTTTCCCATCGGCCACATAGAATTGAAACAGGGTATGACAAGGCATCAGCGCCATCTTCGGAAGATCCGCAACATTCCATGCACTGATGATGAGCCTTCTGCTGTCTGGATTCTTTTTGATCTCATCAACCAGCCACTTAATCTGGTCAATCACTGCACCATCCTTTCCCTCCCAGCTTCGCCATTGTTTTCCATACACCGGTCCCAACTCACCTTGTTCATTGGCCCACTCATTCCAGATGCTCACCCCGTTTTCTTTTAAGTAAGCAATATTGGTTTCGCCTTTCAGAAACCACAACAATTCATGCACGATGCTTTTCAAATGCACTTTCTTAGTAGTCACCATCGGAAAACCCTCGGCCAGATTAAAACGCATCTGGTAGCCAAACACACTGATGGTACCTGTACCCGTGCGGTCATGCTTCTGCGCACCTGTATCCAGAATATGTTTTAACAGATCATGGTACTGCTTCATATGTGCAAACTTAGTCCTTCCAACTTCCACCTTCCACCTTTCGAATGGCCTGTGGATAACTAGCGCCTAGCATCTGTAATTTCAGGAATAACCGTTCCCGTTGTTCCACTCGGCATCTGGATCTTTAGCAGGTTACAAATAGTGGGTGCGATGTCAGACATATACACTTCCCTGCCAAGGCTGCCAGGCTTGATACCCCACCCCATCAGCACAAACGGAATATGTGCATCATATGGATACCAACTGCCATGTGATGTTCCGGTAGTACCGTAATTGAGATATCCCGAAGAAAGCACCACCTGAATATCTCCTGCCAGTTTCGCATTTCTGCCCTGGATAAATCGCTCTTTAATATTGGCAGGCAATGGCGCCTCATCGATCTCTTCATTGTCAAACGCGAGGGCAACACCAGGTTGTTTCATCAGTTCCTTGATGAAAGATTCCTTAACCTCATCGATATCAAGTTTCGCACTGTCTATTACGGCATAGTCGAGATAGATTTGGTAGTTGGAAAAATTCCGTACAAGGCTCTTCACATTGTATTTCGCGGCCACATTATTCATGGCCTTGGTGGTCAAAGCGCCATTTCGGCCACCGGGAAGTTTATGCTCTACGGAATACTCGGGGGCATTGGCTACGCCGTGATCTGCTGTGATGAAAAACAGATATCCGTTCTTACCAAACTTCTTATCCAGGTAGCTAAAAAAAGCAGCCAACTCCCTGTCCAGACGCAGATATGTATCCTCCACTTCAACAGAGTTCGGTCCATATTGATGACCAATGTAATCGGGTGAAGAAAGACTCACTGCCAGAAAATCTGTATACTGATCGGCCCCAAGTCCCTCTGATACAATTGCCGCTTTGGCAAACTCAAGGGTCAGCGTGTTCCCATGCGGTGTTGCAGGAAGGATGCCGTAGTTTTTGCCGGCCATTGCACTGATATTATGCGGAAACACCGGCTTGGGATCGAAAGCAAACTTTCCTTCATACTGCTTGTCGTCTGGATCACTCATCAGATAAGTATCGATGGGGAACAGGGTGTTCCAATTCAATTTATACAAGGAATCGGGCATTTTGCGATTGTTGAACGCGTCAACCCAGCCCGGCAGTTGCTGCATGTAATAGGTGCTTGACACCCAGTTGCCCGTTGATCCATCATACCAGTACGCCGCATTGGCGGTATGGCCTGCAGGAAGAATTCCACCCCTGTCTTTGATGGCGATGCCCACTACTTTGGACTGGTAATTATTGGATATGCGCAACTCATCGCACATTGTAGTGACCTGTAGATTGCGAGGCGACATCGGAGGGGATTCCCTTCCCGATCCAACTGTTTTAACC
>JBASZQ010000053.1:0-3283 GCA_049661025.1 Chitinophagaceae bacterium | reverse complement strand
CTTCAAAACGACCGGCGAGGTCTTCGTTGACACCTGCCAGACGTTTGGCGGGAATGAAAACAGAATGGGGGTCAAGATGACCCAACACCGCGTCAATAGCCTCTTCACGAAGAGAGTCTGTATTCACGGAGTCTACATAACGGTTACGCACAAGGTCCATCACTTCCTGGACCTGACCGGAAGGCGACATCTGCAAAACACCGGAGGCCCAGGGCATCTTGTCCCTCAGTTTATAACCCAGAAACATACCGATCACCATTGAAACCGCGAAGTAGACTGGAAACCAGACCTGTAATTTTTTATTATTCATTCCTAACCTTGTACCTTGGATATGTAAACGCGAATTTCCCGAAATAAGTTGAATTACGTATGCCAACGGTAAAATTGATCGCAGACAGTGGATCCACCAAAGCGGAATGGTGCGTGATTGGTGGGGCAAGAAAGAAGACCGTGATGACCGAGGGGATGTCGCCCTATTTTCTGAATACTAACCAGATGATGACGCTGTTGAAAACACAGCTACTCCCCAATCTGAAGAATATTAAGATCGATGAAGTGTATTTCTATGGGACGGGCTGTAAGAGCCCCGAGAACCGAAAATCAGTGGCCAAAGCACTGAAAGCACATTTCCCGGATGCACATGTGGAGGTAAACCATGATCTGCTGGGCATTGCGCGGGCCTCATGTGGAAATGAAAAGGGTATTGCCTGCATCCTCGGAACCGGTTCAAATGCTTGCTATTTCAATGGCAAGACCATCGTTAAAAACTCACCAGGACTAGGGTATGTGTTGGGTGATGAAGGAAGTGGCGCCTACCTCGGAAGAAAGGTATTGCAATATTTTCTCTACAACACCTTTGATGAGGACCTGCGGTCAAGGTTTGATGCATTGTATGTGACCAATGCGGTGGAGATTTTGGATCATATTTACAAAAAACCACTGCCCAATCGGTATTTGGCGTCTTTTGCCCTTTTTTTAGCCGAAAACAGGGGACATTATATGATTGAAAATATTATTGAAGATGGCCTGAATGATTTTTTCTTTCAACACCTTTGTAAATTTGGCGAGAGTTGGAAGTATCCCATCCATTTTGTGGGTAGTGTGGGCTATGGCTTCAGGGATGTGCTCCTTGACCTTGCCTCATCCTACGAATTTACGGTTGGCAAGATCCTGAAGAGTCCTATGGAAGGACTGGTTACGTATCATAAATAAATCGACCCCTTTGGACATGAGTGCGTTCATCAAAGTCACCGAGAAAGATTCTGAGTACCGTCACCTGGAGAAAATGAGTATTCGGGAACTGCTGATCAACATCAATAATGAAGACCAGGTAGTGCCGATTGCGGTTCAAAAGGCGATTCCCCAAATAGAGAAACTGGTTACCGCAATTGTGGATAAAATGCTGGCTGGTGGCCGGTTGTTTTACATTGGTGCAGGCACCAGTGGACGCCTGGGCGTTGTGGATGCCAGCGAATGCCCGCCTACCTATGGTGTTCCGCATGGTCTGGTCATCGGGATCATTGCAGGGGGAGACAATGCCATGTTTAAAGCCGTGGAATTTGCGGAAGACAGCAAAGAAGACGGATGGTATGACCTTCAGCAATTTGATGTGAGTGAGAAAGATGTGGTAGTGGGTATTGCTGCCAGTGGCACCACGCCCTATGTGATCGGCGCACTGGAACAATGCCGTAAAGCCGGTATCGTTACCGGATCAATTACCTGCAATCCCAATGCACCAGTGTCTGCCGCTGCAGACTTTCCTATAGAAGTAGTGGTGGGTCCCGAGTTTGTGACGGGGAGTACAAGGATGAAAAGTGGCACAGCACAGAAACTGGTCCTGAACATGATCTCTACCAGTGTAATGATCCAACTGGGAAGGGTAGAAGACAACAAGATGGTCAATATGCTGCTGAGCAATGAGAAACTGGTTGACAGGGGCGTACGGATGGTAATGCAGGCACTGGACCTGAACAATTATGAAGAAGCGAAACAGCTGCTGCTGACACATGGAAGTGTCAAGAAAGCAGTGGAGGCTGGAAACAAATAGCAACTAGCTAGTAGCTAATAGCTAATGGGACATGCACGAGATCGAACCATATTACAACTGGCGACACCTCTATACAGCAGAAGAAGACGAACGATCCCCATTTTTTGGCAGGGAGCATAGCGAGTTTGAATTCTCCCAAACCGTTTACAACTATTACATCCATCCCCAATGGGATGATTTCGGTTCACGGACTTTGTATATGAAGCTCCTGTATGTGGACTATGATCTTGATTTTGCGATCATTGAACTCATCGGGGAATGGAATGATGCCATTGAAAACGATATCATGACCCTCAAAAGGGATGTAGTGGATCATATGATCAGGGAGGGCATTCGCAAGTTTGTACTCATCGGCGAAAATGTCCTCAACTTTCACAGCAGTGATAACCTCTACTATGAAGAATGGAGGGACGATGTGGCCGATGACGGCGGCTGGATCGTGATGCTGGACCTGCCCCTTCAATCCCAGCATGATTTTTACAAAGCCAAGGTCAATTACTACGTAGAATTGCTGAACTATCCCATCTGGCGCACCGTACAACCCCAGCATTTGTTTGCCGCTATTGACAATATGATGCTGAGAAGGTTAAACAACAAATGAGGTACAAACAAATCCAATGTTTTCACGTTATAAGTCGAAAGTCAGCATTCAAAAGTGAAAATTATAGACAAGCGTTGTTTTTGGGCTTTTTTTTGACTTTTGACTTTTGACCTTTGAATTATTTACTGTTAATACCGGCCTGATAAGTACATTTGCGGTAATTACAAAAACCCGCAACCTTTATAAATATGAAGTGGTCCCAGGTTTTCACATCTTCGATTGGCAGGAAATATGTAATGGCTTTCACAGGGTTATTCCTGATCTTTTTCCTCCTCGTACATGCCTATGTTAATGCGAACGTTTTATTTGAAAACGGAGAAGAGAACTTTAACAGGGCGGCCAATTTCATGAGTACAAATGCATTGATCCGGATCATGGAGATCGGGTTGTTTGCCGGTTTCATCCTCCACATTGTACAGGGCTATGCCTTGGAAAGAATGAACCGCGCCGCGCGTTCTAACAAATACGCTGTGAGTGGTGTTTCCAAAACCAGCACCTGGTACTCCCGTTCAATGGCCATCCTCGGGACGCTGATCCTGCTATTCCTTGTGATTCACCTTGCTGATTTTTGGGTGCCTTCCCGTTTTGGCGGCCTTGAGGAAGTGACCTATGGATCTGTGGAGACACATAATCTC